>CAZJMG010000001.1:0-148278 GCA_964547185.1 uncultured Sphaerochaeta sp.
ACGAACGTAGCTCTTCACTACCGTTCATCGTTATCTCGAATTGACTGGGAAGCCCTAAAGCTTCCAATTACACTTGATCAACGACCTAAAAGGTAATCATCTCGTGTTGTTTCTTCTCTTCTCTTCTCTCATATATCTGTCAAAAATCTGCTCACTTTCAACATCTCGTCGTTAGCGTGCTTCGATAACATAGCAAAAGACCTCTTGCAGTGTCAAGCATTCTTTACAACAATTTTCTACAATTCGTAATCATCGTACAGCAAGCAACGCGGCGACAATTTCAGCAAACCCTTCTCCACCTTCTGCTTGGGCACAAAACGAAGGAAGTGAATGCATGGTGTTCTGGTGTTTACGCAGATTACCCACTCCGAAACTAAGTGGAAACCGTTCAAACATAACCTGGTCGTTCGGCGCATCGCCACAGTAACAAGAAAAGTCAACCATTTCCTGTTCTTGAATTCCAAGAACATCAGCAAAAAAAGCCTGGGTCCCACGATACTTATCGAATTGACCGAACCATGCATTCACATGAATCGAACTAACAGCCGTGCTGGCACCCATCTTTTGGCACAAGGCAACAACCTGCTCGATTCCCCTTTTATCCAAAAAAGGAGGCTCGCTTCCATGATCGAAAGCAACATCGTAAAGTCTGGCAAACTGATCGCTTGAAAGCTTAGCTTCTTTTACCGTGTCCAGCACATGACGAATCATCTGCCCTACGCGTTCTAGATACCCTTCCTTGATGATGGAAGGGTGCACGAATTTCTTGATGGCGCCCGCTTCTCGATACAGGCTGACAGCCCCGCTCTCGCTGACCACCGCCTCGATCGGCCATTGCCTGATGTAAGTATCAGCCCAACCAGCAGACCCTCCGGTTACACATATAGTTCGAATTTTTGCTTCTTCAAGAAGATAAAGCGCCTTTAGAGCCTCGGGGCGCAACTTACCGTTGCTGGTGATTGTATCGTCAACGTCAGTGAGTAAAAAACGCACTGATTGAGCTTGGACTTTACTCAGATCCTTCAAATTTTGCATAAAAACCCTTTATCTCGACAGAGAAGAAAGACTGCCATCTCTCTTAATTGCCTTGCAATACGTCAAGAAGGACATGACTGAAGAGAGGGCGGCAAGAATGAAAATAAAGGTAAGCACCAGCTGAGCTGCAGCAAAGATCGGCATCTCGCCCAACCAGTGACGCATCGCAATAAAAAGAACGCCCAAAGCACCGCTGACAGCATAGAGAACAGCTTTGCTCTTTCCCCAGATGTTTGCAGCAACCGGTTTGCCCTTACCCATCATCAACATCCGTAAAAAGATAATCGAAAACTCTCTCCACATAATGACCATAAAAGTCCAAAGCGGCATAATACCCGCCCCTGAAAGACAAACAAAATAGGTAAGTCGAGAGAATGTATCAGCGAAGGGATCCATCACCTTTCCCAAATCGGTGACCATATTCTTCTTTCTTGCGATAATGCCATCAAGTAAATCCGTCACCTCGGTAAGAGCCAAAAACAAAATAGAAAGAAGAGAAGCCAGAGTTTGGAACTCTGGTCCAAACCAACTGCCAAGATGAAATGCAATAAAGAACAAGGGTGACATAATCAAGCGCGACACAGTAAGCTTATTCGGAATATTCATAAAACCCTCAATCTTAGCCGAACAAGCGGCTGTATTTGTCTTCAAGGTAGCTTGTGAACAAATTCGCGTCAAGACTCTTGTTGGTAACCCTCTGCAAGGTCTCAACACCACTATAGAGAGCTCCCTTTTGATACACAGCTGCATCAAGATACTCTCTGATACTATTTAAATCCCCCGCTTTCAAATAATCAGAAAGAGGTATATCCTCCCTGATTTTCTGATATATCTGACCTGCGTAGAGATTACCCAAGGCGTATGTAGGGAAGTAACCAAAGTCACCTCCTGACCAGTGGACATCCTGCAAAACCCCTTCACGATTGCTCTTTGGCATAAAACCCAACATCTTTGAAGAGAGCTCATTCCAAGCAGCAGGGACATCATTGATGTTCAGATCATCATCAATAATCATTTTCTCTACTTCAAAGCGAAGCATAATATGAAGATTATAGCTGATTTCATCGGCGTTCACACGAATAGGGGTTCTCTTTACTTTGTTGAGTGCTTTTACAAACTGCAAGACATCCACGGATGCAGTCTGCTTAGGGAAAAGATCACAGAAAAACGGATAGTAAAACTCCCAGAATTCAAGACTTTTGGCAATCATGTTCTCCCAAAACCGGCTTTGGGACTCATGCATTCCAAAAGAAGCACCATTTGCAAGGCTGGTTCCCTTCAAACGACCCGAAGAAGCACCAAGCTCGTAAAGAGCATGCCCCCCTTCATGAACTGATGAGCTGAAACTGTCTGCTACACTAGGATCTGAATACCGAGTGGTAATCCTTACATCATCGCAACCGACTGTTGAAGTGAACGGGTGTACGGAGACTGCAAAGCTACCCCGGTTGAAATCAAATCCCATATCAGACAACACCCGTTTGGCAAAAGCATCCTGCTTGTCCACAGGATATGTGTCAAATAGAAAAGAATCCTCTACCTGTTTTTCTTCTAGAACATCAATCAAGTCGAGTAATTTCGGCTTCATTGCTTGAAAGAGCGAGTTAACAGTCCCTGAAGTAACCGTTGGCTCAAAATCATCCAACAGCACATCGTACAAACTCTCCTGAGCATGTGCGAGCATGCTGGCTTTTCGCTTGACAAGAGCTACGATGGTAGAAAAATCCTGAGAAAACAGAGACCAATCATCCTGCTCTCTGGAAGCTACCCAGCTTACATGTGCCTTGGATGCCTGTTCAGAGATTGCACGAATGAGAGCCGGGTCAAGATTTCTGCTCTTGTCAAACTCACGCCGGCGAAGACGGATCAAAGCCTTTTCAAACTCATCCTCTTTAGCTTGTCCTTCAAGGAAACCTAGAACTTCCTCCATCCTTGGGGAGCACACGAGCGCATGTTTTTGCTCAGCAAGATAGCCCAACTGCCGAGAACGTTCCTCCACTCCAGAAAGAGAGAGAGCTTGCTCCTGATCATACGAAAGTGTTGAAGAAATGTGTTCAAGCAAGACAATCTGTCTATCAATCTCCTCAAGCTCCGTGATAGCCGATCTATAATCCATCGTAATCCCACCCCATACAGAGCCGGATTTCTCCGACTCTGTGCATCG
The DNA here is from genome assembly GCA_964547185.1 of uncultured Sphaerochaeta sp. Taxonomy (GTDB): domain Bacteria; phylum Spirochaetota; class Spirochaetia; order Sphaerochaetales; family Sphaerochaetaceae; genus Sphaerochaeta. Next base: position 3,200 of record CAZJMG010000001.1, read on the forward strand.
TCTTAAATACAATAGCTTCTACAGCTGTTCCTTACTTTGAATCTTCTGGTGAACCAGATCGATGAAAGCCTGTGTAGCAAGACCATTTTCCTGTTTTCCGTTCCGCAATCGCACAGAAACCTGATCATTTTGAGCTTCTCTCTCTCCGATAATCACCATATAAGGAATTTTTTGTTGCTGAGCATTGCGAATCTTTGCATTCATCCGATCAGTACCAAGATCTGCAGAAACCCTGAACCCTTGCTTTCTCAACCTAACTTCCAAATCCTTAGCATACTCGAAGAAAGCCTCACCCACAGGAATCACCCTGATTTGCTGAGGAGCAAGCCATGGGGGAAACGCTCCTGCATAATGCTCGATCAAGACACCAAAAAAGCGCTCTATTGAACCGAGCAATGCACGATGAATCATGTAAGGACGTTTCTCGACACCATCCTTGTCTACAAAGGTCATGTCAAAACGCTCAGGTTCATTGAAATCAAATTGCACTGTGGAAAGCTGCCACTCACGACCGATGGCATCTTTGATCTTCAGGTCGATCTTCGGACCATAGAAAGCACCACCGCCCTCATCCACCTCATACGAAAGGCCTTCCTTCTCTATAGCCTGCCTCAAGGCTTCTGTTGCATCAGCCCAACGTTGAGGATCTCCAACAGCCTTCTCCGGCATGGTCGAAAGGTATGCATTGATCTCAGTAAACCCAAAAGAGTGAAGCATATGAAGAGAGAAGCGCAATACCTCCAAAATCTCATCATTCATCTGATCAGGGGTTACAAAGAGGTGAGCATCGTCCTGAGTAAAGCCACGAACACGCATCAGTCCATGCATTGCGCCTGCCTTCTCATAGCGATACACGGTTCCAAGCTCTGCCCAACGGAACGGCAAATCTCGATACGAATGCTTGCTGTTCTTATAAATCATGATATGGAAAGGACAATTCATCGGCTTGACATAGTAATCGCTCTTGTCCATTTCCATGGGAGGATACATACCCTCCTTATAGAAACCGAGGTGCCCGCTGGTCTCCCAGAGCCAAGAACGACCGATATGCGGGCTATATACCATCTCATATCCATTTGCATAGTGCTCATCCCGCCAGAAGTTCTCAATCGCCTGACGGATTCTGGCTCCCATCGGGTGCCAGTAGACCAAGCCAGGACCCGCCTCTTCATGAAGACTGAACAGATCCAGTTCTTTGCCGATTTTTCGGTGGTCTCTTTTTTCTACATCTTCAAGATGCTGCATATAGAGTCTCAACTCTTTAGCATTTTCCCATGCAGTTCCATAGATACGGGTCAACATGGGATTGGTTTCCTTGCCACGCCAGTAAGCACCGGCAATACTCATCAGTTTAAAAGCGTCAGCTTTCAACTCTTTGGTGGATTGAACATGAGGACCACGACACAAGTCGGTAAAGCCTCCCTGACTATAAAGAGAAACCTCTTCATCAGGATCTATCGCCTTCAACAACTCCAACTTATATTTCTGATCAGAAAAACGAGCTTGTGCCTCATCACGACTTACCACTGCGCGTTCGAATGTCTTGCCTTGAGCAATAATGGCCTGCATCCGTTTGGTTATCTCTTCCAAATCCTCGCTTACCAACTGCCTTGGCAAATCAAAGTCATAATAAAAGCCGTTGTCAATCGAAGGACCGATTGCAATCTGTGCACTTGGAAACATTTCAAGCACTGCTTCAGCCATGACATGGGCCATTGAGTGTCTAATTTTGGAGAGCCTTTCTCCCGCATCTTCCTTTGCCATACCGTCTCCTCTATCCCTATGGGATGAACTACCAAACAAAAAAAGCTTTCATGCCTTCCCTCTCCGGTACGGCATGTTCCGTATCCGGCAAGGACGAAGACATGAAAGCTCTCATGTTCCGCGGTTCCACCTTGCTTCCCCTTTCACTGTTTTCACAGCAAAAAGGACACTTCATTTCCCTATTTCGCCAGGTATGCGGCACAGCCTACTAAAAAAGTTCGTTCGACCTGCAGCTCAAAAGGGGTTTTCATCGGGCGCCTGCCAAATTCCTCTCAACCAAGGGAATTCTCTCTGTGACCTCGCTACCGACTACTCGTCTTTCTCATCGCCTTGTCATATAGAATGCGCACATCGAACCAATTAGTCAAGACCAAAGCAGGCTGATAATGCGGCTTGCCTGCTCAAGCAGCTCTTGATCGTTTTGTGTAAACCGGTCCAAGAGAGGACTATCGACATCAAGGACACCCACAACCAGATTTTCCTTATCCAGAATCGGAATTACAAGCTCACTTCTACTGGCATTGTCACAAGCAATATGGCCGGCAAAGGCATGCACATCTGCTACCCGTACGCTTTGCTTGGTCCTTGCAGATGCACCACACACCCCGCGATCAAAACTGATATCAGTGCAGGCGACCTTCCCTTGGAAAGGTCCAAGGATCAGCGCCTGCCTGCCGGGAACAGTGAGATAAAAACCAAGCCAATTGATCTGATCTAAGTGGTCGAACAACAACGCTGATACGTTTGCCAGATGACAATACCTACGCTCAATCGTACCATCCCAATCCTCGACCAAGGAAGAGAGTTGTTGTAATAGGAATTGGTTCTTACCTGTTGTCATAAACGCCCTACTCTTTTGCTCCAATAATAGATCGCATAGCTTTTACAGGGGAGGCAGCCTTATTTCCACCTCTGAGGCGCATTGCCACCGAAGGCTTAACTACAACACCAGGACCGTTGATACAACCCCCTTCACAACACATGACCTCAACCAAATCGGCTGCAACGGGACGCTTTTCCCAAGTTTTCATCATACGCACAGTCTTTTTATCGAGTCCGTTGATAGGAAGTATCTCCACATCGCTCCCATTCTTGAATCGACTGACGACACAGGAAGCAACACCACCGGTGAGAGCGAACTGCCTGCAATCCTCGAATGAAGCAGTATCACCCAAATCAGAAGCTTCCATCTCCCTGACGTCTATCTCCTTCGCAATAAAGAGTGCAGCAAGTTCACTGAAAGTAATCACTCCATCCAGAGTATCATATTTTCTTGCTTCAACCTTCTTTGCGAGACAGGGTCCGATGAAAATGCTTTTTGTTTGCGGATTCTGCTCTTTAGCCTGTATGGCTGAATATGCCATCGGAGAAAGAGCGGAAGATTTTCTCTGCCCAAGGAAGGTAAGATGCCTGTCAGCAAGTTCCATATATGCAGGACAGCAGCTGGTAGTCATAAACCCTTGGTTTTGGGTTTTTCGTTCCAAAAGCTCTTCTGCTTCATGCAAACTTGTCGTTTCTGCTCCCGCCGAAACCTCAATGACTGAAGAAAAACCAACCTCCAGCAAAGCTTGTTTTATCTGTGCTAAAGTGCCGGGAAACTGTCCCTCGATAGCCGGTGCAATCAAGGCTGTAAGATGTTCTCCATCCTTGAGCATCTTGGCTACAGGCATGATCGAGGATCTTTCAACAATCGCTCCAAAGGGACAGCTCATAGCACAACGACCACAGCTGATGCACTTCTTATGATCAATTTCTACATACCCTTCATCATTTTTCTTGACCGCGTCTACAGGACAAGCCGATTCACAGGGAACGGGGATATGCACCACAGCATGGAAAGGACACACTTCCTTACACTTTCCGCATCGTACACAACGACTTTCATCAATATGAGCTTGGCCGTTTGAAAAAGAGATACAATCCTTTGGACAGTTGGCAAGACAGGGCCTTGCGAAACACCCACGACAAGCATCACTTATCAAATACCGGTCAGGAGGACAGGATGAGCAGGCTGTGCTGATTGTAGTGAGAATCGGGCCCTGTTCTTGAGGCTTTTCCAAAACCTCCTGGACATACGAAGCCAGACTTTTCAGTTCGTCATCATCCTTTTCGATATTAATACCAAGCAACGCCATGATGCGATAGCGCACCATCGCACGTTCTTTATAGATACAGCAACGATTGGGAACTCGTTGTTTGGGAATGATGGTAAAGGGAATCTTGTCAACATTCTCAAGCAGGGTATCAGAGAAGAACTGTTTCAGTACTTCTGCATGTACCCTCCGCCTGATTACTGTATACTGATTATTCAGTTCAAGCATGAGTCGCCTCCATAAGCAATTTACACAACTTCTCTTGGGTCATATCTCCGTACACCACCTGCCCGATTTGCACAAAAGGAGGTTTTAGTTTTTCTTGGGCGTCCTTACATCCTCCGATGCAGGAAACACCCTCGATGTCGCAATGGGCAAGCACCATTGGATCTAGAAAATCTTGATACAATAACAAATCAGCACCACCTTGAACAAAACAGGCAGTCCCAACACAAATCTTTACCGATACTTTTTCTCTTTTATTCATTATTCCACTACTCCTGCTTTTACAGATATCTTATCGAAGTTTCTTTTAAGTAATTATCTTCCAAGGCCTTGCAAAGTCTCCCGATGAGAGTTCTTCGAATACCTATTTCCACCGGTATATTCGGATCCTGATGAGCCTCATTGATCTTCGTTCCAACAATAAAATGAACTTGGTCACTGTCAGCCATTACTTGCACGAATTTTTTCACCGCATCATTGCCGAGACTGCGTACGGGCTTCTTCTCTTCCAAGGCCGTAGCCACCTTGCTCAAGGTAAGCATCCCTTCGGTTACCAAATCCACCCCTTCCATCGTTGAGCAAGGAGGAACAGTAGCAGACCAACAGCTCATATCCACTTTGAGGGGTTTATTGAGAATTCTAGAAACAATTTGAGCTGTTGTGCCTCCGCTGACAATTTTCTTTCCTTCGAATTTAGTGATCATATCCACCAACATTTCATCATTTTCCTTTGTATAAGGAGGACCGGTCACCACCAAGGTCCTTCTCGGCTTACGGACATAGACGACCATACAGGTGATATCATCCTTTGCAGAAAGTCGATCGAGGCTGTGAGCCCGGCTAACAATGGCATGTGCCAAATCGCCGCTTGCGATATCAGGATTTGCTGCAATTTGACTTTGGGCATAGGACCGAACCCCATCAAGACGCCATCCCAACGGAAGAGATTTCCCCATGCCTGCTTGGGTTATCCCATCACTGAAGATGATGAGACGACTACCTATGCTCAAGGTAAGCTGCGAATGATTCAGCTCCTCTTTCTTGAAAGCACCGTCGCGTTGCAGGTCAATCTTGCTCCTCTGCCATTGATAGGGTTCGCTTCCATTGAAAACCAAAGCATGAGGATTGTCGTATTCAACCAAACTGACTGTTACTTTTTCCTCTTCGACAGGCCGAATATCGGCTATCGTGAACGTGGCGTAACTGATCTTTCGCTCCTTACATACAGGCAGTGTATTCATGATGATCTGTGCCGAATGAGTAAGATCCATTGGACTGAAGCTCAACTTATGGGCCATCCTGGCAGTCAAGCTCGCAAGCACGTTTGCTTTGACACCGCTGCCCAGACCATCACTGAGTGTGCAAACAATCTGCTTGCTATCGGGGTTTCGGGAAAGGAGAAAAACATCACCACCGATTTTCTGTTTATCCTTGTATATTTGTGCATAGTTTACATCTATGAAAAGATCGTTCATGGCTCATCCCTGGTAAAACCATCAGCTTCGGAGTGCGCAGGGACCTTGAAAGCATCAATGAGACTGTTGAGCATTATCTCCGTCTCGGCAGCATTCTCCCCGAGCAAACTGGCAATCTGTTGAACCGTTTCCAAACTCTTCTGGATTACGTCCTCCGCTTTCTTGACTACAGTTTCTCGTCGTACGGTGGGTGTTGTGATGTCTTCAAACAAGGCACCTACAAGATGCTGTTTCTCTACACTAAAGAAGGTGACCTTCAAGAATTTATCCTGATAATGCAATCGATACTGCTGGGCCTTGGTACGGGTGAACTGATCCCTGAATTTTTCATGAAATGGCACAAATCTTTCGAGTGGAAGCCCTCCAACGAGATGTAGAAGATCTTCATCAATGGTGAAATCCACATCGCCAAACAGCTTGAGGAAACTGCTGTTGCAATCAACTATTTTCAATTGGTCGTCAACAATAACAACGCCGATGGGGATGGTTCTGAGTAAGACATCGATTTTTCCCTGAGCTTCCTTGCGCATCTTTGTGACACACATCTCCTCCTCAGCCATACCATCGAGAAAAGCAATCGCCATCTCCCTGCAGCTGTTGTAACCACAGCCACCACAATTGAGTTCATCACTCTTATTTCGCTTGCCCAGATACTGCAAAGCTTTTTGAATTTCCTCTTCTGTGTGCGCACGAACAAAACTCTGCACAGGCAAGTCCTCATTCTGTCCAATATTGGAGCTCAGTATTCCATAGCCCTGCTCCAACAACTGTGAGACAAATTCCTTATCTCCAGAAAAGAGAGGCCCCTCGCTGGTGATCCTGCTTCGTGTATATCGCGAGGATGCACCTTTCTTGAGTGCGGATGATGTTCCTTTTTTCGTTCCTGGGCCATTTATGCATCCTCCCTCACAGAAAAGAAGCTCCAGAAAGCTTGCATCCGAACCATCTCCAAGCCCTTGCAAGGTCCCTGCAATCTGATTGGCACCACTCAAAGCAACAGCATATGTTTGAAATGGGTCGCTGCCCCAGTTCAAGGAAGCAATCATACCACCTTCTATAGGGTATAATGTCGATTTTCCTGCTCTGGAAGGCACAAATGAGGGAACAAGAGAAGGATTTTCGGCAATTTCCTGCTCAATCTCCTGCAGGTTGATTTGCTCTAGATCAAGCCATGTACGAAACTCTTCGAAGGTGAGAGCGAAATCCGGATAACCGGGGCTCTGATCCGCCTCAACCTTTTTTGCAATACAAGGACCGATAAACACTATCCCGATTTCTTGACCGTATAGTTTTCTCAGATATGCACTATGACACTGAAGCGGCGAAGGAACAGTGCTCAATCGATCAATCAATGAAGGGTAATATTTCTTCACCATCTGTACTACTGTCGGGCAGGCTGTAGAAATCCAAGGGCAATAACCATCATGGTTTTTTGCATACTCCTCGATAGCACTATTCACCAACTCCGCTCCGATGGCGGTCTCACTCACGTTTGAAAAACCCAGGCGATGGAGTGCCAGGACCAAAGCATCCATACTTGCTGGAAATTCTGCAGCCGCAGAAGGAGCAAGGCTGCAAATGACTGTCTTCTCTGAATGCAACAGCTGACGAACACGTGCAAGGTCATTGCGAATTTTTTTCGCATGTGAAGGACAGATGTCTACACAATGCCCACAGTAGATGCAACGATCCTTGATTACGACAGCAGAGCCGTCTTTTACCTGAATCGCCTTAACAGGACATCCTCGTACGCATTTGTAACAGTCCCGACACTCTGTCAGCTCCGTATAGATGGGATAGATCATCAGCTACCCTCCTGATCGACAAGTGCCTGCCTTACAAGATCAAGAACCGATTGGGTATCGAGTCCATGATATGTCACTTCTCCTATGCGGATATTCGGACCTTTTGCACAAGAACCAAGACACAGATGCCCTACCAGCTCTACCTGATCAGTATATCCACCTTCGCTGATGAAGGACTCCAATGCGCCCAGGGTTTGTGCGTTTCCACGTGCGAAGCAAGAACTTCCAAGACATAGCTCTACGATCAATTTATCCATGGCACAACCTCATATTCCTAAACGTGTACAAAGTGTACAAATTACCCTTAGGCAAGTCAAGATTTTATACCACCTGAGATTTTTATTATTCTATTACTAGCTCGTAATTGGATATGTTTTAGATTACATACCATTTTATTGTTCATTTTGTAATATTATTCGAGGGTTTTCTGCTTTTTCTTCTTTATAAGTCAGATTTATCTACCACTCATCAATCTGGGCAGGAAGGTCTTCCTCACTCATCTTTCTTTTCACCTTTGCCGATAAAACGGCGAAACTTGTCGCAAGATCGGTACGCTGTACCACAACCTGCTCCGGAAGCTTGAGATCTTTTGGTGCGAAATTCCAAATGGCGATTATCCCATATTCAACAAGATTCTCAGCTACTTGTTGTGCCTGGATTGCAGGAACCGCTAATACACAAATATTTATATGATTTTTTTTAATATATTGCTTGAGCTCATCTGTACAGTACACAGGAACATCTCCGAGCTTGCTTCCCCACTTCTTCTGATCAACATCAAAGGCAGCAATAATCTTCAAACCATAGCTCTCAAACCCTTCATAACGGGCCAATGCAGAGCCAAGACTACCGGCACCAATGAGAATGGCATCTGTAGCATTATCCCAACCTAGCGTATGGACAATAGCATCTATCAGCCTGGTCACGGTAAATCCAACCTTCGGCTTGCCTTCTATACCTGTACAGGATATGTCTTTCCTTACTTGAATTGGCTTGAGCCCAAGCTCATCGGCCAAGACGGTAGCGCTGACTGTCTGCATTCCTTCATCACGATATCCTTTAAGAAGCCGAAGGTAGGATGGGAACCTTTTTATGGTAGGAATTGGAATCCCCCGAGTATCTGTCGCCATACATTACTCCTGTTGTAATCTATCTATCACTTGCTGTATTACTGACTGTGGAGTCGAAGCCCCTGCCGTAACTCCCAGTATAACACAGCTCCTCATCTCAGAAACCACCTCTGACGCATCTTCAATATGCCATGCTTGTATCCCGTGCTCACGCACCAAAGCAACAAGAGCCTTGGTGTTTGCACTATGTTTACCTCCGATTACAAGCACAGCATCACACACTTCGAGCAGCTCAAGCACAGCTGCTCTACGCTCAAGGGAACTTGGACAGACTGAATTGATGAACTGAACAACAATAGTACTGGAAATCCATGTTTGCAAGTGGGCTTTGATAGCTTCCCAACGACTCTGGTCAAAGGTTGTCTGCACGAAGACTGCATAATGCTGTCCCTCTACAGGAACAGGCAAATCCTCTATGCAACTTACCAAAGACGTCTCGATGGGCTTTCCATCTGCAAATACACCTTGCATGGCGATAGCTTCAGGATGCCCTTGATGACCAACGATGATGATCGTATGGGTCCTGCTATAGAGTGCAATCTTCTCAAGATTCCTTTTAACTACTGGACAGGTTGCATCGACAAGCTGATATCCGGCTTCCTCAAACTCAGCCTTGAGGGCATCACCAACACCATGGGCCCTCAGGACAAGAAAACCTGGTTCATGACCTTTGGGCGATTCAATCTGCTCAAGCCCTTGCTTGGCAAAGGATTCACATACCTGCGAATTATGGATCAATTCGCCTAATGAATAGACCATTCTCCCCTGTGCCTTTGCAGAAGCGACAGCACCACTGGCCATATCAAGTGCTCTGGAGACACCTTTGCAATATCCCATAGACTTTGAAATTACAATTTTCATATGCCCTAGTATGACAAAAACGCCATCGTAAGATAACCCCACGACAGCGTTTTATGAATGAGAGATCGGACAAGCTTATTTTTCTTGTGCTTTTGTCTTCTTCTGAGCCTTGCTGATCCAATACAGCATTGCTGGTGCAAGCAGGTTGGATGAATAGGTACCAAAAAGAACACCAAATCCCATCTTGATTGCAAAGAGTTGAATATCACCTGAGGCAAAAATTGCAAGAGGAACAATAGCGATCAAGGTGGTAACAGCACTCATGATTGTTCTGGACATCGACTGTGTCACACTGCGGTCAATCTGCTGGCCGAGCACCAGGTTCTTGTTCAATTGCACGTTCTCACGAACACGGTCGAAAATAACAATGGTGTTATTCAAAGAGTAACCGATTGTAGTCAGCAACGCTGCAATAGTGGTACTGGAGAACTCAAATCTAAAGAGTAAAATAACGGTCAGCATCATCAAGATGTCATGCACAAGTGCGATGATTGAAGATACTGCATAGGCAAAGCGGAAACGAAACCACACATAGGCAAGAATCAAAGCCATGGCGACCAAAACAGCTAGAATAGAACTGGAGAGCAAGGTTGCACTGAATTTGGGGCCAATGTAATCACTTTGCAGTACTACAGTATTACCACTGCCGAAATAAGCGGCAAGAGCATTCTTTACCTCTTCTTCCATTGAAGCCTGTGTAGCACCTTCCTTGATGCCAAGTCGGATCTGGAACGTCTGGTTGGCGGCAGAGCCGACAGTCTGGACCTTCACATTGCCAAGATCGGCCAAAGCTTCTCTGACCTGCTCGATGGAGGTGGATCCAGCACTCTGGAAATTCAGCTTGGTAGGAACAGAAGACAATGTTGCAGGAAATCCATATCCTGAAAGCAGGTTTTCAGTTCTCAATGAACCATCCACTGCAGAGGCACTGACATTGGCCAATGCATTCAATGCAGAAGCCAAATCCTGTGCAGTAGGATACGAAGCAGAACGGAAACTGGTGGTTGCAACACCCTCGTCCCCTCTCAATTCAAGAGTGAGAGCAGAGCCCGAAATGGAAAGAACTGCATCTTGGTTGCCTGAGTAAGTCACCTCAAGGCCAACAGGAGCAATCTGGATACGTTGACTCAAACCACTCTCGAAGTCAACACCAAGGTTGAATCCACCCAGAACAACGAAAGAGACCACTCCAGCAAGCAGGAGGACTACCGCAATAGCCCAAGCGAACCAGCGAAGTTTAATTACAGGGATATCGTTCTTAAGCATTAGTTTTTCCTCCAGCTGATGTGTAGCTTCTTGTCCTCACGGTCTACTACAGTCGCATCAAAGATGAGATGGGAGACGAACAGGGCGGTAAACAGCGAGCTTACAATACCTATGGCAAGGGTGTTTGCAAAACCCTTGACGGAACTGTTTCCAAGCTGCGAAAGAACCAAGGCTGCAATAATCGTGGTGATGTTTGCATCCATAACAGTCCAGAACGCCTTGTTATACCCTGCGGCAATACTTGCAGTATCACTCTTACCCATCCGTCTTTCTTCCTTGATACGCTCAAAGATGATGACGTTGGTATCAACAGCCATACCCAAGGTGAGAATCAAACCAGCAACACTGGTCAGCGTCAGGGTAAAGTTGAAAGCAGAGAGTACACTGATCATGATAAAGAGGTTGAACAACAGAGCCAAATTGGCAACCAATCCACTCACATGATAGTAAGCAAACATGATAATTATGACCAAAAGCAGACCAACTGCGATAGCCCTCAAACCAGCGGCAACTGCATCCTCTCCCAAAGTAGCTCCAACAGCCTGTTGACTGGAAACAACCAATTCGATGGGAAGAGCAGCTGTTCTGAGCACGATTGCCAAATCTGCTGCCTCGGCGGCATTGAATCCGGAAATCTGAACACTATTGCGAATGCCTTCATTGATGGTGGCCATGGCCTTGACCTTTCCATCCATGACAACGGCAAGGGTTTTACCCACATTGGTGGAGGTAAGTTTATAGAAGATATCGCCACCTACGTTGCTGAGCTGGAAATTAACCACCGGACGGCCTGTGATACCGTCTGTTGCAGTAGTAGCGCTCTCAAGATGGATACCATCAAGACCTACTTCCTCTTCAATCACGACAAAACGCTCAAGCTCATCAATACCATACTCATCGCTGATGTAATAACCGGCAGCCATCTTGCCCGCTGGAAGGAAATCCGGCTGGTTGATCGCACCTGTATCAGTGAACATTTCAGAGGGATTAGCTCGGAAATAAGCATCAAGCTGGGAGCTGAGTTCTGTATCAACCATCTTGAACACCAAGGAACCTCTTCCCCTGAGGAAGGAATTGACACGCTCAGGATCTGCGGCACCAGGAATTTCAATCAAGATTTGGTCATTGCCCTGCAATCTGATAACAGGCTCACTCACGCCAAATTGGTCAATGCGCTTCTCAAGAATTTCAATGTTCTGCTTGATGGCAGCAGCGACTTCAGCAGAGGAAGCACTCGATCCTTTCTTTGCTTCGAACGATGCGACATCAGCTTCAAGCAGAATGCTCATACCACCGCGCAAGTCCAAGCCCAATTGCAAGGCTTTACCACCCAATGCCTTCAAGTCAAGCAAGTTGCTGCGGTAATAGGTTTCGATGGCTTCAAACATGTTCTGCTCATTATAGAATCCAGCAAAGAGAGATTCCAAAGTCCAATTTCTTGGTACCGGCTTCTTCATTGCCTTGTAATTTTCCCTTGCTGCCCTCGTCAGATAGGAAAACTGAGCAGGAACACTTGCACTTGGATCTTGAACCACCAAATCCTTTAGAGCTCTAAGGTCTCGTGAAGCCTGTCCACGGGAATACTCCTTAATTTGTACATTTGAGCCTGTTGCCAATTCTTTGGCGTCCTGAGGTACGAACCCATACCACTTGATAGTCGGATATAGGAAAAATCCGCACAACAAGACGACCACCAGAACAATCACCAGACGACTCCGTTTTTTCATGATACTCTCCAGATGTCTAAATAGAATTATTTGTTCTCTTTTTTGTCAGCATCAGCTTCAACAACTGTCGTCTCAGCATCTGCTTGGGTCTTTTGCTCAACAGCAACCGACTCTTCCTTCTTTGCTTTCTTCTTGCTCGAAGCAGGAGCAGCTTCAGCTTTTCGGTTTACGATGCTGCTGATTGCATTTCTGGAGAACTCAAGGCGGGTGTTGTCATCAACTTTGACGACCACAGTTGTCTCTTTAACCACAACAACGGTACCATGGATACCTCCAATAGAGACTACTTTATCACCCTTTTTTATAGATGCAAGCATTTCCTTGGTTTCCTTATCCCGTTTTTTCTGCGGGCGGATAATCAAGAAATAGAAAATAACAATGATGAGACCAAAGGTAACGAATGTCGTCATCATTGAACCAGTTGAACTTCCGGCGGTTGCCTCCGGAGCGGCCATAGCACTAAGCAATGAAAGCATGGGTAATCCTCACTTTGCACGAAATCGGATGCAGAAAAGAGGTGGAAGTCAACTTCGCATCCAATTTTCCAAGTACCGATAAAAGTAGCACGTTCACTACAATATAGTCAAGTTTTACAATAGATGCAGAAAAGGGCCGCATCAACTGCGGCCCTTCTTGAGCTATAAGCGTTTACATCATCCCGCCCATACCCTCTGGTCCGGGAGCAGCAGGAGCTGCAGGAGCAGGGATATCGGTCACGGCACACTCAGTGGTCAGGATCAAAGAAGCAATGGATGCAGCGTTTTGCAGTGCGCTTCTGGTAACCTTGACCGGATCGATGATACCTGATTCAAACATGTTCACCCATTTGAAGTACTCAGCATCAAAACCGATGCCTGCCTTCTCATGCTTGCACTTGTCGGCAATCAAAGATCCATCGAGACCGGCATTCTGTGCAATCTGACGAATCGGTTCTTCAAGAGCTCTTCGGACAATCTTGTATCCGACCTGCTCATCTTCGGTAAGCTTGCTCATGTCAGCCTTCTCAAGCATCAGAGCAGCCTGGACCAATGCAACACCACCGCCGGGGATGACACCCTCTTCAATGGCTGCACGAGTGGCAGAGAGGGCATCCTCAACACGATGCTTCTTCTCTTTCAGCTCCACCTCGGTTGCTGCGCCAACATTCAAGACTGCAACGCCGCCAGCAAGCTTAGCCAGTCTTTCCTGAAGCTTCTCACGGTCATAGTCACTGGTGGTATCGCCGATCTGCACCTTGATCTGAGCAATACGATCCTTGATGTCGCTCTGCTTGCCGTTGCCATTGATAATGGTTGTGTTCTCTTTCTCAACCTTGACGCTCTTTGCACGACCAAGCTGGGAAAGATCTGCATTCTCAAGCTTCAGGCCAAGCTCTTCACTGATAACCTCACCACCGGTAAGAATGGCGATATCCTCGAGCATAGCCTTGCGGCGATCACCAAAACCAGGAGCCTTGACGGCGACTACATTAAGAATACCACGGACGCTGTTCACTACCAAAGTAGCAAGAGCCTCTCCATCCACGTCTTCGGCAATGATGAGCAAGGGCTTGCTTGCTTGGGCTACTTTCTCAAGGACGGGCAACAATTCCTTCATGTTGGAAATCTTCTTATCATAAATAAGAATGAAGGGATCGTCCAAAACTGCGGTCATCGTGTCACGATTGTTGCAGAAATACGCAGAAAGATAGCCACGATCGAACTGCATGCCTTCTACGAAATCAGTAGTGGTCTCGATTGTCTTTGACTCTTCAACGGTAATGACACCATCAAGGCCGACCTTCTCCATTGCGTTGGCGATTTCATCACCAATGGTCCGGTCGTTGTTTGCGCTGATCGAAGCAACCTGGGCAATCTCTTCCTTGTCCTTGATCATCTTCGCCTGCTTCTTGATCTCTACAACAGCATCCGCTACCGCCTTGTCAATGCCACGGCGAATACCCATCGGGTTCACTCCAGCTGCTACGCTCTTCATGCCTTCCTTGGTGATGGACCAAGCAAGTACGGTTGCAGTGGTGGTACCGTCACCGGCAACATCGTTGGTCTTGGTTGCCACTTCCTTAAGAAGCTGAGCGCCCATGTTCTCAAACGGATCCTCAAGTTCGATTTCCCGAGCTACAGAAACTCCGTCTTTTGTTACGGTAGGAGCTCCAAACTTCTTGTCGAGAACAACCAGACGACCCTTCGGGCCAAGCGTTGCCATCACTGCACGAGAGATTTTCTCGACACCTGTCACCAAAGACTTGCGTGCCTCTTCATTGAATTGCAATTGTTTTGCCATACTATATATCCTCACTTAAAGAATATGTGGTGCGATTACACATAGTAGACCACAACAGGGCTACCGTCATGTAACATACAAATAAAAATGCTTAGAAGCAAGTAAAAAATGCATATTATCCAATTATCAGTACTAAAGACATACCCAATATCGCAGAAACTGCATTACTCACAAGATTTACGACGTCATTATCCACCCATCGGATGCCCCGCTCCAAGGGAAGCTTTCGTCCGTCAACAACAGCATGTTCAGTTATCCTGTCTGTTTTCTCATCATAGTAATGAGCTTGCACCGTTGCTCCAAGAACACTGTCCAGCAAACAACCAAAAAATGAACTCAGTGCAATGACCGAGGCATAGGCTGCACTCTGTATCCGCATGGGCAGAAAACAACCCCACACGCAAAGAGCAACTAAAACAGCACCAAGGAGTCCTGAAGCCAAACCAAGTGGACTGACAGCACCACTTAGGCCTGGTGTCATCGGTCGACCTGTAATGATGGAAACCGGCTTGGTCTTGGAAAGAATCCCCACTTCGCTGGCAAAGGTATCACTTGCCGCCTCTCCTACCGCTGAGCCGAACATGACCAAGAAGGCAATCGAAGGGTTCAGCGCATAGAGCAATGCTCCGACTAGAGCCATCAACCCATTTGCATACACTTGCATCGCATCTCGTCTATCACCCTTTTTATGGATCTGCATCACATCAAACTGAGTTGCACGCTTTGCAATTTTGCTCAAAACGCCTGCAGAAATAAAAAAGAGCAACAACGTTGCAAGAGCTCCAAATCCAAGAATCCAAGTTGTCCCAAAACCTACAAAAAAGGCAGCAACAGACCCGTTTGCCGTTAATTGATGTGTCACATAGGAGCTGATCGCCACACACAACATGATAGTGACCAAAAACCAAAAGGCGAAAGGCAAAGAGAAAAAAACAGAGTTGATATACGAGGCGAGAGAGCCACTAGAGGGAACTAGATTGGCAAAATCAGTCATAGCAATACCTCGATGATCAAGCTTGCTATCAAGGGAACTGTGAGGTTGTCCAAAGCAAACGGGGTATAGGCTTCCACCAATACACTTACCACAGCAATGACGAGGGAGATGCCCAATATCGAGCCGATTCCAAGATTTCCAAAGAAAAAGAGGCCTATGAACGTAATCAAAAATGAAACAACAGCCATGGTGACAGAACCCAGTACTGTTTTGCTGTTGGTTTTACATACCAGTTTTCGCTTACCCCACTTTGATCCCACTAAAGCAGCGAGACCATCTCCATAACCCATGATGAAAACCCCAATGGCGCAGGACAACTGCGAAAAAAGCCCGGTATACTGAAGTACAACCATGACCAAAAGGGTAATCGGGAAATAAATCAAACCATAATTACGCTTACGGTCATCCATGCCTATGGCTTTTCCCCAGTCCAAAAAGGTAAACAGGCTATTGAGCACGATAAACATAATCGGACCTATCAATGCATAATGGAGGGTTGTAAAAAAGAATATTTCGATAAACCACCAGTTCGAAACTCCGATGTGTACGAATTTTCTCATCGACTCACTGGAAATTGAAGCATATCGCTTCAGCAAGATACCAAGAGCAATCACAATCCCAAGAAAGGGAAAAGAAACAAAAAGGCCGACTATGTTACTGTTCATACACGCCATAATGCTGAGAATGTATAAGAATTGCAAGTGCTGGAAAAACACAAACATGTCCATAAAACCTCAAATATGCCATCAGCTGGAATTGACAGCCAAAATACTCCATGGTACCGTTTTAATGCTTGAAAGGATGTGTTGCAGCTGGTTCGTAATTCCTATTGTTCGCCGCGTACGTTACTGAATCGCTTTCGCAGACAGCTAAGAGTTCACGACTGCGCCACAGAAAGCAATTATTGTATGACAGGCACAGCCTGTGAAGGATGCTTTGAATGGCAAAGAAAATCTATGTTGGAAACATGAGTTATCGCATGACCGAAGAAGAACTTCGGGACTTGTTCGCACAGTACGGCACTGTAGTAAGTGCCAATATCATCATAGACAGAGAGACACGACGCCCTAAGGGTTTCGGTTTCGTCGAGATGCAGGATGATGCTTCAGCTGATGCTGCAATTTCTGAACTCGACGGGAAGGAGGTAGGAGGCCGCAATCTTCGTGTTAACGAAGCGATTGCCAAGCCAAAGCCGGAACCTCGGTCTTATCGCCGCTAAACAACCAGGATTCAGTAACGAGAACGGAGCTTTTAGCTCCGTTTTTATTTACATACAAACAACTTGATTTTTTCCTTCTCTCTTTGCCTTATACAAAGCAGTATCTGCTTTACTGAGCACAAGGTCCCAAGCAACACCTTCATTGGGGAAAAAAGTACTCACCCCAAAACTTGCTGTAACTGAGAAGTCTTGCCCTTCAAAAGAGAAAACAGTATTGCATATAGTCTTACAAAGCAGATTCGCCTTGATACAGGCCTCTTTAGGCTGTGCATCTGACAAAAGCATGATAAACTCTTCCCCTCCGTAGCGGGCACAGACATCCTTCCCGCTGCAAAGCTCTTTCATCATCTCTGCTGTCCGTACAAGCACCATATCACCTGCCCTATGACCATAGGTGTCATTAATTTCCTTGAAGTAATCAAGATCGAACATAATCAGGCTGAATACTCCTGAGCCTTGATTGGTAAGGCTCTTGGCTTTCTCATGAGCCAGATTCATAAAATGCCGATGGTTGAACAAATTTGTCAAACCATCACGTGAAGCCAGTTTTTCCAACTCTTCTACATGACAGCGGACTTGAGTGATATCATGAAACAAGAGAAGATACCCCTTAATCCTGTTTCGCTTATCAAAAATAATTGAGTTCCTTACAGCATAGAATCGTTTTTCTTGTCTCATGGGCAAGGTAATCTGAACATCCACATCAGCGTGCGCATTAGAAAAAATCGTATGAATTTCTGGATTCAACATTGCCATCGGCAAGCCACTAGCAGGAGCTCTCTCCTGATCGAAAAAACAATGCGCCCTTTTATTGCACTTTAACAAACATCCTTGGGTATCAAGGATAATCATTGCATCACGCATGGCATCTACTACCATATGCTCTGCTATGGAGACCAAGTTGAACAGCCGCATGTTTAGAATTCCCCAATATATAAGCAATCCTGAGAGCGTAAAGGCTAAAGGACCCAAGTCGAGACCATAAGGAACACTCTGGCTGAGTACCAACATATGGCTGACAAAGGGGGGGATGGAGGAAAGAATGAGTAAAAAATACTCTTTACGACGTTCTTTGCGTGCGTGCAAAAGATTGTACATGATTTTGGAAAATCCCACAAAAAAAAGCAGTGTCATCAAACCGTTTATGATCCAGAAACCGACAGCACGATCAACTTGCAACAAGGTGACAGGAAGATAGACGTCAATATCTATACTTTTATACACCAACTGATGCCACGTATTTGTCCATATAAAAATAATTGCTGTTACAGGAAATATGTAAAGCAAACGAAGTTTTTTCAGACGAGAGTGGCTGATTTCTGAATATTCAAAGGAATAAGACCATGCAATAAGAACCCAGAATACAGGAATGAAAGTAATGCCTACATATTCAAGATTGAGAAAGAATACGGCTTCAGAGCGCAGTGTGGCAGATATCTCAAAAAGATAGCTGGTTGCATAGATCATATTTGCAAACATAAGCCCGGAAAGAAAGCGCAAGGGCATTGAATCTTTCCTATTTATATACACATAGACAGCCAGTATTGTGGAAATTAAGGCTGTAAAAAAAGTGGCAATCCTAAAGAGGGTAATCATGCCATATCTTCTTCCAAAAAGGCGAATCGCTTCAGCGTTTTATGAGAATCTTCCACCAACGAGGTAAACATATCATAATCTCGCACCCATAAATAGGGAGAATCAACAGGTCGGTAGAGGACCATGGTCTTGAGCGTCTCACTGTCTATGACAGTATCCAAGACCTCATACAGCCCTCCCTTGAAATGTCGATAGAGTCCCTTTTGCAGGGATTTAGGAACTACCATGCTCCTCCACCGCCTCCGCCGAATCCGCCACCACTGAAGCCTCTTGAGCCGAAAGAAGAGTGTACAGGCGAGCGTGAACCGCTCTTCGCTTGGGAATAGATTGATCTTTCCATTACCGAGCTGTGCAGCCGATGGGACAAGGCACTATAGAACAAGGCGTCACGAACAGGATTCCTCCCGATATACCAAGACGGTTGCTCAACGTTGATACGGCTGAATTTCTTCGCCCACACGTCCTCAAGATTCAAGACAATCGCATACCCAAGCACATGATAAAAAAATGCAGGATCGGCATCAATCATCATCTTGAGTTTCTCAATTTCAACCTTGCTGATAAACTCATGATACCCTGCTATCTCTTCAAGCTTCTTTTGTGCATAAGGACTACGCTTGCCGATCACAATAGTGAGAAAGCCCAGATATGCAGGAAAGAGAACCAAAGAAAGAGACATTCCTAACGAATAGGCCAAAGAATGACCGACCACAGCGAAGGAGATTGTTGTTGACAAGAACAGCATAAACAAACAGAAAAGAACCAGTGCAACAATCTTGACAGACCTCTTGAGAAAGGAACTGAGAACGACCGTAGCATTGAGACGGAAGGCGACCAAAGCTGAAAGGGCCATACTCATGAACCCGATAACCAGGAAGAAGATGGTTGTCTCATCAGGATATACGATGGTGATAGCCAACGCATTGAGCACAACCACCAAAGCACCCCAGAGCATGGCAATCACTCGCTTCTTCTCCGCAACAGGATCCTTCAAATCCTTCGGTCCCTTGAAATAAGCATGCACATCACTTTTAGCTTTTGTCATAGCTATGGCGAATTTCCCGGTTTCCAATTGCTTGAGTGTCACCCTTGAGCCGTCACCACAAGCAAATAGGGCGTCAAAGAGTTTTCTTTCATGCACCTTGTCTGTCTTGATCTCTTTGAGCTTGGTGAAGAGAAAGTCTTTCTTGCTCTTCTCTTCAATGGTCAACAACCCTTGATCCGCCCAATAGAACAACATGCTTGTTAAATCCTTATTGTCCACCACACCATCGGCAAGGTACCCGACCAAAAGAGGGCTCAATCCCGCCGGAGGTTCAAACTGCACCACAGGGACGAACAGCTCCTCCCTGCCGTATCGACGAAAGAGCTTGGTGGCATGGAAGCTTGCAAAGAGAGCAACCAGCAGGGCAACAATCGAAAAAGGAATTGTGTAATCTACAAAAGGCTTCACCTCGGAGAAGTATCCTTGGGGTAGTTGCACACGCAGCGTGAGAGCCTCCCCCGGCAGCAGGTTGCTCGCCTCTCCTGTAATTGTCTTCCTATCAGAAGAAAGCTTGAAAGAACCTCGCTGAGCAGTCGATCCATACTGCCCTCCACTGAGAAAGATCATCGAAGGATCTATGGGCTCAGGAAAGTTGATGCGAAAGGTAAATTCCTGTATTTCAGCCTGCCATCCCGGACCAAGCAGGTTGTAATAAAACTCATCATACTCCTCGTTTCTGTCATCTCCGATGGTATAGGTATAAGAAATTCTGTATTCCTTTATGCCGGTGACTGTACGATTTTCTGAACCGAGTCGAAAGGTGGCATAGCCTGAGGAAACAGAATCTTCCTTGATCGGTTCATTCGACTGCAAGTTCTCGAGTTTCACCCGTACTCGTCCAAATTGGACGGGGATCTCCCTGAAAATACCGTGCCTTGGAGTCGAGAAGTTAGCCACAATGGTCTCTTGCACTTTAAAACTATTGTCAAGGCGCGCGTCCATTTCTAGATGATATCGCTCAAACACATAGTCTTGAGCCATCAGATACGAGAAGCTGCAACAAAGAAGCAACAAGAGAACAATGGTCTTTTTCATTAGAATTTCACCTCAACTCGTGCACGAGCTTCTTCTTCAATGGAAAGATAAGGCTTTTTGGAAAAATGAACCATCGAAGCAACCAACGAAGAAGGAAACACTTCACAGATTGTGTTCAGATGCTTGATAATCGCGTTGTAGTACTTGCGTGAGTTAAGCAGCTGTTCCTCAATTTTTTGCAATTGCGCCTGCAAATCCAAAAAACCTTGGTTGGCTTTCAGATCCGGATATGCTTCGCTGAGTGCAAACAACGACTTAAGGGTGGAGCTGAAAGCCTTGTCCGCTTCATCTTTTTGTTCAAGACCGGATGCATTCATGGCCTTGTTCCTAGCCTCGATGACCGCAGTAAAGGTTTGTTTTTCGTGCTTCGCATATCCTTTGACCGTTTCAACCAAGTTGGGAACCAAGTCATATCGCTGTTTCAAATGGGCATCAATGGCTGACTCCGCCTCTTCCGCCTGATTTCTCAATCGTACATACTTGTTGTAGATACTTATTACATATAAGCCAAGCAAGATAAGAATACCCAAAACAACATACAAAATTGTCATAGAAGCCTCCTATGAATACATATCATCACCTAGCATGCTACAAGCTTAAGCCATGGTCAAGAGTAGGACAAAAAGAGTAGCTGTAGCTTGCAATATCTTCAAGAGTGCTGTATCTTTATTCGTGTAAATCGTATAAATATTCCATTCCAGGAGATTCCAAACCATGAGGGAACGACATAACAGGTTGGCAGTCGTCAAGGAACTTATAAAAAACAACAGGATTGACAATCAGGATACTTTGCTGGAGATGCTCAGAGGTGAAGGATACACGGTCACCCAAGCTACACTCTCACGTGATCTGAAGATGCTCAAGGTGGGCAAGATTTCTGACGGTTGGTCAGGATACTATTACAGCCTTCCCGAGAACGACTTGATCAGCGAATCGGAAAAAAGCTACATCCAGGATGTCAGACGAGGAATCCTTTCCATCGAGTTTTCCGGTAATTTCGGAGTGATAAAGACCAGAGCAGGTCATGCCAACTCTGTAGGCATAGCCTTGGATGTATTGGCTATTCCTGAAATTCTGGGCACTTTGGCAGGAGATGACACCATCTTTGTCATTCTCAGAGAAGGGATGTCGAAGGAAGACCTACAGGAAAGTTTCAAGACAAGAATTCCTGACATAGAAGATTGACCATAGCTTGTCGCTCTACGCCCCTCTGCATACAATGGAGGGGCGTTTGTGCATTCAGAGGAGAAGAACATGAAATACCAGAATCTCGATACCGTAGCGGCCTACAAGAAGCTCAAGAAGATTGAAACACCGCTGGTCAAGAAATTATTGAACAAAGAAAGGATCAAAGACTATCAAGTCCAGGCAGGCTCAACTCTCAGCTATCACTTTGCAGCGATGCCGGTGTCAGATGATCATCTAGTGGTTTTACAAGAACTATCCGACGAAATGTCGCTTATACAAAAATATGAAGCCATCCTCGATGGACAGAGGATGAACACCGGGGAAAATCGTCTTGTTTTGCATCACCTAAGCAGGGGTCAAATCAAAAAAGACGTTATCGCAGACGGGCAAAACAAAGGAGAGTTCTATCGTAAGCAACTGAGCAGGATAGAGACGTTCAGCAATGCCGTCCGCAATGGTGAGATAGTAGGATCAACCGGAAAATCCTTCTCAACTGTGGTGCAAATCGGAATCGGCGGCAGCGATCTTGGCCCTCGCGCGCTCTACCTTGCCCTAAAAGGGTGGTGTACCAGCGTAAAGAGAGAACAGTTGGACGCCCAGTTCATCAGCAATGTCGACCCCGACGATGCAGCTCAAGTCATTTCAAACCTTGATCTTGAACGGACGCTTTTCATACTTGTTTCAAAAAGCGGTACTACATTGGAAACATTGACCAATCGTGATCTGGTCATCCAAGCAATGCAAAACAGTGGCATAGAAGGCCTTGAACCAGAAAAGCACATAGTTGGAGTTACCAGCAAGAGCAGTCCTCTTGCCTCTTCCTCCTCCGTCCTTGACGCCTTTTTCATCGATGACTACATCGGAGGTCGCTACAGCAGCACCAGTGCCGTAGGCGCTGTGATTCTCTCGCTTGCATATGGCTTTGACACCTTCGAGGCATTGCTCGCCGGTGCTCATGAAGCTGATATTGCAGCTCTTAATCCCAACATCAGAGAGAACGCTGCATTACTTGATGCACTTCTAGGAGTGTACCTTCGTAATGTCTTACTCTATCCATCCACTGCAATATTGCCCTATTCACAGGCATTGAGTCGGTTTCCCGCTCACCTGCAACAGCTGGATATGGAAAGCAACGGAAAGAGTGTGAATCGTGATGGACAACCCCTTGACTACCCAACCGGTCCGGTTATTTTTGGAGAGCCGGGAACCAATGGACAGCACTCCTTCTACCAACTGCTTCATCAAGGAACCGACATTGTACCGTTGCAGTTCATCGGCTTTGTAAAATCCCAGTATCAAAAGGATGTCATTGTTGAAGGATCTTCAAGCCAGACGAAGTTGAATGCCAATCTGGTAGCACAGATTGTTGCCTTTGCAACCGGAAAAGAGGATAAAAACCCAAACAAGCAATTCTTGGGAGAACGCCCTTGCAGCCTGCTCTTGGCAGAACAACTTACCCCTTCTGTGTTGGGAGCCTTGCTTGCCCATTACGAGAACAAGGTGATGTTCCAAGGGTTCCTCTGGAATCTGAACAGCTTCGACCAGGAAGGAGTCCAGCTAGGCAAAGTCCTGGCAACAAAGGTGCTCAACGGCTGTGAAGGTGATGAAACACTGAAAGCATACGCCGAACTTTTCTCAATCTAACTTGCAAGAAGCCTCCTTCGTGGAGGCTTCTTCACACTTCTCTATGCACCGAGCATTGTCAGTGTCTCTTTTTTTCGTTAGTATTGTTAGCACCCTAACAATAAGCTGGAATGCATGCAACAGACACCTCAGGTGGGACTCACCATCAAGACTCTCAGTCATCTTCTCTTTCGATCGATGACCAAAACATTGAAACTTGACCATAGCTCGCCACAAACAGTAGTACAAACCCATATACTGGGCTATTTTGCCCATACTTCTCGCTCTGCAGTTGAACAAAAGGAGCTGCAAAAGCACCTTTGCATACGACGCTCTACCATGACCAACATTCTCAACACGATGGAAGCAGAACAACTGATCGAAAGAGTAGAAGCTGAATATGACAAGCGACAGAATCTCGTCATCCTTACTGACAAGGCAAAAGCTCGTTGCAATGAACATCTTCTTTTGGTAAAAGAGTTTGAAAAAGTCTTGAGAAAAGGAATCACCATAGAGGAACTTGAACACTTCTTTATCGTCACAGAAAAAATGAAACAAAATCTGGAAACTTTGCTATGCTGCGAGAACTAAGAAAACTAACAGCCGGGTACCGGCTTCCTTCGTATCTAACAATGCTCTTCATCTCCTTGGAAGTTGTGATGGATGTATCCATTCCCTTCTTCATGGCATACCTGCTCGACCGAGGTATTGATGAGGGCGACTTCTCACAAATCCTTTTTTGGGGTGGAGTTCTTCTTCTCTGTGCCTTGATAGCTTTGCTCTTTGGTGCATTGGCAGGGCATTTTGCAGCAAAAGCTTCAACAGGTTTTGCAAAAAATGTAAGACGAAAACTGTACCACTCAGTACAGGATTTTTCCTTTTCCAACCTTGACCATTTTGCAACCAGCAGCTTGATAACCCGATTGACCACCGATGTAACCAATGTACAACAGGCATATCAGATGCTCATCCGTATCGCTGTGCGCAGTCCAGCTATGCTTCTTTTCAGCTTCTTCATGGCTCTGAACATCAATCGAACCTTGAGCATGGTCTACTTGGTATCCCTGCCTGTTCTGGGTATCGGATTGTTCTTCATCATACGTGCAGCCTACCCGGTGTTCAGCCATGTCTTTAAGGTCTATGATCGCCTCAACACGGTAGTACAGGAGAATATCCGGGGCATTCGTGTCGTCAAATCCTTTGTCAGAGAATCCGAGGAAGCAAAGAAATTCACTACAGTGAGTGAACAGATATTCAACGATTTCACCAAGGCGGAAAAGATTGTCGCATTCAGCAGCCCTTTGATGCAGGGCATGATGTATCTGACCTTGCTTGCCATCAGCTATATTGCAGCTCATTTGATTGTTTCTGCATCAATGACAACAGGTCAGTTGATGAGCTTCATCTCTTACACCTCACAGATTCTGATGAGCTTGATGATGCTCTCCATGGTGTTTGTTATGATTACAATCAGCAAAGCCTCGGCACTCAGAATTGAGGAAGTCCTCCAGGAAACAAGCGACATCGTAGAAAAAACAAATGCCGTCACCATAGTGAATGATGGGTCCATATCCTTTGAACACGTCGATTTCAGCTATACGAAGACGCAAGACAAGCGCTGTCTCACCGATATCAACCTAACCATTGAGAGCGGACAGACTGTGGGTATTCTAGGGCCTACCGGCAGTGCCAAAACAACGCTCGTACAGTTGATACCCCGCCTGTATGATGTACTTTGCGGCACTGTGAAAGTAGGAGGCCTTGATGTTCGTGATTACCAACTCAAAGCTCTTCGCCAATCAGTGGCCATGGTGCTTCAAAAGAATCTCCTGTTTGGAATGACCATCAGCGAGAACTTACGCTGGGGAAACGAATCAGCAAGTGAAGAGGATCTGCGTTACTATTGCCGTATTGCCCAGGCAGATGAGTTCATCCAAAAATTTCCACAAGGATATGAAACTCGCATCGAACAAGATGGCTCGAATGTATCTGGAGGACAAAAACAGCGTTTGTGCATTGCCCGCGCTCTCCTTAAAAAGCCAAAAATCTTGATATTGGACGACTCAACCAGTGCCGTCGATACTAAAACAGAAGCGAAAATCAGAGCTGCCTTACTAGCAGAGATGAAGGAAACCACAAAGATTATCATTGCACAGAGAATAACCTCTGTAATGGATGCTGATCTTATCATACTGCTTGATGATGGGACGCTTCATGCTTGTGGCACGCACCAAGAACTTTTGAAGTCTTGTAATCGATATCGCGACATGTATGAGAATCAGACGAGAAAAGAGGCTTTATCATGAACAAACCTTCTTCAAAGATGCCAAAACTGGATTTCAAGACCTTCAAACGCCTGCTTTCCTACATATTCATCCCATACAAGGTTCGCTTCTTGGTGGTCATGATCTGCATCTTGATCAGCTCTTTTGCCTCAGTTGCTGGATCACTCTTTCTCAGAATCTTGATAGACTCATACATAGTACCTCTTTCTCAGAACCCTAGTGCACAGGGGTTTTCCCTCCTGCTAAGGGCTCTTCTTGTGATGCTCTGCATGTACGCCCTGGGCGTGGTTGCCACCTACGTTTTCAATAGACTGATGATTACCATTGCACAAGGCACGCTCAAAAGCATCAGGGACGAGATGTTCATCCATATGCAAAAGTTACCGATCAAATTTTTTGATACCCATGCACATGGAGACCTGATGAGCCTGTATACAAACGACGCAGACACCCTGAGGCAGATGGTAACCCAATCCATTCCCAATTTTGCCAGTTCAATCGTAACAGTGCTGGCCATTTTCTTTGCCATGCTTGTCACCAGTTGGCAGTTGACAATCTTGGTCTTGGTCTCTTTGTTTCTCATGCTTTCACTTTCTTCAAACATAGCACGCAAAAGTGGTTCCTATTTCATTGAGCAACAAAAGGCAATAGGAAAAACCAATGGGTATATCGAGGAAATGATCAATGCTCAGAAAGTCATTAAGGTATTCACCCATGAAGAGGCTGCAAAAGCAGATTTTGACAAGCTGAATGAGGAATTGAACACCCACTCGTTCAACGCACATCGCTTTGCCAATATTTTGATGCCGATCATGGGAAATATAAGCTATATCCAATATGTCTTAGTCGCTATAGTAGGCGGGTTGTTGGCCATCAGAGGTGTGGGAGCTCTCAGCCTTGGAGCAATTGCCTCTTTCCTACAACTAAGCAGAACCATCAATATGCCCATCAACCAAATGGCAAACCAACTCAACTCCGTCGCCATGGCCCTAGCGGGTACAAAAAGAATCTTTGCCTTGCTTGATGAACCCATCGAAACGGATGATGGATATATCAAACTGGTCCAACAGACTGCAGATCCCAAAAAAAGTTGGGCGTGGTTGGATGAAAGGACAAACACCTTGACAAAGTTGCGTGCTGAGGTTTGTCTGCAAGATGTTGAATTCGGCTATAATGAAGAAACCTTGGTCCTTAAAGGAATTACCATCCATGCCCAACCGGGTCAGAAAATCGCTCTCGTAGGAGCTACCGGTGCAGGAAAAACGACCATTACAAACCTCATAAACCGTTTCTATGATCTAGCCGATGGCAAAATTCGTTATGATGGCATCAATATCAACAAGATACAAAAACAAGAACTCAGACGTTCTCTGACCACCGTGTTGCAGGAGGTGCATCTTTTTAGCGGCACAGTGATGGAGAACATCCGCTATGGACGACTTGATGCCAAGGACGAAGAGGTCATAGAGGCTGCAAAGCTGGCCAATGCAGACTCTTTCATATCCCATCTTCCCCAAGGTTACCAGACTCAACTCTCCGGTGATGGATCGTCGCTCTCCCAAGGCCAACGCCAGCTTATCTGTATAGCTCGTTCCATCGTCGCTGACCCCCCGGTTCTCATCCTTGATGAAGCTACGAGCAGCATTGATACCTATACGGAACAAGTCGTCCAAAAAGGCATGGACGCGCTTATGGAAGGACGGACCGTATTTGTCATCGCCCACCGCCTCTCAACCATCCATAATGCCGACCAGATCATTGTTCTACAAGACGGAAGAATCATCGAACAGGGAAACCACCAACAATTGATGGAGCTCGAACAGCAATACTACCGACTGTATACAGGAGCCTTTGAGTTAGAGTGATCATCCCTTCACAGCGCCGGCAAAACTTCCTGACTTCTGGAACAGCTGCATGACTAGATAAAACAGGATGGCTGGAATGATAACCAAGGTGGTTCCTGCCAGGATGACCGGCCAAGGAGTGGCCAATCCATCACTCACCGGAAGCATGGAGACAGAAACCATCAACGTATACTTATTGTTCTTGTTTAAAAAGAGCAAGGGCCAAAAGAAATCGTTCCAGCGAACAATAGCGGTGATGGATGCCCAGGAAGCAAGAGCCGGTTGAATGATCGGCACCACCACACGCCAGAAGATTCCAAAATCGTGACAGCCATCGATACGGGAGGCTTCAATCAACTCATCAGGGACATCCAAGATATACTGCCTCAGATAAAAGATACCAACAGCAGTGGCTATCCTGGGAATGATCAAAGACCATAGGCTGTTAATAAGGTTGAGCTTGCGCATGATGATAAACAGAGGAATGGCTCCTGCCTCTGCGCTGATCATCATCGTAGCAATGACAAAATAGAAAAGCCCGTTTCGTCCCGGGAATCGATATTTAGCAAAGGCAAAGCCGGCCAATGCACAGAAAAAGAGCGTCGTCAAAGTACCCAATACTGTGGTAAAGAGACTGTTGTATAAGTTGCTCCAAAGAGGAATTATCTCAAAAAGCCGCTTGAAGTTCCCAAAAGTAGGCTGCACGACGGTCAGTGCATGGAAGCCTGAAACCCTCTCTCCTACAGTCTTGATAGAGATAAGACACATCCAAAGGACGGGAAAAAGACATACAATGACGACTAAAATCATGAACGTATGCACAATTGTAGCTGCTGCAGTTGGTTTTTTGATATTCATGACTTGCTCCTACACTTCACCTTGACGTCTACGAATGACAAACTGAATGATTGAAATCATCAGAAGAATCAAAATGAGAATTACACTCAAAGCAGAAGCGTAACCAAGCTTGAATGTTCTGAAGGCTGACTGGTAAATCAATTGGAACAGTGAAGCATTCGAACTTCCAGGACCAGATAAAATATATGATTCATTGAACATTTTCCAAGTATCAACGGTGATGGTGAGCATGCAAAAGAACATGATATTTCTTAAAAGAGGGATGGTGATGAAGAAAAATTGCTGGAAGATGTTAGCACCGTCTACTGTAGCCGCCTCATAATACTCCTTGGGTATATTCAGCAGTCCAGAGAGAATAATAAGGGTAAACCATGGGGTTATACGCCAATTGAACAGAATAATGACCGGAATTCTTGCATAGGCGCTACTGGTAAGCCAAGGAATCCTGCCACTTCCCATAAGGACCAGAAACTCGTTGATCAGACCAGCATTCTCGTCAAACAACATCCCAAAAATCAATCCCATCGCCACTGATGCACACACATAGGGCAAGAAGGTGGCTGTCTTGAAGAACTTGTTGAACCTCAGCCGTTCGCTGTTGAGACACAGCGCAATCATCAAAGCAAAAAAGAGAATACCTATGATTCCCGCAATCCAATAGGTAAAGGTGTTGAACAAGGCATCTTTGACCATGTAATCCTGTACCATCAATCGATAGTTGTCCAAGCCTATCCAAACAGGAGAGCCCAAACCGTTCCATTGGGTAAAGCTGATATAGCCCGTCCAGATGATTGGAATCAGCTGAAAAACAAGAAACAACAGAAAAAATGGACTTATGAAAAGATAGGGTATTCGATGCTTTCTCAATGTTTTGAACATATGCCTTCTCACTTTTCAACACGTTCTTTGGAAAGTCCAGCAGGGAATCCCTGCTGGACAGAACAATACACTTAGGGAAGCTTTGCCCTTCTTACTTTCAACTTCAACTCACGATCCATATTGGCTATAGCCTGGGCCATGGTCAGTTCTCCTGCAACATACTTCTCCAATTCAGCACTGATGATGGCATCAGCCTCTGCATCAGATGCAGTCACCATCATATTCTTTGAGGAGTTTGCAAGACCATCACCCTCGGCCTTTCTGAAGGATTGCCCACCGTAGAAATCAGAAGGCTCCTGCCAGAAGGGATCTTCCAATACGTTCTTTGCCACTGGGTTGCTATACGGGCCGTTGATCTTCTCCATCTCAGCCACCCAAGCATTCCTGGTCGGGGTATCAGTCTGGAAATCATACCAAAGCATCTTGAACAACTCTGTATACTCATTGGTCTTGGTATCAACCAAGCAGAATGAGGTTGATACAGGAGCACCGCCGGTTCCGATTTCCTTGAAAACAGGAGCATTCATGACCCGCCAATCGCCGGCAGTTCTTGTAATATTCTTGCGCATGAACTCATCCCAGAATGCACCAATATAATAGGTGGCAATGATGCCGTCATCAGTAGCTTCATACAAAGGCTGTTGGAACATGCGGGTCTTGTAGAGCAACCCTTCATTGTTCAGCTTGTCCAGATAGTTGAGAGCGAGCTTTGTCCCAGGATCGGAACCGATTACAATATTGCCTTGCTCATCCCAGATCCTTGCGTTGGCCTGTGGCATCAAACCTCTACGTCCCCAATATCGCCAGGTAAACGTCGATGGGTCGATATAGGAAAGGAATACCTTGCCGTTGCTGCGTTCTTTAAGCAATTTACCAGCCTCATAATATCCATCGAAGGTGGACATCATTGCAGGATCAATATTGTATTTTTCAAAAATAGCTGCATTGTAGAACAACAACTGTGGACGAACCGCATCCGGTAGACCAAATATACGTCCATTCACTGTTGCGTCACTCGCAGCACCGTCGACAAACTGATCCGCAATGGGGAGATAATAATCGGTCAGGTCCTGCAACAAACCGGCAGAAGACAATTCCACAATCCCAACCGTGTCAAGCATGATGACCTCAGGCATGGATGAGTAATCCCCAGAGAGTGCATACATTCCCAAGCGCTGCTGTCCATCGGCCATGGTTGCTATCGTCTCGACTTCAATGTTCACTTCAGGAGCAATATCACGATTGCGTTCAAGCCAATCCTGATAGTACATCTTTCTGAATTGCGGTTGCCCAGTAGACCAAATCAAGATAGTTCCTTTTGGATACACTTGAGAGGATGGGTCAACACTTGTCTTGGTATCCCGTGATCCTTGTGCAAACAGAGGCACAACCATCAACACTACCATCAGAGCTACAACTACCATTTTTTTCATAGTTTTTCCCGAGTAGAGGTCTCGTTCTCCTTTTTTAAATTTGTATCCGCAGGGTCCCTCTATACATACCCTATGGTATAGCTACTATTTGACAGAACACAATGCTTCGTGTCAAAAAAGCTTCCTAGCTCACGTGTGCTCGATTCAATGCCGCACACAACCTCCAATGCGCCACATCTTCTGAGAGCGTGCAATCAGCGCCAATAATCAAACGGCTTCTTCCTGCACTGCTCACAATATCATCCACTTTCTGCTCAATCTGAGTAATGGATCCATCAATCAAGACTCCACTGCGATCATCAAAGCCCCCAAGCAACGTTGCCTTTGGAAAAAGAGAACGTCCGGCAACAAGAGGATATGCACACTCATGCACCGCCCAATTGACAATATCGGCCTCGATGCCTTGATACTGATCGAGCATTACCTGATCTTTGCAGATATGCAGAATACTGATGAGATCAAGGGCATTGATGGCATCGACAACTTGCTTGTCGAGCACTTTTACATAGGAAGAAAAAAGCTCTGGGGTAAACCGATAAGACTCTCCACCTAGTGCAGCATAATAAATCCCATCCACCCCAATTTCTTTCAGCTGTGCACAAAGCTCAATAAGGGTATCGGCTACACAACTGAGTCCTATGGCTACAGAATTAGGATCTTCTCTGAGATGACGAGAGACCATGTTGTTTGGATCGGAGAAGAAACCAGGTATCTGGGTTGCATGATATGCACTTACCAAGACCCCGTGAACAGTAGCAAAGAGAGGAACATCAGGAGCAAGAGCTCGCTTGATTGCTCGAACCTCATCCAAGTAGGAATCATAGCCGATCTGACTAAAGGTACGGCTTTCCAACCTCCTCCAATCCTCACTGTTCTGTATCGAATTCTGTATTTGATAAAGGTGTTCATTCATGATCTTCAGCATGTCCAGATCAAGAGCTTCATAAAATGCCAGGTGTGCTGCAACAGAAGCATCTCCCATGTGCTTTTTCGAGGGAAAATGATGCCAGAATCCGCAGGGGATTTTTTGTACTTTCTCTCCGCTCAGAACTGAGTTCAATAGTTCCCGCTTGTCCATCATTGTGCCCCCTATCAGATATGCACACTAATCATATCAGTAATCATAGTAAACAAGCTATCTTGTTATTTGTCAAGAAATTTTTATTACTGTTTGCTGTTTACTACTCCGATCATTTCCCAACACCAACCAAAAGCGACACAAAGCCGCTGTAGGCGAATTGCTCACTCCTACACGCAGAAGGGATAGTGGAAATTACTGGTTTTCAGATCAGTCGATGGTGCTCTGGATTACCCGTTGGATCTGCACCTTCACCGCATTGATATCGCTGGTAAGCAAATTAATTGCCTTATCAAGATTCCTTTCCCGCAAGGCCTCAATGATGGAGGCATGGTAGCGGCCTTTCGATTCTGTCTCATGGTACCAAGCATATGAATAGTACTGCGAGAAGAACCGAGAATTTTGCTTCAGCAATTGCTCAAGACTTCGATATGTATACGTATTGCCGCTCAAGGAACAAAGAATGAGATGAAACCTCTGGTTGTGAAACCAATGTTCCGCAATGCTCCGTTTTTGCAAGTCTTCAACTGTCCATATTGTATAATCGGCAAAAACCTGCAAAGAGTCCTCATTCAATCGGGGGAACGTCCGTCTGAGGTTGCTTATTTCCAAATCCACCCGAAAATCAAGAATATCAATGATTTCCTTGAGAGAACAGGCTACCACCTGATAGCCCACCCTCGGCAGGCTCTTGAGAAAATTGTCCTTGCATAACTCGATGAGCGCTTCTCTTACTGGAGCCTTGCTGACTTGAAAACGTTTGATCAAGGAACCTTCAACGATGATCTCATTCGGCTTGATACTACCTGATGTAATATCGATTACCAATTGATTATATACCATTTCTTTCAGTGATCCTTTCGTCTCCATCTCCATCTCCCAACACACTCAATCAATCAAGAACAATACTACTATACCGTTTTTTTAATTGCTTGTGTAAAAAAACACCCACTCTCTTTTCAGTGTGGAGTACGGCAGGCTTCAACTGCAGTTCGTATCAGACCTCTATCCTGAGCAGTATCCAAAGTGCAATCAGCGCCGAGGATGAATCCTATACTGCCCATTTGCTTGAGTACGTTCTGTATATCCTGCGTAAGTTGTGATGTAGGTCCCTCAAAGAGAGATCCACTTCGGTTGGCCAATCCGCCGAGTATGGTTTTCCCTTTGAACAAGGACGTTCCTGCTTCAAGAGAAAAAGGAACCTCATAGATTCCCCAGTTGACAACATCCACAAGATCGAGCAAAGGTACATATCTAGAAAGATCAAGGTTTTCTTTACACATATGCAAAAAGCTATAGGCATTTGCCTTCTTTATGGCAGAAAGGATCTGTCGGTCAAAAGGAAGGATCCATGCCTCAAACTCCTCATCGGTAAAATAATGTCTTTCAGCACCAAGAGCTGCATAATAGACACCGTCAACCCCCAATGCTGCATACGCTTTGGCAAGAGAGCACATGCAAGAAGCTATGCGATGCATTGCAGAAAGAACCGGCTCTGGGTTTTCCCGTAAAGCAGAAACCAAAAAAGTTCGAGCTTGTTCATAGCTCATTCCGGATTGTTCCAGAGGATGTATCGCAGAAGCAAGAATCCCATGCAAGGTTGCAACGGTAAAAACATTTGGATCAACCTTTTCCATGATCTTTTTGGTAAGCATCAATTGCTGCTGCATGAAATCATCCTGCAGCGAAAGTGCTGGAACCTTTTCATAGTCTTGTGCTGAGACGAAAGGGCCAAAGGAAGGTACAAGATGTTCATTCATTATTTTACAGATATCCGTATCTGTTTCAGAAAAGAATCTGAGATGGGAGGAGACTCCTTCATCCCCGAAAGCCTCCTGTGCTGGAAAATGGAGAGAGAACCCACAGGGGACATGATCAACAGGCTCCTTTTTGATTGCTGCAATCACCCGTTCCTTCTTTGTCATGACAATGCTCCTTAAACTCATCAGTGATATTATCAGTATTCTGATTACATTATCACCTCCTTTAAAACAACCTGTCAACAACATTATTCTGGTTTTGAAAAAAGAATGCTATTTACTCTTTTTCACTGACATGGGTTACCAGAAGAATTCCGACAACCACCAATATCAGTGCAAGCAAATAGTGCATGCGTAGAACCGATTCACCGAGAAACACGGCAGAAAGAAAGGTTCCCACGATAGGAATCAAAAAAAGGAATATGGTGATCGAACTAACCTTGTTGTACTTGAGCAAGGATGTCCAAATCGAGAAGGCAAGGGAACTGAGCAACGCCATATACAAAAGTAGCACATACCCAAGGACTGTGCTCTTTGGCAAAGAAGCTCCTGCGATCAAAGCGATGACCAAGAGAAGAACTCCCCCGATAAAAAGTTGCAAAGCGGTCAGCAATACAGGATTGACCTTCCTGCTGATCTTTTTGCTATAGAGAGCACTTGCACTATTGAGAAAGGAGGCGATGAGCACAAATCCTTCGCCCATGAAGCGAAAAGAAAGTTCTAGGTTCGGCTGGAAATTTACCAGTATCACGGCTAGAAACCCAATACACATCCCTATCCCTTTTTTCAAGCTTATACGATCATTTGCATAGACAAGATGCGCCAACAAGGCACTGAAAAAAACGGTGGAAGTGTTTAGTATTGCACTCTTGGCCCCAGTGGCATAAGAAACCCCGACATAGAAAAAATAGTAATGTATAGTGTTCTGGATCAAGGACAAGATAAGAACTTGCTGCCATTGTCGGCCAGAGAGAGCTGTAATCTGCGAAATAGTACCTTTCTTGGGTAGATGAAACAGGAGAACAATCAAGCCTGCCAGGATAAACCGAACTCCAGCAAAGGCTAATTTTGAGGCGGTATCATCTGAGCCTACCTGAAACAATTCATAGCCGAGTTTTATCGAAGGAGCAGCACTACCCCAGAGAATCGCGCAAAAAATTGCCAGAGAAGAAGCAACAATCGGACGGCTCAAAGGAGATTTAGACACTTGAAAATTCCTTGCAAATTCTGAATAAAGAAATATGGGCTCAAGGGTCCCATTGGTCTTGATAGTAAGCTCTTTATACAGAGAGGTCAATGACACAAAAAAACCCCCAAGGGAAAAGGAGGTTAAACCCTAGGGGGAACAAAAGGAGGTTAGAAAAAATCCGATTTCGTTGCTGACCGACCCAACGGGTGCAGTAGCATGTCGTTCTCTTTCTGATTCAGAACATATAAAAATCTGATACTTTAATCAAGTACTTTTTTCAAATTTCTTATTTTTCTGAACTTCTTTTTGTTTCCATGGCATTGAGTTATTTTTCTCAGTATTACGTTTCTAAAAAATATTGCATAATTGAAAAAATCATTCACAGCATCAAGCAGCCGAATGTGACCAAGAAAACACAATACGTACATCATAGCGTTGCTCTACTGGTATAATATACTAGTAAGTATAA
This sequence comes from uncultured Sphaerochaeta sp., assembly GCA_964547185.1. Classification (GTDB taxonomy): domain Bacteria; phylum Spirochaetota; class Spirochaetia; order Sphaerochaetales; family Sphaerochaetaceae; genus Sphaerochaeta. Next base: position 38,321 of record CAZJMG010000001.1, read on the forward strand.
AACCACCTGAAAAATGATGGTATATCACCTTGTGAGATTATTAACATTTTTAATTTATACTATTCCTATAGGATTTTTACGTTTTTAACCGGTATAGATATCAATACTACAAGAGCAAAGATAATTTTTTTCAAAAGTTGTTATTTTTTATATTATAAAATGTTAATTTCTATACACTTTTATCAATTTTGTTTTGATTTGTCCAAATTAAATGATAGTATAAAACTATCATAATTTTGGAGGCTACAATGGCAACGAAATCGTATCCGCTCTTTATTAAACAAGACGTAGATGGCTTTTGGGCACTGTTCCAGAACAATCTCGCGAACTTCGCTTGGCTCGCCATTGCAATGTTGGGAATGGGATTCCCCCCTGCAATTGTCTTTGGCAAAATGATCCCTGGCGCTGCAATTGCCGTCGCCGCAGGCAACTTCTATTACGCTGACATGGCAAGAAGACTGGCACAAAAAGAAGGGCGCTCTGATGTAACAGCCCTCTCATACGGGTTGAGCACACCAGTACAGTTCATCTACATGGTAATTATTGCCGGTGGGGCCCTATCTGTTACCAAAGATCACACTACAGCCTGGCAGATTGCTGTCGGCGCTTGTTTGCTCGGTGGTGTAATAGAATTCCTCGGTGGATTCTTCGGCCGCTGGGTCAGGGCAGTATTGCCTCGTGCTGCTATGCTCGGAGCACTCGCTGGTGTTGCTCTCACTTTTATAGCTGGAGAATTATTTTTCAAAACCTTTGCAGCTCCTGTAGTAGGATCGGTAGTCTTGGTAATCATCCTTATCGGCATGGTCGGCAAAGCAGTAATGCCATTTAAAATCCCAACTGCGATTCTTGCCATAGTCCTGGGGACAGTGCTTGCATACTTGCTTGGTGTTGCCGATGTACAGAACATTGGAGCGGCAGCAGGTTCTCTTGGATTCTATTTTCCTCTTCCAACCATAGCAGCCTTCCAAGGCCTTGCCCTACTGTTTGGAGAGTACTCCTATCTTCTGGCTGTAATCATACCAATCTCTTTCTATAACTTCATCGAGACCATGAACAACGTCGAAGCAGTGAGTGCACTTGGGGACAACTACGACGTTCGTGAAGCACAATTTGCCGACGGAGCAGGAACGGTCCTCGGAGCCTTGTTCGGCGGAATCTTGCCTACCACAGTGTATATTGCCTCTGTAGGCTCCAAAGAACTCAAGGCAGGAAGGGGCTACTCGGTGGCCAACGGTATTGTATTTTTAGTAGCTTCGACATTCGGAATCGTTGGATATATCTCTCAAATTATTCCGATAGAAGTCATTGCTCCGATCCTTGTCTATGTAGGTATCGTGATGGTAGGAAATGCTTTTACCAAATCACCGCAAGAACATGCACCTGCCGTTGCAATCGCAATGTTGCCCTACTTTGCCAATTATCTTGGCACAAGAATCAACAGAGGAAGCATCGATGACCTGAACATGGGAGCCAATCTTCTTCACGGCATCTCCCCTGCAATCATGCCCCTTACCCAAGGCGCAATGTTCACAGCACTTTGCTGGGGTGCCATCACCGTCTTCATCATTGACAAGCATTACATAAAGGCATCCGTTGTAGGTTTTGTAATGGCTGTGCTTGCTGCAGTGGGCGTCATGCATGCTCCACGGTTGCAATTCCTCGGTGGCGGACTACAAAATCAATTTGTTGTCGGCTATATCATTGTTGCTGTTTTCTGCATCCTGTTCCATTTCTTGGCAAACAAAGAGCAAAAAGCGTAACGTAAAGTGAGAAAGCCAGCACTCAAAACGCTGGCTTTTCTCTTTCATGGGCAATCTCAGGATTGAGCACGACCTCCCGTCCTCCTGAAATTTCCAAAGAGGTTGCGGTAATGTACGAAGAGGCTTTACTGCAAAGAAACACGACCGGACGAGCAATCTCTTCAGGCTTTGCCATCCGCCGTATCAACGTTCGCTGTTCCACCCTGTTTCTCTCCTGTTCAGGAATACTCTCAAGCACCTTGTCAGTTTGCGTAAATCCAGGCAAGACAGTATTGACCCGGATATTCCAAGCTGCCAGCTCGGCAGCAAAGGTTACACTCAAATGCCCAACGGCAGCTTTCAAAGGGCCATACAGGGTACTTCGGCCTGCGGTAGGGCATCTTGCAGCCAGGCTGCTTATGTTCACGATGCTCCCTCCCTCAACATTCTTCTTCATGTAGTACCCTGCGATTTGACACCCAAATACGGCTGAAGAAAAACATAACGAGACGACCTGAGCAATATCTTCCAGTGAGTATCCCGACGCCGATCGAGATCCTACACCACCGACATTGTTCACCCAGCAATCTATGCTTTGGTAGTGTTCATATACCAATTTGCCAAACAGCTCCATCTCAGAGAGAGAGGTGGCATCAACGACGTGCGAATAGACCGGCCCATATTCTGATAAGACAGAATGAGCCTGTTGAAGGCTCTCGGCGTTGCGTGCACAAATAGCCAGGCGACACCCCTCTTGCAAGAAGGATTTCGCGATCTCAAATCCAATGCCCTTGCTTGCTCCGGTGACTACTGCCACTTTGTTCTGCAATCCCAAATCCATTGAGGTTCTAATTCTCCAGCATAATGTTCAGGATCTCGACATCGGTACATTTCATCCCGACACGACCCATTCTTCCCACGCTTTGAATGGTTTTGTCTGCATCAGACTTGACCAATCCATCACCACTTCTAAACGCCTTTTTCTCCTTCATTCCCAGAAGAAACCCAAAAATAGCTGCATCCAGGGCTGAGGCAATCTTAGCTGCACAGGAAGCTTTTGCCCCATCACAGACAATGCCTCCAATATTGGCAAGAGTGTTGGTTATTGTATTGGAAATTTCCTCATAGCTTCCGCCATACAGGAATGCTATACCGCTAGCCGCACCGGTAGCCGCACATACAGCGCCACAGAAGGCGGAGAGATTACCGATATAGCGCTTCTGGAGAAGTGCAATAAGATTAGCCAATACCAAAGCCCGTATCAATGTCTCATACGAAGAGCTCAGCTCAAGTGCATATTCTATGACCGGCAATGAAACAGTCATTCCCTGATTACCGCTGCCACTGTTTATTACCACGGGAAGAGAACATCCTCCCATTCGAGCATCGGAACCTGCTGCAGCCTTGGCACAGGCCCTGACCCGTACATCAGAATGGTCGTAATACTTGAGCATGGTCTTTCCAACCCCTACTCCCCAGTCACCTCTCAGACCTTCTTCAGAAATTGCAGTATTGAGGTCGATCTGACGCTGAATAATTTGTTCAACATCCGCAATCTTCACCTGAAGTGCAAAATCAATACATGCCTTCGTATCCAACAGGGCCTTATAGGAATCAAGGGGAGAGTGCTCTGCAGTTTCACTACTCTGATCGAGCAGGACAACCCCATCTTTGATGATTTTTGAGACATTGGTATGCGAGCCTTGTATCTCTACCTGAACCATATGCTCATCTTTTGTTGCAATCATACGAATAAAGAGATTTTCCACCCCCTCAGCAAGTCTGACGGTACAGAATCCTTGCTTCACAAGTTGCTTGGTTCTCTCTTGATCCAAAGGGGTAACAGTACTGAGAACCTCAAGTTCTTTTTTTGCATCACCTGCAACAGCACCCAAGGTAGCAGCTACATCTATGCCGCACAGGCCCCCGGAATTAGGTACAGTAACGCTCTTAACATTCTTGATGATATTCCCGCTGCAGGTGGCTTTCAGCTTATCAGGGAAAGCCCCAAGAATTTCTACTGCCTTTGCCGCGGCAAAAGCAATGGCAATCGGTTCAGTACATCCTAAAGCGGGAATGAGCTCACTCTTGAGCAAGGCAACGTACGCATCGTAGATAGATTGGTCAAGGGTGCTTCTCATTTGCTGTTCTCTTGTTTCAGATATTGTACGATTGCCTCAAAAAGCAAGCGCCCGACCTCAGCACCCCCATCAATAAGCCCAATGCTCTTTTCTCCGTAATAGGCAGCACGGCCATGAACCGATTTCATCTGCTTTGTGCTCTCTGCACCAAGACGTGCTGCTTCACAAGCCAAAGAATAAGCATTCAGACTCGGTTCGTGAGCATGATCGGCCAAGGCCTCTGCTGCAGGGCATAATGAATCAAGAATCGTTTTCTCTCCGGCTTTTGACTGTGCTTTTTCCATGATGCGATCAAGTCCTGCCTTGAATGCAAAAGCAATATCCTCTGTAGAGGCTTCCTCTTTGCCTTTCAAAGCTTTTGCCATTCCCATGAAACCAAAAGATGTTATCGTCCCAAGCGAAGAGGGAGCTGATTCATTAAAAACAGAAGCAATCTGCATGAACACCCTACCCAAATCTACTTCTTCAGTCTTCTTCAGATACTCACGCACTGCACGGTATCCTTCATCCATGGAAATACCCAAATCCCCATCTCCACTCTTTTGATCCAATCCGATCAGATAGTCGCGGTTTTCTGTCATCACAGCACTGATGGTCTCAAATACCTGCGTAAGCTTTTCTCGATTCACGCTCATCTGCTCATCCTTATTTGTTTGCATTTGTGTAGAAAGGGGTGCTCGCTGGAGCTCTGAGCAACGCCTTCAATTCTGGATCCAGTTTGATTACCGTAATACTAAGCCCTGCCATTTCCATGGAAGTGGCAAACTCACCGATATGAGGCATATAAATCTTGACACCCAAAGCCAAGAACATCTGATGTACTTTTCGATATACGATCAACAATTCTTCCATCGGCGTCGCACCCAGGCCATTGACCATCACCGAAACCTCATCACCGCTGTGCAAGGGGTTATCGATAAGAATCTTGTCAATAATAGTCTGTGCAATCTCATCGGCACTCATCATGCTCCTGACCTCGATCCCCGGTTCCCCATGAATGCCCATCCCCACCTCAATCTCATCATCCTTGATCGTGAAGGTGGGCTTGCCCACTTCAGGAACGATGCAGGGTGAGAGCGCTACTCCCATGGTTCGGGTGTTGTCCAAGGCCTTTTGGGCCACAGCAGCAACTTCATCAAGAGACATCATCTTATCAGCAGCAGCTCCCGCAATCTTGAACGCATACACCATTCCAGCTACACCACGGCGCTTTTGCTTGGTTTCCTTGGGGCTTGAGGCAACATCATCGCTTACAAGGACAGTTTTGGTCTGGATATCATCCATCTCAACCATCTCACAAGCCATGTCAAAATTCAGTTTATCCCCGCCATAATTACCATAGAGACAGAGCACTCCACTACCATAATCACAAGCTTTGATCATATCGGCCATCTTCTGTGCTGAGGGGGATGCGAACACATTGCCGACTGCACAACCATCGAGCAAACCCTCTCCTACATACCCAAGGAACACAGGCAAGTGACCACTGCCTCCGGCGGTGACAATACCTACCTTGCCGGGTTTTGTAGGAGTATTCTTGACCAGAACCCTGAAGTCTCCATTAAGCAGCGTTACCTTTTCTTGATAAGCTGCGACGATACCTTCCATTACTTCAGGCACAAACGTTTCGGGCTTATTGAGTATCTTTTTCATATTTCCTCCTGTATCATCAGTATCCCAGATATGCTTTCTTTACTGCTGGGTCTTCAAGCAATTCTTTTCCTGTTCCCTGCAATACGACATTCCCCGTCTCAAGCACATACCCACGGTCTGCAATGGCTAAAGCCATAGCAGCATTCTGTTCAATGAGAAGAATGGTCTTTCCTGCTTTGCGGATTTCAACAATCATCTCGAAAATCTCCTCGACGAGAATCGGAGCCAACCCAAGCGATGGTTCATCAAGCATGATAAGATCAGGATCCATCATCAAGCCTCTTGCTATTGCGAGCATCTGCTGCTCCCCTCCAGAAAGACTTCCTCCATGCTGTTTGAGCCTTTCCTTCAAACGAGGAAATAAGGTAAAGCAAAATTCAAGCAACTCTCCAATTTTCACTTTCTCCAGCGATGGGTTTCCAACAGTTCCTGCTATCAAGTTCTCATACACGCTCAATGCCGGAAATATCTTCCTGCCTTCCGGTACGTGACTGACGCCCATTCGAACAATCTTGTTCGGAGCAAGCCTGCTGATATCGGTGCCCTTGAACGCTACGGAGCCTTCAGTTTTTCCAATAAGGTTGCTGATGGACATCAAGGTGGTGGTCTTGCCCGCTCCATTGCCACCGATCAGAGTCACAATCTCATTTTGTTGCACCTCTATAGAGATTCCACGCAATGCACTGATATATCCATAATTGACCTTGAGATCTTCAATCTTAAGCATCGCCATGACCAGCCTCCTGTGCAAAACTGCCTTTGCCGAAGTACGCTTCGATTACCTTGGGATCCTGTTGCACATCTCTCGGCCCTCCTTCAGAGATTTTTTGTCCGAAGTTCAGAACAAGAATCTTGTTGCAAGCATTCATCACAAACTTCATATCGTGCTCGATGACAGCAATAGTATATCCCTGAGCATTCAGGTCCTTGATAAACTTCATCAGATTATGAGTCTCACTCGGATTCATGCCTGCCGCCGGCTCATCAAGCAAAATAATTTTGGGATCCAAAGCCAAAGCTCTGGCAATCTCTACTTTTCGTTGAATACCGTAAGGAAGGTTTCCTGCCATCGTATCCTTGAAAGGACCAAGACCTACCTGTTCAATGATCTCCTCTCCTCGCTCGGTTGCGAACTCTTCATCCTTTTTATAAGTCTTGGTGTGCAAGATAGAATCCCAAAGCGTAGTCTTCAACTGATTGTGGAACCCTATTTTTATGTTTTCCAACACGGACATATAGCGAAACAATTTGATATTCTGGAACGTCCTGGCCATACCCTTTTTAGCAATCTGTTCCGGCGCAAGATCGGTAATCTCTTCTCCCTCAAGGAACACATGTCCTTTGGTGGGCTTGTCGATCCCTGAACAAGCATTGAAAAATGTAGTTTTCCCAGCGCCATTAGGCCCGATTATGCCGTATATGTCCCCGCGCTCAATAGTCATGTTTACTTGTTCGACTGCCTTGAGGCCCCCAAAATATTTACAGATATTCTTTGCTTCAAACAGTACTTGCGCGCTCATCTCTTGCCTCCCTTAGCTGGCTGTTTCTTACGCAGCTTGGTATCGCCCTTGACTGCCACTATACTGTTGGAGGCTCCTGCAAGACCTTGCGGTCTCCACCACATCATGACAATAATCAAGAGAGCGTAGGCAACCAAACGCCATTGCCCGATCGGCCGGAGCAACTCAGTGAGATAGTTTACAATGACAGAACCGACAATGGGTCCTATCAGGGTTCCTTGTCCTCCAATGATCATCATTGAAAGAATGTTCCACCCTTCGTCCAAGGTAAAGTACGTCGAGTCGATGAAGCGTACATAGGGGGCATAGATGGCTCCGGCAATACCCGCCCAGAACGCTCCATACATGAAATTGAGCGCTTTATAGTGGGAGGTATATACACCCAAGGATTTTGCAGCGAGCTCATCCTCTCTGATGGACATCCAGGCTCTTCCAATCCGAGAACGGATCACCCGAGAAGTTACCAGCACAAAGATGATTGCGACCACAAGATAAAAGTAATAAAAATGGCGGGTGCTACGAATGGCAAAGCCGAATATAACCGGTACTGGAATTCCCTTGATTCCCATCGGACCGCCCGTCAAAGAGGTCCAGTTCAAGGCAACCAAGCGGGCAATTTCAGAAAACCCTAGAGTAACGATGGCTAGGTAGATTCCCTGCATCTTCAGTGTCGGCAAAGCAACCAACAGCCCGATAAACGCTGTTATCAAACCCGCGATGGGTAAAATAATCCAAAAATTCATTTTTGCTGCAGTAGCGAGTATTGCCTCGCTATAGGCTCCAACACAAAAGAAACCCGCAATTCCCAAACAAAACTGTCCGCTATAACCATTGATGGTATTTAGGGCCCCAGCAAGTATTGTATACAGCAGAATGCGACAGAGTACTCCCAACACATAACTTCTGTTTGTAAAGAAAGGTATAATGCAGAGAAGCCCAATTATGATCAGCATGATGGCGACTCGATGCTGATGGTAAAATCTTTCAATGGCTCTCGCCTGTGCTGATTTCTTGTAAGAAGCAAGATGCATCGCCAATGTCATCTTTTTTGTTTCTGGTATTTGCTTCTTCATTATACTTTTGCTCCTTTCTTTGAAACAAAGCCTTGAGGCCGGATAATCAAGACAAGAATCAAGAATCCAAATGCAAACATGTCACGGAAGCTTGCAGAAGAGATGGTGATTCCCAAGTTTTCAATAATTCCGATGCAGAGACCTCCTAAAGCGGAGAAGCGGACATCCGTAAGTCCTCCAAGAACAGATGAGGCAAAGGCTTTCATCCCCATGGGTCCGCCCATGGTTGCTTGCAAGGTCTGGTAATAGATAGCAAGCAATAAACCTGCAATCCCTCCAAGCCCACACCCTAAGCAATTACCGAGCATTGCAACACGTTTAACGTCGATTCCTACCATGTAGGAAGCACCCTTGTCCTGGCTTACCGCCTTGAGCATGATTCCAAACTTGGTTTTGTTGAATACAATGGAGAGCAAGCTCGCCATGACCACAACAGTGATGATGATGACAATCTGGAGCTGGGATATCTGCACAACTCCAATTTTGAAAAAGTTCTGTTGCACAACATCAAGCATAGGTTTCTGGTTAGGGCCAAAAATAATCTGTGCAAGATTCTTGATCAACATACTAAAACCGATGGTACATAAGAGCGAGACGTGCCTCGGAGCATTAAAAAAGCGCTCATAACACACCTTGTATACAAAATATCCAAGAACCCAGGAAGCAAGAAAACTGACCACCAAGCCAAGAATGATTTGATTACCACTAAGAAAAAACATGTAATATGCTGCAAAAGCACCGATCATGATTACTTCACCATGGGTGAATGTAACCATACCGACAACTCCAACAACAACTGAATAGCCAATTGCCATCAGGGCATAAATCGCCCCTTGACAAATTCCATTAATGAGCTGGTTGAGAAAATAATCCATCCTATATACCTCTGTTGTGCAGATTTAGATGAAGGAGCCATATCTCTTCAAAGAGGAGATGAAGGACTCCTTCATAGAATCTATCTCAAAGACAAATCTCAGTTGTTCTTTGCGTAGTCAAAACCAGCCTTAACCACATACTTGCCGTTCTCAACAGCACAAATCATATACTCGCGGGTAAGGTCTCCGGATGGGTTGAACTTCAAGGGTCCTGAAACGCCATCGATACTCACCTGTGCAAGATTGTCCCGAATTGACTGACGAGTAACCTTGCTTCCACTAGCTTCAATTGCTGCTGCAATCAAGTAGACTGTATCGTATGCACATACAGGGTGGATGGTAGGCTCAAATCCAGCTCTAGCAACAAAATCTCTTCTCCAAGCCATCAAGTCTGCATCATCTTCGTCAAAGAAGAATGGGGTGGAAAGAACAAGCCCTTCAGAGTTTCTTCCAGTAAGATCAATGAGCTGTTCACTCGTTCCAGGGCCAAGCGTTGCAAGCTGCACATTCCAGCCGGCACCACGAATCTGGTTGATAATCTGAGGAACTGCACCTTGGTCAAGGATAAGCACTACTTCAGGATTGGCCGCACGAAGTCTTGTGATCAAGGAAGAGAAGTCTTTCTCATCCTGTACATAGTTCACAGCTGATACAATATTCAAGCCAATGCGGTCAGCCTCAGCCTTGAAATTTGAATAGCTGCTTGCACCCCAGTCACTGTTGATATAGATGACACCAACTCTGTTCAGTCCAAGGTATTTCTGGATTATGTACTTTGCAAAGAACGGGGCTTCTCCATCCTGACGACCCATAATACTGAAAGTATAATCGCTCATGCCTGCATAATCGGGGTTCGAAGCAGTCGGAGAAAGCTGAACCAAGCCTGCTGCATCAACAATCGGAGCATTAGCCATACAACAGCCAGAGGTAAAATCACCCAGAATTGCATAAATCGAAGGATCGTCTGCAAACTGTCTTGCAAGGTCGGAACTCTCCTTCTGGTCTCCCTTGGAATCTCTTATCACCAATTCCAATGTGCGACCATTTACCCCACCTTGCGCATTGATCTTCTCAACTGCCATCTGCATACCCACTTCAAAACCTTTGCCATACTCGGCATTCGTTCCTGTCAAGGGAGCAAGGACACCCAATTTGATTACATTCGAAGCGGTGGCTTTTTCAGACTGCCCTGCTGCAAATACGGAAGAAGCAAGCAATGACAGCACCAATACCAGTACAATCGCCTTTCTCATACATTTCTCCTTTTTTTTCTTTCACATACTACGAAATCAACCTCTCCAAAGGAGGTGATATTACTTTTTGAAGTGAAGCTTGCAGGTTGCGCAACCTTTTGCAATAGTGTCACTGAGCTCGAGTTCAAGACCCATCGCATCGGCAATCCCACGATCTCCATCCATTGCCATATCACAAAGCAAATCAATGGTTTCATCATCAAAGCCCTGCTTCTGCCAGGCACTGACCAAAGCACAATAGTGAAAATCGGTATATACGTTGTCACGATCGGCCTTGATATTGTCCATGTTGAAGGTCTTCACCCCGACATCACCAAGGAAAGCTTCCCTGAAATCAACACAGTTATCAGGATCCTTGCACTGTTGCTTGAACATCGAACCATGAAAGTTCCCTGTCTTGCGAATCGCCTTTCTGACAATCTCCTCAGCGTTGGCAACACCGGCTTTACGCATCTCATCGAAAATCAAAGCCATCCATGTTGCACGATGTTCAATCTGTGCGCGATTGATATCGATTTTCTCTTCTACTGAATTCGCTTCATTTGTGATTTTTGACATACCCATCTCCTTGCTAAAAAATCAATTATTTATCTTTTTTTCTAAAAATACATCAATAATATCTTGCTAAGATATTACTAATATACTTATAATATAGCAGAGATTTCTCAGAACGCAACTGTTTTTTGAACGATTTTTTACCGGTCGGACAAAATCATGGATTGGAAGACCTGCTCTTTCCTCTTATACTGAAGAAACCTTGCAACGAGTTATATTTTTGGGAAACAAAGGAGTTTCGCATGATCATACCGATTTCGAATATCAAAACAAGAATGTATAAAGATATTCTAAACAGCATAATTCAAGGAGAATACAAGCCGGAAAGCCTCTTGACAGAAAAGATGCTTGTAGAGAAATACAAGGTAAGCAAATCCCCTATCAGGGAAGCTCTGATCGAACTATGCAATGAAGGGGTGCTGAGAAGCATACCTCGACTAGGCTATGAAGTAATCAGGATAACCGACAAAGATATCGACGATGTGCAGGATTTTCGTCTTCTCATCGAGTGTGGAAGCATGGATACTTTCTGGGACCAAATTAATCCTGAACGGATCAAGGCTGTCATTCTCAACAGAGAACAATGTAAAGAGTGTGATGCCTATGAGCACTGGGCACACAACAGCAAATTCCATCTGGAGCTTATTGCCTGTTTTGGCAATAAATTTCTTTATGACTCACTTGCTGATGCGCTGAAATTCCTTTCACGCGCCTATGCTCAGTTTTACTGGGAACAATGGCATCGAATGACGTTCATAAGTATGGAGGAACATCATAAAAAAATTCTTCACCATATTCTGAATGGAGAAAAGGAAGAGGCTATTGCAGCATTGAAGACAGACATCAAGGAATTTGCCCGCGGAGACGAGTTCTTTCGACCGATTTTTCCAGATTGATCTCAACAGAAAGGGAGCTTTATCATGACAAGCAACATTACAGTACTAGGTAGTTTCGTGGTGGATCTGATGGCCCGCTCTCCTCATATCCCCATTCAGGGTGAAACGGTAAAAGGCTCTGTGTTCAAGATGGGCCCTGGTGGAAAAGGTTCCAATCAAGCGGTAGCAGCTCATCGTTGTGGCGGATCGGTCACGCTCATCACCAAAATCGGAAAAGACGTCTTTGGCACCATGGCCAAGGACTTCTACAAACAAGAAGGAATGTCAATCGAGTATGTATTTGAAGACTCCTCTCTTGATACGGGAATCGCATTGATCATGGTTGATGATTCAACAAGCCAAAACAGCATCACCGTAGTGCCGGGGGCCTGTTCTGCAATAACCATGGATGAGGTGGCGCAAGCGCAAAGCACCATCCAGAACTCAAGCATCTTGTTATGCCAACTTGAAACCAATCTGGATATCATTCCAAGGGCAGTCGAGTCAGTACACAAAAGCGGTGGACTTGCCATTCTTAACCCTGCACCGGCCCCTCCTAATCCGCTCGAGGACTCATTTATCGGCCAATTTGATCTGATTACTCCCAACGAAAGTGAGGCTTCAATCCTTACTGGCATTGCTGTAGTGGATTATGAAAGTGCTTATCAAGCAGCAAAGGAATTGCAGAAGAAAGGAGTCAAGGATGTCATCATCACGATGGGAAAACAAGGAAGCTTCTTACTCTCATCCAAAAATGAAGCTTTGATATTTCCTCCCCTGGCGGTCAAGGTTGTCGATACTACAGGAGCAGGAGATGCTTTCAACGGAGGTTTGGCTACTGCACTCAGTCAAGGAAAAAAACTGGATCAAGCTATCGTTTTTGCCACTGCTGTTGCCGCCTTGTCAGTCACAAAAGTAGGCACAGCCCCAGCCATGCCCAGCGGAGATGAAGTAGAAAAATTACTAAAGAACATTGACCTTACTTCATACATTAAAAAGTTATAAAAAAGGGCGAACACCCCACCAAGCATGGAAGATGTTCACCCTGTATAAGGAATACCTGCTGATGCAATCAGTCGAACTTAAAGTTCTTCATCGACATCGGCTGTCTGGTATTCTCAAGCACATCGCGCCACAAGGACCCTTCAAGGTCCACATGATTACGACTGGACACCGCCAACTTGATCGGCAGATGCACGAACCTGTTATGAAGCAACCCGATCAAGGCAGCTGTCTTCCCTGCCATTGCCGCATGTACAGCATGAGCTCCAAGTCGGGCACAGTAGATGGAATCATAACTGTCTGCAGGAGCGCTTCTGATGATATAGGAAGGATCAATATACTTGACGTTGGTCTCGATGCCTTCACGTTTGAAGTACTCGATGATCCGATCCTTCAGAAACAATCCAATATCGTGAAACTTGACGTTGCCTGAGGCATCAGTTTCACCGGTTGAGGGAAGGATGTCCTGACCTGCGCCCTCACTGACGAGCACTACAGCATGGCCCCGATCAAGGACCCTTCTTCGTAGATGTTCGAGCAAACCATTCGGACCGTCAAGGTCAAACGGATTTTCAGGAATCAGACAAAAGTTCACATCACTCTGAGCCAAAGCCGTTTGAGCTGCTATGAATCCGCTTTCACGGCCCATGACCTTCACAAGTCCTATTCCATGGATGGAATTCTTTGCTTCGACATGTGCACTACGCACCACAGGAGCAGCCATCTGCACAGCGGTATCGACACCAAAGGAACTTTGGATGAAGGAAAGATCGTTGTCGATGGTCTTCGGAATGCCGATGATACCGATCTTCAATCCTCGCTTCTTGATCTCTTCATACAAATCGTAAGAACCTCTGAGCGTCCCATCACCGCCGATGGTCACCAATATATTGATATTTAGTTTTTCCAGCGAATCAACGATTTCTTCTACCTGCTTGCCGCCACCTCGTGCTGAACCCAGGATGGTACCGCCCTTCTCCTGGATATCGTCCACTACATCAGGGTCAAGAGGAATCAACGGCCAAGGACTATTTTCCAACAAGCCTTGATACCCGAACTGTACTCCACTGATTCTGCGTACCCCATACCGATACCAAAAACAACGTACCACAGCACGGATAACGTTGTTGAGTCCCGGACAGATACCGCCACAAGTGGCGATGGCAGCATGAACATGGGCGGGATTGAAGTAAATTTTTGAGCGTGGACCTGCCACTTCTACGGTCTCTTCATGCCGGGGAACAGGATGCCCGTTCTCGTCGATATCGGTGTCGATACCAAAGAGAATATGGTCAGCATCATTTACATAATCAGCCTGCCCATCGTTTTGTGTTGTACTCATCATGATCGGGCTGGAAATTTTTGCAACCCCAAGACTAGGAATGGAAAAATCCATTTTACTCATTACTCTTCTCCTTTGCATTCATCAACCTGATCGAGCAGCATTCCAAGATTGTTTTGGAATTGCTCATAAGGCTCTTTCAGATTTTCTTTCGCCTTCTGTTCAAACTGCCTATATAACGCAAGAAACTCTGTTGCAAACTCTGTAAGCGTTGCACCATCACGATTTGCCCCACCTTTTCTTCGATTCAAAAAGGCAACACCAAGACTTTTCTCTAGGTTTTGCACCATCGAGAAAGCCTTGGAATAGGAGATACCCAAGGCCAACGCGGCCTTGCGCAGGGAGTTGTGCTCTGCCACCATTTCAAGCAACCACAACACCCCGATTCCCATAAACTTATTGCCTTCCTCATCAATGAGGTAGAGCTTCGATTTTAGTTCCATATCTCTCCTGCCGCCTGATACACAAGGTCAACCAGTTCAGCAATCTTATCACATTCCACAGAACAATAGGCAAGGCGGAATGTTACGTCAGCGATATTGATGCATCCTACCTGATATGTATCAAGAAGGTAACGCCTGAGAGTCTCTGCACTTCCTTTGCACTTGAAAGCCATGAAATATCCACTGTTAAAGGGATGCGGCGTCAAGAGAGGATTCCCCTCGTGCTTTTTAAGCGCTTCTTTGAGAATGCGATATCGCTTTTCCATCTCATCTTTTGCCGCAAGCTTATCAGCATCGTAATTCTTACCGTCTTTCATTGCCTTGAGCAGTAAACTTTGTCCAGGTTTATCACAGTTCGAAACAGTGCTGCGAATAATACCAAGAGTCTTCTTGTTCAAAGCATCCAACTGAGCTTCACCCAGTCCTTTTGCCCCGTACGTTATAAACCCGATGCGGAATCCCCAGACCATGTCTTCCTTGGTTGCAGCATCGCATTTGACAGCAAAAATATTGGGATGTGCATCACAAAGGTGAGCAAACAAACTCTCCTTTGCAGTCTCTTCTTCAAAGAAAAGCCCGAAGTATGCATCATCGCTCATGACCATCAGTTGCATACCATCCTGTGCAAGATCCACAAGAGCGTTCACGATGGCTTGCATATCATCCTTGCTCGGGGTAAAACCGGTTGGGTTGTTCGGGAAGTTCAGCAATATTCTGGCTTTCTTATCGGGAATTGAGGACAAAACATCCTTCAGGCCTGCTACATTGAAATTTCCTTGATCCGTATACAGCTTGAAGGTTTTAATCGTCACATTGCACTGATGAGAGAAGATAAGCTCATAATTATCCCATGCCAAATCAGGAATAACCAAGGTATCCCCTTCCTGAGAGAAGAGTTGGGCCAACATACTCAAAGCATGGGTCAAACCAGAAGTTACGATAGGCAGAGAGAAGCTCTTGCCTTTGAGAGAGGGATTCTTCAAAACCATCTGTTCTTTCCAGAGAGCTCGAAGCTGTTGGTCTCCCCCTCCTGGAGCATAGGCAAACAATTCGGAGGGCTTGAAAGAATTCTCTACAAACTTGTTGTAGATATCAGAAAGATACATCGGTTGTCCGCCCGAGGTGGCCATACCGATTGTTGCGTTGAACCGAGTAGCCTTTTGACCAGCCTCGGCGCTTTGGGCGACGATCCCCTTGGGGAAAAACATTCTTCGTCCGACGTCGGAGAGCATAGCGTCGACTATAGTGCCGCGCAACATCTCATTCAGTTCTTGTGCTAGTACATGCATAACGTGTCCTCCAGATATGGCTATGTATATAGGTTTTCCGTTAAAAAGTCACTAAAACCATCTTAAAAAAAGAACTCCCCCTGTACTTCTTCACGTTTTACTTCAGATTTGAGCATTGCAAGGAACTGCGCTTCATCAACGACAGCAACACCAAGCTTTTGCGCAGCAGCAAGCTTGCTTCCGGCATTGCGGCCAGCGAGCAAATGGGTTGTTTTTGAAGTAACGGAAGAGACTGTTCGCCCTCCTCTCTTTTCCACCTCCTCCAACGCCTTGCTGCGGGGGTTGAAATGATCAAAAGAACCGGTTACACACCAAACCTGATTTAAAAACTGCAACGAAGCATCGCTTGCGTTTCGCACTTGTTCTGCCTGCATGGAAAGCCCCAACTCCTTCAAAGCTTGAATGCGAGCAAGCATTGCCTCATCCTGTAGCGCTTGTATATATAGACGTGCGCTCTTTTCCCCTATCTGTTTGATCTGGGTAAGCCGGTCAATATCATTGTTTCTAGCCACTTCAAGCAACAGGTCCATGCTCGAGAGCCCACCGGCTATGAGCAAATCGGCCCCCTTCTTCCCGAGTTCCGGGATGCCAAGAGCAACCAAAACTTTTTTAAACGGTTGCTCCTTACTTTTTTGCACCCCTTTCTCCAGCAACAGAATTTTCTTCTCCCCGAATCCCTTCTGGTCGGCGAGGGCCTTCTTATAATCGATGCGATAGATATCGGGAACATCATTGATAAGACCGAGTTCTATAAGAAATGAAGCAGTCTCAGGTCCGAAATTCTCGATATCCATTCCATCTTTTCCGATGAAAAATTCAATGCGGCCTTTCACCTGGGCAGGACAGTACTCATTCGGGCAAAAATGATGAGCCCCTTTTACTACAAGAAGCGTATTGCACACAGGGCATGATTCTGGAAGACGGTACGAGAGCGAAGAATGTACGTTTTTTTCGATAACCCGCTCCACTGCAGGAATGACATCCCCTCTGCGTGATATCTCAACAACATCGCCCAACCCCAGTTCAAGCATGTTGATGTACTCTTGGTTGTGCAAGGTTATGTTTTTGATTGTGGACCCTGCAACGTTTACAGGATTGACCCTGGCAACAGGGGTGATTCGACCCGTACGCCCCACCTGCAGATCGATTTCCTGCAATACCGTCTGAGCTTGCGGAGATTCAAACTTATAGGCCAAAGCCCATCTCGGATGATGTTCGGTGTATCCAAGCTGCTTTCGAGCTTCCAGCTCGTTTACCTTTGCAACCAGACCGTCTATCTCATAGGACAGAGAAGCCCGACTCTCAATCTGTTTCTCGATGTACTGAGCAATATCAGTAAAAGAACCACTGAAGCCCTCCAATCCAGCCTCATGCAGTGCTGATTCAGCTGTCTGCCTATCTTGAGAGAAAAAAGCAATGTTCTTGTTTAAAGGGAATCCCAGACCATGCAGCGCCGCAAGCACAGACAGGTGGTCGGCATGGGTCTTTCCATCTTCCCAGAACCCCTCATATACAAACATCTGCAACGGGACTTTTGCCACCTCACTGCTTTTGATACGTCGTATGGTTCCTGCAGCCAAATTACGAGGATTTGCAAAAGGAGTCTCCATCTCCTCGTTGAGCTTGGCAAAAGCCTCCTTGCTCAGATACACCTCTCCCCGCACAGCCAACGTCTCTTCACGAGCTAGACGCAATGGGACAGCAGCTATTGTCTTTACATTTGCAGTGACGTCATTTCCTACCGAGCCGTTTCCTCTGGTGACCGCACGAAACAAGACACCCTGCTTGTAATAAAGAACGATGGAGATGCCATCTATCTTCTCCTCAATAATGACACCTAGTTGCTGAGACACTTTTTTTTGGGTCTTCTCAATCCATGAAATCAGCTCTCCTTGGGTATAAGCCTTATCAAGACTCAACACTGGGATGGTATGAGAGACCTCGTCGAAAGATGAATCCAAATCACTTCCCACCCTGTTAGTAGGCGAATCTGCAAACCGTAAAGAAGGATGCTCCTTCTCCAATGCCACCAATTGGTCGAAAAGACGGTCATATTCCAGATCACTGACCAGCGGTTGGTTGTCAATATAGTAGGCCTTCTGGTAAGAGGATAGCTTTTCTATCAACGAGCGTACCAGATCATGGAGTTGATTGCTTTGAGTAGTCATGCCTTGATTGTAAGGCTTGCTTCGTAGCTATTCAAGATGCTAAAGGTTTCTCTCATTGCTTCTGTTTTCTGTCCATGGTATCTTTCTAACGCGAGAGAGGAAACGTTCATGGCTGAAAAAAGACTAGCAGCGAGCAAGGCAACCACCCTTCATGGGCTGATCATCACATCATCAGTGAATGCCGGCCGTATAGAAGAAATCAAGATGCCGGAACTCGATAATACCTTTGTCACGGTGACTACCCGGGATATTCCCGGTACAAACCGGGTAAGGGTTTTCGATACAGCCATACCCCTACTGACCTCTTCCACGATATCCTACAACCAGCAACCGATACTTGCCCTCTTTGGATATGACAGTGAGTCCGTACAACTCAAAGGAAGGGAAGTCAACATCTCGTATCAAAGCCAAAAAACGACGGAGGAACCCTTTGCCTCAAAGCCTTATACATATCGCTGGGGCAACTTTGAAGCGGCAATAGACGATCCACAGCTAAAACAACTGCAAAGAACGTACCATTTCAAGAGAACTTCGTTTCAAAGCAATACGCTAACGAGAATAAGTGCAGAGCTTGAAGATGATATACTCCATATCTATACCCCTACCCAATGGCCAAGCCATGTACGCGAGACGGTAAGCGAGACAACGTCAATAGCTAAACGGAAAATCATCATACATCGGCAACCCTTTTATGCTCCCCATGACGAAATGCTGCTCAGTCCATCGTCTCTTAGCTCAATTGCCGCAATAGCCTGTCTGAAGGGGAATAGTGCTGTAGAACTCCTTTGTAAAATTGAGAGCTATCATCCAGAAGTAATCATCAAACGTACAAGCTGGTACTTTTTAGATGGAAGAATCCAAGCAGAAAAGATTGAAGTTGAGGTAAACCAAGGCTGTGCGACGATGTTCAGCGATGAGATGGCAAATCAGTTGATCGCCGGTCTGGTGCCTATCTACGCACTCTCGGCTCTCTTCATTTCCATCACTTTTACCACCAGCAATACTGCCATTGCCCATTTTTTCGGCGACCTTGGCTATAGTGATGCCTTATGCTCCACAGAAGCACATTTCAATGTTTTGGCAAAACTGACTGGATACAACCCTCTTACCTGGCGATTGAAATTTGCCTCAGACAGTCCCAGTCACAGTCAAGCTGTCCGCAGTGAAAAGTATGCAAAGCTCAAGGAGCAGATTTCCTTGGTAAGTGACTTGTGCGACTTCCAAAGAAAGAATGCAGCCTATGAGATGCAGATGCAGATGCGTGTGAAGCTCTCCACCTTTTTCAACTACAGCAGAGGAGCTGCAATAGCCTGCGGGGCGGGTATCAGCGGATTCAGTACAGAGTGCAGATCCTTGCCACAACAGGCGGTGCAACTCACCCTAAAACCAAACAACAAGGTGGAGGTAAACACCTCGTTTTATACCATCGGTTCAAGTGCAGAAATCTGGAAACAGATCATTTGTGAGGAGCTTGGCGTATCGAAAAACGATATATCCTTCATTGAGGAACAGCGGGAAATGATTGACAGCGGCCCTTCTGTATTGGCGGCAAACAGTGGACGAATGCCAAGCCAGATTCAAAGAGCATGCACCCTGATCAAGGAAAAACGATTTGTACAACCTCTGCCCATCTGCGAAAGTGTGCTCTCGCCCAAACAGCCGGCAGCAAAGGGCTCTCTGTTCTTCAGCAACTGCTGGGTTGCGGTTACCTTGGAACTGGAGATAGACTCTGTCACGCTACAACCACTGGTACGTTCTGTTTGGGCAGCAGCCTCACTATCCAGGATCTTCGATGAGCAAATCCTAAAAAGCAAGATCCGCCATACCATTGTAACAAGCCTCAGAGAGGCCGGAGCCCTGCTCAGCCACAGCGATACCTTCAACATCGATATCACCATTGCCAGCACGGGCGATCAGATCTCGACTTCGATTACCAGTGCCTTGAAAGGGGTAACCATTGCCGCATTCATCACAGCCTTGGAACAGGCGCTAGGCCGTCCTGTCGACAAGGTTCCTGTGGATGGTGCAACTATTCTCAAAGCAATGCGGAGGCAAGAACATGAAGATTGAATGCACCATTGATGGCAAGGCTCTTTCCTTGTCCGTCAATTCAAACAAACCGCTTTCCTTGATTCTTATGGAAGATGTAGGAAACAGGACGGTAATAAGCCACTGCAGAGGCAAGGCTTGTGGAAACTGCATCGTGCTCTTGAACGACGAAGCGACCCTGAGCTGCATCACCCCTGCATTCAGGCTCAAGGATGCTACCATAAAAACCTTTGAAAGCTATCAGAAAACCAGACAGTACCGCGATATCGAACGTGCGTACAAGGCAACCGGGAATACGCCATGTCCAAACTGCTATGCTTCCAAAACGTTGATAATCGAATCAATATTGAATGAACTTACCAATTCCAAGACCAGGACAAAGGATATCAACGCCCTGCCGTTCGGCCCTCAAAAGGAAGAGGACGAGGAAGACCATGCATTGGATAAGGAAGCAATCATACAGGAGTTGTCGCTAAACACCTGTCAATGCATGGACATGTCAGAGATGCTGCAGATTGTTGAAATCGCCCTGATGTACAGGAGGCGAAAACGTGTACGAAGGAATTAGGTCTCCGGTCATCCACACTCCAAAAACGCTGACAGAGTTCGCTACTATAGCAAGCAGATATCCTCAAGCAATAATCTGGGGTGGAGGCACCCACCTGATGAGCCAAGCCGAGTATTACCCGAGCGAATTAAAGGACGGCATCATCGATCTGTTCTCTCTTGAAGAGCTGAAAAAAATTACCCGTAACGATCGATTTGTAGAAATCGGCGCCATGGTCACGGCAAGTCAGCTACTCAGTGCAGGAAAACTCGTATTACCCGCTATCCTGCAAGACACCTTGCGCAGCATGGCATCGCAGATTGTCCGAAGACAGACAACCATTGGAGGTTCTTTGTGCATCAAGGACAGACGGCTTGGCCTCTGTACTACGCTGGCCGTCCTTGATGCAATGGCAGAAATAAAGTACTACCAAGGAGGAAAGGTCTCAACACATTGGATTCCCATCTCAAAGCTCTATGACAAAAATGGACAACTTTTGCTTGGAGCCCAAAAAGCGTTGCTCAGCAGAATCAGGATAGGGCTTGAATATGGTGATTTTCAAAAATACATCATTGTTGAGGACCCTATTCGCAATACAAATGAATGTGTTATAGTGGCGTTTCAGGCAACACAGAGCCAAAATGCATTGACCAAAGTTCATTTGTGCGTCACCTTTCCATCCAAGGCATATTATATAAGCAAGGATTTGGAAGCAAAACTATCAGGACTGACCCTTCCGATTCACCCTCATAAGGTAAATATTCTTTCTTATGAGCTGGTAGCCGACTTGAAGAAAATGCATGGGACGATTACAGACTTGCAACTCGAGCGTTCAAGGAGGATTTTTGAATCTTTCTTGCATGAACTCAATGCCAAGACGCTCTCATCCTGAAGCATGGAGGGCCGTATTACATGAGTGAGTTTGAAGAAACAACCAATAGACCAAGTTCGTTTGTGCATCTCCACAACCATACAGACTTCTCTCTTCTTGATGGAGCTGCGCCTATCAATCGATATATGGCAAAGGCGAAGAAGCTAGGGATGACCAGCCTGGCCATTACAGATCATGGCAATATGTTTGGGGCCCTAAGGTTTTACTATGCAGCAAAGGACGCTGGCATCAATCCGATCATCGGCTGTGAATTCTATTGCAATCCAGAAGGGCATACGCTAAGGCCCGCCCCAGGAGGAAAGAGAACCAACCAATACCATCTGATTCTCCTTGCAATGAATGAAAAAGGCTACCACAACCTGATGACGCTCAACTCGATCAGCTATACTGAAGGATTTTACTTCAAACCTCGTATCGATGACGAGCTCTTGAAACAGTACAACGAAGGACTTATCTGTCTCTCTGCCTGTCTTGGTGGAGAAATATTGCAACACCTACTGAAAGACCAGTATGAGCTTGCAAAGCAGCGAGCCTTATGGTTTGCCTCAGTTTTTGATGACGGCAGATACTACCTGGAATTGCAAGACCATAACCTTCCTGAACAGAAAAAAACCAATCCCCTGCTTAAAAAAATCAGTGAAGAAACCAATATTCCCCTGGTCTGCACAAACGACATTCATTACATCGACAAAAGCGATGCAAATGCCCAAGACTTAATCCTTTGTGTAGGAACAAACTCCAAAAAGAATGATCCCGACCGAATGCGCTTCCCAAATCATGAATTCTATTTCAAAACCGAAGAAGAAATGTCCAACCTCTTCAATTGGTGTCCCGAGGCCTTGGAAAACACAGCCAAAATTGCCCAGCGATGCAACCTTGAAATAGTATTCCCCGGTCCCCGCTTGCCTGACTTCAATGTCCCTGACTCTTTCTCTGATCCTGCTGATTACTTGAGGTATTTGAGCAACGAGGGTCTACGCAAACGATACACCCACATTGACGAAGCACTACAAGCTCGTCTTGACTATGAGCTGGATGTCATAATCAAAATGCAGTTTGAAGGGTATTTTCTCATCGTCATGGATTATATCCAGTGGGCAAAGCAGCACGACATACCGGTCGGGCCGGGCCGTGGATCGGGAGCAGGCTCTTTGGTTGCCTATTGTGTTGAGATAACCGATGTCGACCCGATCAAATACAATCTTTTGTTCGAACGATTTCTCAATCCTGAACGTGTCAGCATGCCTGACTTCGATATTGACTTTTGCTTCGAAAGACGTCAGGAAGTCATCAATTATGTAACAGAACACTACGGGACAGAACGAGTAGCCCAGATTGCTACATTTGGGACGTTGAAGGCGAAAGCAGTAGTAAAGGATGTAGCAAGGGTGCTCGATATACCCTTTGATGAATCCAACAATATCTGTAAGTTGATTCCTGACGACCCAAAAATGACCCTTGCCAAGGCTTTTGAACAAAACCATGAGTTAAAGGAACTCGAAGAGAAAGGTGGCGTATATGCTGAGCTTTTTGACGCGGCACGTCGTCTTGAAGGACTCAACCGTCACACCTCCACCCATGCTGCGGGGGTTGTCATCGGGCAGAAGGCGTTGGTCAACTATGTGCCTCTGTATCGTGATGCCAAGACAGGGGCTATTTCCACCCAGTATACGATGGATCTCATCGAGGAGTGTGGTCTGGTAAAAATGGACTTCCTTGGATTGAAGACCTTGACCTTGATTAAACATACTGAGGACTTGATCCATAAAAAAGACGCCTCATTCACCATCAATGAAATTGATGAGAAGGACCCAAGGACTTTCGCCATGCTTGGCAAAGGGGAAAGTACTGCCGTTTTCCAGTTTGAAAGCCAAGGGATGCAGAACATCCTCAAGGAAGCAAAACCCAATGACATCGAAGACCTTGTAGCCCTCAATGCCCTGTATCGCCCGGGTCCGATGGCATACATTCCCCAATTCATCAACTGCAAGCTCGGCAAGCAACCCATCACCTATGCAAACCCTGAATTGGAAGAAGAACTTAAAACCACCTATGGAGTCATCGTTTATCAAGAACAGGTAATGAAGGTAGCCCAGATCATAGCAGGGTATTCACTCGGTGGAGCAGATATTCTCAGGCGAATCATGGGCAAAAAGAAAGCAGCAGCGCTAGAGAAGGAGAAGGTTAAATTCATTGCAGGAGCAAAGGCTCTCGGAAGAAGTGAGAGCCATGCCATAGAAATCTTTGAGATGCTCGAGCCTTTTGCCGGCTACGGATTCAATAAAAGCCATGCTGTTGCTTACTCGGTGGTAGCCTACCAAACAGCATTTTTGAAAGCAAACTATCCAGCTGAATTTTGGGCCGCCAACCTCACCAATGAAATGGGAAGCCCTGATAAGTTCAGCGAATACCTGCAGGTGGCAAAAGACCAAGGTCTGGATATCCTCCCTCCCTCTGTCAACTACTCCGACAAACACTTCTCAGTGGTAGAAGGAAAGATTGTCTATGGTCTTGCGGGTATCAAGAATGTAGGGGAAGCAGCGGTGGAAATCCTCGTCGCAGAACGTGAAGCAAATGGCCCTTACAAGGATATGCTCGATTTTCTCTTCCGCCTTGATGCTAAATCAATAAACACGAAACTGCTTGAATCGTTGATAAAAGCGGGAGCCTTTGACACTCTTGGAATCAATCGTCCCACCCTGCTTGAGAATCTCAGCGACGCAATTTTGTATGTCCAAAAACGAAAAGAAGCTACAGCCTTTGGTCAAATTTCTCTCTTCGACGAGGAGACTGAAGCAGAGATGCAGACGTTCGAGATGAAGAAGATGGATGACTGGAGCCTTCCGGAAAAGTTGGAAATGGAGAAAAGCCTTCTTGGCTTTTACATCTCCGGCCATCCGTTGGATGCTTTTGACCAAGCAATCAGAGAACGGGTTACGGTGAATACAGGCAAACAGGAGCAGTTACCCTTTGGAAGACCGATAAACATAATCGCCATGGTCAGTTCAATCCGTCCCTTCATCACCCAAAAGGGAACAACAATGGGCTTTTTGCAATTAACTGATAAAAACGCCACCTTTGACGCCACCCTCTTTCCCAAGCTCTATGAACAGTATCGAGATTTACTTAAAGTTGATGCTATATATGGTTTTATCGGTAAGTTTGATAACTCGAGGGGCAATGATAAAATAGCCTTTCTTATTGAACAAATATTCGAGGATCCCAATCAACTCTCTGCAGTGGCTGTAAGCCGTTGCCATATTGAATTGGAGAAATCGTTTTGCAACAATGAGCAGATATCACTGCTTAGGGATACCTGCCTCAGCTATGGAGGCCCTTGTGAGTTGTTTCTCCATTTCCAACAGGAAGGAGAGGATATCGGCATGTGTGTTGCTTGTGGTCGAGAGTTTGGGGTACGCTATAGTGATGCCTTTGTTGATGCAGTAAAAGAAAATCCTGCAATTTTAAACATTTGGTTCGACTAACGACTAAAAGTTATATATCTTAGATGTTGGGAGGAACAAGATGAACCAATCATTTTATAATTCGGCAAGTAGTGGCTCGAACATCTTCATGACCTTGGCTTCGATTCTTGCAAGTTTGCTCTCGTTCTACTCATTATTGATCTGGCTCAGGATTGTTCTAACCTGGATCAAGATCCCTGGGCAAACCCAAGAGAATCCGCTCTCCTATTATCTGGGAAAAATCGTAGATCCTTATCTTTCTTGGTTCCGAGGGGTTTCCAGTCTGAGAAGAAGCCATTTTGATCTCACCCCTTTGCTTGCCCTGGCGGCTCTTTCTGTGGTGCAGTCGATGCTTAGGCTCTTTGGCGCGTATGGCAAGCTCACCGTCGGTATGGTTTTTGCACTCATCCTACAGACCTTATGGTCATATCTGGTGAGCCCGATTTTCTGGTTCTTAATTATTCTTTTGGGGTTCAGACTCTATTTTTGCTATAAGCGCAGCCCCCGAACCATAAGCTACATCACCATGCTCGACTCCCTTATCGGGCCAGTCATGAACAAGATTCAAAGAACCTTCTATCCCCAAAAAGCCATAAATGACCGTCAATTGGTGATAACCTCCTTGATCTGCCTTGTTGTTCTGTACTTTGCAGCCTCGTTTATCCTCAGACTGGTCATTGGGTTTTTCTTAGGGCTCAGTTTCTAAATCATGGCCTATCTGCACAACCTCAATCAAAGCATAAGCACCTTGGCGGGGGTAGGTCCTGCTGCGAAAACAGCTTACAAGGAATTGGGAATTACGACGTATAGTGACTTGCTCAAGCTTTCTCCACGATCCTGGGAAGACCGCAGCGAAATAAGGGCTTTGGGAAATCTGAAAGAAGGACAAGAGGCCAACACCTTGGTGCAGGTGCTTTCACACTCCTATTTTGGCTTGAAGAGTGGAAAAAAAAGAACCTTGAAAATCAGTGTGAGAGACGTCTCAGGATATGGAGACGGCAGGCTGAGTCTTCTCTGTTTTGGAAGAAATTTCCTTGAAAAAACAATCAAGGTAGGAGAAATATATTACCTGTATGGCAATGTGAGCAGACATCACGGCGAACTGCAATGCTCTCAATTTGAGCTCTATCGGGCAACCGAAGAGGGTGGTTTTCCCAAGCAATTCGGAAAAATCCTCCCTATCTACCCTCTCAGAGGCAGCCTTACCCAAAATCTTATCAGACGCAACATCCAATCGGTTTTGCAAAGCTGCGACGCTTTTTCAAACGAACTTCCTTCAGCTATACAAGAAAGCTATAACCTGATGAGCACAGACCAAGCCATCAGAACCTACCATGATCCTCCAAATCTCAAAGCGCTTGAGGATGCAAGAAAGACTCTTGCCTTCACAGAACTTTTTTATCTTCAGCTTATTAGTAGAAGACACAAAGGCTTGGAGCAAAGAGCAAAACAGCACAACCCATCCAGACCGACCAAATTGGAACTCAAATTTCTTGAACGTCTTGTTTTTGCCCTGACACAGGACCAAATGACAAGCCTGAAAGAAATTCGTCAGGATTTGGATAGTGAACTGCCGATGAACAGACTTCTGCAGGGAGATGTGGGAAGTGGAAAAACCTTGGTGGCATGGATCAGTGCACTCCATGTTTTAAGCAAAGGTGCGCAGGTTGCCTTTATGGCTCCCACAGAGTTACTTGCCCGTCAACATGCAGAATCTGCATCCGCATTACTCTCCGACCTTGGCATACGGCTCGCATTCATGACTGGTTCTGTCAAGAACAAGGAACGAAAACTACTGTTGCAAGCAATAGCAGAAGGTGAGGTCGATATTGTCATCGGGACCCATGCGTTGTTCTCCGACAAAGTCCGTTTTAAAAATCTAAGGTTTGTAATCATTGATGAACAACACCGATTTGGGGTTGAGCAGCGACTTGCCTTGCTTGAAAAAGCCCAGGTTCCCGACCTCCTGCTGATGACGGCCACCCCGATTCCACGCACGCTCTCGTTAACCGTCTTTGGCAACCTGAATATCTCAACGCTCAAGACAATGCCCCAAGGCAGGAGACCGGTGATCACACACCTGGTCAACGAACAGAGTCGAAGCAGGATGTATCAGGCTGTCGGTGTTGAATTCACACGCTCTCATCAAGCCTATTTCGTATATCCCCGTATCGATGACAGCACAGAGAGCGAACTGAGGGACGTCACCAACATGTTTGAGTTTCTCAAGGCCCAATATCCCGGCGTTCCATCAGCCTTGATGCACAGCAAACTGGATGAGGAACAAAAGATCTCAATACTCAAGCAGTACCAAAAAAAAGAATTAGCCTATCTTGTCTCCACCAGTGTGGTGGAAGTGGGAATTGACATCCCAAACGCTACCTGCATGATAGTCGAGCACGCCGATAGGTTTGGCTTATCTGCACTTCATCAGCTCCGTGGAAGAGTAGGACGATCGAATTTGCAATCCTACTGTTTTCTTGTCTTTGGCAACACGCTCACAGAAGAGGCCAAACAACGGTTGAGAACCATGAAAGAATCGAATGACGGTTTCTATATCGCTGAACAAGATTTACTCATCCGAGGACCGGGAGAACTGACAGGAACAAAGCAGTCTGGGTATCTTAAACTTGCCTTCGCATCCCTTACCGATGATCTAACTCTTATCGAATGGGCAAAAGATGAAGCTGACAAAATTCTTGCTTCTGATCCTGGGCTTCTAAGTGCCCAGAACGAGATAATCAGAACTGTCTTGGCCACAACGACATCCTTCAATCCAACGAATGAGGCCTAACTTGCACAATTTGGTACAATTACCTATCATCAAAGCCATGAGGTGTGGAACATGCGTATAACTGGAGGCATCTATTGTGGAAGGACGGTGATCTGTCCCCCCGGCATCATCAGACCTGCGATGGACATGATGAGGGAATCCCTCTTTTCAATACTTGGCAACTTGGAAGGAAAGTCATTTTTGGATTTATTCAGCGGCAGCGGCTGTGTCGGTATTGAAGCGGCAAGCAGAGGGGCCAGCGTAGTCCATCTTGTCGAGAAGGATCGACAAAAAAGAGCAACCATCTTGGGAAACATAAGCATGGTTGAGAGCACAATCAAGTTGTTCATGGCTGACGTGAATAGATTCATTCCTACAGCAAAGCAGCAGTATGACATCGTCTACGCAGATCCTCCTTTCCCGATGCAGGGAAAAGTAGGCTTAGCCCAGGCAGTGGACAAGCAAGATTTACTTTGTGAAGGAGGCTTGTTCATCATCCACTACCCCTCCGAGGAAAAAGACCAATGGCCCCAGCAGGTAGGATCCTTACACTGCTACGATCAACGCAAATATGGCAGAAGCACGTTGCGCTTCTACCGCAAAGAAACTACAAAGGAATGATGCATGAAGACCGATATGGTGTATATAGACCAGAACAACGTGGCCTGCAGTGCCTTCACCACATACAGCTATGAGACCGACAGCTACAGCGAAGCAAGGCTAGCCTTTTATTTTGAGGTTGTACAAGAAGCTGCGGGCACTCACGCAGCACAGAGAGGTTGCTCGATACCCGATATGCACAAAGAGGGTAAAACGTGGGTCATCACCAGAAGTCAGATTGAAATCTTTCGATACAGTCGATGGCCTGAGGTTCTGAATGTAGAGACTTGGGCCCAAGAACCGATACGACTTCATCTCCCAAGAGCCGTCAAGGCCAAAGATAAGAATGGGGCTCCTGTTTTCCTTGCAAAAACATACTGGGCGGTTCTTGATCTATCTTCCAACCGCCCCCTGAGAGCTCTGGATTTGGCCCAAAGGATAGGGGTGCCCCCGAAAGAAGATCTTGATCATCAGCTGGACATGAAACTTGCAAAGCAAGAGGATGAAACAGAGTCGATGCACGTACTCTCCACCTTCAAGCCTCGCATCTCGTATCTGGATACCGACAGAAATCAGCATGTAAACAATATTTCTTATCTCAACTGGGCCTTGGACAGCCTTCCAGCCTCGTTTCGCAACAGACTCAAGGTTTCGGAGGCCGATGTATCCTATCTTAGACAGACGTATCTGGAAGATGATGTGATGGTCTACACACAGTGTAGTGATAAAAATGCCTTCTCCAAAGATGAGGTAACATTATTCCACTACATCGAACGGACAGAACAGAACGGAAACAAGACAATTGTATGGAAGGGCCAAACGACATGGAAGCTGCGCGAAGAGCTCAGATGAACACCTTTCTCAACGATGGCTGTTTGCCGAGCAAGAGACCTATGGACTCCTTTACAGGAAACAGGCCTGCTTTCGCATTTGCACTGTAGTAACAGTAATAACAATTCTCATCTTCCTTGTAATGGATATCACAGGAGACGATATACCTGCTTGCCCATCCACGGTCAGGAGGGATGAGCAAGGCTGTGCGGAAAGAGGGTTTGAAGAGAATTCCATCTGAGCTCTCAAGCTGGATCAAGGTGGAGGTGGTTTTTGCCCGCTCCTTATCCCAATGCATCGCACACTCAAAGCCGACATATCCATCGGGGGTCTTCATTACTTTTATGCTTCCCACCGCCATGTTGCGATACTGATCATCGGCATAGGGCGAAAGCAACGGCTCTCCTTCATTGGCCAATGCGTACGGACCTTCCAAAGTACTGGAAAGAGCAAGGGCAAAATGTCTACTGGTTTTTTGTCGTGTGTCGGGCAAACTAAGATGGGAAGCCCCGAAATACAGGCGATAAAGACCTTTGTCATCCTTGATGATCTGAGGCCTGCTGATTCTTGGCTTTTTCAAATCATCCAGGGCAAAAGGAACTTCTCTGCTGTCAAGCAGTACCTTTGGCTCACTAAAGAGCACAAGATCAGTAGAAGAACAAATCTCAAAACGGCTGTAAGAAATTTTTTCTTGCTCCCGCCGTTTCAGTCGTCCCTTGCTCAAAGCAGGCAACGATGCATTGTGCTTCTCATAAATCAGATAATAGACACCATTTTCCTGATACAACGAAGGGGAATGTCCTCTTAGGACAACCATCTTCTTGGGTTCCCAGCTAATGCCGTTTTCGCTGATGAAATGCTCAATGCCTACCCAGGTATGGCCAAAAAGATGCCATTTTCCATCAGGACTTTGCGAGGGGAAGAGAAAAAAAGGATCACAAAGTCTACTCATATACCACAAACTGCGAATCACCGGTTCATCACTGAAAGGATACCATGAAATTTTAGAGAATGCGGCAATGTTCGAATCCATCGAATCTACTCCCTGTCTCTATTCCGATTCTGTCGCTTTCTGGAAAACAACGGACTGAGGTTTTCTTCAAGATTGTATTTGGTGTTCATCCACTTGATCAGACGGGAATACACCCAAAAACTACCTCCGATACTCACCAGAAACGTAAGCCCCAACCAAAGAGGGACCAAGGAACTGTCCGGGTTAACAAAGCGTGTTATCAGAATGAAGCAGATGACAAAGAGAATCATCATCAAAAGGATATTCAGCACAGTAGCAACAAGCATAAACCAAATAGTGTTCGTTTTCTTAGACATCAGTACCTTCCTTTTTTGCCGATTGCTCAAAGAGTAAACTGAGAGCAAGCAATATACCACTTATGACCAGTGAAGCATCTGCAATATTCCAAGTCGGCCAACGCTCAAAACCAAGAAAACCATATACTTTAACACTGATGAAATCCACTACCCGGAAACTTCTAAAAATACGATCAAGCAAGTTTCCTATGCCTCCACCAAGAAAGAGTGCCAATACCCATCTATGAAACTGGGTAAGTTCAATTTTTTTGGAAGCATATATGACACATACACCAAGAACCAACACTACAGGAAGCAAAATAAAGAAGATTACTTTGACAAAATCGGGTAAGCGATCCCCCATGCTGAAGGCAATAGCAGTATTGCGTACATGTACGATGGCCAAGAAATCATCAAAAAACCAGTATCCCACTGTGTTTTCAGCAATATTGGCAACAATCCATGCTTTGGACAGCTGATCAGAAATCAGGATAAAAAGAGTGAGAAACAACGGCGTGTATCGGTTTGGTCGTTCTTTTGCCATACAGCAGACTATACTATAACCCAGTGGGGTTGGCAATAAAGCTGACTTCAAGAGCAAAGGTCCTTGATAGATGTTCTCCAAGCGCCTGCAACCCAAAAACCTCACTCTGATAATGACCGCCCCCAATTACATTGATTTCACCTTCAAGCGCATCATGATAGACTTGGTGTGCGACCTCTCCGGTGATAAAGCAATCCAACTCTTGCGTCAGGGCTTGATACATATCACCACTGGCAGAACCACTGACCAAACCGATGCTCTTGACCTTCTGCTTCCCAAATGCAAGAACCGTGGCGTTCTCAAAGCCAAGCCGGGAAGACACTTCATTTAGCGGCAGTTCTTTTTCAAGATTCCCTTTGAAACCAATCATCCTGCCCTTGTAAGAGGCAAACTGCTCAACATCAACGAGACCCAGCTTTTTTGCCATGACTGCATTGTTCCCCACCTCAGGATGGGCATCAAGAGGAAGATGAGCGACATACAGATCAAGGTCAGCATCAAGCAGTGTCTTAATTCTTCGATAGTGCGTTCCACATACAGCGATTGGAGAACCCCAGAAAAGTCCATGGTGGACAATCAGTAGCTGTGCACCCCATGCTATTGCTTGCTCAAAACTTTGCTGGCATGCATCAACGGCGAAGGCCACTTTTGTGACATCGCGATCACCGCAGCCCACCACCAAGGAGTTGAGCGATCGATCGATTCCAGCAAAAGAATCAATTTCTAGGTAGGAATCAAGATAATCAACAAGTTCTGATCGTTTCATGGCCCTAGTATAATGAGTTGACACCTTTTGTTCCACCACCTATAGTTCGAGCATGACAGCACACAAGAGCGTAAAGCCACTGAGCTATGAGGAAGCTTCCTTCGATTTTGACCTTAAGCTTATAGCAGAGTACAAAAAGCAATGCATAAACGAACGAATTATTGGCCAGCCGAGGGCGATTCGCGCGTTGCAGCTGGGGCTTTCCTTGGAAAAGAGCGGGTACAACGTTTTTGTCAGTGGAGACAGCGGCAGTGGAAGACACAACGCTGTGCGTCATACGATTGAATCGATACGAAACGATGTTTCAAAGCTCAAGGACATCGTATATGTATATAACTTCCTCCAACCCGACAGTCCCAAAGTGCTCACCTTCGAGGCGGGAACAGGACAACGATTTTCTGATGCAATGCTGACTTTCAATCAAAAAATTGTCGCTCTGGCAAAACATACAGATACCTTTCTGCAAGAGGCGCTAAAGCTCCTTGAGCTCTTGCAACATGAATTTTCTTTGTACCTGGAGGTCGTGGATTTTTTTGTACACCTCCGGGTCGACCTCATTCGCCAAGCAGAACATATCAAGCATGTGGAGAGTAAAAATCTCAAGGATGACCCGATTGCTACGAGATATCAAGCAAATCTTTTAGTGAATCATGCGCACAGCACCGCCCGTCCCCTTATCATAGAACCACATCCTTCCTTTACCAATCTTTTTGGCTCGATTGATTCCCTTGAAAAATCACCACACCTCAGTTTGCATGCAGGATCCCTTGTCGAGGCTAGTGGGGGGTTCATCGTCATCGACGCCGATGAGCTGATCAGTGAAACTGGTCTTTGGGACGCCTTGAAACGATATCTTGATGCAAATACTCTTGTGCTTGAGAGCACAACTCCCTCGAAGGGGGAGATTCGCAGTCCCATCCGTCCTCAGATAGTGCCACTTCCTGTAAAGGTCATACTCATCGGCAGCGAGGATACGTACGATATACTCAGTGAAGGCGATGAGCGTTTTTTAACTCTCTTCAAGATTTGCGCCCAGTTCGATTACAGTATGCCGCTACAAGAAAAGACCATCATTCAAAGCATCGCCAATCTTAAGAGCTATGCAAAAGAACGAGGACTTTTTGAGCTTACCGATTCGGCATACGCCCAATTGCTGCGCTACAGCTGCTGGTATGTAGAGAGCCGCACCCATCTTTCCACCCACTTTTCATCCCTGTATGACCTGATTGAAGAGGCACAATGGTGGGCTCAGCACAATCAGAAACAGATTATTGACGGAGAGATGATTCTTACGGTGAACGAAGAGCGCAGTTATGCCAACAGCATCAGTGAAAGCAAAATCAATGAGGAAATACTCAATGGAGAGATGATAATAAGTCTCGAAGGGTCCAAAATCGGGGTGGTGAATGCTCTTGCTGTGATGGATCGAGGAAGCGCCTCATTCGGCACTCCCACTGTCATATCCTGTACTGTTGCACCAGGCAATGAAGGCATCGTAAACATCGAGCACGAAGCCGGTTTGAGTGGAGAAATCCATGACAAGGGTCTTTTGATCCTGGAAGGATACCTCAGGAAGCATTATGCAAGAAACTTTGTGCTCTCGATCTATGCGGGCATTGCCTTTGAGCAATCTTACGCTGAAGTTGACGGTGATAGTGCTTCCTCAAGTGAGCTGTATGCCTTACTCTCCGCAATTGGGGAATTACCCATTCGACAAGACATAGCTGTTACCGGCTCGGTCAATCAGATGGGCTTGATACAACCGGTGGGAGGCATCAATGAAAAGATTGAAGGGTTCTTCCGTACCTGCCAGACCACAGGACTGACCGGCAAGCAGGGAGTGATCATCCCCATACAAAATGTCCGCAATCTGATCTTGTCCTATGAAGTCCTCGATGCAATCAAAGAAAATAAATTCTTCATATATCCGATCAAGCATATTGATGAAGGAATGCGCCTGCTTACCGGTAGGCCGTGTGGAGTGAGAAATGCAAAGGGGAATTACAGTGCTGGAAACTTCAACTATGACATCGAGGAGAGATTGAAACGGATGTATCTCGCTGTCTCTTCAAACCGCAACTGAAGAGGCAAACCAGCTATACAGCATGATTCCGCTTGCGACCGATACATTCAAAGAGCCTTTGCTTCCTGCCAAAGGAATAGAGAGCCGTCCAAGGGATCTCTCACAACGGGCAAGCAAGGAGGGGCTCACCCCCAGCTCCTCCGATCCAATTACTGCAAAGCCACGCTTAGGGAACACAAACGAATCGAGGGTTTGTCCTCCTGTCTCCAAAGCAAAGACTTCCAGATCGGTGGCATCGAGCATTCTCAAGAGATCTTCTTCTCCAATACGCTGTGAGGCAACAGTTTCTGTACAGCCCCTGCTGCTTCTTTGTGCTCTAGGATGATTGATGTCCGCGCAGCCTTCGATGAGAAAGATTTTTTGAATCCCGAAGGATTCGGCACTGCGGAAGATGGCTCCCACATTGAAGGGTGAACGAACACGATCGAGAATGAGAAATTGTTCTAAAATCAATCGCTTTGAGCAATCGAGCTCTCCTGATTCATCGGTAAAATCCCAATCAGCCGGCTCGCTGCCCAACACCCCGAGCAAGAAGTAATGGATATCTTCGCAGGCGAACTGCAACGCTCTGCCCTCCTTGGTAAACAACTCATCGCTTTGTTGTGCAAGATGTGCCAGCTCTGTTGTATCCAGGACACTGCAAAACTGCTTTTCTGAAAAAAGGGAACAAAGCCCTTTCAGGTAGACAGGATCAGGATTCTGACTCATCTGGTGAAACAAATGAGCACATTTACGGACACAGGTTCTATCCTTGAGCGTTCTAAGCTTCGCTATCGTTATCATCAGACTCTTGTGCCTCAACAGGTGCCACGAGAATAGCAAACTCTCCCTTCAGCGTTGTACTGCTTTCTAGCTGAGCAGCCACATCGTGAGCCGAGCCTGTTACAAATTCCTCAAACTTCTTTGTCATTTCTCTGCCCACCACTAAAAAACGCTTTGCATCAAGATCAGCAATCTCAGCAAGGGTCTTTACTACGCGGAAGGGCGATTCGTACAATATGAAAGCTTCATTTCGTGCAAGCAACAGTTCAAGCCGTTTCGTCCTTCGCCCTTTTCTAGGACTGAGAAAGCCTTCAAAGGTAAAGGTCTTACCAACATAGCCGGAAACACTGACAAGAGCGGAAAGTGCTGAGACTCCTGGTATCGGAACTATGGTGAACCCTGCACTGCGAACAGCGCTGACCACCCTGGACCCGGGATCGCTGATGCCCGGGGTTCCTGCATCTGAGACAAAAGCAACATCCTTGCCTTCAGCCAGCAAAGCCACGATACCCTTTGCTGAATTACTCTCATTGTGGGCATGACAGGCGATGAGGCGCTTGCTGATCTGATAGTGGTTAAGCAATTGCTGGGTATGACGGGTATCTTCACAGGCTATGACATCAACCATCTGCAGGGTTTGTACAGCACGATAGGTCATATCCTCAAGATTTCCGATCGGTGTTGCCACCATATATAAGGTACTCATGAAATCAGTCTACACGCTACCTTCATCCCTTACAAGTTGCCAAGGGTGGTATCATTTGCCTCATGTTTTGGTATTTTTTACCAACACCACAGCAAAAAACTGATTTTTCAGGGAAAGAGGCCTTTAATAGATGGCATAGACCCTGTTTTTCAAAAGTTGGCACGCCTTTTGCATAGGTATATTCGTAACACAAATACTACAAACAACAGCCACAAAGTGGCGAAAGGAGACAATGATGCAGATGTTCAAAAGATTCGCCGATATCTTCAACTCACACGTAAACAGCGCCTTGGATAAGATGGAAGATCCGGCAAAGATGATCAACTTGATGATCACCGAGCTTGAAGAAACCCAGACAAAGGCCCGTTCTTCGATGGCCGCAAGGAAAGCAGAACAGACAACCTTGCTGCGAGAGAAGTCAGAATATGAGAAGAGTGCCCTGCGTTGGGAAGATCGAGCAAAATTGGCAATCGAAAAAGGCAGAGAAGATCTTGCTCGTGAAGCACTTCTTGCAAAAAAGCAAGCAAATGACCAGATTTCAAGAGTTGAACAACAGCTGGAAAACCTCTCTTCAATTCTTG
The DNA here is from genome assembly GCA_964547185.1 of uncultured Sphaerochaeta sp. Classification (GTDB taxonomy): domain Bacteria; phylum Spirochaetota; class Spirochaetia; order Sphaerochaetales; family Sphaerochaetaceae; genus Sphaerochaeta. The sequence goes on from CAZJMG010000001.1 coordinate 74,155, forward strand.
CTAGCCAGAGCAGCCAGTTGGCTCAGATTACCGACAAACTCAAAGAAGTCAAGGAGAAGCAGCAAATCTTGATCCAGAGAGCTTCCAGCGCCAAAGAGAAGAAGAAGGTTGCACAGACTTTGAAGAACAGTGAGAGTGCAGACCTGGCACGCAAGTTCAGTGAACTGGAGAGCAAGATTGAACGAATGGAAGCTGATGCAGAGATGACAGCCTACAAGGGAACCACCTCAACAGCAGATGAGTTTGCAAAAATGGAAAACGACAGCGCTATTGAATCTGAATTGGAAAGTTTGAAAGCTGCAATGAGCAAGAAGAAGGAGCAGAAATAATGAGTTACTACAGCAGAGAAGATAATCGGACCCTCTACCGTGAGAGAAGAGGCATGATCTTGGGAGTCTTCCAAGGCTTAGCTACCTGGTCGGGCTTGCCGGTACTCCTTTTGAGGATAGTCGGTATCATCCTGCTGTTCTCCGTAGGGCTTACTCCAATCATAATCGCCTATCTCGCAACTGCACTGATGCTACCCTCACGATAGACACTAAACCTCACTTCATGACATATAGTATATACGACTTCTTGAGCAGGACATCATTTGGGTGTCCTGCTCTTCTATTCATCTATTCTTCTTGCAGCTTATCCTGGTATTTCCGATACAACCCCCGAAGTTGGTCATAGGTCAGGCTGAGCATTTTTGCCGCCTCTTTCTGATTTCCACCGCTCTCTTGGAGTGCTTGCTTGAGATAGGAAAGCTCCAGCTCGACTCTTGCCTGATCAAAACTACCAAGATCCAGTTTCTCCTTTTTGACAACTGTGCAAGCAACTTCCTCTTGGATCGGATTGAAAGGATTCTTGAACGGGTCGAATTCCAAAAATTCCAGAACAGAGTGGTCGCTTCGATAGACAGCCCGTTCAATGACATTCTTCAGTTCTCTGACATTGCCCGGCCATTGATAACCAAGGAGCTGAGAGACCACCTCCTCGCTGAACGTCGGCATCTCTTTTCTTCCACATTCCAAGGCCATCTTTGAGGCAAAGTAGGATGCAAGCAATACGATATCCTCTCCACGCTCCCGCAAAGGAGGAAGAAACAAGACCTCAAAGGAGAGGCGATCCAAAAGATCCTCCTTGAACTTCCCTTCTTTGCATAGTGTCGGAAGATCGGCATTGGTCGCCCCGATGATCCGTACATTTGATTCATGAGTTATTGATGAACCTACTCTCTCATAGGTTCCATACTCGACCACCCTGAGAATTTTCTCCTGGACTTCAAGAGGAATTAGCCCTATCTCATCAAGAAACAAGGTTCCTCCTTCTGCCTCTTCGAATCTCCCTTTGCGTGTCTTCTGGGCCCCGGTAAATGCACCTTGCTCATACCCAAACAGCTCTGTTTCAATGAGCGAGGGTGGCAAGGCGGCACAGTTGACGGTTACCAGATTCTGTTGCCAGCGAGGAGAGAGAAAGTGCAATCTTCTTGCGGCGATCTCCTTTCCGCTTCCCCGCTCTCCTACCAACAGTACTGAACGGTTTACCGTTGCAGCACGACTGAGCTTGCTTTGAAAGTCGAGAAAGACTTCACTTTCGCCGAGTGGTTGTTGATTATATCCTCCCTGCAGGGCTTCCATCAGACACTCCTTGTTGGTAAAATTTGCCATTCTTGGTAGGTTTCACCAGCGCTAGGGTATCATAGCTGTACTCTTGATAAAAGAGGGAAGCCCGCAATCTGTGCTATTTTGGTGATTTACAAGTTTTTTTGTAAAAAAATAAGAGTTGGCACGAATCATGCATCTAGATTTATACAAACACAGGTGGTACTACTACCTATAGGAGAGAAATATGGGAGTTTTTTCAAGATTCTTAGATATTGTCAATGCGAACATCAACTCGCTCTTGGACAAAGCAGAAGACCCAGAGAAGATGATCAAGCTGATGATGCAGGAGATGGAAGATACACTGATCGAGCTTAAAAGCTCCTGCGCAGCAAAGATGGCCAGCAAGGCTAAAACCGAACGGACCTACAAGGAAGCCCTCAGTGCTGTAGAGCGCTGGCAAAACAGGGCAGAACTTGCCATCAGTAAGGGTCGTGAGGACTTGGCTCGTGAGGCACTGCTTGAGAAAAAGCAGGCTAGTTCTTCACTCGATCAACTCGAGCAAGAACTTGCAACCTTTGACGAGGTCATCAAGACAGCAAAGAGCGAGATCAATCAGATTGAGGATAAACTTACCTCAGTGAAACAAAAGTACCAGATGATGGTCGAACGAGCCAAACGAGCCCGAGAAGAGCAGGCAGCCCAGGAAACATTGAGAAGGGCAAGCGAAGATTCCACGCTTCACCGCTTCAGCTCCATGGAAGAAAAAATCGACCGCATGAAAGCAAACAATGAGATGAATCGCTACAGTTCATCCTCCCTTGACGACAAGTTCAGAGACTTGGAAGAGATGGATGATATTGATGCTGAAATTGCAGAGCTGCGCAAGCGCGCTGGCTTATAAGGAAAGGGGCTGAGCATGCAGGCAATATGGATTTTAGCAGTAATCTTCACGTTCATAATCATTGTTTCCACCATCGACAACCGTTATAATTTGCGCAAGAAAAAAATTGAAGCAGCCTTGAGAATGCGGGAAATGGAGATGGGATTCCCTCCTGGAACGTACAGCAATGTAAAGATTAAGAGGAACAAGGGAAAACAGAAAAACGGTGATGATCTTGATGCTTCTTTTACCGAGTGGAAACAGGGAACAAACAGGACAGAACTGAAGAAGGGAATTGACGATCTGCAAGACAGACTTGCAAATCTTGAAACGATAATGGCCAGCCGAAGGCAGCAAGCCAATGGCCCAGAAGATAAGGAATGAAAGGAATGATTGCTATGGCTACTAAAAAATTGTACCGCTCCCCTCGGGGAAAGATTTTCGGAGTGTGCACAGGTCTTGCAGAGTGGAGAGATTTACCGGCCGACCCCGTACGCTTGATAGTATTTCTTGTAGTGCTCGCCACCGGCGTGTTCCCTGGAGCTTTGATCTACCTTGGTGCAGCCTTGTTGATCCCCATGAATCCAGGCTACTCATACAGCGAGACCATCTATGAGGAAGAAAGCCCAAGAGAAAGCGACGAAGCCCTCAAAGCTGAGTACGAAAGACTCAAGCGCAAGGTAGAAAAGATGGAAGGCGAGATGTTCAACAAAGAACGCGACTGGGACGACCGGTTCCATCAGGGGCATTAATATGCTGAAAGACACCAAGGCCACCAAAATAGCCCTGCTTGTCTTGGTTGTAATTCTGGGCCTCTCCTTCTCCCTCTTCAGGGGTTGTGATATCACAAGTAGAGGCTCCAAGGCTGACCAGAGCGTGGCTTTTACAAGCTCTGACTCGTTAAAGGTCAGCACCATAACCAACAACATCATCATAAAGATTGACCCCAACTCTACACAGGCAAGAGTATCCATAGGAAAAAGTGACAATGATACGCTCTCTGTTACCAAGTCCTCGTCACAGCTTTCGGTAGAAGTGAAACCCAAGAAGAGATTGTTTTTCAACATCTTTTCCTACAAGCCTTCAAACTTGGTTATTACACTCCCTACCTCTGAGCTGAACAATCTTGACGTCTCTAGCGTGAGCGGCAGCATACAATTGTTGCAACCGATTACTGCTCAACAGATCAGAATCAATAGCACAAGTGGAAAGGTTGATGTGTTGGATGTACAGGCAAAAAAGGACATCCGACTCTCGACAATAAGCGGATCGATCCGATCGAATACAGCAAAGAGTTCAGGGAACCTGGAAGTACTGAGCACCAGCGGTTCCTTGAAGGTGGAGAAAGTCTCTGCTGCGCGCAGCATCTTGCGCACAGTAAGCGGAAGCATTGACTCTATAGTCTTTCTTCCTCAGCAAGGTTCTTTAGAAGCAAAGTCTACAAGTGGATCGGTCAAACTTGACCTTCGCAATGCTTCCGACCTTTCCTTGAACGCTTCTACCGTCAGTGGAAGAATAACTTTCAACGGCCAAGAGCAGGAAAAGAAACCAAGTCTTTCCCTTGGAGCGTCAAATCAATCAGTAAATCTAAGCTCTGTCAGCGGTTCTATAGCTGTTACCCATTGAATTTTTCCCAGCTGTCTTCTTTTCTGACCCTAAATCAGAAAAGAGACAGCGTATTCTTTTCTATTTCTCTTGCCATCTACCGCTTTTGACAGGTAGCATACACCTACCTAGATTGGAGGTGGTGATGTGCAGCGAAATGAACGCATCTTGTATTTACTCTTAATAATCCTCATCACACTGTTTGCAGTATTCGGAATCCTTCTGGAAGGTCCAATACAGGTCATCCATAACACCATCTTGCTGCAAGGCCAGAATGCCCGACTTATCAACGATTTCACCCTCTATGGGGTGGGAACGGCGATGTTCAATGCTGCAACGGTTGGAGCTCTGGCTTTGATTCTCATTTTCCATGCCACAGTCAGCCTCTCCGGCCCAACTGTATCGGCAATACTCACGCTGATGGGGTTTTCTTTCTTTGGAAATACCTTGCTGAATTCTATTCCCCTGATCACGGGCGTCTGGATAGCAAGCAAGGTAGCCCGAAAAACTTTCGGTTCTTACAGCCTTATAGCCCTTTTTGGCACCGCACTGGGTCCTTTGGTTACTTTTGTAATGTTCTCTCTTGAGCTTCCTTTTATTATCTCCATCCCCCTTGGCATTTTCTCTGGCTTGGCTGCAGGATTCATTCTTCCTTCTGTCGCAGGATCGATGCTGCAACTCCATCAGGGGTACAATCTCTACAATATTGGATTCAGTTGTGGGTTCATCGGCTTGTTTGCCTCGAACCTCTTGATTGCGGCAAACAAAATGCAGGGACTCACCGTCCTTGTCAATGAGGTGTTTTCCCTCTCTCTCTTTCTCACTATCCCGTCTTTCAGTCTTCTTTTGATCATTACCGCCCTGATAATTGACAAACCAAAGCGGTGCTATACGGGCTTCAAGGAAATCCAGAAGCTCTCCGGACGACTGCCTTACGATTTTTTTGACACCGGATATTTTGGAGGCACTCTACTCAATATTGGCCTTCTTGGCTTGATCTACTGGCTCTACATCCTAATCATCGGTGCTCCATTCAATGGTCCGGTGATCGGAGGATTGTTCACGATCATCGCCTTCGGTGGTTTTGGAAAAACCGTAAAAAATACTCTGCCGATATTTTTCGGAGTACTCCTTTCCACTCTCCTGTTTGGAAAATCGCTTACGGCACCAGGGCCTCTGCTTGCGGCCCTCTTCTCTACAACACTCGCTCCAATAGCCGGTCAGTTTGGAATCTTTGCAGGATTGCTTGCCGGGATTGTCCATCTGATCATGGTCGAGGTCACCGCGAGCTGGCACGGTGGACTTGATTTGTACAACAACGGATTCGCCGGCGGACTGACGGCAAGTCTCTTTGTAGCAATTTTACAATGGTTCAAGACCAACCGCCCGAAGGAGGATTTCATCAAATGAAACGAAAAGAGTATCTAGGACGATTGATCGGAGAAGTTACCAACTTCCTGCTCGAAGGGAATCCCCGTAGGATGGTGTGTTCGTTGCATCAGGAAGCAGATGGGGCACATCTCAGTTTCTTTGATGACCAAAAACGGACAGAACAGGAAATTGAGAAGATTTACCAATCACTGAACCCCAAACAAAGCAGGCCGGAATTTGCAGAATACTATGGGATGATGGCCGGTCATGATATCACCTGGGACGCCCGCCTAAAGCTTATCGGCTGGCAGATCAAGCATGCTACGGTTGAAAACTCCGACAGTGGTCTGCGCATCGATTTGTGGCTGGGAAGCGAGGCTTTCAATCCTGAGCAGTTTTCTATACACAAGGAAAAAAAACAACAATAGCGCAACATTAATAGGACTTTTTGTTGCATTAGATGTTCTATAGAATTTTTTTGTTGTATCCTATGGCAATTTATGTTGCATATATTTTAAAAATCGTCTACCATCCCTACAATTTACGTAGACGGAGCAACTATGGATACACGCTTTCTCCTTCTTGAAGACGGAACTCTTTACACAGGAACCGGTTTTGGGGCTCCCTCCCAAATGCTTGGCCCTGAGCTTAAAGGCGCCGAGCTTCTCTTCAACACCAGCATGACCGGTTATCAAGAAATTCTTACCGATCCCTCCTATCAGGGGCAGATGGTCGTCATGACCTATCCTCATATAGGCAACTATGGTTGTGAGCCGGTTTTCGAAGAAGGGCTGTCATCGCCAAGCTCTATAAGCTGTACTGCTTTCATTATTCGTTCTTTGTATGACGGCCCTCTTCCTCGGAAGAGGGTTTCTTTAGATGCCTATCTCGCCTCTCACAATGTTTCGGGCATCAGCGGTATAGACACTCGCTCACTTACCATACACATCAGGAACAAGGGAGCCCAGAATGCTGCTCTTTTTTCAACAGGAAGAGACCAGCTGACCAAATCCGAGTATGAGTATGCTCTCTCGTTGGTGCAAAAATTTCCTTCTCTCAGCGATATTGATCTTATAGATGCCGTTGCCACAAAGAAGGTCATCAACAATCCTTGCATCGATCAAAAATTTCCGGATAAGCCAATTCTTCGCTTTGCAGTTGTGGATTTTGGTATCAAGCGCTCGATTATCTCCCAGCTGTATCAAAGAGGTTGTGCCGTCACCCTGTTTCCTCCCGATGTCAGTGCACAGACGATCCTCTCTTCTGGTTGTGATGCAATGTTGCTCTCCAATGGGCCTGGAGACCCCGAACGATTACGTGGTCCGATTGCGATGACAAAAGAGGTCATGAAGACAATGCCGGTGTTCGGCATCTGCCTTGGTCATCAGCTGATCACTTGGGCGCTAGGAGGAAAAACCAAGAAAATGAAATACGGCCATCATGGGGGCAATCATCCAGTCATAGATGCTCAGACAAACGCGTGTTTTGTAACCAGCCAGAACCATGGGTATGAAAGCGATGCCTCCTCGTTGCCTTCAGAGGTGGAAGTTTGGTTCAGAAATGCAAACGACCAATCAATCGAGGGCCTGACTCACACGACAAAGGCTATCTGCTCCGTACAATTTCATCCTGAGGCTTCTCCAGGGCCGCATGATGCAAACTGGATTTTCGATCGTTTCATTGAGAAAGCCAAGGAGGGAATCTGATGGGCAAGCGAGAGGACCTGAAACGAATTCTCATTGTAGGAAGCGGACCGATTGTAATCGGACAAGCTTGTGAATTCGACTATAGCGGCACCCAAGCGGTGAAAGCGTTGAAAGAAGAAGGATATGAAATCATTCTGCTCAATCCGAACCCTGCTACGGTGATGACCACCCCATCGATGGCGGATCATATTTATCTCGATCCTTTAAAAATTGAATATGTAGAACAAATTTTCCAACGTGAGCGCCCGGATGCCATTCTTACCACTATGGGAGGCCAAAGCAGCCTCAATCTTGCCTTGGAACTGGACAAGGCGGGTTTACTTGAGCAATATCAGGTAGAGGTGATCGGATCATCCATCGAGTCAATCAAACTTGCAGAAGATCGCGGAGCTTTCAAACAAGTGGTGGCAAGCCTCGGGCTGGAGAGTGCACAAAGCTTTATTGTCCACTCTGTAGAAGAAGGGCTTTCTTTGCTCAAGGCTCTCCCTTTCCCCTTGATCATCCGCCCTTCCTACACGCTCGGGGGCATGGGCGGGTCGATTGCTTACACACCGGAAGAGTTTCCAATACTCTTGCAACACGCTCTTGAAACAAGCCCTGCACAAGAAGCCTTGATCGAAGAATCCTTGATCGGTTGGAAAGAATTCGAGATGGAGGTCATGCGGGATAAGAAGGACAACGCCATCATCGTCTGCTCGATAGAGAACATCGACCCGATGGGAGTACATACCGGAGACAGTATCACCATAGCCCCGATCCAAACACTTGACGACAAGGCGTACCAGAAAATGCGTACTGCCTCGATCGATATCCTTCGCGCTGTAGGAGTAGACTGCGGAGGGAGCAATGTCCAGTTTGCCGTCCATCCTGAAACAGGCAGGATGGTGGTCATCGAGATGAACCCACGAGTAAGTCGCTCCTCTGCCCTCGCTAGCAAAGCTACTGGTTTCCCGATAGCTCGATGTTCGGCAAAGCTTGCTGTAGGATATACCCTTGATGAAGTGGTCAACGAGATCACCGGACAATCGGTATCTTGTTTTGAACCTGTGCTTGACTACTGCGCAGTAAAGGTCCCTCGCTTTGAACTGGAGAAATTCCCGCTCCCTCTTTCCGCCTTGGGCACACAGATGCGTTCGGTAGGCGAGGCTCTTGCTTTGGGAAGAACCGCCTTGGAAGCTTTGAACAAGGCCATCCGCTCTTCTGAGAGGAAGCTTGAGGGACTGTGCAGTCTCATCACGTTTGCCAATGCAACAGAAGAGGAGGTTGAGCGCTACTTAGATAGCGCCCATCCACTACGATTGCTTGCCGCCTATACCACGCTCTGTGAGAAAGGTCTTGGAGCGTTGGATGCAATACAGGAAAAAACAGCCTTCGACCCTTGGTTCTTACACCTGTTGGTTGAACAGTGGAAACTGGAACAGGAAATAACCACAAAATTCGACCGAACCGTCTTGCTCAAGGCCAAGAGAGCAGGTCTTAGCGATCGCTATATCGGCATGCTTACAAAAAAGTGCCAGGCAGACATTGAACGACTCCGGTTTGCCTATGAGATGCATCCTGTAGCACATCATATTGATACCTGCAGTGGAGAGTTTGATGCCTTGACTCCCTATCTCTATACCACCTATGGGGAAACGAACGAGATAGAGCCGATGGGAGAGCGGGCCGTGGTCATCCTCGCCAGTGGGCCGAACCGGATTGGACAGGGGTTGGAGTTCGATACCTGTTGCACCCTTGCTTCCCTGGCTTATCGAAAACTGGGCCGAAAAACCATCATGATCAACAGCAACCCTGAGACCGTCTCCACCGACTTCAACATCAGTGACAGACTTTATATGGATAGTCTTTGCAGTGAAGAGGTAAAAGAGATCATGCGATTGGAGGGGGCTAATGATATCCTGGTTCAGCTTGGAGGGCAGACTCCTCTTAACCTTGCTTCAGAATTGCAAGCCAATGGAGCGAGGTTGGTAGGAACAAACCTATGCGGACTTCTTGATGCAGGAGACAGGGGAAAGTTCTCAGAGTTGGTAAAAAAACTCGGTCTGAGACAACCCAAAAACATCGCAGCCACCACCAATGACGAGATTGTCTCGTTTGCAAGGGAAGTGGGTTATCCTGTTTTGATCCGCCCTTCCTTCGTTCTTGGGGGAAGGGGCATGTACATCGTCTATGATGAGCAGGGCCTGAAGGATCTCGGCCCGATGGAGGTGTCACAGCAGGCTCCTGTATTGGTCGACCAATTTCTTGAGGATGCTTTTGAGTATGATCTGGATGCGGTAAGTGACGGCAAAAACCTCTACATCGGCGGTATTTTGCAACATATCGAGGCGGCTGGAATCCACAGTGGAGATTCTGCTGCCGTCTTTCCACCGTATAAATCATCAAAAGAGATACTTGAGCAAATGCAGCAATGGGCCCATGAACTGGCCAAGGCTCTTCAGGTACAGGGCCTGATGAATATTCAGTTTGCCGCCAAGGAGGGCCTCTTGTACTTGATCGAGGTCAACCCAAGGGCGTCAAGAACCGTTCCTTTCATCTCAAAGACATCCGGTGTCGACCTTATTGAAGCGGCTGTACGGGTATGGGAAGGGGAAGACCTGGTACGCCAAGGCTTGGTCAAGAAACAAGGAGGCCTTGCCATAGGATCGTGCAAGGTCGGTTGGGCGGTCAAGGAAGCAGTCTTCAGCTTCGACCGCTTCTCAAACGTCGACCCTGCACTCGGCCCTGAGATGCGCTCAACAGGGGAATCCATCGGACTGGGCAAGACCTTCGGAGAAGCATTTGCCAAGAGCCAGCTCAGCAGTGGGAATCGGCTTCCGACAACGGGTAAGGTTTTTGTGAGTGTGAACAAAAAGGATCGGATGGCGATTTTGGATGTGGTATTGAAGCTGAGAAAACTAGGGTTCAGTATCGCTGCAACAAGAGGGACTGCCGCGTTCCTCTTTGAGCATGGGGTTTTATGTGAGGTGATGCAAAAAGTGCATGAAGGAAACCCAAACATCAGCGATTACCTGAAAAGCAAACAGATTGCACTAGTGATCAATACACCGATGGGTTATCATGCACATCGCAGCGATGATGAAATAAGAAGCATCGCCATGCGCCTGAAAATTCCCTATACCACCACCACTAGTGCAGCCATTGCCGCTGCTCAGGCTATAGAGTACCTGCAGAAAAAACAGGTCGTTGTTCGTGAGCTACGCTCCTAGGGGCAATTGCCTTTTGGTTTTCTATCGTATAGTATGGGATTACTTTCCTAAAGGGGACCGAGTATGGCAGAAGAAGTATATTCCCAACGAACAACTACCTGTGGGGCACTGACCAAGGCTGACCAAGGCAAGCAGGTTGTCCTTAACGGCTGGGTGCACCGTGACCGCAATCATGGGGCCCTGCACTTTATCAATCTACGAGACCGCTATGGTATTACCCAAGTAGTGGTTGATGATGATGCAAGTCCACAGCTGCAAGACACAGCCGCCCAATTACGTCTTGAGTACTGCATTTCAGTCACCGGCATAGTACGGCTCAGACCCGATTCGATGATCAATACTGAGATGACAACCGGTGAGATTGAAGTTAAGGCTGAAAAGATTGAGATTCTCAGCAAATGTGCTGTGCTCCCATTCCAGATAGATGACGGCAACGAGACTCGCGAGGATCTCAGGCTCAAGTATCGATATCTGGATTTACGCAGCCAAGGCATGCAAAAGCGTCTTAAACTACGGCATGATTTCATATTTGCAATCCGCAAATACCTTGTCAGCCGTGATTTCTATGAAATTGAGACCCCTACCATGATCAAGAGCACCCCTGAGGGAGCCCGTGACTTCTTGGTACCGAGCAGAATCTATCCTGGCAAGTTCTACGCCCTTCCTCAGAGCCCCCAGCTTTTCAAGCAGATCTTGATGGTTGGCGGAATGGACAAGTATTTCCAAATCGCACGGTGTTACCGTGATGAGGATGCACGTGGCGATCGTCAGCTTGAGTTCACCCAACTGGACTTGGAAATGAGCTTCGCAAAGAGAGACGATGTTCTGGGTCTTATGGAAGGCCTCTTTGGTTCCGTCTTCAAGGAAGTGATGGACTATGAACTTCCTGCTCGATTCACCCGGCTCACGTACCATGAAGCTATGAACACCTACGGGTGTGACAAGCCCGATCTTCGTTTCGACCTGAGTCTTGTTGACATGAACGACCTTGCGATGAAGAGCAGCTTCGCAACCTTCAAGGACATCGTCTCCAATGGGGGTTTTGTAAAAGCGATCTGTGCACCAAAAAGTGATTTGGTCGATTTCTCCCGTAAATACATCACTTCCCTTGAAGATGCAGCAAAGATCTATGGAGCCCAAGGCTTGGCATGGATCAAGGTTGGAGAGAACAACACTCTCAGCGGTGGGGTAAGCAAATTCTTCGCAGGTCTTGAAGAAGAGCTTATCAGCAGCACAAACGCCAAAGAGGGGGATATGATCCTCTTTGTCGCTCATCAGAGCTGGAAAAAGTGCTGTGCAAGTCTCAGTGCAGTTCGCTCAAAGCTTGGCAAGGACCTGGATCTTATCAAAAAGGGCTTTGCTTTCTGCTGGATCATTGATTTCCCCTTGTTCGAGTACAACGAGGAAGAAGGGCATTGGGAGGCTGCACACCATATGTTCAGCATGCCTCAGGCTGAGTATCTTGATACTCTTGAATCAGATCCGGGCAGCGTCAAAGGCGATCTCTACGACTTGGTCCTCAATGGATACGAAGTCGCCTCCGGCTCGATCCGAATCCATGATGTTGAGCTGCAAAAACGCATCTTCCGCATCTGCAACTTTGACGATGAGACGGCAGAAGAACGCTTTGGCTTCTTGCTCAATGCATTCCGCTACGGTCCTCCTCCCCATGGCGGTATAGCCCCTGGTGTGGACAGGATGGTCATGATCATGGCGGAGCAGACGTCCATTCATGAGGTAATAGCCTTCCCAAAGAATACCGCTGCAGTCAGTCCAATGGACGACTCCCCCAGTCTGGTAGACCAGAAGCAGCTTGATGATCTGCACTTGATCATCAACTATCCTAAGCCCAAAGCATAAGAAGGCCACCCCGGAGCAATCCGGGGTTCTTTCTTCTTTATATAAGAGAATGGTTCATGCATAAGAATTTAGCTTTGAGAGTGTCTCATATAAATATAGTCAACAACATCATACTTGCAGTCAGCAAAATTATCATCGGCATTATAGCCCACTCTTCTGCCCTGCTGAATGATGGCATCAACAACGCTGGCGACGTCATCAGTTCCATCATCGCCTCTATCGGCATCTCTGCAGGAGCAAGAGATTCCGACAAGAATCATCAATACGGCCATGAGCGGCTTGAGTGCGTAGCGGCCATCTTGCTCTCGGGAATCATCATGGTGGTGGGGCTGGGGCTTTTCGTTGACGGGCTTTCCACCATCATCCAAAAAAGCTACATCGATCAACCCACTCCAGGCATCCTGGCCGTTGCTGCAGCAGGACTATCCATCATTATCAAGGAGATCATGTTCCTCTATACGCGAAGTGCGGCCAAGAAAACCAATTCTTCTGCGCTGAAAGCTTCTGCCTGGGACTCTCAAAGCGATGTACTGGCTACTACAGGAGGTTTGATAGGAATTCTCTTTGCACGCTATGGATTTCCCATTGCCGACAGCATTGCCGCCATCATCATTGCACTCTTCATCTTCAGGGTGGGCATTGAGATTTTTCGAGACGGCATGGACAAGATGGTCGACCGAGCCTGTGAAGAGACCATGGTTAGAGACATCCGTTCTGTCATCCTCGACCAGCAAGGAGTGAAAGGTGTCGATGTACTGCGTACCCGCACGTTCGGCTCTCGCTGTTATGTGGACGTAGAAATCTCTGCAGAGGGCTCTCAATCATTGTTTGAAGCCCACTCAATAGCCGAGCGGGTCCATCATGCCATTGAAAAGAACTTCCCTCAGGTGAAGCATTGCATGGTACATGTGAATCCTGTTAAGAAAAATCTACAGTAAGTTATTTACGGATAAATAAATAAAATTAAAAAAACCACTATCATTATACTTATAACACGCAAATTCTTCTTATGTATGAATTTATTATTTATACCTTAGTATTATAATAGCTATTAGCATAAAAATAACTCTTGACACCTGTTTTTCTGAGTGCAAATAATGCTATACAGAATAAGTGCATAGATAATAATGCAACAGGTCAGTCTTCTAGGAATCCTATGCAGATTTATTACAAAAAAAGGAGTTCACTATGAAAAGACTGACTACTGTTCTTGTTGTATTGTTTATCATCGTTTTGCTTTCTGGGTGTGTAACTGTAAAGAAAGCAAATGAGATTTTTGATGATCGATTGGAAGCTCTCTATCCTGATGTCGATTTTGAAGAACTGAACAACAAGACCCTCAAGCTATCCGAAAAGCAGGTAGAAATCGAGAGTGCTGTAACAGCAGCAAAGGAAAGTTTAGATTCTGCCCTGGAAGAAGGTATTACCAAAATTGAAACCAAAGCTTCTGATACTGAACAAACTATCACTTCTGTTTCAGAGCAAGCGCAACAATCTATTGTCTCTGTTTCGGAACAAGCCGAAAAAACCATTGGAGAGAAGACGCTGCAAGCTGAGAAAAGCCTACAGACAATTACCCTTGGTGCCACCGAAGAGCTAAACAAAACGCTTAGATCAGTGACACTACAGCTCGATACCACGGTTGCAGGTAGTGTATCCACTATTGAACAGAAGTCCGGTGCGAGTATAGCGGCTATCGATTCGGCTGCTTCTAGTGCACAGACCAAACTAATGTCCTCTGTATCGGGAAGTGTAACTACAATCAATGCTGATGTCACAGAAGCCAAACGTCAAATGCAGACAGTAACATCTGGTAGCGTTTCAACCATCGAAAAGAAAGCTAACGAAAACATTTCGGCAATCGATTCAGCAACATCCAAGGCACAGCAGCAGATGCAGACGATAGTGTCAGGCAGCGTCTTGGCAATCGAAAAGAAGGCCAGTGAAAACATTTCAGCTATCAATGCTGCAAGCTCCAGTGCTCAACAGCAGATGCAGACGATTGCTTCCGGCGGCCTCTCGAATCTTGAAAAGAAAGCTGATGAGAGCCTGTCTGCCATACATGCTGCACATACTGCCTCTTTAAAGAGCATCAACACACAAATGGAAGGAAGCCTGAGCCAGATTAAAACAGCTTCGCAGAATGTAATTGAAGCACTTGATACGACAAAGCAAATTACCATGACTGAAATTACCGGCAACCTTGTAAATGCCAATAAAGAATATGAAACATTCATGAAGGCGGTACAAGCGGCATTCAAAGAAATTGATGGGATGAAGAAAAACACGGAAACATTCCTAAGCGGTCTTGAAGTGCAGTATAAAAACTTCTTGCTTGATCTTATCAACAACGAAGGGCAAGCCCTTTACGATGAGATAATTTCAGAAAAGCAGGATGCGATCGACGCTATGCATACATACCAAAAGGCAACAGAGAACTTTATGAACGGGTTGCAAGAACAATTTAAAAACCATATGGCTGAGCAAGTGCAAACGATCGAAGGCCTGAAAGCCCAAATGGAAAACGATCTTACAACGTACAGATCTTCTGTTGATACCATGAGTGTTGGAACTCTCAACAAGATCAATCAAACAGCTGAAGACCTGAATGAGAAATTTACCTCTCTCGAAAAGCAATACGAATCCTTGGTGGTATTCCTACAAGGTCTGGCTAAGCTTCAATAATTTGTCGGCGTTTCTTATCTGAACCATCACGACAGTCTGCTGTACTTTTTTACAGCAGACTGTTTTTTACATACCGCTCTCCTTCGCTGGAAAAAAGCCGAGGCATAGGCTATGATATAAACAAATGAGGAGATGTGCATATGGGCAATAGAAAACATATCCGAGCTGACTTTGTACAGGGACATTACCAGTTTGTTACCGACAAGCTCGCAAGCTTTGCATTCTCAGAAGAGAGTGCTCCGTATGATTATCTCTTAGGTGCTCTGTCGGGTTGTCTCTTCAAGACATTTGAGGAGATTGCAGAAAAAATGCGGATCAGCTGGGAACATGTGAGTTTCGACGTGCAGAGTGAGAAACGCGATGAGGTTCCTACCACTCTGAAACATGTTTCTATCGAAGTTCATGCAACAGGGGTGGACAACCAGAAGAAATTCACCAAGGCATTTGAGGCTGCTACCCGGTACTGCTCAATCTATCAGACCATTTCACACGTGAGTGAAATGCATTGGTCAGTAGACTTCAGCTAGCTGCCATGGCACATGTCGGACTATACACCACACTACTTCTCTATGAGGCTTTTGAGCTCGCCCTGCAGCAGTTTCTCTCTGAGGATGGCGCTCTCTTGACTTGGCCTAAGTCAAGGGTAAGCATCGCCCATTGCCTAGCCTCCCAGCTGCAACGTAGTTTACGAAGTGTACTAGGACTTGCACAGGATACGGCAAGCCCAACATTTTTCTCTTTACCGGGAGACATCAAGGTTGATATCTTTTGCCGGGATGCTGACGTTATTATCCATGACAGGAAGGACACACTTTTGCTGGCTATCATCTTCAGCAATGACTACCTGTCAAAAACCCAACAGGAGCATCTACACCAACTGCAAAAACGAGGATGTCCTTTAGTCCTTGGCGCTGCGTTTCTTCCTCAAAAAGAGTATGTCTTGCTCTACAGTCCCCAGCAAGAAAATCTTGAGTATTACCATTTCAGCAAAATAGACGGAACCACCTCTCATCTTAAGCAACGAGAGGTGGAATACACTACTGACGATTTACAACTCTTACTACCCATCAAAGAACGAAGGAAGCGTAAAAAAGCTAGTGAATCGGATCGGTGACCCGATGTCGACCCACCATCTTGTCCACCCCTCGCTTATGAGCATCCTCACACCCATTCCAAGGCTTGTCCATGTTCTCTGACTTGTATTTTTGTGTCATCCAAAAGACATCCTTGGCTATCCTATCAAGGTTTTCCACCTCAGTCTGGGTGACTTGACGTACAAACTGTGGATAGAGGGAAGCAGAAAGAGCCTCTTTGGCCGTTTCAAGCAACAAACCAAAATGATGCATACAAAACCCTTTACCTTCCTTCAAAGCTTCCCTGAAAGAAGGATCATCGCCCCAAAGATAACAGGTGGTATACAGATAGCGCTTGAGTCTCTCTTCCATCGCGGTACATACCAAGCATCCCTTCTCGCGCTCTTCCAACTGTTTTTTAAAAGACTGCACAGCTTTCTTTGCACTATAAGGGTTCTTTGCACCAAGCAGGTCATTGACGGCTTTTTCCGTCTTTTTCCTGGTCATTGCAAGATAGGTGTCAGTCATGAGAGCCACCCCTTGAGGCTTGTTGGCCGCAACAATCATCTGCCAATGCCTCGAGCAGAAACCATGCTCGTTGACTTTTACCCGTGTCTCTGGATTCATGACTGAATTGCCCAGATAGAAAGCAACAGCATCTTTCTGAGCCTCAGCCATCAAGTCGCAGATATAACATTCGCTCTGACTATGCACCCCGTCCCAAACAGGGATTGTTTCCAGCTCTATCTTCATGAAAACCTAACGCTTTGCAAGCATTTCAGCTTTATTGGCAATCTCTTGGGCTGTAAAGCCAAAAGACTGGGCGAGATAGGCAAGGTTTCCCACCTCTCCATATCGCTCACCCACATTGACGAAATCCATGGCGACAGGGTTTGTTTTCACCAGATGTCCTGCAATCGCTTCACCGACGCCCCCGGCGTACCGTCCATTCTCACAAACAAGGATATGTCCGGTCTGCTGGGCAACCTTCTCTATCAGTTCAACATCCAACGGACGGATGGTATGCAGATCAACCAAGGTGGCCTTGATGCCTTTCTGTGCCAAAAGAGCAACAGCCTCTTGTGCTGCATTGACCATGACTTCCCCAGTTGCAAAAATACCAAGGTCAGAACCTTCAGCAAGTACGATTCCCTTACCAAGCTCGATCTTGGTGTCAGGTGTATATCGATGTGTTGCGCCTTTGCGTGGAACGCGGGTATAACTTGCCTTCTTAAGATCATAGGCCTGCCTCATCAAGCTGTAGAGGCTTTGAGGATCGCTGGGCTCAATGATGGTAATTCCCGGAACCTGCCTCATCAAGGCAATATCCTCGAACGGCATATGGGTTCCTCCATTGTGCTGAGCGGTGATACCGGGATCGCTGCCAATAAGATGAACCACTTGGTTTGTGTAGCCAACAGAGAGAAACACTTGGTCATACGCTCTTCTGGTCGTAAAACAACCAAAGCTGTGCGCATAGGGAACCAAGCCCATCGAAGCAAGGCCGGCTGCAACGCCTACCATATTTGCCTCTGCAATACCGCAGTTGAAAAACCGCTCGGGGTAGTGGGAACAGAAGGATATGGATCCAAAACAGGTTGCCAAGTCAGCATCCAACATCACCACCTCTTTATGCTCTGAAGCCAAATCAGTAATGGCAACCATCACTGCTTCACGCATATTGTCAATCTTGCTCATGTCTTTCATAGTGAAACCCCCTCACGCTCATACAGATCAGCGATAGCCTTGGCAGCAGAGTCAGCGTTTATAGGCATACTGTGGTTTGCAGTTACGCCCTCTCCGGGAAGGTATCCGTACGATTTAATGGTATCGAGAATTATCATGCTGGGTCTGTCTGTAACCTTCTTAGCATTCTCGACTGCACGGTCGAGCTGCTCAAAACTATGACCGTTGATCCTCTGTACATGCCAGTTGAAACCTAGCCAGCGGGTTTCTATATACTCCATGTCCGAGACATCATTGACATAGCCATCAAGTTGTTGCTTGTTGTAATCTGTGAAGGCAATCAGGTTTCCAAGCTTCCAATGGTTTGCAGTCTGGGCCGCTTCCCATATTTGTCCTTCTTGGCTCTCCCCATCTCCGATGATCGCATAGGTAAACGCATCCATGTTGCGAATTTTCTGTCCTAACGCTATTCCAACAGCTGCACTGAACCCCTGTCCCAGCGACCCGGCTGTAAAATCAACTCCTACGGTCTTATTCATGTCGCAATGACTGGGAAGATTGGTTCCTCCTTGGTTCAAGGTCTTGAGCAGTGACTGGTCAAAAAACCCTTTACGAGCGAGGGTTGCATACACTGCAGGCCCTGCATGCCCTTTGGAACAGACAAACCGATCGCGGTCTTCCTTACGCGGATTCTGTGGATCAATTCGCATGGCACAAAAATAGAGATACGTAAGAACCTCTACTATAGACATGCTGCCGCCTATATGGCCGGAACCAAAAGACCCTATCTCTTCAATGGTGAGCGCCCGTATTGCGAGGGCGTGTTGCTTGAGCTCTTTGCTGTCAATCATGCTCAACCTCCTAATTTATTTACCATACTTCATATGCATCAGCTGTTTCAACCGACTCTCATCCAATTCAGAAACCTTACAGGATTCATCTTCCATGGTTTTTACAATGACAGTCATCTGTGCTGCTCGTTCAAGGAGCTCCATCTTGTCAAAGGCCTCCAACATCGAACGTCCCAGGGCCACAGCACCATGATTTTCCAGCACCAGAACATCGTGCTCATAAGAGGCGAAAGCTGCCTGCTGGGCAAGACCTTCGGTTCCCATGAGGCGATAAGGAACCAACACAGGCTCCTCCAGGATGTAGAAGGATTCGGCAATAAGTTTTGTATTGATGGCGCATGTGTTGTTTTTCTGCATCGCGCTGAACGCAGAAACATAGGTAGGATGTGCATGCACGATGGCCTTGCAGTCCTCTCTGGCAACCAGAATCAAACGATGCATCTCTGTTTCTATGCTCAATTTTAATTTAGGAGTCAGGTTTTCTCCATCCATGTGCACAACGGCAATATCATCTGGGCTCAACAAGCCTTTATCTAAAGCGGAAGGGGTTATGCAAAACAGGTCTTTGTTTATGCGTAAACTGATATTGCCTCCACTGGCAGTGGTCAGCTGCCGATCGTACAGGCGGGTCATAAAAGAAGCCACCTGACGGCGGTACGGTTCAAATTGTTGAATATTCATGAACAGGAGTATAGCACGACGCGCTATCAGAGGGAATGTAAAAGAACGCCTATAGCTTGAGAAGCCTATCTCGTTTTGCTACAATGGCCACTGTTCGAACACCAAGGAGACGTAATAAGATGAGGATGTCCAAACTCTTTTCCAGAACCCTTCGCGAAGCACCAAACAGTGCTGACAGCAAAGGGTATGAATATCTGCTTCGTGCAGGCTTTATCCGCCAGTTGGGAGCTGGTATCTTTTCATTGCTCCCCTTTGGTTTCAATGCAACGAAGAAGATTGAACAAATCATCCGAGAAGAGATGAATACAATCGGAGGACAGGAAATCCTGATGCCAGTGGTGAATCCTGCCGACATTTGGAAAGAGACTGGACGGTTTTACAGCATAGACAAAGAGATGAGTCGTTTTCATGATCGTGGGGGGCGAGATATGGTCCTGGCTATGACCCACGAGGAGGCAGTTACAGATCTTGCCCGAGGAGAAATCGACAGCTACAAAAGACTTCCCTTGCTTGTCTATCAGATCCAGACCAAATGGCGTGACGATCCCCGCCCCCGTGCCGGCTTGATCAGGGTACGCGAGTTCACCATGAAGGACAGCTACTCCTTTGACACCGACCAAGCAGGACTTGATCAGCAATACGCCGCCCACTACAAGGCGTATTTCAGGATTTTCAGCCGATGTGGGCTTCCGGTCATCGTTGTTGGAGCAGACAGCGGTATGATGGGAGGCAAAATTTCCCATGAGTACATGTATCTTTGCGGCATAGGCGAGGATACCATCATAACCTGTCCCGCTTGCGGCTATACTGCCAACAGACAGGTGGCAACCTTCACCAAGACCTATTATCCCCAAGAACCAAAAGAGATGGAAAAGGTCCTCACCCCAGATTGCAAGACGATTGAAGATCTAGCAGCCTTCCTCAAGATCGAAAAGAGACAAACAGCGAAGGCTGTCTTCATGGTTGGCACCTTCATCAATGATACCAACGGGGAGGAGGAAGAAAAAGTAATTGTAGGAATCATCCGAGGTGATCTTGAGGTTGAGGAAAACAAGTTGCAAAACGCAGCACGCGCCAATGCTCTCAGGCCTGCACACCCGGAAGAGATTCTGGCCAAGAAGATGGTTCCCGGCTATGGTTCTGCAATCGGTTGCAGCTCAGACGTTGTAGTCATAGTTGATGATTCCGTATCAGAGAGCAACAATTTGGTAGCAGGGGCCAACATTGAGGGCTATCACCTTCTGAATACCAATTTCGCTCGTGATTATCAAGGAACTGTTGCAGATATTGCCAGTGCCTCTGCAAACTATGAGTGCCCGCAATGCAAGCATCCCCTTTCATCCTCCAAGGGTGTTGAGGTAGGAAACATCTTCCAGCTCAATACACGTTACAGTGACAGCATGAATTGCACCTATCAGGATGAAAACGGGGCAAGAAAGCCGGTGATCATGGGGTCGTACGGCATAGGAGTGGGAAGACTGCTCGCCTGTCTTGCCGAGAACTATTGTGACGATAAGGGACTTTGTCTACCCATCAGCGTAGCCCCTATGCAAGTCCACCTGGTCAGTTTGGTTAAGGATCCTGCGATGGGAGAGTCCTTGTACAACCAGCTTAGTCAAGCAGGCATTGATGTTCTGTATGACGATAGAAAAGAGTCTGCAGGTGTCAAGTTTGCTGATGCGGACCTTATCGGTCTTCCTATTCGTATAACACTAGGAAACAGATCCCTTAAGGAAGGCAAGGTAGAGGTAAAAGTAAGGAGTAATCTAGAGGAAAATCTGAGCTTCAACCTGGAGACGGTGGTAGATCAGACAAAGGCTCTGATTGCTGATTTACAGGCTGATCTTGCAGCAAAGATTGTAGAAAAAGAGTGGGAAAAGGCATAACAACCATTTCTTGAAGTAAAAGACCCTCTACAGCAATGGCAGAGGGTCTCTATATATGTAAAAGGTCAACCAACAAGGGAAGACCTAGTGGGCACCCATTTTCTTAAGCTGATTGACTATATAGGTGCGTTTTGCTGCTTTTGCATACTCGAGTACCGAATGACCTTGGTAGTCTCTTGCATTGATGTCCGCCCCAGCTTTCAGGAGTGCAGAAATGATGCGGGTCTCAGGATTGCTGTTCACAGCCATGATCAAGGCTGTTTCACCAAGATAGTTGCGTGCATTCAAGTCTGCTCCAGCTTTCAGCAACTGCTCCAGCACCTTGACACTGGTACTCTTATTCGCTGCGAGATGCAAGGCATTTGATCGATATTTTGGTTCTGCTTCCTGGATGTCTGCACCAGCATCAAGCAAAGCCTTCAGTACATTTACAGAAGCGTTGTACTGGGCAGCGAGCATAATCGGGGTGAGTCCCCACTCATTTTGGGTATGGATATCTGCACCCTGATCCAACAAGGTCTTGATTTCTTTAGCTTTGGTTGCTTCAACGGCAGCAACAAGTAATTTCTTATTAAGGGCTTCTTCTTTTCTTGCCATATCAGGACATCTCCTTACTCATTATTCGATTTACACTTACATAAAACAGTATTGCAATTTTATCAAAAATTGTACAGAGCGGTGCTGTCTCGTTACCTACATTTTACACATTGCACACAGCTTTGTGTACAAATGGATTTGCCTCATCATACAAACATGCTGTATGATGAGAGCATGCTAACGAAGGAAATTATCCAACGCATTCCCAAAGTGGAATTACACGACCATCTTGACGGCGGACTCAGAATACAGACCATCTTGGAACTAGCAGAGGAATATGACGTTAAGCTTCCAAGCAACGACCCTCAAGAATTGCACGATTGGTTCATCCGTGGGTGCAAACAAAAAAGCCTCAAACTATACCTTGAGCCTTTCTCTGTAACCACTAAAGTAATGCAAACCCAAAAAGCCCTTAAGAGAGTAGCGTTCGAAGCTGTACAAGATTTGGCGAAAGAAAATGTCTGCTATGCCGAAATTAGGTTTGCCCCTATTCTCCATATACAGGGAGGCCTCAGTCTTGAGCAGGTTGTACAGGCCGTACTCGATGGCCTTGACCAAGGAAAGCGCCATACAGGTATGCCTACCGGCTTGATTCTCTGTGCCATGCGCAACCAAAGCCCGGTTGTCAGCAAGACTATAGCAGAACTGGCTGTAGCGTTTGCAGACCGAGGAGTTGTTGGCTTTGACCTGGCAGGGGATGAAATAGGCTATCCTCCCAAGAAACACCTTGATGCATTTCAATTTATCAGAAACAAGAACTTCAACATCACTATTCATGCTGGAGAAGCCTTCGGTGTTGAATCAATCTGGCAGGCAATCCAACTATGCGGGGCTCATCGAATCGGCCATGGCGTGCGCCTGGTGGAGGATATGGGTCTGCAGGGAAGCAGGATCGAGGAGATGGGATCTTTGGCTAATTTCATCCTTGACAGGCGCATCCCGATGGAGATGTGCCTGACCAGCAATGTGGGAACAGGAGCGGCCAAGGACTATGCAAGCCATCCCTTCCCGATTTTCTTCAGGAACAAGTTCAGGGTTTTCCTCTCAAGCGACAACCGTCTGATGAGTGACACAAACCTCACTAAGGAAATGGAATTGGCTGTTCAATATTACAATCTCAGTCTCAGGGATTTGGAGAAGATTACGATCAACGCGATGAAGAGTGCATTCATCCACCATGACCAGAAACTCTCCATCATCTATGACGTTATCAAAAAGCAATACTCTGATATTCGTCAGCAATATGGGGTGCTGGACTAGAGGGTGCGCTTGAACACCTCGATCGGATTGATTCTCATCCTGATCCTACAGTACAGATAGCCGAATACCAATCCGCTGAGATGGGTCAGGTGTGCTACATTTCCACCACGCCCCAAGACATGGCTGGACAGTTCGATAATCGCGTACAGAATAACCAATATGGGAGCGCGTACAGGAATAATCCCGAATACAAAGATGACCGAGTATGGAAAGAAAACCGCAAACATCAACAGTACTCCGTAAATCGCTCCTGAGGCTCCTACGAGTATGACATTTGTACCGGCCAAATAATAACTTATAAAGCTGGCAAGGCCGGAAAAGAACCCTGTCAAGAGGTAGAAAAGCAGAAATTCCTTGCTTCCGATGCGCTTCTCCACCATGGCTCCGAATATGAGCAAGCTGAGCATGTTGAACAGCAGGTGATTAAAGCTTCCGTGCACAAACATGTAGGTGAACAGCTGATAGACATAGCCACTGAGCACGAAGGAAGGGATCATGGCCAGATAAAATCTACTTCTCGGATATATATAAAAAGTAAGCGCGTAGATAAGAACATTGATAAGAATCAACTTGAAGGTATATCTTCTATAAACTGTATCCCGGAATCGCCGGTTCAATAAAGTACTCTTTTTCATATGCATACAGTATAAAGACAATGACGTATCGTCAATTGTGTAATTTTTGCGCATTTTTTTCAGGTGTGCAAACAATACACACTTCTGAATTGCAGAAATCCTTAAATATGCACTCTATTTGTAGGTTTTACTCTTGGCATGGTTATTGCATTGATATTATCAGAACAGAGCAACATTTTTTTCATACTCCTCCTTTTTAATACCGACAGGGTGCCAAGAGATTTACCCCAATCAGCTTTTGGCACCCTCCTTTTTTGTCTAGAGGTGTGCAATTTTTCATATCTGTAACTTTTTTTCACACCCCCTTATCAACAGATTATGTACCAGACTTGTTTTTAAGTGATATTTTTATACTTTTAGTATTGTTTTATAGAGTTGGCATGCATGTTGCATTATAATAGTCAGAACAGAGCAACAGTTTTTTTCAAACCTCCTTAAAGTGTGATTTCTTTGATGCCAGCGGTACTCTCTCCCCACCCCACAATACCGCTGGCATCATCTTTTTTTGTAAACACTTCCGACTATCGCCAATGTTTGCTATAGTCAAGCTATGGCAACAAGCAGAAGAGACCGTGCAGATTCTTACACCAAACGTGCACAAAAAGAAGGCTACCCCGCCCGTTCCGTCTATAAACTGGAAGAGCTACAACAACATTTTTCCTTAATCAGAAGTGGAGATACAGTTCTTGATGTAGGAGCAGCTCCAGGATCATGGACACTCTATACCCACAACAAACTCATAAAGGGGAGAGGAAAGATAGTCGCAGTAGATCTGAATCCTTTGAACCTCAACCCAATTCCTCATACGGTAACAGCCTTTATAGGGGATGCTTTTTCAAAAGAGATAAGAGCACACCTCATCGAGCAGGGGCCTTATGACGCTATTATCAGTGATGCAGCTCCCATGACCATGGGCAACCGAAGTGTGGACACCGCACGGAGCGAAAACTTAGCAGAACAAGTCATCTATCTGGCAAAAGAGCATCTAAAAACTCATGGGAACATGGTAGTAAAAATTTTCCAAGGGGGTGGACAAGTAGAACTCCTAAAGCTTATGCGTACAATTTTTACAAAAGTAAAACCCTACAAACCAAAGGCTTGTAGGGATGACTCGTTTGAAATCTATTTGGTCGGTCTGGATAAAAAAGAAAGCTGATCAGGCTTTCTTTGCCCTTGCCAAGTTTTTCGCAGCCCCTGGATTGTCCACAAGACTCAATACATGAGTAAATGCAGAAACAGCACCTGCAGCATCCTGAAAATGATCCAACAACAAACATCCCAGACCGTTTGCCGCTTCTACGCAGGTTGGATCAGCATCGATACACAACTGATACAGCTCTACAGCTTTTTTGGGATTCTCTTCACTCAAGGAATTGGCTTGGTCAAGCATCTTGTATGCTCCAAGAGCCTTCTCAAACCGAAGAGGATCTTCAAGCAGCTGTAGGCGCAGATTAATCAGTGCAAGTTCTTTTGATGGAGGGTCATCCTCTTTCGCTGCTGCATACCAACGAACTGCACTCTGACCATCGCCTCGCAAATAGGAGATATCTCCCAAAAGTCGGCAAAGTCGCAGACTTTCTCCATATCGAGCCACTGTTTCAACAAGCTGATCATACGCTTGTTGCTCTCTCTTTTGCCCAAGGGCAATGAGGGCAAGATTGTACTCGAGCCCCATTGACGGTCCGCTGTGATGCATCAGTTTTCGGGTATGGTGTTCTGCCTCGGTCCAACGATGTTGAACCATTGCATTGAGCATACGTCTTTGGTGATACCAATGAATAGGATCCATCACAACTCCTTATAAGCGGGTGCTGAACTGAAAGCCCAACACCCTAAGTACTACACTTTAGAGAACAAACAGTCCAATGATCATCAAGATTACAATAGTGGTAATACCCTGCACAAGAGTCACACCGGTTTGGGTCTTGTACGCAGTCTTGGTATCCATATCGGAGAACTGAGACACAACCCAGAAGTAACTGTCGTTTGCATGGGACACGGTCATGGAACCTGCTCCGATGGACAACAGGGCAAGAACTTTTGCCATTTCACTGGTCCAGCCAAGCTGACCCATCAACGGAGCCATCATGGCACTGGTGACGATCATGGCAACAGTGGAAGCGCCCATGGCACTCTTGAGCAACGCTGCAATAATGAAAGGAATCAGAAGACCAGCATTGAGCTGCATCAAACTGCCAGAAAGAACCTCGGCAATCGGCAAGCTTCTCAGGACTGCTCCAAACGCACCACCGGCTCCGGTGATTGCCAGAATCGAAGCAGAGCTCTGGATTCCATCACTGATCCAAGCAAACGCAGTACCTTTCTTTTCACTTTTGGGAATCAAGGTTACAGCAAGACCGACACCAAAGAGCAAGGCTGTAACCGGGTTACCGATGAAGTCAAAGAATGCTTTGAGAGCGCCCTCTCCAAGAGGAGCAGAAGGGAAATCGGCCACTGACTTGAGTGCAATCAGAATGATAGGAAGCAGGATCGGAGCAAAAGAACGCATAGCATTAGGCAGCTTGCCATACTTTTCCACCAACTCTTCCAAGGAAACCTCTGGATTAGCAGGAATGTCGAACTTGCTGGAAATCTTCAAGGAGTAGAGATAGCCAACAAGCATGACAGGAATTGAAACCAACAATCCTACCAAAATTACCAAACCCAAGTCAGCCTGCAAGGTACCGGCCATAATAATCGGACCAGGAGTTGGGGGGACCAAGCAGTGTGTTGCATACAGGCCGGAACTCAAACAAGTCGCCATGACAGCAAGAGAGACGCCAGACTTCGCTGCAAGAGCACGATTGATGGGAGAAAGAATGACAAACCCTGAGTCACAAAACACTGGGATACTGACAATATATCCAGTCAAGCTCATGGTCAAAGGAGCGCGCTTTTTCCCTACCAAGCCCAAAATGGCATTGGCCATGGTCAACGCAGCACCGGTCTTTTCAAGAATGGTCCCAATGATTGTTCCTGCAATGATGACAATACCGATGCTTCCCAGGATTGAGCCGAACCCCGAAGTCAATGTGCTGATAAGCTTATCGACAGGAATCCCACCGAGCACCCCGACAAAATAACCTGCAAGCAACAGTACGATGAATGGATGCCACTTGAACCGTGAGATCAAGAGTATCATTCCTACGATAGCGACAATGATGATTAGAAATAGATACCATCCTGCCATGTTTTCCTCCTACACAATATCGTGTTTTTTATCCTTACAAAATAAGGCTTGAGCCGGTTGTATTTTCAAAGTGAATCTTTGAACCTCTTGTAGCTTTTTCAATCGCCAAGGAACCGCTGCAGTGATTAATTCCCAACACTGCGATTCCTTCTTCTTTGAATGCAGAAAGCGTCTGGTCAATACGCAAGGCATCAGCCTCCACGAGGTGTGTTCCTCCAAGCAATGCATAAATAGGTTTCTTGAACGTCTCTTTGACATGATCAATCATGTTCAGAATTCCAGGATGGGAACATCCAACAATGACAATCAAGCCTTTATTCGATTCAACTACCATCAACACTTCATCTTCGAAAAGATCGGCCTTCCACTGATCCCCATCAGGAAGAACAAACCGTGAATGAATAGTTTCCTCAGTATGAATTCTCTTGAATCCACCCACTACAAAGACTCCATCGGCCACCTCTTTAACCGTTTTGACCGTCTGGTGCGCAATTCCCCGCCTGAGTAGATACTGTTGATCAAAATCATTTCCCAAATACTGATAGCTTGCATTGAAGCGTGCATACTTTTTGTCAAAGAAGCCCTCTCCCGTAATCAGATCAAAACATCGGTCGCTCCTTGACTGTACAAACGAACTGAATCCCCCACTATGATCATAATGACCATGGCTGAGCACTACATGCTCTACGCCATCAAGGTTCTTACCCAGTTTTTTGGCATTTGCAAGTAATGCCTCGCTCCGTCCGGTATCAAAAAGGACGGAAGTCTTCTCTGTCTCAATCAAGAAAGAGAGACCATGTTCAATTATCAGTGCTGTGTGCTCCCCTTGGTTGTTTTCCACCAAGGTGGTTATCTCTATTGCCATATCCAAACCTTCATAAATGTGTCTTGCATGTCAGAGGTCTGACAAGTTACTAACACAGTAACCCGACATTTTCTCTTTGTCAAATATAAATTTTATTTTTTATTCTAGGACTGTCTCGCATATGATTTTTGCCTGTCTATTTGAGAAATGTGGTTTATCTATGTACGCATCCATGGCGTACAAGGGCAGAATTCTCTCAGAAACTCCCAAATTTGTACAGAAAAGGAAGGCTGGACCTACTGGGGTTGAGAGTCGGCTGGGAGGTACAGTGTAAAAGCTTACAGATGGTTACATTACAGGATGGTGTCTACTTCGAGAAACCTAAGTTGTGGAAAAATGTATGCTGTATCTATTTCTTTACAAGGAAAGCATTTACTAATCCTCCCAATTAATTTCTACTTTTTGGGTCAATAAATATTTACTAATCCTCCCAATTTATTTCTACTTTTTGGGTTAGTTTTAGTTGTTTGATACGATTTGGATGTTTGAAGCCCTGATACTGAAGTCGTTTCCAGCAGAAAAGCAGCTTCCTGAAAGCACATACTCACGTGCTCATACCACCCTCTATTCTTTTGCTTCTATTTCCCAATAGCCATAGCGCTTACCGCCTTTAC
Organism: uncultured Sphaerochaeta sp.; assembly: GCA_964547185.1. GTDB lineage: Bacteria > Spirochaetota > Spirochaetia > Sphaerochaetales > Sphaerochaetaceae > Sphaerochaeta. The sequence continues at coordinate 102,398 of CAZJMG010000001.1, forward strand.
GGGTAAGCACATTGGTCTGTATCATGCCGGTCATAACGTGCTTAATTGTAGACAGAGAGGTTTCAAGCTGATCAGAAAGCTCACGTTGATTGATTCGGGATTTCTTTTGTAACCGCCTGATTGAGAAGGCTTTCGTCGAAGCCACAGTCGTAGTAACCGTCAAGGATGGGTGAGTAATAGCAGTATCGTCGTTTCGGGCGCAGATGATGTTCACGAACTTCCTGATTGAACGGGGATATCAGCCTGTTCAGCCACCACAACAAGGGCCGCAAGCCGGCGGAGGACTATCAGTCATGAGATTGTGGGAGAAACAGGCGAGCTTGAACAAGCCTCATCCGACATACTTTGCTGGGAAAGAGAGACCCATAAGGCCCACAGGGCTGCCTACCACAGATTCTAGAGGGAGGAAAAAATCATTTACGAGATACAAAAAAAAATTTATTTTTTTTACTCTAGGGAACCGAAATGGTGTTGGATATCCACCAGAGCCTTGGAAAGATGTTCTTCCATGGCAAGAGAAGCGGCATTTTCATCATGATTGAGAATTGCATCAAGCAAACGACCATGCTCTGCAATCGATGCTTGCAGTCGGCCTGGGGCATGCAAAGAGGCGTACCAACCTTCGTTGAGCGTTTGCTCCATTGTCTTCATCAAAACTGTGAGCGTTCGGTTTTTCGTAGCTTTTGCCACAGCAAGATGAAAAGCACTGTCATGTGCGATGGCTTGAAGAACATCTCCCGACTCAACCGTTTTTACAAATGAGTCATAGAGGTTTTTAAGAGAATCAATGTCTTTTTGTTCCGCCCTTCTGCACGCAACAGCTGCAGCATGAGGCTCGATTAAAAGCCGTACCTCAAAATGCTCACGCAACGCTTCAGCATTTTCCACTACCCACTTCTTTACAGGATGCTCAGAATCCTGTACCTCACTGATAAATACTCCCTTGCCTTGATAGACCTTGACTATCCCGGAAACCTCAAGCATCCTAAGTGCTTCACGAATGGAAGATCGACTTACTTCAAGCTTTTTTACAAGTTCTTTCTCACTGTACAGTCTATCCCCGGGTTTTAGTTGCTCGGTTTGTATTATCTCTTTGATTGCATCGGTTACCATCACCGACAAACGTTCTTTTTTTAAGGATTGCATGGCCTATCCTAGCGTGAAGCTGATAAATCTGCAAGATAATCAGCCTATGGAATTCCCTTGTAGATTCTTCTATACTAAGTACCATGGAAAAAATACAGAACGTCGTCATCATCGACGGACAGGGCGGCAGCCTCGGAAAAGCCTTGGTGGAATCTATGAAAAGCAGATTCAAGTCCATACATGTTCTAGCTATCGGAACAAACAGCCTTGCGGCAAGCGCAATGCTCAGAAGTGGTGCTGACGCCATCGCCACCGGCGAAAACCCTGTGGTGGTCGCCTCTAGGAATGCAGATGTGATCATCGGCCCTCTGGGCATCATCACTGCCGATGCCTTGCACGGAGAAATCACCCCACTCATGGCTCTTTCCGTGGCACAAAGCAAAGCCCATAAGATTCTTTTACCCATCAGCAAGTGCAACGTTTCTGTCGTCGGCAGAAAGAACCTAACACTGTCTGAGATGATTGACTTGGCAATGGAGGAAATTGCCCAGTATCTAGGCGAAAAAGAGCTTTCTTGACAACCTAAGTCGGATTGGATACAATACGCTCAATCTTGCTTCATGAAGAAGCATAATCCTGATAATTACCTATTTACACACGAGAGCCATGAAGGCAAAGAAGGATGACAGTCCTTTGCTTTCATGGCTTTTTTATTGGAGACAACCTTGAGTTCCTACACCCAGAAGCTGCCTGAAGGAATCACCTTGCAGGTATTCAACCATGATACTCTCATTTTTTCAGACAGCGGACGCTGGCTGACCCCTCTCTTCGCTTTTGAAACCTTTCTCCTCTCTTATGAAGGAGATAGAGACTGTCTTTCTGCCCATGACACAGCAGCGGGAAAAGCTGCTGCTGTATTGATGGCCAAAATGGGTATCAAGAGGGCTCATATCAACCTTATAAGCTCTCTGGCCCTAGAGTATTACCAGAGACAGGGCATTGAAATCTCCTATGAAACAAAGATCGAAAAACTCGCTTGTAAAACGGAGAGTCTATTGGAACCAATGACCGAAGACCTAGAGATGTATCGCATCTTACGCACACGAGCCAAATTGGTAAGCGGAGTTTCTGTACAGGTAAACGAGGTATCCTTTTCCTACCCTGAGCAGAGCCCGATTCTCAACAAGCTCTCTTTTGCTGTTGAGCGTGGAGGCCGTCTCTTGATCGAGGGGGACAACGGCATGGGCAAGACGACCTTGTTGAACCTGCTTATGGGAAAACTCAAGCCGACGGAGGGCACCATACTCATCGATGAACAAGCACCCCATGAGCTTGTGAAACGAACCATCGGATATATCAAACAACAACCGACTGATCAACAGTATCCTGTATCTGCAAGAGAGGTGGTAAGCATGGCTGTCGATCCCAGCCTGAAGAAGGAACAACAGCGATGGGAAATAGATACAGCCTTACGGCGTACCGGAATCATCCATCTCGCGAACCGAAACTTCTTTACCCTCAGCGGAGGAGAGAGGCAAAAGGTCTCACTCTCACGCTCGCTCTGCCAGAAAGCCAGACTACTTTTACTCGATGAGCCCACCTCCTTTTTGGACACAAAGAGCAGAAGGACCTTCATCGATGTGTTGCAATCGCTGACCATACAAGAGATGCCCACGATCATAATAGTCACTCATGATAAAGCTCTCGAATTGGAACTTGGGTGGCCTACCTTGCATCTAGGAGGAAGTGATGTCTGATTTTCTTTTTGCCCTCAGTCTCGCCCCGGTTTCAAAGGGCCTTTTAGCCATGGCTATCGCCGGACTCTGCTTTCCAGCAGCAGGCGTGATGGTCCTGCGACTCAACCTGGTCCCGATGCGCTACATGCTTATGCACGGGGTTATTCTAGGAGGAGCCATATCTCTTGCTCTATCCTTACCGGTACTGCCTGTCAGCATCCTGCTCAATCTCCTGTTGGTCTTCCTGATGCTCTTTTTCACAAAGGATACCAGCCATGGCTTTGGTCTTGCCAGTGCCGCTGCAATGGTATTCACGATGGCGGCAGCTTCTCTGGTCATGCACATATGGGACGTTCCTGCAAAAGACACCCTGCAACTGCTTTGGGGAAGTCCGTTTGCCCTGACTTGGGCAGATATAGGTGCCCTTATTGCAATAGCTACTGTACTGTTGGTGTATTTTATCCTGAACTTCAGGACGATCAGCGCCGTGTTCTTCGACCAAGAAATCGCTCAGTCATTGGGGATGCAGGTCAAGATGCACTATACGTTGATGGTACTCATCATCGCTTTGGTAATCGCTTTTGCCATGAAACTGCTTGGGGCTCTGTTGATCGATGCGCTCTTGATCCTCCCTGTCATGATTGCAGGCAAGCGTTCACACAGTTTAAAACAACTGGTCATTACCTCATGCCTCATCGGCCTGACCATCTCAACCTTGGGTTTTCTCGCTGCAATAGCAACCGACCTTCCCCCCAGTGGTACGATAGCATCGCTTTCGGCTTTGTTGTATCTCATACCAATTTCATCATTAAAAGGAAAAAACAAATGAAGAAACACCTTCCCTTCTGCCTGATTCTACTCGCTCTTGCTGTTCCTCTTTCAGGACAAGGAACTACAGAAAAAGCAACAGAAAGCAAGACCTCTGTTGTTGCATCCACCAGCTGGACAGCCGCATTCGCCGATCTTGGGGGACTTGACGATGTTGCGCACATCGCACCGGCAAACCTCATTCATCCCCCTGAGTATGAAATAACCGTAAGCGACGTGATACAGATCAATCGTGCCGACTATTTCATCTATGCAGGCTATGAGCGCATGATGCAGAGCATGGGAGATTCAATCAAGAAAGATTCTGATTCGATGATCCAGATTCATACCAACAACAGTGTTGAAAACGTCAAAGCACAAGCGCTGAAAATTGCACAGATCATGGGGACAGAGGAGAAAAGCGCCCCTCGTGTGGCACGCTATGAAGAAGCGGTAAAGACAGGAGCACAACGGGCAAAAGAGCTTGGCTTGACTGAACTGAACGTCTACTGCCATTCCATGCAGGTGTATCTTGCAAAGGACCTAGGTCTCTCTGTTGCCGGGACTTTCGGCCCAGGTCCACTGAGTGCTGCCCAAATAGCAGAGGTAGCAAAAGGAGGGTATGGCTTGATCATTGATAATATTCACAACCCCATAGCCTCCCCTTTGTTGGAAGTATCAAAAGAGAGCAGGTTGGTGGTATGGAGAAACTTTCCAGAAAGCGGTAATAGAAACAGTCTTCAGACGATGGTACAGGCAAACATCGATGCCCTATTAGATATTTGACAACCTCTAAAACATGATAGCCTCCATGAAGGAGGCTATCATACTCACTAGTTGTAATATGCTGAATACTTACTTTTCAAGAACGAAACCGTCCTCTGTGCAGCCGTCTCTGCATCAGGATACGGCAAGATTTCTGCTGTAGTCCATCCATCGTATCCAATGCTCTTGAGCGCAGAGAACACCTCGTCCCAATCCATATGGCCATCACCGGGGGCGTGCCGGTTTGTATCAGCAAAGTGAACATACCTGACATAGCGCTTGTTTCTTATGAAGCTTTCACCGATTTTGTCATCTTCGATGTTCATATGAAACACATCGGGCATCATGACAAAATTCTTCCGATTGATCTTGTCCAGCAGAGCCGAACACTCATCAAGGTTATTGATATAGTCTATCTCGTATCGATTGACCGGTTCGAGTATCAAATCAACACCACGTTTCTGCCCATGATCGGCGACCTTGTGAGCCATATCCAGAAACAGGTCTTCAACCAGTTTGGCATTTCGCCCGGCGATCGGCCCACGAGTCCTTCCAATATTCACCAATCCGCCAAAATCTGCCGCCAAGTCGATGAACTCACAGAAGGTTTTATACAAATCTTCTCGATTTTCTTTGTTCTCATCGGTAAAGTACAGATTTCTTGCAGCAAACACCTGTCCGGAGGAAATTGCACTGACTTCAAGACTGTTGTCGGCCAGCCACTGCTTCAGTTCCTGTTTAGATACTTCCGAAGGATCTTTGAGTGCAAGCTCCACCCCGTCATATCCCAGTTCGTGAGCCTTGATGATTGATTGCTTCACGCCTCTGAACACAACAAAAGCATTAGGCATTGCCTCTTTCGAGGCAATAGCTACAGATAATTTCATGGCAGGCTCCTACATTTCCTTGATCAAGGAAAGATCCCCGCAGGATGCTGAGCGAAGCAGAGGCTGCATATAGACATCCACATCACTGCTGCTCATCGGAACCGGCATGTTCTTCAGCTTCATCTCAAGCTGAGGGTCCTTGGCGGCATTCAGTGCGCGTTCAATATGGACTGTGCTGAAGCCTTTGAGATCTTCAAGCTTCGTTGGTGCCTTGATCGATGCACTGAAGTCAATCATTGCCTGGGCAACTGCTACGGCAAGTTCTCTTCCTTCAAGGTTGTCCACAGAAGAGCCAAACCCGAATTGTGCGAAGATCGAGCCGACCACCTTCAGTTGCTTCTGAATCGCCTTCTCATACAACACTGCATAATAAGGATTCATGATTCCACAGGCTGTACCATGGCTGACGATATCAACCAAGGAGAAGCTGGTAAGGTGAGCTCCGCTGGTGCCCCCGATCATGATCGCGTACCCTCCGAGATCGGTTGCAAGGCCGATGGCCTCTCTCGCCTTTACATTCGTGGGGTCATCAATCAGCGTCTTTGCATACTCAGCAACCAAACTGATGGCACATTCTGCTATTTCACGAGCTTTTTCATAGGTATCTTCCTTGGCACCACAGAACACCTCAAAGGTATGTGCAATTGCATCAAGGGCTCCATCGATGGTAACACTGATCGGCATGGAAATGGTTGTCTCATAGTCAAACAACCCAACAGTGGGAACTACTGCCATATCCACGATAAGCTTCTTCTGCCCAACGACAGGATCGGTGATATTCGAATACTTGGTCAGATGAGCGCCGCTACTTGCAGAGGTCTGCACAGCAATTACCGGGATCAAAGAGGTATTGGTTTGCTGTAAAGCCTGTGTAACCATATTGGTCCCGAAGTAGTGGTCGATCTCACAGGTAACCTTGCCACCTAAAGCAGCGAGTGCATTGGCAGCCTTCACGGCATCAATAGCAGAACCGCCGCCGACCACTACGATGCTGTCAGGCCTATGGTGCAGAATGTAGGACTCAAGTCTGTACACATCCTCACGGGGAGCGTTCGGCTTTGCATCAGGGGCGATGACGCCTCCCGCAAGCTCAACCCCTGCTGCATTGAGGTATGAAACAACTTTGTCTGCAACACTTTTCATATAGGTGGTATTGCTCACAACCAGTGCACGCTTGCCGAACTTGGCAGCAAGACTTCCTACCTGATCGAGGACACCTAGTCCGTGGACATATGAGTCCCCCTTCCATTCATTGAGTAGCGTATAAGCACGTTTCATTTGATCCATCTTTCACTCTCCTATTTGTTGCATAGAGCCTTGGCGCGTGCTGCAATATGCTCTGCACTAATTCCATACTTTGCCAAAAGCGGTTCATAAGGGCCGGACTCGGCAAAGACATCCTCAATCCCAATAGCATCAAACGCACAGGATACTCCATTCTTCATACAGGCTTCGCTCACTGCAGAGGCAAAACCCCCATTCAAAACGTGTTCCTCTACACAAAGCAGACGTCCCGTCTTCTGTACACTCGCACGCACGCTTGCAAAATCCAAGGGTTTCACCATAGGAACGCACAACACCTCTGCCTTGATGCCATCATGCATCAACAACTCAGCTGCTTTATTCGCATACCCGGCCGTGATGCCATTTGCGGCAATCGTTACCTCAGATCCTTCTACCGAGCAAACCGTTCCAAGAGTTTCTCCTGCTGGAAGATCGGGCATGGGGTTCCTGTTGAGGCGGATATATACCGGTCCTTTCTGGTTCAGCGCATACTCCAAGGCTTGTTCGGCCTGCTTTGCATCACAGGGGACGATCACTTGCATATTGGGAAGCGCACGCATGATTGCAATATCGGTAATCGCTTGATGGCTTGCACCGTCAAACGAGTCGGATAGGCCACCATAGGCCCCTGCAATGATTACCGGAAGATCGTTGTAGCACAGCGTGTTGCGGATCTGGTCGGTACCCTTCAAGGCAAGAAAAATGGCAAACGCATTTACCACTGGATGAAATCCTGCAGTAGCCATTCCCGCAGCAATGTCAACCATATTTGCTTCGGCCACTCCAATATTGAAGAACCGATCGGGAAAATTTTTGGCAAAATAGGAACTCTTTGTGGAGGAGGACACATCAGCATCCAACACAACCAATTCAGGGTGCGTTGCTCCCAATTCGGCAAGCTTTTTGCCAAAAGCATCTCTCATAGCAACACTCATAGCGCAGCCTCCTTCTTCTTCAGGTCAGCGACAAGCTCCTCAATGCCCTTCGCATAAGAGGAATCATCAATGACAGCTCCATGCCAAGTGTTCTTTCCTTCGGTGAACGAAACACCCTTGCCTTTGGTGGTATTATAGATTACGGCCTTAGGCCATTCATCAGAACTATCCATCCAAGTAAAGGAATCGAGAATTTCTTGGGTATCGTGTCCATCATAGGCTCTTGGTGCTACATGCCAACCGAACGAGGAGAGCTTTTCAGAGAGTGGGCCAAGCGGCATGATTTGCTCTTCGGTGCCATCGAGCTGTACCTTGTTGTAGTCGATCATCAATACAAATCGCTCGCTTTTGAACTTCGCTCCGCTCATCATCGCTTCCCAAGTCTGTCCCTCGTTCAGACATCCTTCACCACTGATGACGTAGGTCCAATATGTTTTCTTTGCAAGCTTGGCGGCCAGAGCCATGCCCAGGCCAATCGACAATCCGTGTCCAAGAGCACCTGTTGACATGTCGACTCCGGGTGTCTTGTTCATGCAAGGATGTCCTTGCAAACGGCTGTTCAGCTCGCGGAACGTAGAGAGCTCCTCGACGGGAAAAAACCCCCTATGAGCAAGCATCGTGTACAAATTAATCGAGGCATGGCCTTTTGAAAGGATGACGCGGTCGCGATCTTCCCATCTCGGCTCATCTGTCTTGATTGAGAGTCGGTTGAAATAAAGACAGGTCATCAGCTCTGCACTCGACGCTGCTCCACCCCAATGTCCGGTACCCTTCTGATGAAGAACATCGAACATCACTGTTCTAAAATATGCTGCCAGGGCAGCAAGTTCTTTTGCATTGAACGTGCTGTTTGGCTGACAGAGTAGATCCTTAACACTTTTTTGCATGCAGGAAACTCCTTATCAATGTTTGTAAACAGGGAAACATTTCCAATGTTTACTAACATTGTGTACTGTATACAATATAGATACCATGTAGAAGGAATCTTGTCAAAGGTATTCTTGTATCATCTTGGTATTTTCTGATTTTCCTTCAGTAATTCTCTAAAAAATATGGATTATTACTTTCCTTTAGCTTTTTTTATTTATAGATTTCGCTTATACGTTTTTTGTACACAATTTGCATTGACGAATAGGAATTTTCCTTTTACAGTAAAGGATAGTAATTGGGGGTACCAGTATGCCTAAATGTATACAAAACAGTCTTTCTGACCAAGTCTATACCATGCTCAAAGAGCAGATCCTCAGCGGCCAACTCAAAGGAGGGATGAAAATACCAGAAGAATCCCTCGCTGAGCAATTCGGCGTTTCCAGAACTCCAATTCGGGAAGCAATCCGGCGTCTGAGCGAGTACGGCCTGATCACCATCAAACCCAGAAGCCACGCTGTAGTTTCCCTTATATCAGAGCAGGAAGCAAACGACATCGCAAAAGTGCGAGTAACGCTTGAACAGCTGGCCATAGATTCCATCGACGAAACATCGTATGCCGCAAACGTGAAGGAGCTTTCGCGCTATGCCGCCGATTGCCAATACGCAATGGGTATAGGGGACAGGGCAACCGTATTCGAGCAAGACAGCTTGTTTCATTTAGCCTTGATTCGTGCTTCTCGAAACAGCGCATTGATCAACATCTGTGAGCGCCTTGATGCAAAAATCCAACAGCTTCGTATTGCACAAAACCTTCCAGAAGATGAGCTTTCCTACTACCTCAACCAGCATGCCCAGATGATGACACTGCTGAAAAACGGAGAGAAGGAAGCGTGCAAACGCTTATTGTACGAACATATCACCCATGATTTGACCAGCGGGATGAATGCATGAAGAGAAATGACATCATCATTACTTACGGTTCCAATCCTCTCAACATGACAGAAAAGCTGTTGCAGGCCATCGATATTGAATCGCTTATTTCGAACAAACAAGCCTCAATTGCTCTCAAACCCAATCTCGTAGTTGCCGCAACAGCCGAAGGGGGAGCAACCACGCACCCTGAGATTCTTGTGTCAATAATCGAACATCTGCAGAAAAAAGGGTATCACAACATCTCAATAGTAGAGAGTGCTTGGGTTGGGGATTCCACCAAGGAAGGCTTTCGGGTAAACGGATATCAGCAGATCAGTAAAAAATATAAAGTCCCTCTCATCGATGTGAAGGATGACAGCTATGAGAAGAAGACGGTTGATGGAATCACCATGGAGGTCAGTAAGGCCATACTCGATACAGATTTCTTGATCAGCCTTCCTGTACTGAAAGGACATTGCCAGACGGCTATGACCTGCGCCCTTAAGAATATGAAAGGATGTCTATCTGATAGGTCAAAAAGACAGTTCCATACCTTGGGCCTCCATCGACCTATTGCAGCCCTGAACAAAGTCCGATCTGCTGATTTGGTAATTGTAGACAGCCTTAATGGTGATTTGGATTTTGAGGAAGGGGGGAACCCTGTTGAGACAAACAGGATGTTCGCCTGTCGTGATAGTGTACTGTGCGATAGTTTTGGAGCCTCTCTGATGGGTTTCGAGCTCAAGGATATTCCATATATCGAAATGGCTCAGAATCTCGGTGTCGGTACTACTGATGTACAGAATGCTAATTTCATCCAGCTCAATGAACCCAGCGAAGAGTCGGTATCCCGTCCTACAGGAAGAGCGAACTACCTCAGTCGCTATACAGAGCCGAAGAGTGCCTGCTCAGCGTGCTACGGAAACCTCATTCATGCTCTCAAGAGACTGGACGAGGTGAATCGCCTCAAGAACATCAAACATCAGATTTGTATCGGTCAGGGGTACAAGGGTGAATCCGACCTTTCAAAAGTTGGTGTCGGGGTCTGTACAAGGGGTTTGGGGAAAAGCCTTTCAGGCTGCCCTCCGAAAGCCATCGATATGATCAAGTTCATCAAGGAATTAGAATAAGGTTTTTGCCAAAGTGTCTACAAATCGCCAATCCTTGTCCGACAACACCACAGCAAGTGCTTTGCTGTTTTCCTCGATTTGCTCTGGCTTTCTCGCTCCGCACAGCACATTCATCGTTCTGCTTGCCTGACTCGTCCACGCTATGATGATAGTACCTATTGAGCAGTCATACTTTTCAGACAACTGTGAAAGAGAGGCAAGCATCGCGAGCACTTTCGGCCGATTCTGCTCATTGTACCAAGGAATCGAGGCCTTTGCAGTCCCAACGATGGCAGTTTCAAGATCGACCTTTCCGGTTAGCAATCCTCGTTCAAGTGGACTATAGGCTTGGAAAGTAATAGCATGCTCTGCGCAGTAGGTTGCACTTTCTTCCTTGGATCGGGCAAGGAGGCTGAAACGTTCCTGGACAAGAACAGGATTCCCAAACTTCCGGTACTCCTTCAATTCATCCAAACTGAGGTTGCAAGCACCATAGCTGCGAATCTTTCCTTCTTGCTTGAGCTGTTCCAAGACAGCTACGGTTTCCTCGATCGGGGTAAAGAATGGGGGTATCGATTGCCAATGAGTCAAAAGCAAGTCAAGGTAATCGGTATCCAAACGCTTGAGCGATTGCTCAACCTGCTCTCTGATACTTTTTGGGCTAAGATTACGTCGAACCACCACCCCGTCTCGACTCTTATGCACCGAACCTTCATCATCGGGACCCCAAACTAAACCACACTTCGAAGCAAGCACACACTGAGTTCTCTTTCCCTTAAGGGCTATGGACAAGAGCTCTTCACTTACTCCGTTCCCATAGGCAGGGGCTGTATCGATGAAATTAATGCCAAGATCCAGTGCACGATGGACTGTCCTTATGGATTGTTGCTCGTCACTCTCTCCCCAGCTGTCTCCACCTCCCATAGCCCAGGTCCCCAAGGCTATGGAAGAGATATCGATGTCTGTGTTTCCTAGTTTCATTACACGCTTCTCCAAGCTTCCAACAACGTTCTCTTGGCATTTGCAACTACCAAGTCGGCATCTTCGCCTGCCTGAGGCTTCACCTCAAAGGAAAGAATATTCTTTCCTCCTTCCACCAGATAGCCGATATCCTTCATCTTACAGAGGAACTCAGTAAGATAGTCTGTATCATTTTCTGATCCCGGATAGCCGAATCTAGGATGATAGTCTCCATAACTGGGATGTGTTGGGTCGCCAATCAAGGTGTTGCCCACATGGACATGACGAATATACGCTTGTATTGGATCAACCGCTTCATCAATCGTCTCCCCGATCATCGGGATGTGGGAACAATCGATCATGATGCCGAAATTGTCATATTCGCTACAGACTTCTTGCGCATATGCACGGACCAACGGTGCCGGTCCGAGCAGTGATTTCTTGTCGATCGTATGGTCGAAGACCTCGAGAACCACAGGCATGTCACCTTTCTCTTGGGCATACGCACACAACTCTTTCGTGCTTGTAATCAATGCCTTGAGATATTGTTCCTCTTTTCCTTTCTCATACCCTCGGGAAAGAAACTGAAATTCTTCAGCTCCCATGGCGTAGGCCTCATCGAGACCTTCTTTCAGAATCGACACAGCCTGTCTTCGTTCTTGCTCATCCAAGCTGTTGATATTGAGATTATTTGCAAAGAGCAGGGAGTGTCCGCTATAGGTAGCAGTACAGTGTGCCGTCGATACAAGCTTGGGAACCGAATCATTGAGTGCAGCGAAGGGAAGATGTCCCAGTTCGACAACCTCAAAGAAAGGATCGACAAGGATTTTCTTCAAAGCTTCGATGAAGGCTTGTTCACTAGAAACTGAGTGAGGATAAGCCATGGAGACAACGATTCCCATCCTGCAGTAATTATGAATGTCATCTTTCATCAATCTTGCTCCTTGAGTATTTTCTTTACCTTTTCACAGCAAAGAATCGGGGAGCCAAGTACCGGGACCTTGGCGATTTCTTGTGCCTTGGCTTGCAAATGCCCCATGGAAGCTTGGGCAAGCACGATGCAGTCATACCCCTTCACCTCTTCAATCATCTTTAGAACAAGCGCATCATGGGTAGCCATATCGCCCTTGCGCATCGCGGTATACGCAGGTTCATTGTCTTGGGCATCAACTTCTATAGTGACACCTGCAAGTTTTGCTTCTTGTTCAAGTTTTGCAATAGTCGGCTTGAGGGTACTCATCGCCGTAGCGACCACCTTGATCTTCCGTCCAAGTCGTACTGCCTGCTCTGTCATCGCATCGTCGATTGCAACCACAGGGACCCTGATGAAAGGCCTGATCTGTTGTACTGCAGGGGTAAGAGTGGAACAGGTGACTACAATGACATCGGCTTTGGTCAATTCACATGATTTCAAATCATTGAACAACCTATTCATGTTTTCTTGGGAGAAATAACCAATCTCTGCAGGATCGGAAGCGAGGAAGTCATCAAGGATACTATGCATAATAATCTCTTCTCCCACCACTTCCTGCAACAGCTGAGGAAAACTTCCCAGCACAGGTCTTACCGTATGTATCATCGCAACTCGTTTCATGATTCTTACCCTCTTGGAACTTGTTTCTGTAGCTTAGCTGAGCAATAGAGGGATGCAAGAGTCGCCTCTTCATCCCTCTACAATATGTACTAGTACTTGTAATCCTTACTTATCTTTACCGATAGAAGCAAGATAGTCAGCCTGGAACTTCGTTCCATACGCCTTGAACGTTGCACTATCCATGAAGTCGGGGATCAACTTCTGTCTTTCGATGTAGCCGGTCTGCCATGCAGAGGTGGCGTTGATCTTCGCAAGCATATCGCTGTAGAAAGCAACAGCTGCAGGACTCATCGAACCAGGAGCAACGACAGATCTCCAGTTGGGAACCTCGACGTTGTTGTACCCAAGTTCACTCAAAGTAGGCGCGCCACTGAGATTGCCGGGGAAGCGACTGGTTGAAAGAGCCAAAATAGGAGTAATCCTTCCAGCTTCAACATACTGAGCAGCTGCTGCGGGCTTGGAGATCAAGAGGTCAAAGTGACCGCCAAGGATTGCAGTAATAGCACCACTGGTTGCATCGTGAGCAATGTAGGAAAGCTGGTCCTGGGTAACCCCAAGTTCCCTGATCAAAGCAGCGTGACAGGCAATGTCATCACCCTTGGAACCGCCGAGAACCATCCTCTCACCTCTGCCCAATGCAGCAAGAACTTCTTCTACGGTCTTGTACTTGGAGTACTCACCTACAAAAATCAAGTGCTTGTCGACTGCCATATGAGCAACAGGCTGGAAGTTCTGAAAACGGTTGTTGGTGTTCATGACCATCGGCATCAAGTCGCCGCTGTTGAAGGTAAGCAGGGTATGGTCAGCCTGTACACCGGCTCTCATATTGGAAACATAGAGTCTGCCCACTTCGCCGGCACCATCGGTCTTGTACTGGATTACAAAGTTCTGACCATTTGACAGTTTCTCTGCAGTTGCGATGTCAGTAAGGGTACGAGTAAAGATATCAGATCCACCACCGGGAGAACTGGTAACAACCCATTCAATGTTCCTTGAAGGAGCAAAGGTCTTCGGACCTTCTGACTCAGCCTGACCGGCAGCATACACGGACATGCTCAAAAGCAGAGCAACACTCAGAAGTAGAACTAATTTTTTCATGTCTAAATCTCCTCTTTTTCTAACGGGACCAAGTCCCGGTTTTCACGTATTTCAAAACCCTTTCCTAAGGATTTTCCGATTACACTATTTTCTTAAACCGGTCTTTTTCAAAACAAACTTAACCACCGGGGTAAGGATGATAAGAAAGAGAACAGCCAAGAAGAAGGCAGAGATAGGTTTCATAAAGAAGATATCCAAGCTTCCATTGCTGATGATGAAGGCCTTTCTCATGTTTGACTCCAACAGGGGAGCAAGGACAAAAGCCAAGAGCATCGGGGCAACACCATATCCATTACGGTCAAGAATGTACCCGGCAACTCCTGAGAGGAACATCACGATGACCCCATACATGGAATAGGATGTACTGTATCCTCCTACGACACATACTACGGTGATAATCGGGATCAATATTCGTACCGGGACGGTGAGAATCTTGATCAAGAAAGGGATGATTCCCAAAGAAATAATCAACGTCAGCAAGTTGGCGAGGAAAAGGCTGGCTATCAAGCCCCAGGCGAAATCAGGATTGGTGGAGAAGAGAAGAGGTCCAGGATTAAGGCCCCACATCATCAGACCACCAAGAAGGACTGCACCAGTACCTGAGCCGGGTATACCCAAGGCAAGCAAGGGAGCAAAAGAACCTGCAGCCGCTGCGTTGTTCGCAGCTTCACAAGCAGCAATACCTTCCACAGCACCACTGCCTAGGGGCTCTTCATTCTTGAATGCTTTCTGCATTGCATAGCCGAGGAACGCTCCGGTAGTAGCTCCGGCTCCGGGAAGAACGCCGACGAAGGTTCCCATGAATCCGCTTCTGACAGCCGGGGGAATAAGGCGTTTCACATCCCGAAGCGTCAGCATAGAGCCCCTGATGGTCAACTTCTGGTTGAGATTCGCCTCAACCTTCTTATTTCGCTCACCCATCAGCTTCAACACTTGGCTGAATCCAACAGCACCAATAACGAAGGGTGTAAAGGGAATACCTCCAAGCAGATAGATATTTCCAAAGTCATAGCGAGGACTTCCGGTAAGGGTATCCATCCCGATGGAGGCAATAAGGATGCCCAACAACGTCAAGACAACACCTTTTGTAGGATTCTCACCTACCAGCCATCCAATTGAGGTCATGGCAACCAGAAGCAAGGCTGTCATTTCGGCCGGACCGAACTTCAACCCGATGTCGGCGAGCAACGGACCCATGAAGGTAAGTATAAACATCCCGATCAAGCCACCGATGAATGAGGATAGATTAGAAGTAAACAGGGCTTGACCTGGACGATTTCGTTTCGTAGCCATCGGATAGCCGTCCAATGCTGTCATGACAGCCGGTGAATCACCGGGGATGTTCAACAGAATGGCACTGAATGAGCCACCGTACATGTTCGAGTAGTACAAGGCTCCAAGCATAATGATGGCAGTGGTGGGATTGAATCTGTAGGTAAGGGGCAGCAGCAAGGCTACTCCGGCGAGAGACCCAATACCAGGCATGGCTCCGACGACCAGTCCGAGCACTGCTCCAAGCATGGTTACCAATACATTTTCCAAAGTAAGGACTACTGAGAAGCCCATGAATAATAATTGCAAGTTTTCCATATTCAGCTCCTTAGTAGGCGATCAGGTTGTAGATGAATCCCTTCGGAAAGGGAACCCCAAGCCAGAATACAAAAGCACCGAGAACGATGGCTGCAATGATGGCAAATCCAATCAAGGTGGTTTTCCAGCTGAACTTCTCATACCACTTCAACCAAAGAATGACAAATATTGCCAAGGAGGGGAGCATGCCGATTATAAACGTAGCAAGCATGATAGCCACCACTCCTAGGGCAGGATACCAGTTTTCAATGGGGTAGCTTGTTTCAGTCTCTTTTCTGCCTCCCAAAAAAGCAATTAGGCTGATTACCAACAAGACACTACCGATGATAGTGGGAAAGAAACCAGGAAGGGGGCCTCTGAGTTCATGCCAGAATCCATACTGGGTGACTCCGAGAATGATGAAGGCCAAAGCAATCAGGGCTGTGACGATAGGTATCACCATTTTACTCGTAATCTTTTTTATCTGCATACTGTATATCTCCTTAGGAGCGAGAGCGCAGATGGTTTGCCATACGGCAGGCCATTTTTACTGCATTCTCAAAAGCACTGGTCTTTACAATTCCTTTACCGGCTATATCATAGGCGGTACCATGAGCACAGGTAACTATCGGGGCAGGAAGGCCTCCTGCTATGGTGATACCCTCATCAAATCCTCTCAGCTTAAGAGCTATCTGACCTTGGTCATGGTACATCGTCACCACTCCATCAAACTCCCCACGGAATGCCTTGATAAAGGTAATGTCGCTTGGATAGGGGCCTGATGCATCGATTCCCATCTTCCTTGCTTCTGCAATTGCAGGTTCTATGACATCAATTTCCTCACGGCCGCACAGTCCATGTTCACCGGCGTGGGGATTGAGGGCGGCAAGTGCAAGTCTTGGTTTGGTGATACCGCTGTTTTTCAAAGAAGTATTGGCCAGACGGACTGCTCGCATGATAGTCTGGACGCTCAGATTCTTGCTTACTTCACTGATAGGGATATGGCTGGTTGTGCGAGTAGTCCAAAGGTCACCCAACACATTGATCTCTCCAAAGGGCTCGGTGTGATTGAACAACTGAGCCAAGTAGTGATGTTCACTTTCCAGTGCACAACCGGCCTCTTTCATGCCTGCTTTATTGAAGGGGCCAAAACAGAAGCCTTCAATCTTCTTGTCCTTATAAAGCTCAACACCAAGCTTCATAGCATGCAAATTTGCCTTGCCTGCTTCGATGGTCAACGTTCCATAGACGACGGTATTGGGATCTTGGTCTTTTTGGTCAAGTACAGGGATACCGACAGTCCAGTCGGCCTGATCGACCTCATCAATTATCTGTAGGGGGACTGATGCACCGAGGACAGAGAATGCTCGTTCGAGCAACCTGGCATCACCGATGATCACTGGCTTGCAATATTGATTAAAAAAGTTGCTGATTGCTAGCTTGGCAATAATTTCAGGTCCGACTCCGGCTCCATCACCGATCAAGATTCCCAATACAGGTGTATCATTCATAGAAGTGCTCCCTCTTTAAAATACAGTGAATACGAACTACATCACTCGTATCTTAAGTAAAGCAACTAGCGTGCCAACTTCCTTATATTGTATACAATTTGTTTGTTTTTGGTTTTTTGTATACAGTTTATCTCTTGGTAATTCAATCAAATATGAAAAAAATATAAGAAATTTCTAAAAATTTTGATAATACGTGTCTAAGAATAGGGGTGTTTCATAAAACGTTTCATGTTTCAATTGAAACATTTCTGAAACATTATTTTTCAAAACCTTGAAATTTCCTCCAAAGCGTAGTCCGACTTATTCCAACCTTGGTTGCAAAAGCCTCTTTAGTAAGCCCGCTGGCAAGATAGTTTTCATACAGTTGTCTATCAGTATACTTCATTGTATGCACCTTATGCCCTTCTTCTAGCCTATCTTCCAGATATAAACTGGTGGATCCGATATCCAACTGCTCAATTTCCCTGACAGAAACCTCATTCGATGTATGCAAGATAGCCAACCGTTCAGCTGCGTTGCGAAGCTCCCTGATATTTCCAGGCCAGTAGAACTTTTTGAGCATCTCAATTGCTTCATCTGAGACAGTAATGGGATGCACATTGTGCCTACTGCAATACAACTGAACAAAATGTCTGAAAAGTATGCCAATATCCTCTTTTCTATCACGAAGAGGAACCAGCATGAGACTCAGCAAACTGATACGATAAAATAAATCGAGCCGAAAGCTCCCTTCCTTTACTTTCTGTACTATGCTGTTGTTCGCCGCACTGATTACCCGAACATCTACAGGGATGACCATGTCAGCACCTATGCGTCGTATCTCTCTCTCCTGCAGAACCCGAAGCAGCTTGGCTTGTACCACAATCGGCATTTCCGCGATCTCGTCAAGAAAAATTGTTCCCTTGTGGGCCAACTCAAACAAACCAGCCTTTCCTCCCTTTCGGGCACCGGTGAAAGCGCCTTCTACATAGCCAAAGAGCTCACTCTCCAACAGTTGCTCAGGAAGAGCTGCACAGTTTACTGCAACAAAACTCTCTGTTGCCCGATGGGAAGCATTGTGAATGCTTTGGGCAAACAACTCCTTGCCCGTTCCGGTTTCCCCCAGCAGCAGCACAGCCCCGGGAACCTCGCTGAACCTCTTGGCTTTCTCGAGCAGGGCTTGCATATATGCATTTTGGGTCACAATATCGGAAAACTGATATTTGGCGACCAAACCTTTTCGGCTGAGCTCCCTGCGAATCTTGTATTCTGTCTTCTGGATTGTTTCTGCATTTTGAAAGGTAAAAATAAACCCTGAGGTCTCCTGATCCATGCTGATCGGTTGCTGCGTCACAAGAAACCGCTGGCCATGGATACTCACCAACTCTTCTTTCTGTGTACCGGCGCGATATACTTGCTCAAGAGGGGCTCCTACCAGATCACTTCTTCCAAACAAGTGCTCTGCCTGATGATTTGCTGCAATAATAACGTCATTGCTGTTTATCGCAAGCAAAGCATAGGAAGCATTGTTGAGCAGGGTTCCGAGGAGGTTTCCTCTTGTCTGGGCACGATCAAGGGCGCGGGCTGCCGCTACAGCTTCAGCAACGGCATGGACTACTGCCTGATAGCCGGTTTTTACGTGCACATGCAACAGCCCTTGTTCTTCACAAAGGCGGCACATGGTCAGGCCACCCACCATGACAGTGCACCCTGCATTTGTCAGTTGTTTCAAGCCCATCCTTACGTCTTCCTGATCGGTTACCTGAAAAATGGAAACAGGACACTCAACGAGTTTCGCAATGGTTTGACTGTCACACAACTGCTCATTCGTCACGATTCCAATATGCGCGTTCGGCTTAAGTTGTTTCGCTTGGGCAAGGGCTTCTAGAAGGTCAGCGCTAAAGAGCGCAATGGGGACAACATGCACAGAACTCTTGTACTGCGATATTGCATGGGCTGTGATGCCTCTTGCTACTATGATGTCAGCATCCAGTGGTTCAATGACTTTTGGGTCGCTTCCAAAGATATGGGTGGTTTCAATGGTAATATTGTCAAGCACATAGCTTTGTACAATCTGTTCAAAGGTTTCCTGCAATTCGATATAGGGAACCACTATCAGTATCTTTATCACTTCACCTCTCCCGTTTCAGTGTATCATAGGAGCCGCTCTTTACAAAGTTGCTCAGCTCTTGGTATTGTCGGCTATGAACGTTTCATCAATCATCCAATATGTGCTTCTTGTCCTGCTGGTTGCCATCACGCTGCTCAACATATATGCGTTGACTGTCGGGAAGAAGAAAAAACAACAGGCTACGGCCAATTACAAACAAACACTTCGTGATCTTGAGCTCAAGGCATACGACCTGATGAAGGAACACAAGTTGTCATTTGATGAGAAGCATGGGTATATCAACGACAGCGGGTCAGGAATTCTCCTGACGTTCGACAACGAGAAACAAATGGCAGGAATCACCTTATCCGATGAATTCTACCTATTTCCTTTTTCGGACTTTGTCG
The DNA here is from genome assembly GCA_964547185.1 of uncultured Sphaerochaeta sp. Taxonomy (GTDB): domain Bacteria; phylum Spirochaetota; class Spirochaetia; order Sphaerochaetales; family Sphaerochaetaceae; genus Sphaerochaeta. The sequence goes on from CAZJMG010000001.1 coordinate 122,017, forward strand.
ATTGCAAACAAACCTACGAGACGTTGCAAAACAAAAAGCTTTCCAACATCTCTGTTGAAATAGAGACCAAAGACAGCATCATTACCTTGCTCTTTGGCCTCAAGGCCTGGCGACCGAACTCATATTTGGGCAAATTCCTGCTTTCAGATACGCAAGAGTTCTGCACCATCCTGAAAAGGCAGTGTGAAAAAATCAAGTCGCCTTCGGCTGATCGATGATGTGCAGATCAAGCTGATTGAACGGTACGGAAAGACCAACCTCAGCAAGACGATCACAGATCTCGCCTTGGAACCTCCAATATACCTTCCAATAATCGGCAGGCTTGGTCCAAGGCCTGACTACAAAGTCTACTGAAGAGGCTGCAAGCTTGTTTACTTCAACAACAGGGGCAGGCTCAGGAAGGATTTCCTCGTAACTATCCAAAATCTTTCTGACGGTGTCCTTGACGAGCTGGATATCTGCGCCATAAGGGACGCTTACAGAAAGCTCCACTCTTCTCCTTTCAACATCGGAGAAATTCACAATGGGACTTCCCCATACCAACTTGTTGGAGAGCGTAATCTTTTTATTGTCCGGGGTCCTGAGCGTTACCCGAAGCATGTCCATGTCGTTTACAGTGCCGCTGAAAGACCCTGTCTCAATAAAATCACCAATCCGGAAAGGAGCATTGAGAACAATCATCACACCACTGAGCAGGTTCCCTATAGTCTCCTGGAACGCAAAACCGAGAATGACACCGGTAATACCCAAGCCTGCAAGCACCGGGCCCATATTAAGGCCAAGATGCTGCAAAAAGGTGATTGCCAAGAAGATCCATCCTATGATGTTGACCAATTGAAGAATGAATCTCTCCATCAAGTCGTTGATTTTTTTCGAGCGATCAAGAGCCTTCTTCAGTACTCTGCAAAAGTACATGATCAGTAATTTTCCAATGATTACAATCAACAAGCCGACAATAACATCTATGAGAAAGGCAACCGGCCGAAGCTGTGCCCAACTGTCAATTTGATGCATTGCTGATACAAACCATGATTGAGGTCCTGCCACATTAGCGCTCAAAGAAACCATTGCCGAAATCATATGCATTTCCTTACTATAGTCGAGATATATAAACCCTAGCATTGGAATAGGAAAAAGGCAAGGCAGAGAAATCCTCTACCTTGCCTTTGTGGTACTTTCAATAAACGTTATTTAGATAAAAGGCTATGAAGCTTCTTGGTAAAAGAAACTGGATCCTTTGGCATAACTCCTTCTGCCAAAAGTGCCTGATCGAGGAGCACTGAGCACAACTCTTCGATATACGAGTCATCGTCGCTGTTCTCAATCTTCTTGACCATCGGATCGTCAACATTGATTTCCAAAATCGGCTTGATCTCTTGATCATCCGCCTGCCCCATGCTCTTGAGAATCTGCTGCATCTGTACAGAAGGATCATTCTCATCGACAACGACAACAGCTGGAGATTCCACCAAGCGAGAGGATGCAACAACATCCTTTACCCTGTCTCCCAGAGCCTTCTTGATCTTCTTGATAAGGCCTTTCGACTCCTTGCTCTTCTCCTTGTCTCCCTCTTCTTTCAGATCATCAACGGCACCACTCTTGTTGATAGCCTTCAAAGGGAGCTCCTTGTAGGTTCCGATTGATCCTACTACGATATCGTCGATATCGTCGCTCATGACCAGAACCTCATAGCCCTTCTTCCTATAGGCTTCAAGCAAGGGACTGGCCTTAAGGGTGGACTCTTTGCCTCCGGCGATGTAGTAGATCGACTTCTGGTCGGTCTTCATCCTCTCCTTGTAAGAGGCAAGGCTGACATAGCCTTCTTCACTGGAGGACTTGAACCGTACCAATTCCAGAAGCGCATCCCTGTTTGCATAATCCGAATAGAGACCTTCCTTCAACGGGCGGTTGAACTGCTCGATGAATTTTGCATAGAGTTCAGGATTCTGGTCGCTTATCTTCTGGAACTCTCCAAGCAGTTTCTTGACACTTGCAGTCCTGATGGCGCTCATGACCCTGTTCTGCTGAAGAATTTCTCGGCTGACATTCAAGGGAAGATCCTCACTGTCGATCACACCACGCACAAAACGTAGATAAGAAGGAAGCAATTCCTTGTCGTCGTCAGTGATGTAGACTCTCTTTACGTACAGCTTCACCCCAGGACGATAATCAGCATAGTACATATCGAAAGGAGCCTTCGAGGGGATATAGAAAAGGGTTATATACTCTGTCGCCCCTTCTGCACGGGTATGCACATAGAATAAGGGATCCTCGCTGTCATAACTCGACTGTTTATAGAACTCCTTGTACTGCTCGTCAGTCAGTTCACTCTTGCTCTTTCTCCAGAGGGCAGAAGAGCTGTTGATCTGCTCAACCTTGTGCTCGATCTTCTTAAGAGCGTTGCCCTCATCATCCTTCTTCTTGTCATCATATGTAGTCTGGTCATAAGAGAGGAAAATGGGATAGGCAATATGGTCGCTGTACTTTTTGATCAGTTGCTCGATCTGCCAGCGATTGGCATACTCGTTGCCTTCTTCATTCAGATACAGGGTAATTGTGGTTCCCTGACTCTCCCGCTCTGCCTCTTCAAGGGTATAACTTCCCTTGCCGGTGCTGCTCCACTTCCAGGCCTGCTCTTCTGCTGCCTTGCGGCTGACAACCTCGATTTTCTCGGCTACCATGAAAGCACTGTAGAACCCTACGCCGAACTGGCCGATCAGGTTGCTGTCCTTCTTCTGCTCTTCGGTCAAGGAAGCGAGAAACTTCTTCGTTCCGCTCGACGCAATGGTGCCCAAGTTGTCACTCAGGTCGTCATGGTTCATACCCAAGCCATTGTCACTGATGGTGAGAGTACGTTTCTCTCCCTCCTCAGTAAACGAGATATCGATTCGTGGCTCAAATTCGAGAGCCTTGAGTTTCTCGTCGGTCAGGGTGAGATACTTGAGCTTGTCCAGAGCATCTGATGAGTTTGAAACCAACTCGCGTAAAAATATTTCCTTATTGGAATAGAGCGAGTGGATGATGAGCTGAAGCAGCTCAGATACTTCAGTCTTGAACTTCTTTTGTTCCATCGTTGTATTATACCTCCAAAGGGATATAGCCAAACATACTGATTTTTCCCTCTATCGGCAATTGTTCCTTAACAAAAACCACAGGTTCGGCTATGCTCTGAGAATGAACTTTTCCCAGCCAAAAACAGCACGTACCATCAATCGCCTACGGGTATTGAACCTTCTTTCCCAAGCAGGAGCCCACAGCCGTGCCGAAATTGCACGTTCTCTTTGTTTGAACAAACCTTCAACCAGCGAGATTGTGGAACAATTGCTTGAGCAACAGATCATCGAAGAAACAGGGAAAGCCGTTACAACTACCGGGCGCAGGCCGACGGGCCTCTCTCTCAAGATAGATTGCTCCTTCGTGCTCGGGGTTGAGATGGGAAGCCGAAACACTACGTTCATCCTCTCTGATCTTGCAGGAAACGCACTCCGGCTTGAACGCATACCCAATCAGGCCAACCAAGAGGCAAGGCAGCTTGGCCAGATGATCATCAAAACCTGCATGAAAATGAAATCATTTGCCCCGAATGCTATTGTCGGCATCACTATCGCCAGCAGTGGAAGGATCAGCAAGGATGAGAGAAGCATTATTGACCATGACTATTTCAACTGGAAAAACATTCCTCTAGCCCAGGCGGTTGAAGCTCATACCCAGATACCCACCATGCTCGTCGATTCCGTAAGGGCCATGGTTGAGGCTGAAAGATGGTTCGCACAAGAACAAACACCTTCCTTTATATATGTGAACTGGGCTGAACACATCAATAGCGCATGGGTGAACGAAACAACAATCACATCGCAAGGAAGTAAATTCGGACATCTTCCCATAGCCCCCACCGGCCTTTGTCGATGCCAGAGCATTGGATGCCTGGAAACTGTTGCTTCGGGCTGGGCTTTACGGGAAAAACACCAAGGGTTATCGGTCAAACAACTTGCACAAAGCGAGGAGCCAATGATCAAGGCATCGCTGTGCAAAGCTGCAGAAGCAATGGGCATCGCTTTGGTTGCCGCCAGTGCCGTGACCGGGTGTGAGAAAATTATCATCGGAGGCGGTCTTTCCAACCTTGGCAACGAGTATTTCGACATCATCCGATCTTTCTATTGCCAACAGGCACATATATCGCTCAGAAAGGTTCCGATTGAACGTTCGAAACTCAAGGAACAGAGTTCTTATCTTGGTAGTATTGCCGTAGCGTTGGACCGCTGGGTTTTTCAGCGTACACTCCTACAAACAATGAGCCAGTTGGACAAATAAAACCGCTACCCGAAAACCGGATAGCGGCAACCTCCTTGAGAACCCTAGAACTCCTCTCCTAGGGCTTGTGTCCACCCGCTGGAAAAATCGGACTGGACTCGAGCAACGACACTCATGATTATTACACGCTTTTACCATGCTGTAAAACATTTTCGCTACTATTTTGCCGTTTTTCGAATAAATCAAATTTTAAGTAGATTATTATCCATGCAAAGAGATATTTTAGCTTCCTTCGGTATAATTAATGGAAAAGGCTCCTGCATAGGTCCCAGCAGAAAACACATCCTCAGCCCGCTTGCGAATCCGTACCGTCAACTTACCGATCGGCACTTCATCCTGGGCTCCTCCAAGAAATGTTGTCCTGAAGGTATCACCATTTTCAACACTGGTCATTCTATGTTCCGAGGTAAGCTCAATCGTAGTCCTGAGCCTGTTCATCTCATTCATCGCAACATCCGTCAATTCGAATATCAACTTGCCGACCTTCTGGGCGCTTAAATGCGATGAATACCTGAAAAAGAGAGAACGCTCCACCTCCCATTCTTCAAGGGCAGGAAATTCAAAATTCATAAAAGCTTCTTCCGGCGTGAGCATATCTCCAGCTTCATTATATACAGATATTTGCAAATCCCTTGGCTGAATAACTCCTACAAGACGGACGGAGGCAGAAGGAAACCGGGGCAGCTCTTGGGCTGAAAGAGGAAAGAGTATACATGTTGCCAAAAGAATGGCAAAGAGCTTTCTCATATGAGTCTCCATATCTATGGGGTATCTCCATCCTATCAATTCTTGGGCAAACAGGAAAGAGTAAAGATAAAAAAGCTGTGCAGATGTCTGCACAGCCCAAACTCTCAAAGCAATGGAAGAGATTAAGTTGTAATCGAGAACGTTACAGTTGCAACGTAAGATCCTGGATTGGCACTGTCAATATCACTTGCAGAAGGAATAATAGTAAAGGTTTCAGCATCGCTCTTGACACCACTCATAACACCCAAAGGATTACTCTCTGTGAAAATTTCGTAATATGCTGTTGAGCCACTGCCGGATAGTGTCAATAAATCGTTGCCTTTCTTGACAGAATCAATAGTTACAATATGAGCAGAATTAGTTTGACTCTGGAAATTACTCACACGCATATGGAATTCATAAGTTCCTCCAACGTTTGTTCTATATCCATATACAAATGAAGGGGGATTATCTACATCAAAAGCATCCAAAATTTCTACTGCGCTCAAATACGGTACATTATTAACGGTGAAACCATGATCAAGAAACTCTCCAATATTGCCCTTAAGTGTTGCTGTAGCATGCGGTACAGAAGTAACATCAAACGCAAACAAACCACTAGTTACAAGCATCAGAACCAAGGCAATAGCTATCAACTTTTTATTCATATTCAATCTCCTTTAAAATATCAATCTCAAATAATAATGATTCACAACAATAGAATACCCTCAAGTCAGACTTATGTCAATATTAATACTTATAAATCGTCTTTTAAAGAATATAAATTTTTAAAATTTATTTATTTTATATTGCAATATAGATTTACATTTTCTTTACTTATTACATATGTCGCAATTTTTTGGTGTTTTTAAAGAAATATCAAATATTTCACGAAGAAGGTTTGATAAATCATAAAAGGCATACAGTATACATCTGTCATATCTTTGTACTGTATTTTATCCAATGAAAAAACAAAGGCATCTTTTTGAAAGATGCCTTGTGCTCCTAAGACCAATAAATTCTTAGTTGTTTGGAGTTATGCCTATCGAGACAACAGACTCATACGGGCCTGCAGGGGCGGTTTGCACCTGAGCCTGGTCTGCTATGACCGTCAATGTGTAAGAGTAGGTACTCAAGCCTGTCCGGCTGGGGGTGAAGTCCAATAATTTATACGTATTGCTTGCAGGATCGACTTGCTCTGCCGGATTGTTGTTAGCACCATCAGACACGTAAATCCTGTCAATATTCACTTGAGCTGGCGTTGAAGCATAGCGCAAGGAAAATGGTGTTACAGAGGCTGTAACCGTAAATGATGTGGCCACATTTGTCTTGATGGCATAGACGAACTGAGCTCCCCCGTCGTTGAATGCATCGTCCACCTCTGTCGTGGACTCGATAACAGGGTTTTCCGTCTCTGTTCCCACAAGAAACCCATGCACCAAATATTCGGGCACTCGAGTTGAAAGTGAAATAGTGACCTTTGCTGGGTTGATCGGGGAGGCAGCGAGAGCGAGCGTCATGATCGTCAGCAAAGCCAGGATTGTATAATATCGTTTCATGAAGTGGTTCCCTCCCAGAGAAGCGTGCAAGGCCTTCCCTGTCCTTCATGTATACTATAGCCTGCATTGGAAACATATGTCAATACTTGAAAATATTCTTAAGGTTTTTATTTATTATAAAATCTATATCATACTTTATTTTTTATATTATAATATGTTAAAATTTTTCATCTTGTGTCATCGCCTATAATACATATTGTATATTTGGGATATTTCAATACAAATATGGATTTACTTCTTACATGTTTTTGTTCTTATGTCAGATTGAGAGAAGTGGCTGCACTTCTACACTGATTCTGCTTACAGTAACAAGCTTATAATTTAATTTACTACAACAGTTTTAAAGCAATTTTCTGCAAAACATATTTCAACATCTTTCAACACACTTATAACATTTTTATAGTGCAAACCATTGCTTTTATGCATAAAATGCCGTATATAATACATAACAACCGATGTACTTATGTATCAAGTGGATGTTACGGAACCTATCCGTCAGTCGAGCGTGTGAAGGAAGTCGTTGAAATGAGCATAAATTCCATAACCGGGTCAGAAACAAAATCTACCACAATAGCAAATAAGCTGGAAGAAGAAATCCTTTCCAAGAAATACCAAGCAGGGGAAACGCTCCCCAGCCAGCATGAACTTGCCCAGCAGTTTGCAGCTTCCAGCAGAAGTGTTCGCGAGGCTTTCAAGAATCTTGAAGCAAAAGGTCTTATCAAAGTCCAACAAGGCAAGAAAGCCATTGTTCAAAGCAACAGTCTTGATCAGTTTGTAGAGTCTCTTTCAGCTTCCATGATCAGCAAACAGACGCCGGACAAGAAACTCCTTACTGATTTGATGCAGGTTCGTACCACTATAGAGGTCTCTGCATCCAGGGAGCTTAGCCGAGATCCCAATCGCATGCTCATCGTCCGCTCGCTTGACAGAGCTTGCACGAAAATGGAGCACCTGCTGCCAAGACTTGAGAATGGAAAGGACCATGAGGCCATAAAACTCTTCAAAGACACCGATCTTGAGTTCCACGCAGCCTTGATTAAATCGAATGACAATATAATTTTGAGCAGCATCTATGAAAACCTTGCCCCCCAGCTGTATGCTGCCATGGACCGTTTGCCTGAGACGTACAGTGAACAGCGTAAAAAGGTCAATGAATATCGTTATCTTGTCGAGGCCTTGGAAAACGGGCAGACAGACCTTGCAGTCGCTTTGACGCTGGTCAATCTCACCAACATCAAAGACAAATTCGAGACAATGGACCTGTAGAAAAGAGGACGAGCATACGATGAAACTGCCTTTGCTTTGCAAGGCAGTTTTTTTGCTAAAAGAACGACCAAATAGAGGCATTTGACATATATCGCTCTCTGTGAAAAAATATAGAGGAGGTACTTATGTATATTGCTATAATAAATTTACACGGATTGGTAAGAAAAGAAAACATTGAAATGGGTCGAGATGCTGATACAGGAGGACAAACTCGGTACGTAGTCGACCTTCTCAAAGAACTCGCCAATAGAGAAAATATTGAGGTCGATTTATTCACCAGATACATCAAGGATTCCCGCTGTTCTGAAGACTATAGCAAGGATGTCGAAAAGGTAGGTGAACGGGCGCGTATTGTCCGTCTTCCCTGCGGAGGCACGAAGTATATCCGAAAAGAACTGCTCTGGCCTCATCTTGATGAGTATGTCGACGCCATGATTTCATTCATCAGGAAACAAAACAAGGTCCCCGACATCATTCATGCCCACTATGCCGATGCTGGCTATATTGCAACCGAACTGGCAGCATATCTGCAAACACCTCTTGTGTTTACCGGACACTCAATGGGAAGAAACAAACTTGAATACCTCAAGTCCCAAGCGGTGAGTGAAGAAAAATTAAACCAGTATTATCATATTCATACAAGAATCATGCAGGAAGAGAGGACCATCAAGCATGCCAAGATGGTCATAACCAGCACGAACTATGAAAAGCAAACTCTTTATGAACCCTATGAGTCCAAAGATCTATCCAAGATGACGGTCATACCCCCAGGCCTTGATCTTGACACCTTCTTCCCCTATTACCACTACGAAATACAGGACCCCTCCATTACCGAAGAGATGAAGCTTGCACAGTACTCCATGGTCAAGGAACTTCAACGATTCCTTACCAACATGGACAAGCCGATCATCCTTGCCCTCTGCCGTCCAGAAGCAAGAAAGAACATAGATCTGCTCATCGAGATATATGGAAAGAGCGACGAATTGCAGGCTATTGCAAATCTGGTCATAGTTGCAGGCATCCGCGATGATATCAGCACGATGGAAGAGGGAGAGAAACAGGTTCTCACTGACATGCTGCTTCTGATGGATCGATACGACCTCTACGGCAAGATGGCCATTCCCAAGCATCACAATCCCCAGAGGGACGTTCCAGAACTTTACAGGCTTGCTGCAATGAAGCGAGGTGTCTTTGTCAGTACGGCAGCGTTGGAAAACTTTGGACTTACCTTCATCGAGGCGTCAGCTGTCGGCCTTCCGTTCATTGGGACGGACAAGGGAGGAGTCCAGGATATTTATCAGAACTGCGACAGTGGCGTACTTGTGGATATAGCGAACCATCGGGCTATTGAAGACGCTCTTTACAACTTGCTCACCAACAAGGAAACTTGGGAAAAACTGAGTGAGAATGGAACACAGAGAATCAGGAAGGTGTATAATTGGCAAGCTCATGCAACAGCATATCTGCAATCCTTGGAATCCCTCTTGCAAAAAGAACCAAAGAAACAACCCGCTCTTGCCAACAGGCTTGCTTCAATCGATACGCTGCTGGTCTGCGATATCGACAACACACTTACCGGAGACAGAGAAGCAGCTGACGAACTTGCCGCAATACTTGAGAGTAATAAAGACCGCATTGGCTTTGCAGTAGCTACAGGCAGAAGCATCGATTCTGCCCTGAGAGTACTCAAGGAATATTCCTTTCCCCATCCTGATATCCTCATCACAGCAGTTGGAAGTGAAATCTATTACAAGACTGAGCAATCCAGAGACAAAGGCTGGTCTCATTTCATCAGACGTCGCTGGAAACGAGATGCAATCATAGAGATTCTTTCACAAATACCAGAACTGACGCTCCAAGACGATGCTGACTCACAACGAGAATACAAAATCAGCTACACAATCAAAGAGGAGTGCGACATACCACAGGTGATGGAGCAGGTAAAGAGCGCGTTGGCTCAAACCAAGGGTCTACAACACTTGGTGCTCTCCCATGAGAAATATCTGGACATCCTCCCCTACCGAGCGAACAAAGGATCCGCAGTACACTATATTGCATGGAAGTGGAACCTTCATCCACAACAAATTCTAACAGCTGGTGATTCCGGAAATGATAGGGATATGTTCGCCAAGCCTCTGCGTTCAATTATTGTGGCAAACCATGAAGAGGCCCTCTCTGCATTGCGAAAGACAAATCTTCGTTTCTTTGCTAAACAAAAGTACGCCAAGGGAGTCATAGAAGGCCTCAAGCATTTCAAAGTTATTTCATAGTAAGGATTTTTTTCTCTCAATTGGATGGGCTCCTTGTCAAAAAGGAGCCCTTTTTATGCGGGAAAAGTAACGTACAAAGCAGGGAAGAGGTACCACTTTGTTATGTCGTATGTCAGACTACTTCTTGCTTACTTAAGACATTAATTCCAACTGTTGTCATCTTTACATAAATTGATATCCTAGTATTGCAAATACTTATATTCTGAGCTATAGTATAACTAAGATTTAACTTAGAACGTATGACATCATTAGGCCTCGCCTAGCTTTGTACAATAAAGGAAAGAAGAAATGGAGTACATTTCAAAAACTAAATCTGCTAGAATAGCAGCAGCTCTTGAAGAGATGATTCTCGACAACCGGTTGAAGAGTGGGTCGTTTCTCCCCTCTCAGCAAATACTTGCCGAGCAATTCAATACCTCGAGCCGTCCGATAAGGGAAGCTTTGAAGCTTCTCGAAGCAAGGGGCTTAATTGTTGTTTCACAAGGAAGAAAAGCACAGGTCAGGAGCAACAGTCTCGACCAATATGTAGAGTCCATCTCAACTACGATAGTAAACAGCAAAATCAGCCAAGCAAAACTCATGCGAAACTTGATGCAAGTACGTATTACTGTTGCAACAAGCGCGGCAAGAGAGTTTTCACGACTTGAGAACAGAAAAGAATATCTATCACAACTGTGGACATCCAGCAATAAAATGGAAGCGGCAGTCCCTCTCATCTTTCAAAAGGATGCAAAAGGTTTGATGGACTTTAATCTTGCAGAATCTGATTTTCACCGCACCTTGGTTGTTGCGAACGGAAACCAAATTCTCTCTTGTATTTATGACAACCTCTCACCGATGCTCGATACTGCCATGCGGTCTATTAAATTCACGCCTCAACAGCTGGAAAAACGATCGAATCACTACTCATACCTGTGTGAAGCTCTCCAGAACGGACAAACCGACTTGGCTGTAGCCTTGGTATTGGTTACACTCAACACTCTTGAAAGCAAGGTGATGGACCACTATCCGGATGAGAACGCCCTGATTTCCTACGCATGACACAATTGCTTTGGCAAGAATCCTCCACTGTGCTATAGTCGCGGTGGAGGCTTTTCATATGCAGAACCAGATCATCCACATAGAACATGCAACCGTCAGAAGAATGGGAAAGCCTATCTTGGACGATGTCTCTTTTTCTGTGAATATGGGCGAACATGTAGCAATTATTGGTCCAAACGGAGCAGGAAAGAGTACTTTGGTGCAGCTTATAAGCGAAGAAATACATCCTCTGTACAATCCGAAGACAAAAAGAGTCCTCTTTGGAAAAGAACGTTGGCAAGCTCTTGAACTTAAAAGACATCTGGGAATCGTATCACAATCATTGCAATATCTGTGCAACTCAACCTACAAGAGCTGGGAGATTGCAATTTCTGGCTTCTTCAGCTCCATCGGACTTGATTTCCACCACCAAGTGGAGGAGTATCACCTCACTAAGATGGAACAAACAATGAAATGCTATGGGGTTTGGCATCTCAGGGATAAACAGATGAATCGTCTTTCCAGTGGAGAGGCAAGAAGAATACTTCTGTGCCGTGCATGCATGCATGACCCTGAGGTTCTGCTTCTTGATGAAGCGGTTTCAAACCTGGATTTTCCCAGCAGACATCTATACAGACAAACTCTTGAACAATTAAATGAACAGGGAAAAACCATCATACTTGCAACACACGAATTGAGTGAAGTCATCCCCGCAATACAACGCATCGTAGTCATGAAAGAGGGAAAAATTGTTGCAGATGGTCCGAAGAAAGAGATCTTACAGGAGTCCTTATTAAGTGATGTCTACCAGAGCCGAGTGTTCGTAGATGAGAGAGAAGGCCTCTATAGTGCATGGTGTTGAAGCATTTTTACCACGAGGGCCTCTTTTTGTAGTATCATAGGGTAAGAACAAAACAAGCGAGGTCATTACATGAAGCGTTGTTCCATCATCATTCACAGCGTAAGCGGCAACTGCTATATCATCGGATCCTATCTCAAGGAACTGATGGCAGAAAGAAACGTCGATGCACGACTATATCGAGTTGACGACCCTGATTTGCATATCTGGGCAAATACTCAAGAAACTACCAATGATTACTACGAAGATATTTGTGAGTTGCCGATAATCAGCACCTCCACGTTGCTCAAGAGTGACATGATCATCCTAGGAAGTCCAACCCGGTTTGGAAACATCTCCGCAGAGATGAAAACCTTTTTGGACACAACCCTCCCCTTGAGCAAGGACAAGAGTCTCGAAACAAAGTTCTTCGCCTGTTTCACCAGCTGTTCAAACTCCACCTGTGAAGGGGCTCATACCCTGACAGCCATGATTTACTGGGCACAGTCCATGGGAATGCTTCACATCCCCTTTGGGGTCCATGATGAACTGGATTTCTGTGACCAGCCGGTCTCCGGTATCGTGCACCTTGCAGGAAAGGAAGGAGCCATCAGGCCAAGTGATCGCCTAGGCAAGGAAATGGAGGTGTACGCAGACACCCTCAGCGCCTATATACAAGAATAACCTTAAAGTGGGGAGGTCATCAAACACCTCCCCTTTTTTACTTTTTAGAAAAGAAGTAACGAATTCTCCGAATATAGCGTTCCCATCGTCCTTTTCCGTAGCGGATCTTGTAGTCGGACGTGGCACTTTGAATACTGACTTCCTGGCTGCCGCTCATATGTTTGAGATTGTCCCAATGGCGTACAATCCACATATACAGATCCGCCTCGGTATTTCCGGGGAAAGATGCAAGCAGTTTGGCATGACGAATCTCGTCGATTATTGGCTGATAGACCTTCTTGTACCAAGAGACAGCACCTTCTTCAAAGCTAAGTTCTTCACTCTTTCCTTCGTTGAGAAAGTACTTGTGTACAAGGATATGGTTCACCATCTCCGGATAGGAACCAGGAGAGGTGAACTGTATCTCATCCATGGGAAGATAGCTCGGTTTGTATTGGCTGATAAAACGCTCACGTTCATATTCAATCACTCGCTTGCGAAGCTGTTTCATCGTCAAGCCAGCCTCAAGAGGTATCTGGCTGTCCAGTTCAACAACCTCAGCGTCGATAAATTCCACTCCTTGGGTCTTCGCAACAGAAACACGGTGATTGCCGTCACGTACAAAATACCACTGGCCAAGCTTATAGACAGAAATGGGAGGGAGAATTATAAATTCTTTCGTCGCCCTGTCAATTGACCGCCAACGTGACCGAAGAAGCTCTTTCTTTGGATAGAAAGCCAAGGAGAAATCCTGATAACGGCCTTCGCTTCCAATTATCTGCTTTACCGGGATGGTACGCATGCCCAAATACGTCTCATTCTTGGGTTTTATAAGTTCTGTTACTGCATACAAACTGAGAAGATCGGAATTTTTCCACGCAAGACTGCTTAAAAGCGATTGCATCCTTCCCCTCGAACGAGCCTTCTCAAAATCGTCGTTCGACTGGACAAAGAGATCAGATCCTCGTCTCCCCATGTTTTTGCCCCCTCTCAAGCGCTTCATCTTCCAGTATATAGCTCTGGTAGATGTTGATCACCTTGGTGTGCTTATACACATGATACCGATTTGCGTTCAAGTCATGCAAATGAATATGACCATGCAATAGATATTTTGGTTTGAACCATTGCATGAACGTCAAAAACGTAGAGAACCCCTGATGGCAACGGTCAGTATCATCCCCGAGACCAAGAGGAGCTGCATGGGTAATGAGAATATCGAGATATCGCCCATACCTAATTCGGTTAATCAGAAGCCTAGGAATCATTTTCACCATTCGCAGAAACATTTCCCGCTCTGTAAACTGATGCTTTCCCTTGTTGTAGCGCATCGCCCCACCAAGGCCGGCGATGATCAAGCTATGTTTTTTGTCATATACAACCTTGCCATCGACGTAATCTCCACCAAATGCAGGCATTCCCTCATACCTGCCTCCGAGTTCGGGCAGAGGAGGGGAGCCGCACTCGAATTGACTGATATACTCCAAATTGTGGTTGCCGAATACAAAATAGAGAGGCTTGTTCAAGGAAGAAATAATGAACTCATAGTACTTTAGCGGCAAGTCACCTGCAGAGATGATCAAATCAACATCTGCATACCTTGAAGAAATATTCTTCGAGTAAATCAAAGGATCTGATTCATCTGATATGCAAAGTAGTTTCATACTCACCCCATTATATAGCCACAGTCGACAGTGACGACTTCTGCAGTAATTGCAGTACAAGAAGAAAGCAACAGCACCACCTGCGCCACCTGCTCTGCTTTCACCAAGCTCTTAAGCAAGGATCGTTGCTCATACTGTCTTCTCAGTTCATTGTCTTGATCAAGATACGCAGCCTCAAGCAACCCAGGGGCAACAGCGTTGACCCTGATTTCTGGTCCTAGTTCCTGTGCGAGGCTTCTGGTATAAGATACAACAGCCCCTTTGGAGGCATCATAGTGAGCAGTGCCTCCAAAACCGGGATGAAATGCGTTGATGCTGGCAATATTGACAATATTTCCTCTTGCAACCCTAAGAAGAGGAATACACGCCTTGGTAAGTCTAAACATCCCCGTTACATTGATGTCAAAAACACGTTCCCACTCTTGTGTAGTCAACTCAAGAGGATCAAACACGGAGAAAACCCCACTGTTGTTCACCAAGACATCCAAACAGACCAGATCTTGCAAGGCCTCTTCAATACTGTCTTGGTTGCAAACATCAAGGTGTATCGGCACCAAGGAGGGGCCTAGTTGTTCTTGCAACGCTTTTGCCTTCTCAAAAGAAGAAGTATAGGCGCAGAATACCGTTGATCCTTGCAAGACAAAAGAACGACAGACAGCCTCTCCAAGGGTGCTTGTTCCTCCACTGACCAAAACGTAATGCATCAAACCCCCTTAGCCAAGAACTCTTTTACCAAAGAACAATCAGCATATCGTTGTACAATCGAGTCATCAGCCAACACAAAACTGTTCCAATCGAAAGGAGGACACATGGCTGTTGCACAAAGGGCCCACCCTTTTGGGTTGACCAGCCGTGTCCCCTGATAGCACCCACCCTCAATAAGAGCAATGGCCGAATGCCCTTCTGTGACCTTCCCAAGAGTGGAAAGACTATGAGAGCCATCGGGACGCAAGACCAATTGCTCAACAGGATCACCCTCAAGGAAGTACCACGCCTCATCAGAAGGAAGCAAATGTAGAGCAGAAAAACTTTGTGGGGTAATCAGGTAGTAAATACTCCCTCCCAAATCCGAGATACCGCTGGAGAAGGTGAGAACCCTTTTAAAAAAGCCACCTTCCCCCTCAAGAGGCTCAAGAGATAGCTTGCTAATTATTTCCTGTGCCGTCATATTGGCCAAATTCTTGTTACGCTGCGAACCAAGGCAGTGAAAGCCTCTTTGGCTTTTTCCCCTGTCTCCATTACTTCTATATGATCCAAAGGCTGGTCAAGTATACCTGCAGCCATATTGGTAATACAGCTAATCCCCAACACCTTCATGCGCATATGACTGGCTGCAATGGCTTCGGGAACTGTGGACATTCCTACCGCGTCAGCTCCCAACGCTCGAGCAGCTCGAATTTCAGCAGGGGTCTCATAGGAAGGTCCTGCAAAGAACATGTATACTCCTCTCTGAAGCGCGATGCCCAATCGTTCTGCCTCATTTTGCGCCAAGGCCATCAACTCTTTATCATACGCATTGGACATATCAAAAAAGCGTTGCCCAAGCTTATCACAGTTCGGCCCACGCATCGGGTTGTCTGCTATCAATCGAATGTGATCGGAAATCAACATCAAATCTCCTGCAGCGAAAGAGGTGTTCACCCCACCAGCTGCATTGGTCACCAACAACTGTTCAATTCCCAGTGCATGCATAACCTGTATGGGGAAAACAACCTGATCCATTCCGTAGCCTTCGTAATAATGAAAACGCCCTTGCATGCACATCACTCGTTTGCCTTCAAGCATACCGACAACAAGTCTTCCCTTATGACCAAATACGGTAGAAACGGGAAAGAACGGAATATCCTTGTATGATATTGCAACAGCATCCTCGAGTTCATCGGCAAGACTCCCCAGTCCACTGCCAAGCACCATCCCGATATTGACAGGTTCTGTTCCAATTCTTGAGGTGATATACATTGCAGCTTCCTGCATCTTATCCATGAGCATGTCCATATAAATCTCCTATGTTTTAGTACGGTTCCCCAATGGCTCTTGGTGCTGCACTGTTCTTCGAGAACAAAACCAGCGCAAGCAACGTAGCAACGTAGGGGAAAACCTTGAAATATACTGGAGGAATTACCTGCAGTGCAGGTATGACCTGACTAACATTTGCAATTGTCGTAGCGATGCCGAAGAAGAAGGTTGCACCGAGAATCCCCAGAGGTTTCCATTGTCCAAAAATCAAGGCTGCAATCGAGAGAAATCCAAGACCAGCGACAGTCCCATTGAACTCACCTGAATACGTGACCAAGATAACAGAACCACCGAGTCCTGCCAATGCACCACTCATTACCACCCCGAAATACCGCATACGATGTACATTTACACCGGCCGACTCTACTGCCGAGGGATGCTCACCACAGGCTCGAAGCCTTAGGCCGAAACTCGTCTTATAGAGCAACAACCAAGAGAGAGCCCAGACGATCAGACAGATCCAGGTAGTCCAATAGGTCTGTCTGAAAAACAGGGGACCAATGACAGGTATTTGAGATAGGACAGGAACATTCTTACGAACAATGCCCATAAGGATGCGGATATTTCCACTTCCACTTATGGTTCTTGCAAGATAGACGGTCAAGGCAGCAGCAAGCATATTGATTGCCGTTCCACTGATCACTTGATCAGCTTTGAGGTTGATCGAGGCAAAAGCATGGAGCAGAGCAAACAATCCTCCTGCTACGACGCCCATTACAAGGCCAAAAGGAAGAGCTTGCAATCCGAGTGTATTTTCTGTCAACTTGATGGCAAGTGCACTGGCAAAGTAACCAACAAGCATCAAGCCTTCCAAGCCAAGATTGGTCACACCACTTCGCTCACTATATAAACCTCCAAGGGAAGTCATAAGCATGGGAATCGTATAAGCAATTGCATAAGGGAAAATACTTATTATTATGTTCCACATATTACTTAGCCTCCTTTTTTGTTTCTTCGCTTGCCTCAAGCCGCTCCCTTCTCCGTTTGAAAATCCGATCCCAGAACCGTCCGAGGAGTACACTTGTTGCTGTGAAGTAGATGATTACGGCAATGATCGTATCAGCTATTTCAGGAGGCACGTCCGTCATTGCATTCATAAAACCCTTCCCCGATTGAAGCATGCCAAAGAAAAGAGCACTGAAGAAAACCCCAATCGGGCTACTCGCTCCAAGCAAGGCTACTGCTATACCGTCGAAGCCTTGGGAAGGCATCACTCCGATTTGCATGTTGCGTGAATATCCAGTATAGAAAGACAATCCAGCAAGTCCGGCAAGAGCGCCGGCTATCATCATGGAGATCACTACATTCCTATTCACCTTGATACCAGCATATTCTGCACAAAACCTGTTTGAACCAACAGCCTTCAGAGAAAATCCCAAAGTGGTCTTGTCCAAGATGAACTTGATGATGATTACCGAGACGATCGCAATGAAAATCCCTAGGTTGATAAACGAGCCGTTGAACAGCTTGGTCAACCAAGGGGCTCTCAATGATTGGGAAAGAGCAATGCTTGCACTCTCAGTCTCAAGGGAAGGCCCTTTGAGATATGCAGGGACAAAGTAATAAATCGACCAGTACGCAATCCAGTTCATCATGATGGTCGCAACAACCTCATGGACATTGAACTTGGCCTTCAGGATTCCTGGAATCACACCCCATAATGCTCCACCAAGCAAGGCAGAGGCAATAAGGACTACAAGGAACAACGGTCTTGGTAAAAACACCTTGTGAGCAACCAAGGTTGCGCACAAACCTCCGATGAGCATTTGTCCCGAAGCCCCGATATTGAACAATCCTGTCTTGAATGCAAACGCAACAGAAAGACCAACCAACATCAAATTGGTTGCAGTGGCCATGGTATTGCCTATTCGTTGAATGTTCATCAAGCTTCCGCGGAACAAGAACCAGAACCCTGTAAAAGGGTTACTCCCGATGGATGCCATAAGGATCGCTCCTGCGAGCAAACCAAGCACAACCGCACTTACTGCAACAAGGAAGGCATTGCTGTGCAATGTTTTTGATCGTCCAAGTTTCATTCTGCACCTTCCTTGCTCTTCACACCGGCCATCATCAAACCGACTGCTTCCTCATTCGTCTCTGAGGTCTTTACCACATCAATCAGTTCTCCGCTGTTCATAACTGCAATTCTATCTGAAAGATTGAAGATTTCATCCAGTTCAAAAGAGACTAAAAGCACTGCATGTCCTTTATCCCGATGAGCAACCAATTGGGAGTGAATATACTCTATGGCGCCCACATCAAGTCCACGGGTAGGCTGGACAGCAATAAGCAACTGTGGATTTGCAACCACCTCCCGACCAACTATCAATTTTTGTTGATTACCGCCAGAAAGTTTTCCTGCTCTTGAGTTGATGCCCTCTCCGCTGCGTACATCAAATTGATCAATCACCTTTTGGGAATACTCCTTGATGTATTCCTCTTCAAGGATACCGTTCTTACTGAAAGGACTATGATAATACTCCTTGATTGCAATATTGTTATAAAGCGCTGAGTTCATGACCAGTCCACGTTTTTGACGGTCCTCAGGGATATGCCCGATTCCAATCTCATTACGCTTTCGTATATCTGCATTGGTGATATCATTTCCATCAAGGATGATTGAACCACTTTCCACATCTCTCAAGCCGGTTATTGCCTCTATCAACTCGGTTTGCCCGTTGCCATCGACACCAGCAATCCCTACAATCTCACCAGAGCGTACAGAAAGGGAAAAATCTTTCACCCCGAGCACTTTCTTGGAGTTTTGCACTTTCAGATCATGGATATCCAAGATGACCCGACCGACTTGCATTGGTTTTTTATCAACCTTGAAATTGACAGGTCTTCCCACCATCATGGAAGCCATCTTGGAAACCGAAGTGCTTTTAACGTCTACCACACCGATAAACTTACCCCGTCGAATTACGGTACAACGATCAGCAACAGCCTTGATCTCATTCAGCTTATGCGTAATGAGAATGATGGACTTGCCTTCCTTGATCATGTTGCGCATGATTTGGATCAAGTCTTCAATCTCTTGTGGGGTAAGAACAGCTGTCGGTTCATCAAAAATTAAAATCTCTGCATCACGATACAACATCTTCAGTATTTCAACTCTCTGTTGCATACCCACCGTAATGTCTTCAATAATCATATCAGGATCAATATTCAACCCATACTTTACAGAAAGGGCCTTAATCTTCTTGGATGCGGATTTTCTGTCGAGGATGAAGCCTCCTTCCTTTCCAAGAACAATATTTTCGGTGACAGTAAAATTATGAACCAGCTGGAAGTGCTGGTGCACCATACCAATTCCTAAATCATTGGCGTCATTGGGATTGTTTATCCGAACTTCCTTCCCCCGAACCATAATTTTTCCCTTATCGGCATGATACAATCCGAAAAGGATACTCATCAGCGTTGATTTTCCGGCTCCATTCTCGCCAAGAATGGCATGAATCTCGCCTTGTTCAACTTGCAAAGAGATATCATCATTGGCGACAATGCCGGGAAACTCCTTGCGTATATTCAGCATTTCTATGACATGACTCATCAAAGGACTTCCTATGTAATGGATTGATTGTCTAGATTAGCACAGAAGGGCCACCGAATACTGGTGGCCCTTGATGATGATTACATCATCGTTTAATTACCTGAACAAACCAT
Source organism: uncultured Sphaerochaeta sp. (assembly GCA_964547185.1). GTDB lineage: Bacteria > Spirochaetota > Spirochaetia > Sphaerochaetales > Sphaerochaetaceae > Sphaerochaeta. The sequence continues at coordinate 142,013 of CAZJMG010000001.1, forward strand.
CGCCGACTGCGGCTACCTTAATCTGGCCGTTCTTCAACATTTCGAAGACCTTGGATACTTCGTCAGTAACAGCCTTGGAAAGATTAGGATTTTCTGGGGGAAGACCCAGTCCATTGTTTGCTGCAGTGAATGTCAAAATTTCACCACCGGGGAAATTACCATTCAACTCTGCCTTGATCATGTCATAGGAAGCACGATCGAGATACTTCATTGCACTGGTGAGGATGATGGACTTGCCGTTTGGCATCAGACCTTCAGGATACTGATCAACATCAACACCGATGACCCAAACGTTCTTGCCGCTTGAAGCTCGGTTCTTTGCCTCGTTAATAACGCCTACGCCTACACCACCGGCGGCAGCGAAGATTACGTCAACACCACGGTCGTACATGGAAGCGGCAATCTGCTGACCGGCACTGATATTGTCAAAAGAACCTTGATACAGATTGTTTTCCTGTCTCATGACAATCTTGGTTCCATACTTCTCGTTGGCATACTTGACACCCTGCTGATAACCCCAGTTGAATTTCTGTACCGCAGGAATCTCCATGCCACCGACAAAGCCAAAACTTCCTTCCTTGATCTGGAGGGCAGCAGCAAAGCCTGCCAGGAATCCGGACTCATGCTCTGCATAATAAACAGCAGCTACGTTGGGCTCAATCCTGAACTCGGAGTAGTCTGCACTATAGGGTTCACCGTCAAGAATAACAAATTTCACCCTCGGATATCTGTCTTGGGCTTCAAAGATTGCAGTTTCAAACTTGAATCCCGGGCAGATAATCATATTGTAACCGGCATCAACAAGATTACCAATTTCCTTGAGGTAATCAGCTTCCGTGGTTCCAACAGGCTTAAGGTACTTGACGTCAATAGCATAGTCCTTCTGAGCTTTCAGAATTCCTTCCCAGGTTCCCTGGTTGAAAGACTTGTCATCAATGGTCCCCGCATCAGTTACCATACCAACGCGAAGATTGCTTCTCTTTGCTCCGGCTTCTCCACTTCCCTGGGCAAAAACTACGGTACCGAGCAACAGGAAGATACAAAGTACAACAGTCAGTTTCTTCATTCCATTTTCTCCTCTATAGTGCTCTTGTATAGAACACCTATGTGGTATCATTCTACATTCACCATTGTCTATTGTCAAACAAAGAAATTGGGAGAAAAGGCTTAAAATTTTGTGTCAAAGTATTACAAAACAATTAGTTATTAGATAAATCCAATTATTTGTCGTAGAGACTTAGTTGTTCAGCTTCAAGACAAGCGAGAATGAACGGTCCGACTCCCTTGAAATCATCCTCCACTACAGGTTCACAGATATAATAATGGAAAGACCCGTCCCTATAGGGATTCCCCCCTAGCCCTGCAACAGAGCAGATTCCGCTTAGATGGAGTTGCCCTTCTTCATCCTCTCTTAAAAATAAGGTCTTTATTCCTTCAAGAGCCGAAAGAGCGGCCCTCTTATACAAGGGGTCATCAGATAAGCCAAGACGGAGGGCTTTTAGAAGACAATAGGCAAACATTGCACTGCAACTGGTTTCCAGATAATTACCCTCTACTTCAGCCTTATCAATAACCTGATACCACATCCCCTTCGGACCTTGATAAGCCAACAAGACATCCAATACCTGGATGAGCGTGCCAACCATCTCATTAAACCTAGGGTGTTCCTTGGGAAGAAAATCAAGAATATCGACGATGGCCATGCAGTACCAACCGATAGCCCGCCCCCAGAAATGAGAAGACAATCCTGTTTTTAAATCAGACCAACGCTGGCCTCTTGACTCGTCATACGCGTGGTACAGCAAGCCGGTAACAGGATCCTTGAGCGTTTGATACACCATGAGAACTTGGTCGACAATATCATTGTAGCCTCCAAAGTCACCACTCACTTTGCAAAATTGTGCATTGAAAGGTCCTTGCATATATACTCCGTCCAACCAGATCTGCCAAGGATATATTTCTTTATGCCAAAACACTCCAGATAATGTCCTAGGCTGATATTTCAGCTGATCTTTCAACATTTGGGCTGCTAACAAGAAACGCTTTTGACTTGTATGCTCATACAGGGTGAAGAGGTTTCGTCCGGCATTGATCTGATCAAGATTATACTCACCCTGCCTATAGGTCGCAATGTGACCATCACAAGCAATAAGAGGATCATACATCTCATAGGCCCAATCAAGAAGTTCTGCTTGATCATAGGATTTTCCGACTGCCAGACAACTTTGTATTACCAGTCCATGCTCATAATGCCATCGCATCATCGCCGGCTTGTAACGTGCTACTACACTCTTAGCCATTTGCAGGGAAAGAGAGTCTGATACGTCCATCATGCTTGTTCCTTACAACTTCCGGCTGTCAGAGAAGACAGCCGGATTTTCGATCTCCCTGCCCTAGTTGAGCAGGTTGTTTTCCTTGGCAAAGGCAACACCCTTGTCATTCCAATCTTGTCCGCCAAGCTTCTTGAACTCAGCAATCCAAGAATTCCAATTTGCTTGATTGAGTGTGCGTTTTCCGGTGATGAACTCACTCAGGCCTTGTTCATAAAACCGTTTGAGGTCTGCATTGGCAATAGGCATCGTGTCTGACCCGATTGCAGCAGTCCATTTCTTGGTCTGCATCTCCCTCAGCACATCCAAGGCGGACATCTCCTTTTGGCTTGTCGCTGTGGTATACTTCGGGTAGCGGGCATACAGCTCCACATCCCCATTGTAGAAAACCATATTTCGAAGCTGCGTGACCGTCTGTCCTATCGGAGCACTGAATGCAAGATCAGCATTGGGAAGGTTTTCTGCTACAGGAATACCATTGGCATCCTTGGTGTAGTTCACCCCTTCAACTCCCCAACCAAGAAGGAAATAGCCTTCATCACCGGCCATCCACTCCAACAATTGAGCAATCTTTTCCATCTTTCCTTCTTTCTCCGCCTTTGCACTGATTGCATAAATGCGGAAGTTGGCCGTATATGGACCGATGGAAGCATGACCCTTCGGTCCAACAGGAGGATCTACTATAATCCACTGACCAGACGGGAAATTTTTATCAAACGGTGCATAATTTGACTGCGCAGCATAGGCGGCGTTTTGCTCACGCATGATGCCAAAACGACCTTGTTTCCAGGCTGCACGGAAGTCGTCCTTCTTATACGCAAGCCAGTTTGGATCGATAACCCCTTGGTCAACCATTTTCTTGAGGTAGACCATTGCATCATAGAACTCTGGCTTGAGAAGGTTCAAACCAGCACCAGAGGCGGTCATATTCCAAGTACCATCAACACCAAAGGCTCCAAAGAGCGGCATAAGACGGCGACCCGGCCATGCTTCATAGTTGTTGATTTCTTGGAATGCTCCATAGCCCCAGGTATCATGCTTGCCGTTTCCATCAGGATCGTCATAGGTGAACGCTCGCATCACTTCAAACAACTCATCTGTCGTGGCAGGCACGCTCAGCCCAAGATTATCCAACCAATCTTTACGGATTAAAAGCCCTTCATTCTTGATGATTGATCCAGGATCAGCAAGACCATATGACTTTCCGTTGAACCGAGCATGACTGCGGCTTACTTCATCATAGTGCGTAGCTGTTCTTACCGGCATTTTCTCATACAGGTCATCTACACTGGCGATCAAGCCTTGAGGAACCAACCGGGTAAGGACATCGCGACGAACCATGAACAAATCGGGAAGATTGTTCGCTGCTGCCGCTGCTTGGATTTTCACATCCTGATCACTCTCATTGGAGGGAAGAGCGGTAAGCTTCAACTCGATATTCAACTTCTCCTTGATGATGCCATACCCCACCCAGTCTGTCGGAGGGGGGCCTGCTTCGGTAACAGCTGCACCATACCAAAGTTCAATGGTCACAGGACCGGTTGCGGTGCCCGATCCTTTACTTCCCTGACTGAACAACGGCAGGGAGATGAAAGAGAGCAGCGCTATCAGAGCGATGCATACAAACATTTGTTTCTTCATGACAAATCCTCCTTATGAATTACCTCGACAAAACATACTTGATACTCGGCATTTGGATACTCATCCCTTCACACTGCCAAGCAAGGTTCCCTTTGTAAAATATTTCTGGATGAACGGATACGCGACAACCATAGGAATTGCACTCATGAAGACAGATGCGGCTTTGATGGCTGCTATCGGGGCATCTCCAAAGGCGCTCACTTCCACATATTCATTCATCCCGCTGGCCATCAGGATGTTCCTTAGCAGAATAGGAAGCGGCTGCAATCTGCTACTGTTCAAATACAACATTGCATGAAAGAAATCATTCCAGAATGAGACTCCATAGAACAATCCTATTGTCATGATGATGGCTTTTGAGAGAGGTAGAATAATCAACAACAGCACCTGTATCTCAGAAGCTCCGTCCATTCTTGCACTCTCTTTCAATTCATTCGGAATTCCCTCAAAGAAAGAACGCATGATCAAGCAGTTGTATGTGCTGATCGCCCCAGGCAGAAAAACTGCCGCCAATTTGTCAATCAAGCCAATATTGCTGACCAGCAGGTACGTAGGAATCATGCCAACGTTGAACACGTAGGGGATGATAATCAACAAATTCAGAAACCGCCTTCCAGGAAGAGAATGAATTGACAGCACATAGGCCAAAGGAATGGTCAAAAGCAAGGCTGTGGTTACTCCACCTACAAGTATTTTGACGCTGTTTCCAAACGCCAGAACAAATCCAGCATTCCCAAGCAAGGCCTTGTATGCTGCGTTTGACCACTTCCAAGGAGCCAAGAACAACAGCTGAAGATTGTTTCCAATATAATCATTGGGCCTGAACGAGAGTGTGATGGTACTCCAAAGCGGGATTGCAATAATGACAAGCAAAAGCCCCAAAAACACATCCACTAGAAGATTGAAACCATGATCGGCAGCGGTTGGCTTGATTGTTACTGAGGTGAATTTGTTTGTTCTTCGTTTTTTTATCGGATTCATCTTACCCTTCCTAAAACAATGAACTTGAACCATAGCGCTTGACCAGTTTGTTGGATCCGAGGATAAGAAACATTCCTATCACGCCCTTGAACAAACCTACCGCTGTTGCGAGTCCAAACTGGAACTCCAAAAGACCTTGCCGGTATACCCAGGTGTCGATGATGTCGGCAACTGATAAAACCGGCGTCGAGTAAAGCATGAATATCTGATTGAATCCTGCATCAAGAATCGTACCAAGACGAAGCAAAACCACAATGACAATGACGGGTCGAATCGAAGGAAGTGTGATGTAGCGAACCCGTTGCCAAGAATTTGCGCCTTCCACCAACGCTGCTTCAAAAAGCGAGGGGTCAATTCCCATCAACGCGGCAATGAAAATGATGGCACTCCATCCCATCTCCTTCCAGGCATCACTGAGAATGACAATCCAAGGAAACGCATCGGTACTGGTAAGGAAATCTCTCGGTCTTCCCCCGAATGCTTTGATGATATCGTTGATAATTCCATCACCGGGCGCCAGAAGTGCCAGCAAAATACCATACATGATTACCCAGGAAAGAAAATGTGGAAGATAGGCCAACGTCTGTACTGTCTTGCTCAAATGGGGCCGGTTGCATTCATAAATGGCTATGGCAAGAATGATCGCCAAGGGAAGACTGAACAACAATTTCCCAAAGCTGTACATCAACGTATTACGCAGCAATTCAAAGAAATAGTACGAGTTGACGAATGTTCTGAAGTGCTTCAAGCCTATCCAGCTACTGCCAAGCACCCCATCAAGGGCCATATAGTCCTTGAAGGCAATTTGCCCGTTGAATATTGGAACATACTTAAAAATGACGTAGTACACAAAGGGAATGGCAAGCAGGGCATATACTGATCTATGTCGCTTGATTTCCCGTATCAATTGTTTACTCGATCCTCGTTGTAGCATCTGCAACCTCACAGTCACAGCATATGTCTACAAAAAGAGAATATGCAGAGAGGCTCTTGGACTTTTCCGTACTTCCATCGATTGTCCCCACCTCATTTTTAGACAATTTCTTTTTTATGTAACATATGTCATCTCTGTTTGTTATATTTTCATACCTGCTTGGTGACAAAAAATAACCGAGAAAATAAAAAGGAGTCGACGCATGAAGAAACTGTTGGTACTAGCTTTAATTCTCATCCTCTCCATGACGATGATCTATGCTGTTGAGGAGCCTGTTGCTGTTGAGGAGCCTGTTGCTGTTGAGGAGCCTGTTGCTGTTGAGGAACCTGTTGCTGTTGAGGAACCTGTTGCTGTTGAGGAACCTGTTGCTGTTGAGGAAC
>CAZJMG010000001.1:148378-178340 GCA_964547185.1 uncultured Sphaerochaeta sp.
CTGTTGCTGTTGAGGAGCCTGTTGCTGTTGAGGAGCCTGTTGCTGTAAGGCAAAAACAGAGTATCCAGGACTTATACAGTCTTGTAGTGCCTATGCGTTATGATAGTCTCTCTGTCTTTGGCGGACTGGGTGGAGATTCAGCAACAAGAGTTGTTATAGACATAGCTCCTACTGCCAGTTTCAGTTTTAACTTCGGTGTTGGAGCTTCATATGAGTTGATATCCCAGACTGTTAGGGATGCTCTGTTTATCGATGCAGAAATACAGGAACTCTCCTTTGGAACTACAGGCGTAATCTTGGATCTGGATGCCAGTGGATTTTATAGCAGTTATGCCTTCGAGTTCGGCCAATACCCAGGCTTTTATCGCGTCGGGGTTAACCAACTGGACCTATATGCAGAAACATCCTCTCGTACAACTCTAAATTTCTCTCCGTATGGAACAATCGGCATAGGAAGATTGCATTCCATTTCTCGATTGAAAGAGATTGAGCTTGGCATGCGGCACCTTGGCATTGAGCCCACTGTTGAACGTTTGGAAGCCGCTGCGAAAGTTCGCTATAGTCGAGATGCATACCTGAACAGATTCTCTGAGTACAATACCATCAACCATGTCACGTATTACCAAGACTTGGCCGATGCCTATGGGGCTTCAGACAGAATGCTTGAGTTCTTGTATCTCGATCGGTCACAGCAATATTTGTTTGACCGCGCTCGCTACCAGGGAATGCTCCATGGATGGGAGGCAACGGCAAGCCTACGCCCAACTATCGACTACAGGTCTACAAGGACTTCTCCAAGTACGCACTTTTTCTTGAATCTTGATCTTGAGGCAAGATACGCTGCCTTTGCCATGGATGACATGCTGCACTACCAAGGCCGGGCGTTGCTCTCCCCGGGAATGACTATGGACGGAAACACTACATTCTCCTTCAGAGGCAATCTGAATGGACAGGTACGGTACCTGCCTCCAAACGTTCCTTGGTATGTGGCAGGAGCGTTAAACATGGACTACAATTCAACAGAAACCCCAAGAAAATTCAGAATCAGCCTAAACGGATCCTTCAATTACCTGATCACCCCGAACTTCACCACCTTTGCAGGTTTACAGCTGGATATAAATCGAAACTACTTTGCGAGAACCGGGCTTGTCGTAAACGCAGGAGGTTCAATCAGGATTTGGTAGGAACTCTTTTTGTGAGGAGCTTTTCAGCTCCTCATTTTTTTTGCTTCTGATCTGTCAGAGAAGCCGTCTCTTGAGCTGGATATATTGAAGTGCAAACTTCGTAAATATGAGAACATAGACCACAAACAACATGACACTTACAATGAGGAGACCGGAGTGCTTTTCGTTGAGATGCAAGAAGAAACTCGGAAGGATTACCGAGAAAAAGAGAATGAGCAGTGGGATCATTCGTGCCTTGAATATGCGACGGATCATATCCAGACGTGATAAATCGTCGCAGTAGATGGACTCATTCTCTTCTATTTCAGTTGCCTTCTTGCGAAAGTAGCTGTATCCGACATAATCAAACAGATACTCCCAGCCACAGTCTTTGAACATTTGCACGTAGTTTGCCTTATGAGCGCGCCCCTCCTGGTTGTAATCCAGTTGGTAGATTACATCTGCGGGTGCACAACGCTCAAACGTGTATATACCGGGGAATCGGACACTTGTAAGCTTCCACCCTTTTTTCTGTTGTTCACGAAGGTACTCTCCTTCCTCCTCAAATTCCATGATGGTAAAAAACTTGAACGCCCAAGTGTTTCTCTTCATCGGGACATCTCCTTCATATTTCTGTACAATCGCTGAATTCGGTTTGCTTCGTTGGAGAGCACCTGCAGGCCCAATTCTGTAATGATATAGAGCTTCCTCTTCTCTTCTTCTTTTACAAACCTGATCAAACCATCTTTTTCCATCTTCGACAGACTGCCATAGAGCGTCCCGGGACTGAGACGGACTTCCCCCTCTGTCAAGGATTCTACTTTCTGAACAATACTGTATCCGTGCATCTCCTGTTGCAGGCAAAGAAGAATATAAAATCCCGTCTCGGTCATTGGTACGTATACTTTCCTAATGTGTGTATCCAAGAAAAGCTCCTTTTATATCGTGATGCTATACATCGCACTACGATATACCATATACCAAGACCTACCCCTATTTGTCAAGCCTGGATACGTGAGATGGCAACTAGTTCCTCTCTTTCAGCTACTCAATTATTCATCCTCATCGTAGAAGGAGCACAGCCCTTGATCTTTCGGAACACCCTGCAAAAGTATGCTTGATCCTGGAATCCTGTCTGACTAGCTATCTCATTGATGGTCAAGGTGCTCTGCTTCAAAAGCATCACAGCGAGATGAATCCGGTACCTGTTCAGGTATTCCCAAGGAGACAAGCCTATTTCCTTATGAAAGATTCTCGTCAGATAATCCTCACTCACATTGACGTGCTCAGCCAACTGCCAACGGGAAATAGGTGATTTTGCATGTGTCTCGAGATATACAAGCGCACGTTTTACCAGCAGTCCGGTCAAGGGAGGAAGAACTTCTTGGCGATAATACAAATCCAAGAGACGAGCAAGAAACTCAAAGCTTTCCTCAACACAACGATGAGTTATCAGAAGATTGGGAATAGACGAGAGAGCGGCTACATCCTCGTCCTTCCAGGATTCTGCGATAAGGACAATGGGAACGGAGTATGTTTTTCTGATCAGAGCGTAGAGCTTTGGATTGATCACATCACTGATTACCAGATTCACGTGCTGTTGTGCAAGCAAAGACGGCAACTCTTTTTCCGTACATTCGGCAATAGTATCTGACAAGCCTATCTTTGCCAGCAAGGTTTTGTCCAAAGCTCCACAGAGCACCAAGCGTCCTTGTGCAAGACCTTCTTCTTTTGCAGCGGTCAACGCTGTTGCCAAGCTTGCATAGCCAGTTGGAACATCGTAGGCTATGACTGCAAGAGAGCTGAATTGCAGGTGATTGATCATATGATGCATCACCAACTGCAAGTCTACCGCCTTTCTTTGGCCATCGTAGGGCAGGACACTCTCTGGTTGTACCATGTTGTTCTTGTTTCCAAATGCAGAAGCCTTTATGCAACGTATCCCAGAAATACTGGAGAAGAGCGCAGGAGCAGCCGATTGTCCTTCCGATAGGATATATACAGCATTCCGTTCAGAGAAGCCACTTGCTACCCCATGAAAAGTCGGCCAAGGCAGGCGAACAAGAATTGCATCATCCTCAAAGAAAACCATAGCTTTACTCATCATTAAGATTCTCTGCGCAAGAGCAAGACTCAGGTCCTGTTTCCCTACCGTGGCCTTGTACGTAGCCAAGGAGGAGCGAAAGCTCAACAAAAGCCCCTCTCGTTGAACACTCGTCGTTATGAGAACAGACCCTCCTTCCCGTCTTATGTGCTCACAGATGATTTGCAAGCTCTGTTTCAGCTTGTCAGGATCTGCAAACACAACAGGAAGAGAGTCGACAAACGCAGAAGATTCAGAAAGCTCTCGCAAAAGGGAAGATAATTCCAGGGTTTCTGGCTTGAGAGTAAATTCTTTGGTATAGGAAAAAGAAAGGTCCAAAAGATTCTGAGCACTCAATACTTGCTTCTGAACCTCTTGTTGCAGAGTATCGTTCTGTTGAGCTACGAGTGAGAGGATTCCCTCCAAGGGAAGGCGCAATCCTTCACTGATATTGGCGAAGAATTCACTTCTGGCTCTTTGCTCTTCCTCCGCCTCTTGTCTTGCACGGTTCGCTGCGTCAAGCAAGAAAGCTCCCTTGATTGCTGAACTCAATGAGGTACGCAGCTCTTCCATGATACTCCCGTCAAACAAAGCCGTATGCACCACAAAGTATCCCAACGGTTGACTGTCCATAAACAAAGGCTCAGCTACATACACGCCCGACCCAAGCTGCTGAAGATGTCTCCTTGGTAAAAGCAGCTGCTTTGCAAAGTATTGTTGGTCAGATAGCAAGTCCTTGGGAGTGTAGCCACCGATGAACAGACTCTGTTGGTCATCCTCATGCAACACCAAATATCCTTCATCAAGACCAAGCGAAGGAAGATGCTCCTTGAGAATTTTGGCAACGGCCTCGAGCTCGCGAACCCCGAGCAAATCACATTTCAAGGCGTTGAGTATTTTTGCCCGCTGCGCAAGGGCATACACATGCTCACAGGCGATCAAATCCCGTTGCCGAAGAAACACATCACGAATGTCCGATTCCAGTTGCTGCCTCATATACGTCTTGGCATGGAAGGTTGAATACCAGTGCAAAGCCTCAGAAAGTAGGTTTGGATCCCCTCCTCTGTCAAAAAACTGATAGGAAAGGCTCTCAACCAAAGAGAGAACAACCGGCTGATTATCCTCTTCCAATGCAGCAAGCAACGTTTTCAATTGCGCTTGTCCTGTTTGCTTGACCTCAAAGCTTTGAATCAACCAACTCAGAAATTGTTGCTTGGACCCGACTTTAAGCCGAGCCTGTTCAGTATTTCCCAAGGAATAGAGACACCCACAAGAACGCCGGATAACAGGATGCGAAGGCAAAAGGATATCAAAGCAACTGGAGGTCCCATCCACAAGGAGATTATTCACCAAGTTCCATGACATTTTTGCCAAATCAGTGACCGGCATGCGAGCTGTAGTACAAGGAATTCTCAATAAATGACTCTCCCGGCTGTCGTTGTATCCTACAATTCTCAGATCGTCGGGAATCCTGTACCCCTTTGCTTCCAGGTATTTTCCCGCATCAAACAACATCAGATCACTAGAGCAAACCAAGGTATCAAAATCCTTACCCGGTGATAAATGGTTCTTTTCCAGCAACTCAGATATTGCTTTTGCACCTTCATTCCACGCATATGGACTTGATACAAGACGCGGATCATACAGCAGTCCTGTCTGCTCAAGACTGTCACAATATGCTCGATACCGATCGATTGCAGAATAGTGATTCTGAGGCCCTCTGAGAAAAGCAATCCTGCGAGCTTGGTGTTCCTTAATACAATGAAGTATTACGGCCTGGAAGCCTGAGTACGCATCAAAAGATACTGCTGGAGATCCTTCTCTTTTCATGCCGATTGAGACACAAGGAACCGGATCCATAGTTGCAAGAAACTGGCGAACTTCATCAACACTGACAGAGCCACCCAGCGAAGAAGCCCAGGTTATTACTGCATCAACATTTTCACTGTTTACCAAGGGATAGATTGCATTGCGCACATGTTCTTGGTTTTCTTGGCATTCAAGACGTCCACCAGGAAAAACAATGAGCGTATTCGAAGATTGCTGTGCCTGCTTGGCGATCTCAGAGAACAGCTCGTTGGAAGCTCCTGTATGGATGGAAGCCAAGACGAGAGCAATACGTGCAGTCATACACATTGTGAGCCTCCTTTCTTCAAGCACAAACATACTAACACAAGAAAACCATGCTTGACAGGTAGCCAACGGGAAGGATACTATTTGGAACGATGTTTCATTTTACACCTTTAGAGAGTGGCCTCAGACGCCTGAACATACATTTGGAAAGGATTATGCCGATCCTTACCCCCAGCGGGGTCCTCCTAGGTCTTTTTTTAGGATCACGAGTCTCCATGATGAAAGGGTCTGTCAACTATCTTTTTGCCATGATAACCTTTATCGGTGCATTAGGTATTAGTTCAGGAGACTTCTTCAAGGTACTCAGAAAACCCAAAGCCATCTTCCTGGCCATTCTTGCCACAAATATTCTCATGCCTCTGATTGCGTTTGGTATGGCAAATCTTCTTTTTCCTGGGCAAACCGAGGTGATTACCGGCTTCATCTTGATCACGGCAATACCGACTGCCCTGACTGGCTACATCTGGAGCAACATCTATAAAGGTCATGCGGCACTTTCTTTGACCTTGATTCTCATAGGAACGATACTCGCTCCCTTGCTCACGCCTTTTACCGTTCAGCTGCTTGCTCGAACCTCAATACAAATTGATACCACCGGCATGATGCTCTCCTTGCTGGTCATGGTAGTACTGCCCTCGATCGCCGGCATCGCAATAAACAACATGACAAAAGGCAAAGTAAACGACCATATTGCTCCCTCTCTTAAACCCTTTGCCAAAATCGGCCTATTTATCATCATTGTTGTCAATACCAGCCAAGTGGCTGACCGGCTCATCGCCAACGCAAGCTGGGCTTACTTGCCGATAGCTCTTTCCTGTGCAGTTCTCGCTGCAATCGGGTACCCAATTTCACACACGCTTGGCAAACTGGCAAAGCTGGACTTAGAACAGCAAAAAAGCGTCACGTTCGCTTCTTCGATGCGCAACATCAGTGCTGCTTTGGTTCTTTCCATCAACTACTTTCCTGCCCAGACCGCCCTTCCTGTCATATTCGGAATTGTCTTCCAACAGACCATCTGTGCCTTGATGGCATATTACTTGTACGGAAGAAAAAAAATATATTAGCTCATCAAATCAAAGGAGATGCAATATGCAACCAATCACCAGCGCTCATCAGAGTATTTCAAGAAAAGAAAAAGTGTTACAGTTCGGCGAAGGCAACTTCCTTCGGGCATTTGTTGACTGGATGATTGACATCCTCAATGAGAAAACTGATTTTAACGGCAATGTGGTCATTGTACAGCCTCTTGCACAGGGTTTGGCAGATATGATCAATGAGCAAAAAGGCCTGTATACCACAATCCTCAGAGGCGTGCAAAATGGAAAAACCGTAGAAGAATACCGTACCATAAACAGCGTAAGCCGCTGCCTCAACCCCTATAACGCAGAAGACTATGCACAATACATGAAGCTTGCAGAAAGCGAAGACCTTCGATTCATTATCTCCAACACCACAGAGGCAGGTATAGCCTATCATGGTGGGGATGCCCTTTCAGATACCCCGCAAGCCTCCTTTCCTGCTAAAGTTGCCGCCTTTCTTTATAGAAGGTTTCGATTCTTCAACGGGGCCATGGATAAAGGTCTGATCGTCATTCCTGTGGAGTTGATCGACAAAAACGGCGACAATCTGAAAAGGATTGTCAAGCAATATGCAACTGAGTGGAAATTAGAGCAGAGCTTCATTAATTGGATTGATGAAGCCTGTGATTTTTGCAACTCGCTTGTAGACAGGATTGTTCCAGGCTATCCCAGAGCCGAGGCAAAAGAGTTGTGTGAAAAAATCGGTTATCATGACAATCTTCTTGATGCAGCGGAAATATTCCACCTTTGGGTCATCGAATGTCACAAGAACTTCCATGAAGATGAACTGCCGTTCAATAAAGCCGGCCTGAATGTCGTTTGGACGGATGATATGAGCTTCTACAGAACCCGCAAGGTGCGTATTCTCAACGGAGCACATACCATGAGCGTACTGGCAGCCTATCAAGCTGGCTTGAATACGGTTCAAGATTGTATTGCTGACAAAAATTTACTGTACAAGTTCATGCATACAGGCATTTTTGAAGAGATCATTCCCTCGATGGATGGTTCAACTGAAGAGCTGAAAGCCTATGCCCAGGATGTCTTGGAGCGCTTTGAGAATCCGTTCAATCCACACCAGTTGCTCTCCATCTCTTTGAACTCGGTTTCCAAATTCAAGACCAGAAACCTCCCCTCATTGTTGGGATATATCGAGAAACAGGGCAAGCTTCCAAAGGCTCTTACCTTCTCTCTCGCCGCCTTGATCAGCTTCTATGAAGGCACAGAATTTGAAGGAACAGCCCTCAAAGGAAGTCGAGGCACAGAGTCCTACCTCATCATGGATAATCCAGAAATCCTGAAGACCTTTGCAGAGCTCTACAGACAAGGGGGCAGTACAGAAGAAAAGGCCACCCGCCTTGCAAAGGCCGTTCTGTCCAATACAGCGTGGTGGACAGAAGACCTTACCCAGAGAGAAGGACTGCTTCAAGCAGTTGAAAACCAGTTGAAAACCATCTACTCCGATGGCATGATTTCAGCGCTCAAGGCTCTGTAGGAGGGTTCATGCAGACATATAAAGCCATCAAAGTACATCCGGATGATTCTGTTGCTGTGGCGGTGCAGAATCTTGAAAAAGGTGAGGTAGTGGTTGTCGACAACCAAGAAATTTCACTTACGATGGACATTCCCAGTGGTCATAAGTTTGCCATTAAACCGATTGCTCAAGAGCAGCCGGTCATCAAATATGGCAGCCCTATCGGAGCAGCGAAGCAAGATATCGCTGTCGGATCGCATGTTCATGCAAACAACATCCACACGTTGCTCAGTGAGCATGCAGAGTATCATTACGATACGACTGCAGCTGAACAGTTCATGCACAAGGCAGAACAGAAGAAGCTGGCTTGGCAAGATAAGGTTCCTACCATCAAGGCGTTTAAACGAAGCAACGGCAAGATCGGCATCAGAAATGAACTGTGGATAGTTCCCACTGTCGGCTGTGTCAACATGATCAGCAACGCCTTGGTTGCATGGGCGAATGAAACCCTGCCCAAGACCGACTTCTATGACGGCATCCATGTCTGGGCCCATCCGTACGGGTGCTCACAGCTTGGTGATGATCATGAGGCCACTCGAACAATCCTTGCCGATTTGGTACATCACCCAAATGCCGGAGGTGTTCTAATCCTCTCGCTCGGGTGTGAAAACAATACTCCCGAATCATTCAAGGACCTTGTGGGAGAAGTTGATCCATCTCGGGTCAAGTTTCTCACCACCCAGGAAGTAGAAGATGAGCTGAAGGTCAGCAAAGAGCTGTTGTTGGAACTGTATGAAACGATGAAGCGTGACAAACGTGAAGAGGTAGGGATGGACAACCTCATCGTGGGCTTCAAGTGTGGCGGTTCAGACGGCTTAAGCGGCATCACGGCAAATCCCTTGGTAGGACGATTTTGTGATGTACTCACCGCAATGGGAGGAACAGGAATTCTCACCGAAGTCCCTGAGATGTTCGGAGCAGAGCAGCTGTTGATGAACCGTGCCGTCGACGAACACGTGTTTGAACAGACGGTTCAGCTGATCGAGGATTTTAAACAGTACTTCATCAAACACGACCAAGTCGTCTACGAAAACCCTTCACCGGGAAACAAGGCTGGAGGAATCTCAACGTTGGAAGACAAGAGCCTTGGGTGCATCCAGAAGGGTGGACAGGCAATGGTAAGCGCAGTACTTAGCTATGGGCAGAGAGTCGAGAAAAAAGGACTCGTTCTCTTAAGCGGACCGGGGAACGATATCGTATCCTGTACAGCGATGACTGCAGCAGGGGCACACCTTATTCTCTTTACCACGGGCCGTGGCACACCTCTTGGATCCCCGGTGCCGACCATCAAGATATCCTCAAACAGTGCACTTGCAGAAAAAAAGGCCAACTGGATTGATTTTGATGCTGGCAGACTGCTTAAAGAGGATAATGAAGTAGTCCTTTCCGATTTTCTTTCTTTGATAGAAAGGGTTGCAAGCAAGACACAATTGGCCAAGAATGAAGAGAATGGATATGCTGAAATTTCCTTATTCAAGGATGGGGTCATTCTTTAGAAACCAGAAGGAACACAACAATGAAAAAATTTATGGATGAAAACTTTTTATTACAGACGAAAACAGCTCAAACGCTGTACCACGACTACGCAAAAGATGAAATGATCTTTGACTATCACTGTCATCTTATTCCCGATGAAATCGCCCAAGACAAGCGTTTTTCCAATATTACCGACGCTTGGCTTGGAGGAGACCACTATAAGTGGAGAGCAATGCGCAGCAACGGTACTCCCGAAGAGTTGATTACAGGAAAAAACACAGATCCTTTTGATAAATTCATGGCATGGGCCGCTACCATGGAACAAGCTCTGGGCAACCCCCTGTACCACTGGACTCATCTTGAACTACAAAGATACTTCAATATTCATGAAGTATTGAATACCAAGAACGCCAAGGCCATTTATGAAGAGGCCAACCGCCAGTTCAAGGAGAATGAGAACCTCTCGGTCACCGGGATCATGAAGCAATTCAAGGTCTACGCAGTAGGAACCACAGACGACCCGGCCGACGATCTTGCGAGTCACAAGACGATAGCCCTCCAAAAAGACTTCCCTGCAAAGGTAATTCCCTCATTTCGCCCTGACAAGGCTCTGAATATTGAGAAAGAGACCTTCTGTGCATATATCGAGAGCCTTGGAGCAGCAAGCAACAAGAACATTGTCCTAGCTGGTGATGTTGTTGATGCCTTGATCAATCGGCTTGACTTCTTTGTACAAGCTGGATGCAAGGCTTCAGACCATGCCTTGGTCACCGCTCCTGCTCTCTTTAAGAGTGAACGAGAGGTAAACGAGATATTTGCAAAGAAGATGGCAGGGAAAGCCCTGAATGCAGAGGAAGTGGAAGCGTACAAAACATTTGTCTTGACTCATCTGGCAAAAGCCTATGCAAAGAGGGATATCGCGATGCAGTTGCATTTTGCAGCGATCAGAGACAACAACTCCTTGATGTTTAATACACTTGGACCAGATACCGGCTTCGACGCCTCCCATGACAAAGAACTTGCCCAAAGCTTGTCTGCTTTCATGAACAACCTTTCTGCAACCGGAGAAATTCCCAAGACCATCTTCTATACGCTCAATCCCAAGGATTATTACAGTCTTGGAACCCTGATGGGCTGTTATCAAGGAGGAATACCGGGCAAGATCCAGTTGGGATCGGCTTGGTGGTTTGCAGACCATAAGGACGGCATGGAAGAACAGATGAAGATGGTTGGCAATATCGGTCTGCTTCCTCGTTTTATCGGCATGCTGACCGACAGTCGTTCATTCCTCTCCTATCCACGCCACGAATATTTCCGCAGGATTCTCTGCAACCTCTTTGGCACCTGGGCAGAACAAGGCGAAGTCCCTTATGATCTTGCGATGCTCGGTAGTGTAGTGAAGAACATCTCCTTTGGAAATGCGAAAGCATATTTTGAGGGTTGAGAAAATGGGAAGGAAAACCACTGAGGCACCGGCCGAAAAGCAACAGACCAGCGGGGTTATACGAACCATCGCCATTTTAGAAACGCTCTCAAGGCATCAAAGTATCAATCTTGAGCAGCTGTCAAAACAGACCAAGTTGCCAAAAGCAACGCTTCTGAGGTTTCTTTCCACCCTTGTATCGCTCGGGTATGTCTATCGAGACAACAGCGACCTCTACAGCTTGACGCTGAAAATGTTCAGCGTCGGCTCGAGAGGACTTGAACACATCGATTTGATTCATGTCGCCAACCCAATCGCCCAGGATCTTTGCAACAAGTTAGGAGAGACTGTGCACATGGGCGTGCTTGAAGGCGAGAAGGCCGTCTATGTCCTGAAAAAGGAGTCTTCCTACACCATAAGAATGTATTCCCGGGTGGGAAAAGCGATTCCCTTGTATTGCACTGCTATCGGGAAGATACTCTTGAGCGATATGGATGAACAGGAGCTGAAAACATATCTTTCGGCCGTGCAGCTGAAACCGTTCACTCCTCATACGCTTCGCACAAGTTTAGAGTTGAAGCAGGAGCTGCAACAAATCAGAAGCCAAGGATGGGCCTCGGACAACGAAGAGCATGAGATGGGAACACTGTGCATAGGAGCCCCCATCAGGGACTATACCTCCAAGGTTGTTGCCGCCATGAGCGTTTCCTGGCCTCTCTTTCGCTTCGACGCGAAAGAACAAGAGCGAATAACTTCTTCTATCCTGAAGGCTTGCACAGAGCTCTCTCATCTTTTAGGCTGGGAGGCATAAACAGAAGGAGGTTTACGGTGCAGCAAATTCGATGGGGTATCATTGGATGCGGGCAAGTAACGGAAATCAAGAGCGGTCCGGCTTTTCAGAAGGCAGAAAACTCAGCCTTAATAGCCGTCATGCGACGAACCGGTGATCTTGCCCAAGATTATGCCAAACGGCACAACGTCCCTTACTGGTACGACGATGCCCAAGCACTGATAGACAATGCTGAAGTTGATGCTGTGTATATCGCCACACACCCCGACACACATTATCAGTATGCAAAACTAGTCGCCCTTGCCGGTAAACCTGTGTACTGCGAAAAACCTCTTGCCATGAACCATGCACAAAGCCAGGCCCTGGTTTCTCTGTATAAGGAGAAGCATCTTCCCGGCTTTTGCGCCTACTACAGAAGAGCTCTTCCCAAATACTGCATGATCAAAAAACTCCTTTCTGAGCAGATAATCGGAGATATCAGACATGTTCATATCCAGATGCACCAAAAATTGCTGGATATAGACAAGACAGGCACCGCCCCTTGGAGGGTTCAACCACAGATCAGCGGAGGGGGGCTTTTCATGGATGTAGGGTCCCATGCCCTGGACCTTATCGACTTCTTCTTCGGCCCGATCAACCAGGCACAGGGAGACGCTAGAAATCAAAGCGGGAAGTATGAAGCTGATGACCTCGTGTTTGGGCATTTTTGCACCGATAGCGGCATAACCGGTACCGGACTTTGGTGCTTCAACACCTACAAAAATGAAGACACCACCACCTTCTATGGAAGCGAAGGAGAGCTCTCCTATTCTGTCTTGGACGTTGCCTCTCCGATTACAATCCGGACAAAATCCGAGATGAAAACAATCCCGGTACCCAATCCACCAACTCACGTTGCACAACCATTGATACAAACCGTCGTGAATGCTTTACTGAAAACAGGTTCGTGTCCAAGCACCTTGGAGAGTGCAAGCCGCACTGATTGGGTACTGCAATGCATGCAAAGACGATAGGAGATCGCATATGTTTGTTTCAAGTCGAGAAGAGATTGTAAAACAAGAAATTTCAGATCTGGTTTCAAAGCAAGTGCTGGTGGGTCCAGCGCAGGGTTGGGATAGCCATGTAATGCGCCTTTTTACCCTCAAGAGTGGAGGAAAGGCACCTCATCATGCTCATCCTTGGCAACACATCATCTACGCTTTGGAAGGAGAAGGTAATCTTATGATGGACGGAAAGGACTATCCTCTGAATCCTCATTCAGTCGCGTACGTTCCTGCTGACATCATTCACCAGATTTCAAACAGGGGAGAGGCAGATTTTGTATTTATCTGCATCGTGCCTGAGGAAGGAGACCGCTAAAGGAGTCAAAACCATACCAGTATGAATAAAGATTTGTTGCATTTCTTTACTTCTCTGGATAGAGCAGGCTTTGTGGACCCTGAACACAAAGCCTTGGCCGGTATCGATCGTCCGCTTCCCATCGGGTTTGGGCAAACCATAAGCCAGCCTAGTCTTGTGGCGTATATGACAGATATGCTTCAACTTGACAAAAGCCACAAGGTTCTGGAGATTGGAACGGGAAGCGGCTATCAAACTGTGTTTCTTGCAAGGTTTTCCAAGGAAGTGTATACCGTTGAACGTATAGAATCGTTGCAAATAAAAGCGAAAGAGCGACTGGAAAGGATGGGTTATTACAACATCCATTATAAATACGGAGATGGAAGCCTTGGCTGGGCTGAGCATGCTCCATACGATAGAATCATGGTGACAGCAGCACCAAAGGTTATTCCTTATAACCTCGTCGAACAGCTCTCTCGACCAGGTATTATGATTCTTCCTGTAGGCCCTTCAGGATGGCAGAATTTGATGCTGGTGACAAAAGATGAGAACGGGGTGGTGAATCAGAAGAAGTTGTTGGAAGTTGCCTTTGTGGAGCTTGTTGGCAAGGATACCTAAGATTCATCATGATGATGATTCGAAGAAACCTCTTCGAACATCTCTATCAAAAGCTCTTGCATTCTTTCTTTCTCCACCCCTTCCACTATCATGATTCCAATCTGTTTGCCCAACTGAGAGAGTAAAGCCATCGCTCTCTTGCTATAACAATGTATCGCTTGGGGCTTTTGTCCTGAATCAAACATTTCCAGCAAGCGAGCAATGAACTTGCCGTGCTCCTGTTCATAATCCTCAACCATATATAGGTCAAGCACCTGGTCTGCTACAGGATCATACACCACTTGATACATCGGAAATATGATTCTTCTATCCTTCTCCGACAGTACTGGATTGGGGAGAACTCCTATGGCTATGTAGAAGATTTTCCCTGCTTTTGGTTTTAGACGCTTATAATATAGCTGCCTCTGTGCATCGGTGAAAATAGCTTGGGGATAATACACCCCATACGCCTCATCATCCAACACCTCGGCTGTCACGATGAACGAGTCTCCGTCTGCCTTTATCGTTGGCAAGTACTCGCGTTTTTCCATATCCTCAAGATTCTGGGTTTCGAGCCAGCTGAGAACCGGGTTGTTCTTATTCGTCTTTTTATACTGGGAAAAATACTCTTTTGCATAGAGCAATGCGCGTAAGATCAAAACCAGGTCTTCCTCCTCCTCTTTGGAGAGAGGTACAATATATGCATAGGGGGCTTTACTATGAAAAGACGGGTATTGACCCTTTGCAAAGGATACCTTGCTTTCCAAAATTGCCTGTTGCTCTTCTTTTTCCAAATCCTTAAGTGATTCTTCATGCAACATAAGCAAGCACTCTTGCTGATGTTGCAACTCCAAATGCTCTATATCCGAGAGGCCCTCATCAGAGAAGGAAATTTCAAGATACCCTCTGAGACCCCTCTCCCCCTTATACGCTGCAAGAGCATCGTCTACAAAGCTCACATAATAGGGTGTTTGCTGGGTGGTGATTACACAAATCAGATCATTTTCATAAAACATTGAACTGATGGCAGCATCCTGAAATGCTTTTGCCAGTTGATACAGTGTGGTGGTTGTGCTCATGGAACCATCATAAAGGAAAACAAGTGTGTTTTCCAATGGAATATCCTTTTTCCTTGCTCAGAAAAACATCAGCATGTACCATACAAGAGAGCAAGAGGAAGTATACTGATGAATGGACTGGATAAGCTGCAACAAGAAGTCAGGTTCGACATGAAGCGCAAACCTATCAGGCAACGCCAATACCTGCGCCCGTTGACCTGGGTTCTGAGCTTTCCTGAAGTCTGGATGCATAGGCTGAAGATCAACAGGATAAGAACCGATGGCATTAAGCCTCCGTTCTTGTTGCTTTGCACCCATCAGGCCTTCATCGACTTCAAGGTAACTACCGCTGCGCTCTTTCCCTATCGTGCGAACTATGTTGTTGCAATCGACGGTTTTCTGAAAAGAGAGTGGTTGCTGCGCAATGCCGGAGGCATCTGCAAACGAAAATTCACCAATGACGTACAGCTGATCAGGCAAATACGAGAGGTCCTCTTGGTCAACAAGGATGTTCTCGCACTCTATCCGGAAGCCCGGTACTCGCTTGTGGGAACTACAGCAGTCCTTCCCGATTCTCTAGGAAAAATGGCAAAGCTTTTGGGTGTTCCTGTTGTCATGCTCAATATGCATGGCCACTACTTAAGCAGCCCGGTTTGGAATCTGAAGAAGAGGAAAAACAGAATCGAGGCTGACTACTCGCTCCTCTTCAACAAAGAAGAACTCTCAAAGGCATCGGTTGCCCATATCAACGAGGTAATCAGGAACGCGTTTAAGTATGATGAACATCGCTGGCAAAAAGAGAACAGGATTCGCATCGCGTATAAGAAGCGTGCAGAAGGCCTGCATAAGCCGCTCTATCAATGTCCCCATTGCCTCAGTGAGTACACGATGTACAGCAAAGACTCATATATCGGTTGTACAGTATGCAACAAGGTGTGGGAGTTGACCGAATACGGGGAATTGGTTGCTATTCAAAAAGCCAAAGATGAAAAGCAGCTGACTACTGAGTTTTCTCACATTCCTGATTGGTATGAATTCGAACGAGAACAAGTCTGCAATCAAATAAAAGAAGGCTCCTATTACCTTGAGGTCCCTGTCTTGGTAGAGGCCTTGCCGAATGCCAAGGGATATATCCCCCTAGGCAAGGCGACCCTCGTCCATAGCATCAGTGGATTCAAACTGGAAGCAGTTTTTGAGGGACAAGGATTTTTGCTTGTCAAGACAGCTCTTTCCATGTACTCCTGCCATATTGAATACGACTACTTTGGCAAGGGAGATTGCATCGACCTCTCCACCTTGGAAGATACCTATTACCTCTATCCCCAAGGTAAAGAGTTCTCAGTCACCAAGATAGCCTTGGCAACCGAAGAACTCTTTGCGTATCACAGCAGGCAGGAGAATCATCTGGATAGAAGTATCGCTTCAAACTCCGCCTCACTGATATAACGAGGCTTATAGACTAAATTATAACGAGCAAGCTGCCTTATGAATGAACGCATATGGTTCTCTGAACCTCTGAGTAAATTGGTGTATACCCTTATCTCATCTGCATCATCAGTTTCTGATAGGAATTTCTTAAGATCATAAATATCAAGGTCTTCGATTATCGCTCCCACTAAAAATGCATTCTGTACTGATGAGCTTCCTAATTCGACTAGTTCGGTATACAGACTTGCAAGTTCTGGATGCTTGAATTCTCCGATTGCTGAATCTGCTGAAATGTCATCCATTCCCTTTTTCGAGAGCAAAGAAACCACGGCATCGATATGGTTTTGTTCTGCTCTCGCAATATTCAAGAAAGTTCTTACTTGCCATGTCTCATACAGGGCCAGATACACATCCCGTGCAAGTTTTTCTTCTTCTCTCATATAAGACAATCTATCGAACGCCTTATCCTGCAGATTCTGCTGCTCCTCTATGGGTTGTGCAAACAACCCCATACCAAATACTGTTATTAAACTCATAAGTATCATTACTTTTCGCATATTTGACTCCTTTGCTTCGTAATACAATTACTTTATGAGTGATACATGCAAAAAGTAAGGATTCAAGATAAAGGTTCGGTAAAGAAAAAGGAGCGCCTCTTTTGAAGCACTCCCTCTGTCGGTATGACTGTTTCTCTGTCAGCGTTGGACGCGGCCGCTTCCGTCACCCTTCAACAGTGCTTGCACCTCTGCTTTTGTGCTGAGGTTGAAATCACCATCTATGGAATGTTTCAGTGCAGAAGCTGCAACTGCAAAATTGATTGCATATTGTTCATCATCACCATATTCACTGAGGGCGTAGATTAATCCTGCAGAGAAGGAATCGCCTCCTCCGACACGATCGATGATGTCAGTAATTTCATAGCGTTTGGAGAGATAGAAGCCACTCTTGCCACTGAGGGCTGCACTCCAACCATTGTGATCGGCACTCTTGCTTTCACGCAGGGTAACTGCAACAACCGATACATTGGGGAACTGCAGCTTCACTTCCTTGGTAAGCTCTTTGTAGACTTCAATATCCAACTCACCGCTGGTTACATCCACTTTTGCCTCAATGCCCAGACATTTCTGGATGTCTTCTTCGTTTGCAATAATTACATCAGCGAACTTCACCAGCTCACGCATTACTTCTACAGCTGTTTTTCCATAGTTCCAAAGCTTTTTGCGGTAATTCAGGTCTACAGAAACGGTTGCCCCTGCCTTTTTGGCTTCAACCATGGCAGCAAGAGCACTGTCTGCTGCATTCTGACTGATAGCCGGGGTAATGCCGGTGACATGCAACCATTGTGCATCCTCGAGTATGGAAGGGAAATCAAAATCTGATGGCTTACTCAAGGCAATGGAACTATCGGCCCGGTCATATACTACGCTACTCGGTCTCTGGTTGGCACCAGTTTCCAAAAAGTATATTCCTACGCGACCGTTCTTGGTCATCTTGATGTCAGAAGTATCAACTCCATATTTACGCACTTCTCGTACAGCAGCTTCTCCAATTGCATTGGCAGGAAGTGCAGTTACAAACTTTGCATCCTTTCCAAACAGGGAAAGGGAGACGGCAACGTTGGCTTCTCCACCACCGAAGGTAGCTTCCAATGCAGGAGATTGAAAAAACCTTTCATGAGCTGGACTCTTGAGCCTCAGCATAATTTCGCCAAATGTTACATATTTCTTACCCATGACAAGCCTCCTCAAATTTTCGTCGGGAATAATGACAACCTCTTGATATTTGGAATCATAGAGAGTATGCTGGTCACTGTCAAGATTATTTTGAAACGATGTTTCATATTTGAATTTAGAAAGGAGCAAAGCCAATGCACGAAGCACTGTTTGAACAAATCCACAAAATAGGTTTGGTACCTGTCGTAAAGATTGACGACGCCGCCAAAGCAGAAGGACTGGCAAAAGCAATGGTAGCTGGAGGTCTGCGCTGTGCTGAAGTAACGTTCCGCACATCTGCTGCAGAAGAAGCAATCAGAAATATTACTAATGCTGTACCCGAGATGCTTGTAGGAGCCGGTACTGTCACCAGCATCGAGTTCGCAAAAAAAGCCGTAGCGGCTGGAGCGAAGTTTCTCGTATCTCCAGGCTTCAATCCCTCTGTTGTTGATTGGTGTCTTGAAAACAACGTTCCCATCGTGCCGGGAGTTTGCACCCCAAGCGACATCGAAGCCGGTATTTCCCGTGGTCTTACCACGCTCAAGTTCTTTCCTGCTGAAGCAAGTGGTGGGGTCAACATGCTCAAGAATTTTGCAGGACCTTTTCCCAACATTACCTTCATGCCCACCGGAGGTATCGGCCCGGAGAACCTCGGTTCCTATGTAAAACAGTCAAACGTTCTTTCTGTAGGTGGTTCCTGGATGGTCAAGCCCGATCTGATCGAAGCTGAAGATTGGCCTGCCATTACCGCTCTGTGTAAGGAAGCAATGACAGCTTTGCAGGGTCTTGAGTTTGCACACTTGGGCATCAACAATGCTGATGCACAACAAGCGGAGCAGACTGTAGCCGCGTTAGAAGTGTTCGGCATGGCAAAGAAGGTCGGCAACAGCTCAACCTTCCTTAACACAACCATCGAGGTAATGCCGATATTGTTCCATGGCAAAATGGGGCACCTGGGATTCAAGTGCTACAACATCGAGCGCACCCTTGCCTACCTTGAGCAGTATGGATTTACTGTCAAGGAAGGAACCGTTGCCTATGATGCAAAGGGGAAAATCAAGGTGTGTTATCTTGAACAAGAACTCAGCGGCTTTGCCGTCCACCTGATCAAGGCCTGACCTATCAATCGCCGACTCTCTAGCAGAGCCGGCGATTTTTTTATCTAGAGATACTGTTTCAAGACCTGCTTGTTCATTTTAATCTGATTATTCGACGTGTGCATATGGTTTCCAAAAACGGTCAGTGGTGCGCTGAAAAACGGCCACCCGCTACCAACATCTGTGCAACGATATTCTCCATGATTATTCCCTGGTTGATCTCCAGTTTGTCAAAGAGGATCTTCTTCCTCACTCACGATTCCATTCTCATCGAAAGCAAGACTGATAAGAAGCCCCTGTCTGCCATACAGACAACGTACCAACCTGACTTTAGTTAATCCAATATGTTCGAGGCTTGAGTGTAGAGGTATGAATTTCACCCTTATGATGATCAAATAATCGGATATTATCCGATAATACTAGATTTTTCAGATAATATCGGATAATATCCGATATGGAGGGTACCATGCGATATGAATCAGTCGAGTCAAAAATTCTTGAGTTCAAAGAACGATTGGATGACTACTTTCGACTACTAGAGACAGTCACAGCCTTTGCAAACACGCAGGGGGGAACAATTATCATCGGTATCCGAGATAGCGATCGGTTGATCGTCGGTTTGGATAGGGACGAGATTGAACGGTATAGTCAAGAAATACCTCAGGCTATCGCAGATGCCGTAACACCACAAATTGCAGTAGAATTGTATGAACAACATATCAAAGGTAAGACCTGTATAACCATCCGCGTCTTTCCTGGACCGCAGAAACCTTATTTCATAAAAAGAGCAGGATATCCTCGTGGGGTTTTCATCCGCTTCGGTGCTCATAACAGGGTTGCTGATTCCTATGCAATCGAGCAATTCGTCCAGAGTCGTAGTGGGATACGGTACGAACAGCAAAGCTGTGTGCAGATTTCCTATGATGATCTCTCAAAAGATTTACTCGGGAATCTACTCACCAACTATGACCAATCGATTCTTATCGGGACCGGATATGCTTCTACAGACGTATCGGGCAGGACCATTCCCAATGTTGCCGGAACGCTGTTATTCTATCCCGAACATCAAAAAATCATAGCAGAGTCAGGTATTGTTGTAAGTGTCTATGCAGATGATGACAAACGATATCTGATCAAGAAAGAAGATTTCTCAGGTGGACTTATTCCCATGCTTGAGCAAGCCTACGCTTTTCTCATGAGCCTTTTGGGTACGCACTATGAGCTGGATGGATTGGTCAAGCGTCCGGTTGCGTATGAGATACCGCAAGCGGCCATCCGTGAAGCACTCGTCAACGCAGTGGCACATAGGGCTTACGACTATGAGGCTCCTACTAGGATCACTCTCTTCCCTGACAGGATTGAGTTCTTGAACCCTGGTACATTCTATGCCCCCATCAATCCTGAGAATCTCAAGGAAGGACTATCACGATATCGAAATCCTTTGATTTCTGATGCCTTGCGCAAGAAAGGGTACATGGAAAAACAAGGTATCGGCATCAACCTGATCATAGCAAGCTGTCTTGAAGCCGGTCTTGGTGAGCCACAATTCATTGAGCTTGAGCATCATGTAAAACTGGTCATGTTTAGAAGGCAATCAGAAAGTGAGTATGTTGCAGATGTTGTGCATAATCCGTATGACATTTCTGTCATGAAACGCCACTTCTCCGCAACAGGGCTCTTTTCATCCAAGGACTTCGCCCAGTACATCGGCAAGTCGGTATCCATGTCCAAAAAAATCCTGTTTGCTTTGCAACAGCAAAAGGTTGTTGAAATGGTTGGCAAAGGTCCTGCTTCCAAGTATCGGTTTATAAAGTAGCTGCTAGATGAATCTTCCTGCCGGCACATCAAATAGAATTCCCAGCAGGAGATAGCATGTCTGATACTGCCGATTGGTACGACCAGTCGTAATTTATTCTGAAGAAAAAACATAATTACTTTACTGGGTGTACACTGACCTGTAAATACAAATACTTCATGAAGTGCTCTCCCAACGCTTGAAAACAAAGCGTGCACAAACAAAACAGACAATGATGATGAGTATTGCAGAGAAAACCGGCTTGAAGGATACAGGAAAGCCCTCTACGTAACGCATGACCTGTTGCCCCAATCTGGTAAACGAGTACCATCCGGCATTGCCCAACGAACCCAAGACAGAAAAAGCCAACCAAGCACCAATGCTGCAGAGTCCTGCCGATAGAGGTTTGTTCAACATGGCTGAAAAGCTAAGTGAGATACAGCCGATCACCAAAAGATACAGAAGAATAAATACGTTCGACTGTACAAACAGCATCACGGGAAAAGCTTTGAATAAATATAATGTGTATATGCTTGTCAACAATGCAGCAAGACATAGACCCAAGAATACCATACATACAAGAGAGATACCCTTCGCCAAGAGAATCACACCTGCTGAGATCGGCCTTACCCAGAGAAATTGCAGCAAGCCGTCTTCCTTCTCTGCTGCAACCAAGCCCATGGTAAGGAAGATGATGACGATCGAACCGATCTGCGTGAAATTCTTGATATATTGCTCCAAAGCGTCTGTATAGGTAACCTCGGAAAGAGCGATGACCATGTTTTGTGATGAACCAAGATACTCCAGTACATTGGGCATATAGTAGGCTGATACAGGGGAGAGAATGCCGAAGAAGGCGCAAACAACAGCCCAGATGAGCATCCTATACGATCGAACACTCTCCAATAATTCTTTTTTTAATACTATGTTAAGCATACGTATGTTCCTTCATGTAATAGACAAATACATCTTCCAAGGTTGCGTTTTGTGTGCTAATGCTTTTCACAAGCAATGTATGTTGTGATAAAACTTGCAGTATCTGCTCATAAGTATTGAGATAATCAGCATTTGCCATGGAAACCACGCTAGAGGATTCCATATGGCACGTAACACCGAAAGAGTTCATACTTGCATGAAACGTAGCTGCAGCTGCCATAGTCTCAAACTCCAAGCGAATTATTGGTTGCGCTTGAGACTTTAGAAGATTTTTCATGGTATCTTGCAAGATCAGAGAACCTTCACGAATAATGGCTACTTCATCACAAACACGTTGCATATCCTCTAGAATATGGCTGGACATGAAAACCGTTGTCTCTTCTCGCAAGGTCCTGATCAATTGCAGGATATCTTTTCTGCCTAAAGGATCGAGAGCCGAGGCGGGCTCATCAAGTAAAACGACTTTCGGCTTGTGTAGAATTGCTTGAGCAATTCCAAGGCGCTGGATCATTCCTGAAGAATATTCACCGATCCTACGATGAGAAGCATGCTCAATCTTACACAAGTCCAACAACTGAGGAATTCTCTTTTTTATCTCACGAGGATCCATCCCATAGAGCTGTCCCGAGAAGGTCAACAACTCCCTGCCGGTCATCCAGGGATAAAAGGATGGCGTCTGAGATAGATAGCCAACTGACTCTTTACAGGCAGGCATGGTCATTCCGTCAATGGTAAAGGTTCCTGAACTCTGATTGATAAGGCCTGCAAGAATCCTTATCAAGGTTGTTTTTCCTGCTCCGTTCTGACCGAGGAGTCCAAAGACACACTGAGTAGGAACGGAGAAAGAAACTTCTTTCAGAGCTTGCACGTGCCGATATCGCTTCGAAATTTGCTTGATCTCAATCATTGCCATAGGTCTTTCTCCCATATACCAGATACGCAATCGGACCGAAGAGATTGATAAACAGAATGATGAGCAACCAAGCAGGTTTTGACAATTTGTTATACCGTGTACGCCCAAACCAATCTGTAAGACACACTCCTTTAAGTATCAATTCCAAGATTACCAGTGGAGCAAACAGCAATATTGTTTCCGTCTGCATAAAAATCCTCCTAAAAATTTCTAATATATGTAGTTATCAACTCGATTAATTCAGGATGCACAGCCAGGGTTCTCTCTCGATAGGTTCGCGGGACATCGGCTGGAGTATCCACCTCCTTCAAGAGATGGGACATGCCTCTAATTATCTTGAACTGAACATGATCGGGCATTCCGGCTTCTGAGAACCAATCATCCTCAAAGAGTAATCGTTCATCACAATCACCTTTGATCACCAAGGCTGGAACGTTGCAAGCCTGTAAGATCTCGCTTGGGTTGTAGGCCATCCATCGTGCAAGGTATGCTTCGCTTCCTTCCAGAACAAGCGCATCTACAAGAGCGTTTCCTGTCTTCTGGTACTCTGAACGAGCAATCTGCTCCAATCGTTGTGAAAGCACGAGAGCTGCTTCTTGGTTAACTCTCTGTACTTGCTTCACTAACTGTTCATCGATCGGGTCTGCA
This sequence comes from uncultured Sphaerochaeta sp., assembly GCA_964547185.1. Taxonomy (GTDB): domain Bacteria; phylum Spirochaetota; class Spirochaetia; order Sphaerochaetales; family Sphaerochaetaceae; genus Sphaerochaeta. The sequence goes on from CAZJMG010000001.1 coordinate 171,582, forward strand.
TTCCCTGCTAAGGAGATTACAAAGTCAACTTCCATTTTTGCTGCCGAGAGCAGGGCGGTCAAGGAGCCCTCCGAATGACCGATCACCCCTACGTTGTCAACTCTTGAATCTGCCTTTAAGAATGCAAGCAATAGCTGGGCAACAGCAACAGAATCATCGAAGGTATACTCTTTCTCCTCAAAACCCTCACTGAACTGACTTTCTCCAACTCCCATCTTGTCATATCGTAAAGAAGCAATGTTCGCCTCGCGCAATTGCTGTGCAAGATGCCACAGCATATCGTTGTTTTCGACCATGATTTCGGAATTCCCGTCACGATCGGTAGGGCCGGAACCGGCTATGAGAAGTACCGCGGCAACGGGCTTTTTTGTATCAGGAACGAGAAACGTACCATGAACAATCCCGAACGGAGTCTTTAAAGCGACAGCCTCTCCTTCACGAGATGGACGAGTTTGTATACGATGGATTTTTCGGTACCCCTTTGGATGTAATTCAATACGTCCAACGCTGGTATTCTGAATTACTTTTCCAATTAGCTTGTCTGATTCTTCTGTCAAAACCATTTCCAGGCTAGAGGGACCAAGGATGAGCTTTGCATGCAGTTGCCCGTTGCTCCCAAGACTTGATTGCACAGAAGTCCGTGTTATCAACATTTCGGGTATGCTTGCAAACACTTGTCCTTGTTCTATATCAAGACTGATAAAAAAGGGTACCCCATCCAAGGCTGCTACACCTTCCCAAGACCCGTCAGGCCATCTACCTTGCCCGCTTTGACACCCTCCGAGTAAAAAAAGTGCCAAAACGATTCCTATGCTTTGCTTCATGAAAGCCTCCTGTGCAGAGACTACAAAAAGCAGGAGGAGGCAACCAGTCCGAATTGTTACGTAATTGTTCAGTAAATCTGATTACGTAGAAGTACGTAATGAGAATATCTTGTTTACCAGCTCCAACTTAGTTGAAACTGAGCATTTCTTGAATATTCGATAGACATGCGTTTCAACAGTCCGCGGAGATACAGAGAGTCTGAAAGCTATCTCCTTATATGACAGACCGTCTACAAGCAATTTGATGATCTCTTGTTCCCGTTTTGAGAGTTGATGTTGATCATAGAACGTGTTCAACCGATTTGTTTCCATTGCTTGTGATGAAGAAAACTCTCTCAGATATATCATGACATCATTAACACACCATACGATGATGAACAGTGCTGAAACCAAGGCATCAAAGGAAGGACGATGACGATGAGGAAACACAATGAACAGAGCGGCATACCAACCAAAGAAGAAAAAAGCCACTGCTGAGATGAGTAAAAACGACCGCATCCTCTGTGCCCGATAATGCTGTTGATTTTTAATCTTGATGAATGCAAACAGAAAAAAAGCCCCTACCATACCATTTAAGAAAACCGAAATATATGGACCTATGCCTATAGCTTTTGTGATTTCAACCAGAGCCAAGATTGCCATAACAGAGAAGGCCATAACCAAAGAGATTCCTCTCGCTTTGTTTGATATCGATCCATAGACAATGGTGTCGATGAACAAAGGAATCCGATGGAACACCATTATGGTAAATACAAGTCGAACAACGGCTATGACCATTATGATGCTTTGCACATCCCGCTGCAGCAACACCTGATACATAAAACCAATAAACTGAAAGAGAAACCACAGCCATGAAAGAGCAATATACCAAAGATATTGGGAGAACATCACATGACGATTCGTCCTATGAGATAGATAGGTTAAAAAGAAAATGCCGAACAGCATCGAAAACCCAATACCATTTACCCAAAAGGTTGCAATATCCAAAGTCTTCTCTCCTTCTGACAGTGTATTGTGCAGAAAGTCTTTTGTCGATTCCCATAGCTCTTTGATTCGTTCGATTGACATGACCAGGTGGTCATGCTAGAGTATGACCACCTGGTCACACGAAGGAACCCAACATGCCCACCGAAACATTTCTTAATTTACCACCCCAAAAAAGAGAACTCATCATTACCTATGCCCTGAAGGAATTTTCCACCAAACCATTTACAGAAGCCTCGGTAAATACCATTGTAAAGAATGCTGGTATTTCCAAAGGAAGTCTCTACCAGTATTTCAAAGACAAGACCGACCTGTATCTCTATATATTGGATATAGCCGGTCAAAGGAAACTCCAATACCTAGAAGAGTGCCAAAGAAACGTCAAGAATGACGATTTCTTTGAGAAGATTACCTCTCTTATGATGGAGGGCTGTAGATTTGACCTAGAAAATCCTCTCTTCAGCCAACTACTATATCAAGCACTGACAGGGCCTCTCGTTGATGTAAGTATTGAACAGATGAAAAGTATGAATCGGAAATACATGCAGCAAATGCTGTGCCAAGCAATCGAACACAGGCAAATCCGTGAGGATGTTGCATTGGATATGTTGGTATTCTTTCTCAGTACCCTGACTATTGAGTTTGCAAAACACATTGCCCAAAAAGCAGAAGTAAAAGACTTCAAGGATATCTATACCTCTAAAGAACTCGAGTCGATAAAAACTATGGATTACGCTGCTCTGATAACCGATTGGGTCAAGCTGATACGAAGTGCACTATTACCAGAGACGAAGGAGTAACACATGCATGCATTTCTTGATAAATACAGTGTAACGATGACCTCTTTGCTCATGAAAAATCACCTATGGTTCAACCACAGCATCGAAAGTCCCTCCTATAAAGAGATTCTTGACAGTATGCATCTTCAGTTGCCAAACATTACAAAAGAAGGAATCTACGAAGTCCCTGCAGCCTGTTGTACTGGGTTTCTCGATCCCGCCTTCGAGGTAATACAGTGGATTGGAAGGGACGCGCCTACGCTCATCTATCATCACGGGAACAACGAACAACCGTTTTCATATCATCTTTGGAGCAAGAATACATTTAGATCAATCGTTCTGAAGAACAAGGAACACTTCAAAACCAATATAATCAACATGAAGGCTCCTTTTCATACCAATAAAATGAGTCAGTATCTTGAAAAAATAGGCCACCTGAAAAACTTCACAGCAATGCTCTGTGGTTCTGCAGCCTTGATGGAAGCCTTGATACAACACCTTAAAACGAACGGAAGTTCTTCGGTCACGCTAAGTGGCTTAAGCTTGGGTGGCTGGGTGGTCAACCTGCACAAATGCTTTTTCGATACTGCTGATGCCTATGTTCCAATGTTATCGGGAGCAGCCCTTGATCAGTTGTTTACGTCTTCCTACTATAAAAAGCTGACTTCAAAACAGGCAAAAGAACATCCAGACGTTCTTAAGCAGGTGTTGAATTTTGAAAAAGAGTATTCTGCATGCAATTTGAAGAACGTATTTCCCCTGCTTGCACGATTTGACCAATTCATCGTGTATGAAACTCAGAGTCCGTGCTATGGAAAAACTCCTGTCAAGATTCTCAAGAAAGGTCATATCACTTCTGCCTTATCTTCAGATTTGTTGCACGATCATCTACTAGGGCACCTTCCCTCTCTAGATACCCGGCGGTCTTCTCACTAGAATAATCTTCATGCACATACTTGAAGCAACCACTCTCGAGGCAATACAAAAAGAGCAGATTCTGGCCCTGGAATCTCTGGTTTTCTCCTACGAAGGATTAGAAAATCATGTGTTTCTTTCCTCTGAGATGAACAGTGATAAAGAAATGCCATCCTTTTTTCTCTGCTATGAAGACCAAAAGCTGGTCAGCTTTCTTGGAGCCTTCTTCCCAACCCTTGACGAGGTGGAATTCAACGGCTTTACCCATCCTCAGCTCAGAAAGCAGGGATATTTCTCTGCCTTGGTGCATCGAGCATTGGAAGTCTATGCAAGAGGTCCTTTTATTAGAGCCCTCTTCCAACGCGAGTTGCAAAGTAAAACAGGACAGGAGTATCTGCTAAAGAGATACCCTGAAATCGAACGCACCGAGTATCTGATGCAACTGAGCAGCGAGCAGTATAAAGATAAAGAGACCAGCCAAGGTACTTTGTCACTTGTAGATGAAAACAATTTTGAACAAGCGACAGAATTGACGAGTCTTGCGTTTGAAGAATCATTGCAGAGCAGTTCAGCTATCCTACAGTACTATCTCTCACAAACAGATCGAAAAACTTTTCTCTATTTCTTTGAGGATAAAGCGATTGGAATATTGAATGCACACAAAATTGATGATTCTTTCATGATCCACGGTGTTGCAATAACCAAGGAACAGAGAAACCAAGGCAAAGGATATGCAATGCTTTCTCTTGCCTTATCTGAGTTGTTCAAAGAAGCTCGTTGCATCACCCTTGAGGTTGATTCAGAAAATCCACCAGCTCTTGCGTTATACAAGAGGCTTGGGTTTTGTGTAAAATGTCAAGTTGACTACCATAGACATCTTTTAAGATGAACAGCGCTTCTTTCTTGCCAGGTCTCTTCTGTAGATTTTCTTTGCATAACTCTTGGAAGAACAAAGATCCTTTGAAACACAATGTGTATATTGGTTGTAATACTGCTTGTATTGTTTTGCATAGTAGGAGAGATTTGAAGTCGTACAAGCTGTAGCAATAACTCCTCCCACCGGCTTTTTAATCTCTTTCACATGATACAAAAAGTTTATGATGTCTTCTTTCTTGCAAACATTCATTCGAATACACATCAAGAGCGTGTCACAAGCATCAATAAGGCCCATCTGCTCTGATGCATACTGAAGCGGAGGAATGTCCACAAGTATATAGTCGTATTCTCTTTTCAGTTCATTGAGAGCTTTATAATCAATCGCGCTCTTGCACATCAATTTGGTAAAACGAGATGAGGCAATATGAAGATTTGGAGTCTCATCGGACACCCTGGCGATGGATTGTTCAACTGGAAGATCCAGCATTTCTGACAAAGAAGGTCGTAAGAAGTCAGCATCCACCAGAAGAACTGTATAGCCCATCTGCTCAAGGCATACCCCCAAGTATATAGTGGAGGTACTCTTTGCCTCTCCTATGATACTACTGCTTATTGCAAACAATGCGTGGCCCTTATTTCTCCCATGCACAAGATGTGCTGCAGTTTTTTTGTATTGCAGAGCAAGACAGGAGTGTTGCTCTACCGCGTCCCGGACCAATGACAGCTCATCATTGGAGCGTTTTTTCTTAAGTGGAATCCAACCCAATACGGAGACTTCTGACCCCAAAACACTCTGTAAGTCTTCGAATGAATACAGAGAAGTATCGCGCAAGGAGAGAAAAAGCGCGAGCAACAAACCCAAGGCCCCTCCTAGGAGCAGACTCACCGCGTAAATAAGCAATACATTAGGACTTACAGGACGGCTCGGGATTGCTGCAAGACTTACGACTTTCACATTATTTCCTTCTGCAGCAACAGTAAGTGATATCTGTTCCCGGTAAGAATGCAACTCCTTTCGGATGTCTTCATAAGAGTTAACTTCACCAACAAGCCTTGATAGCTCCTTCTGTAATAGAGGCAACTGATTACATTCCTGCTCCAAGAGTTCGATGATTGTACCTATTGTATGAATCTCTGCTTCTGCAAGTACTATCTCTGTAATCGCGCGACTTATATCCTCTTTTCCCCCCTTCATTTGGAAAGAGACAATTTTAAACACCTCCCGTCGCCACTCTTGCATCTGGTTGGAGAGTTCTGCAACTCTTGGTTGCATGGTGGTGTTTTTTTCATTATTGGCAACTTGACTTCCTGCTGTACTACGATTGGATACTATTTCATACAGGATCAACTCTTCATAAATAGTTTCATAGGATGAGAGAGCAGAGATAAGCGCTTGGTCTTCCATAGCCCCCACTTCCATACCATAGGAGTCTCTCAAAAATGCCTTATTCTTTAGTATCTGTAATGACAGTGGTTTGATCTTGGTGTTCAAGTATGCAATGTGATCTATCAAGGTTGTTGCATTGTGTGATAAAAAATCGATTTTTGTACGAAATTTATACTCATACAAGGTATCACTTGCTTGTTGCAGTTGTTCATCAATTTTTGGAATCTGAGTGTTTAAAAATTCCAACTGACCTCTTTTTGATTCTTGAGCAAATTCTGCAAGTCTGAGATTGAACGTATGGGCAAGTGCATTAGCATAGTCTGCAGCAAACACCGGGTGGGGATCGCGCACTGTTATCTCAACGATATTTGTACTTTTCACCGTTGTTACAGTAACCTTGCTTCTCAAATCACCCAAGACTCCAGGATTCTCATAGGTTTCTCCATCTTCCCGAACATACGAAGACAAATCCAATGAACGAGCTGCCATGCGCAACGTGGTCACATTGGTAATGAGCTGTACTTCTGTTGCAATATCCTTACTGGTATCAAAAAAATCAGAAGAAAGAACCTTTCCTATCGTTGTCGATTGCTTTATTGGATGCACCATGAGTGTAACAGAAGACTGATATTCCTTCACAGTCGTTTGGACATACGCATACGCTGCAATCAAGGAAAGTATCGTCACTATACAAATGTGAGGAAACTTTTGGATAACAATCTTTACAAGATCAGCGATAGTTATGCCATCTGTCTCAACTGAAACAGAAGAATCTGTGTACTCCATGTTTTACATCCATTTTGATTTAGAATCAGCTCATATTTAACATCCAGCCTAACATATATATATCAGAAAGAAAAGGCTTTACCTACACTTACAGAGATATATCTCTGCATGACATATCATATTAAGTAATAGAAAAGCCCCTTATAGATACACATTACCTCTAATTCCCGATGATTTTTCTCACCACAAAATTTTCCAAGCTACCTGG
>CAZJMG010000002.1:0-43274 GCA_964547185.1 uncultured Sphaerochaeta sp.
TTCACATATATTCATAAAAAACATGAATAAATATTATCAGTATACCGAAATTGCATAAAACATATAATTATATTCATAAAAACTAAAACTTTTCTTGCGTTAGGTCATCTAAATACGTATTATGAAAGTTGGGGAATTACCCAAATAAGGAGAAACGTAGTTATGAAAAAGACCTTTGCGCTCATTCTCTGTGTTCTTTTAATCTCGGGATTCTTGTTCGCAGCCGGTGCTCAGGAAGCCCCTAAAGCTACAGCAAAAGCAGCTGATGACTTCCACATTGGTATTGTGACTGGTACCGTCTCACAATCAGAAGATGATTTGCGTGGTGCAGAAAGACTCATCGAAGAGTATGGTTCTGTCTCATCCGGTGGCATGATTCAACATGTTACCTATCCTGACAACTTCATGGATGAAGCTGAAACCACCATCAGTGTCATCAGCGGTCTTGCCGACGACCCAAAGATGAAAGCCATCATTGTAAACCAGGCAATACCGGGAACCACTGAAGCTTTCCGCCGAGTCAAGGAGAAAAGAAAGGATATCATCACCATCGCCGGAGAGGCACATGAAGACCCAGGTGTCATCCAGAGTGCTGCAGACTTGGCCGTAAACAACGACTTCGTAGCACGAGGGTATTTGATCATCCGAACCGCCCATGAACTAGGATGTGATACTTTTGTACATATTTCTTTCCCCAGGCATCTCAGCTATGAGACAATGAGCAGACGTGTTGCCATCATGCGTGCTACTTGTCAGGACTTGGGCATGAAGTTTGTTATGGAAACTGCACCAGACCCGACCTCTGATGTAGGGGTTGCCGGTGCTCAGCAATACATCCTCGAAAAGGTGCCTGCCTGGATTGAGGCATATGGTAAGAACGCTGCCTTCTTCTGTACCAACGACGCCCATACAGAGCCTTTGCTCAAGCAGTTGCTCACCTACGGTGGTTATTTCATTGAAGCCGATCTTCCCAGTCCTTTGATGGGATATCCTGGAGCCTTGGGTATCGACCTTTCTGCTGAAGCAGGAGACTTTGCTGCAATTCTGAAGAAGGTTGAATCCTCAATCATCCAGAAGGGTGGTTCCGGACGCTTTGGTACCTGGGCATACTCCTATGGCTATACTACAACCGCCGGTCTTGGCCAACACGCCATCAACGTAATCAAGGGCGATGCTGAGTTGTTGAAGCTTTCTGATTTGATGAAGGCCTACGGCAAGTATACTCCTAGTGCTCGATGGAATGGTGCTTTCTACACAGATGTCAATACTGGAGTAAGAGCTCGTAATCACGTACTTATCTATCAGGATACATACATGATGGGCAAGGGATACATGGGCAATGCAGATCTCGTTGTTCCAGACAAGTATTTTTCCATTAAATAGTATCTGAATCTCGCGCAGAGGGGGAGAGTGTAGCTCTCCCTCCTTTGCAGGGAGTTGCCTTTATTCATGAGTACGTGGGTATGGTTGTTGGGTTTGTTCTGCCAAAAACCATACCCAAGATTGTAAGGATAGAACAGATGAATGAGAATATAGTCCCGTTGCTGGAGATGAAACACATCAGCAAGGATTTTTTCGGCAACCAAGTGCTCAATGATATCAATTTCAGACTCAATAAAGGTGAGATCCTGGGATTGGTCGGAGAGAACGGTGCCGGGAAGTCCACTTTGATGAAAATCCTCTTCGGCATGGAAGAAATCCATCAGACCGGTGGATACGGTGGAACTGTTTTGATAGACGGAAAGACAGTGCAATTCAAATCTCCGATCGACGCTCTTGCATCAGGAATAGGAATGGTCCACCAGGAGTTCAGCCTGCTTCCCGATTTTACTGCTACTGAGAATATATTGCTCAACAGAGAACCCTTGAAGCATACAATGCTCTGTGAATTGTTCGGTGAACGCTTGAATGTGCTTGATCGACAAAAGATGGAAGAGATTTCCAAAAAAGCAATTGGTCGTCTAAACGTACCCTTGGATCCAGAAATGTTGGTCTCGCAGATGCCCGTAGGACATAAACAGTTTACTGAGATCGCCCGAGAACTCAGTAAAGAAGCCACGGAGCTAACAGAAGGGATCAAATTGCTCGTATTGGATGAACCAACGGCGGTATTGAGTGAGCAGGAAGCTGAAAGCCTTCTCAAAGCAATGAGGATTCTCAGCGATAGTGGGATCTCAATTATTTTTATCAGCCATCGACTGCAGGAAATCATAGATGTGTGCGACACCATCATGGTGATGCGTGATGGAAAGATCATCAAGACAGTTCCTTCCCAAGGCGTTGTCATCGCAGATATTGCTCGATGGATGGTCGGTCGCGAGGTTGCCAACAACAAACGGGATGCACGACTTTTCGATTATACAAACACACCGGTGCTTCTCTCTTTACAAAACCTGTGGGTGAATATGCCTGGTGAGACGGTGAGAAACGTGAATCTTGATATCCATCAAGGAGAAATTCTCGGCATCGGGGGGATGGCTGGACAGGGGAAGCTCGGTATCCCAAATGGAGCCATGGGTCTTTTCCCTGCAGGTGGTACCGTGCTTTTTGAAGGAAAGAAAATCGAGTTGAACAATCCTAGGCACTTTCTCGACGCCGGCATGGCTTTCGTCAGTGAAGATCGTCGGGGTGTGGGTCTGTTGTTGGACGAGAGTCTGCAGTGGAACATCTCCTTTACAGCCATGCAGGTTCAGCAGAAATATCTCAAGCCATATCTGAAAGGACTTGTCAAATGGCGTGACCAAAAAGCAATTGAGCAAGCAACAGAAGAGTATGTCAAGCAGTTGGAAATCCGCTGCACCAGCACAAGGCAGAAAGCGAAAGAGCTCTCAGGGGGGAATCAACAGAAGGTATGCTTGGCTAAGGCTTTTGCAGTCGCTCCTAAGCTGCTCTTTGTCTCCGAACCCACCAGAGGGATCGATATAGGTGCAAAGGCTCTGGTGCTTCAGGCCTTGCGCAGGTACAACAAGGACAGTGGTACGACCATCGTCATGATATCCAGTGAGCTTGAAGAATTGAGGGCAATTTGTGACCGAATAGCCATCATCAGTGATGGAAAGGTGTTTGGTATCCTTCCGGCGACTGTTGACAGTGCAGAATTCGGTCTTTTGATGGTGGGTCAGAAAAGCCAGGTACAGGAAGGAGGGAGTGTATGATTGTCAATGAGCTGACTTCTTCAGTCAAAGGCTTCATTAAGTCATTTGGGCTGCCACGTGTAATTATTGGACTGTTTTTATTGCTGTTGTTCGTTACAGCTCCTTTCGTAGGGGTCAATGTCGGGACCAGCTTAAGTGACACGCTCAATCGCTTTGGCATGAACGCAGTCATGGTGTTGGCCATGGTGCCTATGATCCACAGTGGTTGTGGTTTGAATTTTGGACTGCCTTTGGGGATTATCGCAGGGTTATTGGGAGCAACGATTTCATTGCAGGTGAATATTCCAGGGCCAATGTCTTTTGTCCTTGCCATTTTGTTCGCTACCCCTTTTGCCGTGGTCTTGGGGTGGGGATATGGGCAATTGCTCAACCGGGTCAAAGGTGGTGAGATGATGATCGCTACCTATGTTGGGTTTTCCAGCGTGGCTTTTATGTGCATCATGTGGCTTCTTCTTCCTTTCTCCAATCCAACAATGGTATGGGGGTACAGTGGGCGAGGCCTTCGTACAACCATTTCCACGGAAGGGTATTACCTGCATGTATTAAATGACTTTTTATCAATCAGGCTTACCAGTCATCTAGTGATTCCCACAGGCATGATACTGTTTTTCGCTGTTCTGGCATTCATCATCTGGGCCTTTTTACATACTAAAACAGGTACAGCAATGACAGCGGTAGGTTCAAACCCCGTATTCGCACGTGCCAGTGGAATCAACGTCGACCGTGTCAGAACCTTAAGTGTGATTATGTCAACATGGTTGGGTGCCATGGGTATATTGGTGTATCAGCAGAGTTTTGGGTTTATTCAGCTCTATATGGGGCCTTTTTATATGGCTCTCCCTGCTGTTTCTGCAATTCTGATCGGAGGAGCTTCGGTCAACAAAGCTTCAATACTGAACGTCATCGTGGGAACCTTCCTGTTTCAGGGGATTGTGACCATGACTCCTTCAGTAATGAACTCCATGATCCATACAGACATGAGTGAGGTAATCAGGATAGTGGTTTCCAACGGTATGATTCTCTACGCACTGACAAGAAAAACGGAGGCGGTACGATGACTCTGCAGATGACAAAGACACAAAAGCTTCTCCGTTTTTTGGCAAATAATACGGTACCGATACTTTTTCTGATTATTTGTGCTTTCGGTATACCTCTTAGTGGATATTCGGCCAATTATCTCGTTAGCGAGATTCTCGTTCGAATTGTCAGAAATTCTTTCTTGATCATCAGTCTGCTCATACCAATCTTGGCAGGGATGGGTTTGAACTTTGGGATGACGCTCGGCGCCATGGCTGGGCAGATCGGCCTGATCTTCATCACTGACTGGGGTATCGTAGGTATTCCTGGGATGCTTCTTGCCATGATCATCTCCACACCAATCTCAATCTTGCTTGGTTGGTGGTGTGGCAAGATTCTGAATATGGCCAGAGGCAGAGAGATGGTGACCAGTTATATCATCGGCTTCTTCATGAACGGAATCTATCAACTGATCGTTCTCTACGGCATGGGCGTAGTAATTCCTGTACGTTCAAACTCCCTGTTGCTTCCAAGAGGATATGGAATCCGTAATACCGTCAATTTGATTGGTATCAGGAAATCCTTGGACAACTTGCTGACAATCAGGGTGTTCGGCATCTCCATTCCTTTGGTCTCATTCTTGGTGATCGCAATGCTCTGTCTTTTCATCCTCTGGTTCAAGAAGACCAAGCTTGGGCAGGATATGCGCTCGGTAGGCCAAGACATGGAGGTCGCAAGGGCTGCGGGAATCAGGGTTGAGCATACAAGGATCATCTCCATCATCATCTCTACCGTCTTTGCTGGGTACGGTATGATTCTGTATCTGCAAAATATCGGGACGCTCAACACCTACAACAGTCATATGCAGATTGGCATGTTCAGTGTTGCCGCTCTTTTGGTCGGTGGAGCGACCGTGGCAAAGGCGAACATCAGGAACGTATTTCTTGGAGTGATTCTCTTTCACTTGATGTTCATAGTATCGCCAATGGCAGGGAAAAACCTTATCGGACAGGCGCAATTGGGCGAGTATTTCCGGGTATTCGTATCGTACGGGGTCATCACAATTTCCTTGGTGTTGTATGAAGTACGCAAGAAACGCGACCAAGCCCAGGTTGGACTGGCTCTTGCATCAGAGCAGGAGGCAGGGGCATGAAACTCATAGTAAACAAACGATTTTGGGTTCGTTCAGCCGCAATAATTGTCATTCTTGCATTTTCTGTGTTCCTCTTTTTTATAGGAAGACAACACACCATCTTGGTGGACAACAAGTCAATTACCATCAACGAAACCGAATTTCAGCCCTTGCAACTGGTTGAGGTTCAGATCAACAAACAACCACCTCTTGAACTGGCCGCTCGTGATCGTGACAAGTATGAGGCAACCGGTCAAAAACACACTGTGACAATTATGTATACAGATAAAACCTGGGAAGAGCATGTTATTGTTCGCACCTTCAAGGTTCCCTTGATGCAGGACATGCTGATAATCAGCATACCGGCTCTGGTGGGAAACCCTGATTCAGAGCAATCAGTCTGGCTTGAGAACTATGAGCTGCCTACCTATGCAATGACCGCCCAACCTGCTGAAGAGCATGTTGTTACCGATGACTTCGCTGGTTTGATATAAATCTTATATTTCAGTAAAAAGTAAAACAAAGGGTGCCTTTTTGGCACCCTTTTGCTATACTGTTACAGTTCTTTAAAATACAAAGGAGGATGTCGTAATATGCGCACATCTCGGTTAGTTCTTCTTAGTCTTGCTTGCCTTCTTTTGTTTTTGGTTCCCGTCTTTGGATCAACCAACCAACAGAAAGTCTTCTCCCTCGATAGTGACGTCTATGAAGCCATAGAGGTCCTTTACGTGAGCCAAGGACTTTCCCTGCCTTCCACGACAGGTCCGTACAGCCAAGCTGAGTTGTCTTTGATGCTCGAGAAGATCGATGCTCCAAAGCTTAGAGGCTCTCTTGCAGATGTCTATGCCTATGTAGAAAAACAGCTTTCTGTCCAACCGAAGATCGAAGGCAAGGGCATCGGCCTGAGTTGGAATTTCGACGCTACCTTGGAAGGATATTATCATACTGATACAACCAACTTTCTAGGTAGGGAAGCATGGAATTACGGAGCAATCAACCAAAAACCCTTGATTACCGTAGGTCTTGAGACGTGGCCGAATAAAAACTTGGCTGTTTTTAACAAATAGTGACTTCATGCCGTTTGCCCTGCTTCCCATCTCAATTCAGGTGGGCTGAACAGCTTTTCTTGCTTGAGCCTTTCGATTGTCACAAAGCTGTTGCCCTTGATTCCTCTCAACCTTGATTTCACCAGCAGAAGAGCCTCGCTTGGATCCATCCTGCCAACCTGGAACCTGATATTGAAGAGAGCTGCATACCTGTTGATGTACTTGGAGGCAACCCCACCCATCTTGTTGTACCATCGCTCAATCAGGGAATGAAAGCTGTTGACGTTGTTGAGATGATTGACCCTGTCGTAGTCCTTGTAGCTCGAGACCACTTTGCTGCCGCTTTCAAGAGCCGCGATCAGCTTGTTGTAAGACGGGCAGTCATCGGTCCATATATAGGTTTTCTGCTCAATGTGCGGGTGCAGGTTCATGATCTCCTGCGATGTAGGCCTGGCCATGTTGAAGGATCTGAGATAGGAGCCTCCTCCCCTCTGCACTCCTGAGAGGAGGCAGACCTGGTCATGGGAAATGCCCCTCTTGGGAGAAGGAGTCCCTCTTTTCTTCCCTGCAACATGCTTCATCCTCTCGCCCTTGTGGCTTTTGACAAGGTATTTCTCGTCAAGCTCCACCTGGTCAGAGATTCTGGCCGAGGCTTCCTCGTCCTCCAGCGAACACATGAGCTTGTGCCTCATCCTGAATGCTGTGGCGATGTTTATGCCTAGGACATTCGAGATTGTTTCCAAGGTCTCGCCGGTGATCGTCATCTTTATCAGCTCATTCCAGGCTTCGGGGCTCTGGTGGGAATAGAATGAGTAAGTGCAATAGTCGGCGGTGAACCGCCGCTGGCAATCCATGCACCTGAACATCTGCTTGCCGGTGGATGTCTTACCGCCCTTTATGATCCTTGGGTGGGCCACTCCACATTTTGGGCAACGTTCAAACAGAATCCCTTCAGCGATGGTGCTTTCCTTGTCATAGGAGTCGAGTATTTCGGCAATCCTGCTGAGAATGAACTCAGGAATCCCTTTCATCCGCTCAACAAGTGTCTCTGCTGTCATCTGTGGCATATTGGCTGCCTCCTGATGACAGTGTACTGCATCAAGTGTGACACAGAGTGTCGTAGTCACTGATTCTTAAAAACAGCCAAAAACTTCTACGGGTACTCTGAATTCAGTGTAGGAAACACCCACACCTTGAAAAACGGTTTTGGTACTACCGCTCTTGCCTCCAACCTTATTGTATTGCCTCCTGCCGATCTCATGGATCTAGATTTCAACATGCCCTATCGTGCATTTGTTGTAGCAGGAGGAGACTTTTGGACATTCCAGCTCGGAAGAGATCGCCTCAACTGGGGTGCTGGTACTACAGGAAACCTCATGCTCAGCGATACCTTCAAGTACCACAATATGGCTCGTTTCACAACCTTCTCCGATAAGTTCAAATATACCTTCCTATCTTCATTCTTCCCTCATCCCTCTCATTACATTGGAGGAGGTGACGGGCAATCGACTATAGGTGATGGTCAAGACAAGTTACTAGATGGCATTTATATGTTCATGTCCCACAGGTTGGAATGGAGAATGTTCAAGGATAAGCTTGGCCTTACCATCACAGAGAGCATCATCTACCAAAGTGAAGAGAATTTCATTGACCTTCGCATCCTAAATCCAGTGATGATCTTTCACAACCTGTATATTCGAAGCAACTCCAACTCAATTCTTGGTCTCGAATTGGACTATACTCCCATCAAAGGCCTTAATATCTATGCTCAAGCTGCTGTAGATGAATTCTCATTGCCAGGAGAGGCAAAGCCCAGTGCTGCAGAAACCAACTATCCAGAGACTTTTGGTTTCCTTGTTGGTTTAAAGGGCTTTGTTCCTATGCAAAAGATGGTGGGGTATGGATCGGTTGAGTATGCTTATACAGATCCATATTTGTATTTAAGATATGCCCAGAATGCTTCTCCTGATACTGGTGGAGGATATGATGCTTATGGACTGAACTACGTCGGGGCAATCAGGGAGTTTACCAATAAGTCAGGTATGCGTTACAACCAGGAGTTCCTTGGCTACACCTATGGAAATGATGCTGTAGTGGTTAATCTCAATGGAGGAGTGAAATCCTTTGGGAAATGGAATGTTTCTGCAAATATCTTCTATATGGCTCATGGAACGTTTGATATGTTCACCATCTGGGATCGTGTCGGGGGCACAACAGGATCTCCCTTGGTCAGCACCCCAACTGATGATGGCAATGATAGTGCTGGAAATTATAATGATTCAACCTATACTACCCGCGATGCAGTCTCCCATACTGTCATTGCCGGGGTGAACGGTTCATATCAGATAACCGATTGTCTGAAGACCTTCGGACAGATTGACTATATCACCATCCAGAACTTCGGAAACAAATCAGGTCAGAAAGCACAGGATTTGCAACTGACATTTGGTGTTTCCTACAGCATTTAAGAGGAGTGGTTGTGAAACAGTTTAGCGTGCTCTTCATTATCTTGATTGTACTACTTGGTGTTCTTCCTGCGTCCACCGGGGCGCAGGAGGTTCTTCCTCTCTCCAGCTCGGTATACAGTGACATGGATCTTCTCTATCTGCTATCGGGGACTGGTACTCCTTCAGGTTCCAGACCTTGGACGAAAGCAGAAGCTCAGATGATTCTTACTCAAGCCTATCGATCTAATCAGGATGGTGTTGAGAAAGCTCTCTATGAATCTTTGGAAAGGAGAGTTCATGAAGAGCTACGCTGGAATTTTTCGGATGGATTTTCTCTCTCGGCACATGCAGATATATCAGTTGAATTGTATTCCCATACTAATACTGATTTTTCTTCATATGGCTCATGGGTTTATTCGTATGTTGACCGAAAGCCGTTAGTGAAACTGAGCCTGGATTTGGCACTATCGGATTTTTTCTATACGTACTCAGACCTTCAGTATGGATATGGTCTTCATACCGATGATGATACGCTCAAAAAAGTAGGGGATAAGGGTGTTGGGGCCTTGATACCTTCCAATTCAAATGTTTACTATATCGACGAATTTACAGAACTTGTACAATATCAAAGAAAACATGCGAATAATATTATCCCGTCAAGTGTCCATATTGATTTTCAGACGCCAAAACGTTCTGTCATCTCACTAGGATCTTATAAATGGAATGCTACCTTCAGCCGCGATAAAATAGCATGGGGAAACTCTCGTATTGGAAATTTTATTCTTAATGATCATGTGGATTTTCATGAATACTTGCGGTTTGTAGCCTTTTCAGAATACTTTAAATATGAAGCTCTTTTAGTATTTTTTGATACATATTATACAACAACTCCAACTATACGAATGTTTTTGGCTCATCGGCTGGAGTTTCGTCCTTGGAGAAAAGTAACGTTCGCTGTTAGTGAGAATGTCATGTATCAAGATTCGACACTTGATTTGCGGTTCTTGAATCCTGCGTTTGTATATCATAATTTAAATGAGCGTAGCCGATTCAACGCTATTGCACATGCGGAGATTGCTTATGTTCCCATTGCTGGACTGAGATTTTTTGGACAATTTGCGCTCGATCAAGCTGTAGCTCCTAACGAAGGAGAGAATCCAGAGCTTCCAGCTTGGGCATTTTCTGCTGGAGTAGACTATGCTGCAACAATCGACCAAGGGATACTTCAATCTTCATTAGAACTGTCGATGTCTTTGCCTCATATGTATAGAAGAGACAAGGTGGATTTCCTAATGGCACGACGTTATGCCAGCTTGAATTATTGGGATGCTGTCAAATTGGATTATATTGGTTCTCCCTATGGAGGAGATGCTTTGGTTCTCCATTCTGAGACAATTTATAGGATAATTGATAGAGGTTCATTACGTCTTGCATTTACTGGAGTTCTCAAAGGTGATGTAGATATGTTCACTGTTTTGGATGATACAGCGAGTGTCTATGGGACGAAGATGTTTGCCAAAGACGCCATTAATACAACGCTCGTAGCTACAATGGGAGGCTCTTTCACGGTTCTCCATAAAACTCCATCAAAACTGAAATGGGACATTTATGGCTCTCTTTCTGCTGTTATGAAAGGAGAATATCTTCAAAGTATAAAAGAATTTACATCCTCAGATTGGGATGTTCAGTTCGTTTTGGGGAGTACAATTTCGTTATAAAGGGATTAGTACATTGAGAGAATTATGTCGGTATTCATTGACGACTATGTGAAACTAAGGGTAGGATATAGATAGGAAAAGGCCTTGTTTTGTGTTTCCTTCTAAGCAATGGTCTTTTGTCGGTGTTCTGAAACGATTTCTTCAGACCGTTCCCTTTGCGTGGGGGATCGCACAGTTGGCGGCTGCCCTTTTTAAGGTAGCCGCCAGTCTTGAAAAGCAATGGGAAGGTCGGGGGAATGAGGCTTCGCAGGGGTGCGGAGCCTCATTTAATTTTCAAAGAAACGGTCTCCAATATCCGGTCGATGCCAAGCACCTTCAAAATGGATATGCTTGACGCCTTTATAGGCATTCTTGTTGGCATTCATGATATTATATCCGACACCTACGACAGTAACGCATCTTCCGCCTGTAGTAATCAATTTGCCATCATACTCCTGTACACCACCGAAGAAGTACCGGGGGGCCCCTTCAAATGCATTAAGTATCAAGGAAGCTGGCATAGTCTGGAGAGTTTTTCCGATAATAGGCTTTTGAGGGTATCCCTGTGAAGCAACAACCAATGCGACAGCGCTTTTAGTAGAAACTTCAAGATTCAAAGAAGAGAGCGTGTCATGCTTCATGGCATCTAGAATATCTACAATGTCAGTCTTTATGAGAGGAACAAACGCTTGCGCTGCAGGATCGTTGAATCGGACGTGGTAATCAACGAGAATCGGACCCTGTTTGGTTATGATGACGCTGATAGTCAGCACGCCCTTGTAAGCCATTCTTTCTGCTTTTAATCCAAACAAAGTGGGTTCAACAATGGTCTCGATCAAAGCTTGTCGAACTTCTTGTTGTAGTGGTACCGGGCAAATGGAACCCATGCCTCCGGTGGGAAGTCCTCCTTCCTCCACTTTCATGTAATCGCTGGAAGTGGGAAGAGCAAGATACCCCTTGTTGTCCAAGAAAAGAGTAACAGTGATGGGAAGGCCATTCAGATGTTCTTCCAAAATGATAGGACCTGTTGCCAATAAACCCTTTGCAAAATTCATCAAAGTGTCATAATCACAGGAATCCACCATGACCCGACTAGGAGCAATAGCGTTGCTCTTGACTACAAACCGTTCTCCCTCATGGCGCTTCAGATACTCTGAGAGCTTTTGCTCATCATCAAAGAGTACGTGCGACGGTGTGGGTATGTTATGCCGATCAGTAAACATACGGGAGAAGTTTCTATCACCCTCGAGCTTCAAAGCACGGTTTGGAGCTCCGAATGTATCAATACCTCGTTCGTTGAGATAGTCGATGACACCCGTGAACAAAGGCGCTTCTGTACCGACAAAGACATAATCAATATCGTGTTCTTTGCAGGCCTCATATACCTGTGCCGGATCTGAAGGATCGATAGCAAGGTTGATCGCAATTGACTTGGTTCCGACGTTGCCGGGAGCCACAAACAAACCGTTGATCAGACGGCTCTGGGAAAACCACCATGCAATGGCATGATCTTTAGCTCCAGAACCCAACACTAATACTCTCATTGCACTTCCTTCTAGCATGGTCGCTTTCATAAACGTATCATTTTCCCGCTTTACAGGTCAACAAGTGGACTGAGTGCCTCAAGATACTGCTCTTTTCGTGTAGCATGCACCACCGCTTGCTTAACCGGTGCTGTATTTTGAACTCCCTTGAGGTAGGAACAGGTGTGCTTACGCATCTGAGTGCAAGCCGAATGTTCTCCGTACTGTGCAATCATCCGATCGAGATGCGTCAGGATTGCTTGCACCTTCATGGCAACAGTAATCTCAATAGTTGGGCTGTTTTGCAGTATCGCTTTTGCCTGTGCAAAAATAAAAGGGTTGCCAATTGCTCCGCGGGCGAACATGACCCCGTCGATTGAGGTTTGTTCAAGCATTTTTTTTGCATCCTCTGCTTTGAAAAGATCCCCGGACCCGAAGATGGGAACATCATAGCCATGATCGATGCAGAATTGTTTCAATACTCGAAGCTTGGTCCAGTCTGCAAAAGGAGCGTACCCTTGACTACGAGTTCTCGCGTGCAAGGTCAAAGCAGACGCTCCCCCGTCCAAAGCCGCTTGGGCAAACTCAAGAAAGTTCTCGTTCTGGCTATCCCATCCGGTCCTGAACTTCACAGAGACGGGAATGTCTGTCTCTGTGGTGATGATGCTGACAATCTTAGTTATCAGGGAGGGGTTTTTCATCATTGCTGACCCTGCTCCAGTTTTTGTTACCTTTGGTACCGGGCATCCACAATTGATGTCGATGACTGAAGGCTCGTATGAGAGCAACTTCTGCAGAGCTTGTTTCAGCGAGTCAGAATTCCCCATAAACAGTTGTACTGCGTATTGTCCTTCGTTGGGAGCCCGATTGAGCAGCGCCAAGGTTTTTTCTCCCTCACGATACAAGCCTTCTGCGCTGACCATCTCCGTATAGGTAAAGTCAGCGCCGCTGTCGATACAGAGGCTTCTGAAAGGAATGTCGGTATAACCGGCAAGAGGAGCAAGAAAGATATTGCCTTTTATCTCTGTTGAGCCGATACGTACGGGGTGATACAGTGATTTTTCTTCGTTCATAGGTCCTTTGGAAGGGCAAATGCCCTGAGGCTGTTAGCATAGAGATTTTCACACAGCTCTTCAAGGGATATGTGCCGCAACTGGGCCAATGTCTTAGCTGTTTCAATGATGTAGTGAAGTTTGTTTCGTTCACCCTTGTATGCATAGGGTGTCATGAAAGGAGCTTCACTCTCAATGACGATACGCTCAAGAGGAAGCCGCATAGCCACTTCCTGCAAGGCCCTACTGCTTCTAAACGTGACATTTCCTGCGAAGGAAAAAGTCAATGGAAGCTGTAAAGCGCGTTTTGCAAAGGTCCAATCTTCACCATAGCAATGAAGGATGCCCCCCTTAGGAGGAAGCTTTGTAGAGAGAATGGGAAGCAAGTCTTCACCGGCACTTCGGTTGTGGATGATGATAGGAAGGTCGAGATGCTTGGCTATTTCCAGATGTTTGAGCATCAATTCAATTTGTAGAGTTTTATCACCCCCGAACATATGATAGTAATCAAGACCGGTCTCTCCGATCGCTATAACACGCTTTTTCTGCGCATGACTGATTACACGCTCCTCCCAGTTCTTGCCTGGGTTGGTTACCTCTGTAGGAGACACCCCGACAGCATGAAAAACAGATTCAGCACTCTCAAGGTTTGCATAGGTACGTTCAAAATCAGAAAGACTGTTGCAAATGCTCACGATATGCCTGACAGACTTCATTTTTGCAAATTGTACAGCGAGCAGTTGTTCCATCTTATCATCTTGCAGTAATCCGATGTGGGCATGCGTGTCAAATAGTTGCATACAAACTCCTTGAGAGGTAATCTCACATGTAAGGGAGTACGTAAGACTATACCATGGGCAAAACCCATCGTCAATGTTGTAACTCATATACAGTCAATCACTTATGAAGTGTTGTCAATAGTTTGACAATTTCTTTTCCTCGTGATAGCGTAACAACAGTGCAGCCCAGCAGGGCAAAGGAATTGCATGAAAAAAGAACGAATGCGTGCCAATGAGGGCCAGGTACCTCGAAACCGACCCTCTAAAGGCTATATATATTTGGTTAAGAACCCCTCGTCAAATGAGACGAGCATCTGTGCCTGGGATTCAGTTTTGTACCCGGGGACCTCTGTTGTTGCTCCAACGCGATATGGCCTTGATTTGGGTGTTGTGATAGCAAGTGCGGACTGCTTGGATAAGACGTATGAGCCTGGATGCAATAAGTGCCATGGTGCTTGCTTGGAAGGGCAGAAGTTTGATGAAAACCCAGAAGAGCAGGTTGCCATCGCTGATGTTGATGGTGAAGTAGAACTCTACTACAACGAAGAACCCGATGAAGACCAATGTTCCTCCTGCAGAGGATGCAACCCTCTGCCGGAACCTCGAGAAGTGCAGCTCAGTGGTGATATCATCTGGATTGACAGGCTCGCGACCCCTGCAGATCTGAATCGTTATCAGGAATTAACAGAAAAAGAAGACGAGGCAATGCGGATTTGTCGTGATAAGATCACCTATCATAAGCTTGATATGAAGCTGGTTACAGCGCATTTCTTGCTTGGTGAGCCGAAAATCGTTTTTTTCTTCACCGCTGATGTACGAGTCGATTTTAGGGAACTGGTGAAAGATTTGGTTTCTGTATTCCGCATCCGCATCGAGCTGAGGCAAATTGGGGTAAGGGATGAAAGCCGAGTCTTGGGAGGCTTGGCCGTATGTGGTAGGGATTATTGTTGCCACAGTGTTACAGATAAGCTGAATCCTGTATCCATCAAGATGGCTAAAGAGCAAAATCTTTCCTTGAACTCGATGAAGATTTCTGGTCCTTGTGGGAGACTGCTTTGTTGTCTCTCGTATGAATATGATTTTTATGTTGAAGAAAAACAAAAATATCCACCAGAAGGGAGTAAACTTAAGATAGGATATGACTTGATGAAAGTTTCAGAGGTAAATATACTCTCTAAGCGTATTACCTTGACGGCTAGCGAAGGGAGAATGCTTACCATACCCTATAGTGCAGTCTTCTATAACGAGGAAAACAGCCGTTGGGAGATTACAAAAGAGTATGCGGACGAATTTTTGTCAAGCTGAAGTAAAGCATTGTATTGACCGATTTTATAGACTGTGATATGTTTTTAGACCGTCGGCAGTGTGTTGCCGACACCATCTTTATTAAATGAAATACGTATTCAAGGTAATATGTTTGGAGGTATTACGTGATTAACAGGTCTGCTGAAAAACGAGAGCGTCAGAACCGCGTCCGAAGAATGAGGAATCGTGCTGCAAAGAGCACTATGCGCACCGCAATCAAGAAATTTGACGCCGCTGTGGGCGCTGGGGACAAGGACGCTGCCGCTTCTGCCCTCGCGTTGAGCCTCAAGTTGCTTGACACGACAGCCGGCAAGGGCATTATTCATCAGAACACTGCAAGCCGCAAGAAATCCAGATTGCAGAATCGATTCAACAAACTTGGTAACTAAGTTTTTCATTGATAGATACTGTTTTCTGTACATGCCGATTGTAGTATCGGTTAAAAAAAATGCCGCGTAAACGCGTTGTAAGGAGTAACCATGGCAGGTCCAAAGTTAACAAAAGCAGCCATAATTGAAAGTCTTCATGAAAAGCATGGACTGAACAGAGCTGATATCCATACCATTATTGATGAGTTCTTTGAAGAAGTGAAGACCGGTTTGAAGAATGACCAGGTCATTGAACTACGTGGATTCGGAACTTTTGAAGTGCGGACCCGAAAAGGCAGAGAAAAAGCACGCAATCCGAAGACCGGTGCCATTGTAGCGGTAGAAACACATGGAGTTGCCATTTTCCGTCCTGGAAAGGAACTCAAGGATTATGTGTGGGATTTGCGTGACAACAAAGAAATGAACGACTGAGCTTCCTGCTTAGCCCTCTAGGAGTAATCTTTTGGTTGACTTGCATGCAAGACGGAACCTCAGGACAGTATGTTCTGAGGTTCTTGTGTTATTGGTTTCTGCGTTTATCTACTCCGTAGCCTTTCCAGGCCTCATTTCCGTACATGGAGTAGGTTTTATAGCGTTCATTGCACTGATACCGGTTTTTGCGGTAATCAGGAACACCACTTGGAAGTTGACTCCTGTCTACGGGTTCTTCTACGGGTTCATGTTCTATTTGTTCTTTAACTACTGGCTTAAAACATTCCACCCCCTAGCCATTTTGATTGTGCCCATCATCAAAGGTGGGGAGATGCTTTTGCTCTTTCCTGCACTGAAGGCGGCTCAAAAGCTGTTCAAGAAGCATGGCTACCTTGTAGAGGCGGTTGTATATGTAGCATATTCGTATCTCAGCCAAGATTGGTTCGCCGGCTATCCTTATGGAACATTGGGTTCAGCGATCTATCGCTATCTACCTCTTATACAGATTTCTGAGATTTTTGGGATCTGGGGCGTCAATCTGTTGATGATTTTACCGCAGACCTTTTTAGCGTATTATCTCTACGCTCTGTATAATCGCTCAGGGCTCTCGTTTAAGGCGTATATTAAAAAAAATCTGGTATTTGTCATTACCTATGCAGTACTCTTTGTTGCTACGTTGATATTCGGCTTTGCCAGTCTGTCATATTGGAAAGCGCAACAACCAGATAAAGTCTGGCGAGTTGCCACTATCCAGCATAGTGCCGACACCTGGAAAGGTGGGTATGCTACCTATCGTAATAATTTCAACACGCTCAGAAAAATGAGTTTGGAATCCTTGCAGGGAAATCCCGATATCATTCTTTGGTCGGAGACTGCGTTCGTGCCCTCAGTTGCCTGGCATGAAAACCATCCCTCTGATCCTGCTACCTCAGCCTTGGTGGAAGAGTTTGTCGCTTTCGGGAAATCATTGCCCATACCTCTTGTTACGGGTAATCCAGAGGGAGAAATTGACGATCCTTCATTGCCGGCGTTTGGTGCTGATGGCTCTTGGAATCGAAAGGATTATAATACAGTCATATTCTTCGAGGATGGGAAGATCAAGAACACCTACAGGAAACAGCATTTAGTTCCCTTTACCGAGCATTTCCCTTACGAGAAAGAGATGCCTTGGCTGTATAATCTGCTCTTGGCAAATGATTACAACTGGTGGGAGAAGGGCTTCGATCCTGTAGTCTTTGAGACCGAAGAGGGTGTGCGATTCTCTACGCCAATTTGTTTTGAGGATGTTTTTGGCTACCTGAATGCAGGCTTTGTTGCCAATGGAGCGGATGTCATTGTAAACATGACTAATGATGGATGGTCAAAAGCTGTCTCTGCCCAGATGCAGCACCTTGGACTGGCTGTATTCAGGTCCATTGAAAACCGTAGAACAACCGTTCGTGGAACAAATAGCGGAATGACTTGTGTCATTGATGTAACAGGAAAAATCATTGATATGATGGAACCGTTCAAGGTCGGCTGGCACATCTATGATGTTCCTGTATATACTGGGGAAACCTTTGGTACAACCATCTATACACGGCATGTAAATTGGTTTGCTTATTTGAACATCTATCTCTCTGTCATTCTGCTCGCCGGTGGGGCTCTGTATCAATTATATCGAGTCATCTACAGGAGTAAACGTACTAAGAAATGACCTATATCAGCGCAGCTCTTTTCATAATAGGGACAGAATTGACCCGCGGAGTCATTGCCGATAAGCATTGCCAGCTTGTCTCAAGCAATATAACCCAGCTGGGGTACAGGGTCGATCGGATAGTGCTGGTGCCTGATGATGGTACGATTGGCTCTGTATTGAAAGATTGTGTCGACAACTGTGATTTGGTAATCATCACAGGAGGCTTGGGGCCTACTAGTGATGATATGACCAGATCAATTGTTGCTTCACTTGCGCAGGTCCCCTTGGTACGAGACCAAAAGATGTTCGAAATTCTGTACGACCGTATAGGAGAACGCATCTGGGGTGCGAACGAACGTCAAACGATGATACCGCAAGGGTTTGAACCCTTGCCAAACCCCTTTGGCACTGCTGCAGGGTTTCGTGGGTTCATCCCGGTTGGGGAGCGAGAAATTGCCTGTGTGGCGATGCCCGGCCCCCCGAGAGAGATGCACCCGATGTTTTTTGACCAAGTGCTCCCTTGGCTTGCTGATTTAATTGGTCATGATGATTTTGCAAGAAGTGAGTATTCCACATTTCTCATCCCAGAGGCAAAACTTGAAGAATTGTGTGCACAAGCTTCCTTTGAAAACCTGCGGTGGGGGACTCGCTTTCAAGATTTAAAAATCAGTCTCTATCTGGTAGGTGGCGATGATCATGGGCGAAATGCCATGGCAGATAAACTCCGTTCTCTTGTTGGTTCTTGTCTCATCGTAGACGGTGATAGACAACCAGTGGACCTGCTTACCGAGGAACTGGAGAGAAGAAACGAGACAATCAGCACTGCCGAGAGTTGCACAAGCGGTTATATCGCAAAATTGTTGACAGATCAAAGTGGCAGTTCTGCTTGGTTTTATGGTGGTGTTGTAACGTATGCAAACGAAGCAAAAACGCAATTAGCGGGTGTTTCTCCCCAAACGTTGGAAATGCATGGGGCTGTCAGCGAAGCGTGTGTCCTGGAGATGGCTGAAGGGATTCTTCATCGCTCTCATAGTGATTGGTCTTTAGCCGTAAGTGGAATTGCAGGGCCAACAGGAGGGAGCGAGGACAAGCCTGTCGGAACCGTCTGGTTCGGTTTTTCCTCAAAACGTCGCTCCTCGTCAGCCGTACGATTGCAACTTACCAGCTATGGAAGGGAATCGGTTCGAAGAAAAGCCTCTGTTGTCGCATTATTACTGGCTAGAGAGTACATCAAGGGAGCCTGCTTGCTTGACACTGTAAAGAAGTGGCAATATATTTAAATTACTAAGTCGCGGGAACCCTTGTTCTTGATAGTTTGTTATATTCCCGCATATTCATACATCCTGTATTATCGAAATAAGGAACAAGACTCCAGCAGAGACCTCATGATGGGTTTTTCTCTGGTTTTCTCGTTCCGTTGGAGTTAATCCCATGTCTTCCGAAGAAATTGTAGCTAATCAAGCTGACGTAACAGTACCGAGTGAACAGGAGCCTGTAAAGAAACCGGTGCGCAAAGTTACCAGAAAAAAGAGCCCTGTAGTTGCTAAAACTCCTGAAAGCACTCCTGTAGAGAGCATCCCTGCTGAAAAAGTAGAGCAGGAAAAACCCGAGCAACCTAAAAAACGCAGAGGCAGACCTCCTAAGAAGGCTGCAACGACGCGGAAAACCGCCAAGAAAGAGAGCGATGATGCTTCTGTACAACCGCAACTTGATCTTGCCGCAGAACCGGAACCCAAAAAAAATGAGGAGCCAAAGGTTGAGAAAGAGAGCACCGCTACTGCTGTGGTTGCCAAGGTGGAAACCCAACCTGAAAAAGAGATCACTCCCCCTGTGAGCCAGAAAAGTCAGCATGTTGAGCAAAAAAATCAGAATCAGAATCAGAATCAACAGCGAAAAAATCCACAATATAATAACCGCGGCAATCGCAATCAGCAAAATCGCAACAATCCAAAAAGTTCTTATCAGAAGAGTCAAAGTTTTGGATCAAACCGAAATATGAGACAAAATCAGCAAGAGGAACCCTCTAATGATTTGAATATTGAGGAACATCCAGAGGCTCCAATACTCGTTCTTGAACAGTACACAACAATGAGTATAGATGAACTGCGCAAAGTTGGTATTGAACGGGGTATGCAAGCCGATACCATCCTGGACCTGAGAAAACAGGAGATTGTAGCTGAAATTTTAAGGATGCATACTGCATCCGGTGGTGTAATCGTCGGTACCGGCACCTTGGAAATTCTTCCTGACGGGTTTGGCTTTTTGCGTTCTCCCTCAAACAGCTATCTCAGTGGCCTTGAGGATGTATACGTATCACCTGCCCAAATCAAGAGCTTGTATCTTAAAACGGGTGATGTGGTCTATGGTCAGATTCGTACCCCAAGAGAGAACGAACGATTCTTTGCCATTCTTAAGATACTCAAGGTGAATGGAGACGAGCCGATTTCTGCAAAAATGAGGGTTCCTTTTGACAGCCTGACTCCCCTCTTTCCTGACCAACGCCTCCATTTGGAAACAGCAGAAGAAGATATGTCTACTCGAATTATAGATATGTTCTGTCCTATAGGAAAAGGCCAGCGTTCTTTGATTGTGGCGCCTCCAAGAACCGGAAAAACTGTCCTTCTGCAAAAGATTGCTAATTCCATCAGTACCAATCATCCTGAGGTTGTGTTGATGGTCTTGCTGGTAGACGAACGTCCTGAGGAAGTGACGGACATGCGTCGCCATGTCAAGGGAGAGGTCATTGCCTCAACCTTTGACGAACAGGCAAGCAGACATGTCCAGGTTGCTGAAATGGTCATTGAAAAGGCAAAACGCCTGGTTGAGCACAAGAAGGATGTTGTCATCCTGCTTGACTCCATCACCCGTCTTGCACGTGCCTACAACCAGACCGTACCTGCGAGCGGAAAGATTCTCAGTGGTGGTGTCGATTCAAACGCCTTGCATAAACCAAAAAGATTCTTTGGTGCTGCGAGAAACATTGAGTTCGGGGGTAGCCTGACCATCGTTGCCACCGGTCTGATCGAGACAGGGTCAAGAATGGATGAGGTTATCTTTGAGGAGTTCAAGGGTACAGGCAACAATGAAATCATTCTCGATCGACGTCTAGCAGACAAGCGGCTCTTTCCCGCCATCAATATTAAGAAGAGTGGTACTCGTAGGGAAGATCTCTTGCTTCCTCCTGATGAAGCAGCAAGAATCTGGCTTACCCGTAATGCAGTCAATGATATGGATGACCAGGAGATGACGCCGTTCCTCATTGACAAAATTCGGAAGACAAAGGATAATGAGGCGTTCTTGCGTTCGATCAATACAGGAATTCACTCGAATTCTACGTCTTATTGAAACAAGATTTAAGAGAAATTTGTCTGCTGCGTACAGCCAGCAGAACACATACCCTTGGAGGATTTAAATGAAAGATGGAATTCATCCCCGTTATGAACTTGTTGAGGTTCGTTGCTCTTGTGGCAATGTGATAAAGACTAAAACTACAGCCAAAAAGTTGGAGCTTGAAATTTGTTCTGCTTGTCACCCTTTCTTTACCGGTACTCAGAAAATGGTTGACACTGCCGGTCGTATCGAACGGTTCAAGAAACGCTACAATATCAACAATTAATTATTCCTTTGAAGGCCACCAGAAATGGTGGCTTTTTTAAGAGTCTTGAACATCGTTGCTCGCATTTATCGATTGTATGGATAGATGCTTAGTCTGCTGGATGTACAAAAAAAGGTATTTTTGTTGCATTCTCCTAGCAAGTATCCTAAAATTGATGCATAAAAACTAGGTTGGGGCATGGATAACATCATTAGACAACACAACAAGGAATATGGAGAAAATCCTCTCGTAATTGCAGAGGTGCCTGGAGCATGCACCTTGCTTGGCAGTTATGCGGATGCTTGTCGTGGATGGTCCTTAGTCGGTACTGATGAGTCCTCCCTGTTCGTTGCGGTATCCTTTCGAGATGATCAGTTGGTCAGATTGACCAATGCTACGCTCAATGATCGCAAGCGCTTCTCTTTAAACAATATCAAATACAGAAAAGAGGACCGATGGGGAAATTACATCAAGGGTGTTATCGCTATTTTAGCCAATGAAGGTGTTGAGTTTTCTGGTCTGAATATTACCGTAGAAGGAAGTCTTCTCTACGGAGATAATCAGATGGTCAGTACGGCAAGCGCCTTGGGAACTGCCTTGGCTATCGATTCCCTGTTTAGTTTGAATCTTAGCCTCTCTTCCCTGATAAGGATATCGTATCAGGCAAATACTACCTTCAATGCAGAACTCTGCCGTGTTAGTGATTTGCTGACCATGCTCAGCGCAAAACGCGGAACTGTGCTGTTCTTCGACTTGCAACATGTAACATACAAGGAGATTGCTTTCCCCTTCACCCAAGAAAATGAGCAGTATGTTGCAATCATTGTTGACAGTAAAATAAGCCCCGCTGCGATGCGTGAAGAAATCCACCATAAACGAAAAGCCATCGACGGTGCTTTCGGCAAACTCAAGGAACTAAAAAATGGAGGATTCCTGAGGGATTTTCCTGAGAATGAGCTGGCGGCTCGAATGGTTCCTCTTGAGGAAGAAGATCGACATATTTGTGAATATGTTTTGATGGAATCTCATTTGGCCAAGGATGCCGCCACACTTCTCATGAAGGCTGATGCGACGCTGTATGGAAAGTTGATCAATCGCGTTCAGGCTGGATTGAGGGATTTACTTGAAGTCACCTGTCCAGAGGTCGATTGGCTTACCAAACGGGCAGGAGAGCTCTCGGGGTGTTTGGGATCGGTCCAGGTCTCAAATGGCTTTAGCGGCAATATCATGGTGCTCTTGAGTAAACAGGCGCTTCCAAGTTATATTAGCCGTCTGGAGGACTATGAACACATTTTTGGTTTCCACCCTCGCTGGTATTCGTATGAGGGGAATGAGCCTGCCCGTATTGTGTTCCCTGAGCA
Organism: uncultured Sphaerochaeta sp.; assembly: GCA_964547185.1. Taxonomy (GTDB): domain Bacteria; phylum Spirochaetota; class Spirochaetia; order Sphaerochaetales; family Sphaerochaetaceae; genus Sphaerochaeta. The sequence continues at coordinate 22,588 of CAZJMG010000002.1, forward strand.
TACATGAAAATACTTCTGACGAATGATGATGGCTACCAAAGTGAAGGACTGAGAGTATTGACTGAGGCCTTAGTCGAGGCAGGTCATGAGATATGGGTTTGTGCTCCGAATTCAGAACGAAGTGCCGCCAGTCATTCTATGACCTTGAAAAACGAGATTGTCATTACAGAGTATGCTCAAAACAGATATCATTGCAGTGGGACTCCCGCAGATTGCATTCTGTATGCTTCGAAAGGGAAGATTTTTCCACAAAGTCCTGATCTTGTAATCAGCGGTATCAACCATGGATACAACATCTCTACAGATATTCTCTACTCTGGTACGGTAGGAGCGGCTCGGGAGGCTGCATTGACAGGACTTCGCTCAATGGCAGTCAGCTGTGCTCGTGATGAAAACGGAAATTTCCCCTTTGAGCGTGCAGCAGCCTTTGTTGTTGAAAATCTAGCACAATTCTATCCTCTCACTACAAGTAGCTGTATTATCAATATCAATGTCCCTGCCAAGGGAAATGGAAAATGGAAGAGTGGTGTTCTCAGCTATCTTGATTATCATGATGCCGTTCAAACAAAGTCGGAAGAACAAACCCGATATTTTGACACTTCTGCAGTTCGTTTCGGTACTTCGGTAGTACTCTCTTTGAAGGGAGGAGTCTCCCCGGTTCAACGCTGTGAGACCCAGAGTACCGATTATCAGGCAGTGAAAGATGGTTTTATCAGTGTTACCGCACTCTCCATTTTACCACCAGTATACGAGCAAGTACAACAACAGTTGGACCGATTGAGCCAAGGGGGCATATGATGGCTGACAAATGGGAGCACAAATGTACAAAATGTGGTCTCTGTTGTCATGAGAAAGCTGTATATGGTAGACAGCTGGTCATAGACCTTGATTCTTGGTGCGAGTTTTTTGATCCACATACAAAAACGTGCAAGGTGTATGTCCAGCGTTTCACCCAGTCAAAACGGTGTGAAAAGATGTCTCGTTGGAAAGCCATGTTTGCTTCCTATCTGCCGGACAGTTGTGCATATGTGCAATGGGCAAAAGAGCATCATATACGCTTTGCTTTAAAGCGAAAGCTACGATTCATCCACAGCATGACCTATCCTTCCGAGGACTCTGACGACGATCCTGTATACCAAGCTTTTCAAGCGTAATTTTTTCTGTAGCTTGACCCTAGGGGCTACGTATCAGTATCGTTATATAAGAGGTTTTAGAATGGAACACCGTATTTATTTAGATAATAATGCGACGACTGCCATGGCTGAGGATGTAATAGAGGCAATGCACCAAGCAGCTTTGCTGTATGGGAATGCTTCGAGTATGCATACCTTGGGAAGGGAGTCTGTCGTTGCTATAGAAGAAAGCAGGCAAGCAATAGCAGATCTTATAGATTGTGACCCGTCCTCCGTGGTCTTCACCAGCGGGGCGAGTGAAGCAAACAACACTGTTTTCAACATCTTTCGGGAGAGCATCGACCTTGGGTCGAAGAGAAACCGAATTGTCACTACGACCATCGAGCATCCGTCAATCAATGAATTGGTGAAGTATCTAAGAAAACGAGGATACCATATTGATGAATGTCCCGTCGATTCTACCGGCCGAGTAGATATCCAAGTACTCAAGGAATATCTTTCTGAGGATGTCGCTCTGGTTTCCGTGATGACAGGAAACAATGAGATAGGCACCATCCAGCCGATCAAGGAGATTGCTTCTCTAGCTCATGCAGTGGGCGCTTACATGCATACCGATGCCACTCAGGCAATCGGGAAAATTGAAGTGTCCATGCGCGATTGGAATGTAGACTACCTCAGCATGTCCGGACATAAGTTCTATGGGCCGAAAGGCATCGGCGTCCTGGCTGTGCGAAACAAGGCCCCCTATGTTCCCTTGATCCATGGTGGGCATCAAGAGAACGGCATGCGAGCAGGCACCTACAACACTGTCTCCATAGTAGGCATAGGAGTAGCTGCAAGGATTGCAAAGCGAGAATTGGAGCAGGAAAGCAAGAAATTGTGGCAACTGCGGGAGATGTTGCGCCTTGGAATCGAAGAGAAAATTCCCAATGTGGTTGTAAATGGGAATCAAGAGCACTGCCTTCCCGGCACCCTTGATGTCTCCTTTCCTCATGCAGAAGGGGAGTCTATTCTGCTGTATCTCGATTTGGAAGGAATTATGGTTTCCACCGGCAGTGCCTGTGCAAGTGGGTCGCTTGAGCCCAGTTATGTACTTTTGGCATCGAACGTGGATATTGAACTGGCACACGGTTCCATACGTTTTAGTTTTGGACGCTACAACACCGAAGAAGATGTTGCCTATGTCCTTGAAAAATTGCCGCCGATTATCAAGCGTTTGAGGGAGATGTCAACAAGATGACAAATTTTATGAGTCAATGGGTATATACCCCGGTAGTCAAGGACCATTTCATGAATCCTAGGAACACCTGGAAGGAAGATGAACATTTTCAAGCAGACGGCGTTGGAGAGGTGGGTTCTCTAGCCTGTGGCGATCAGATGCAGGTGAGCATCAAAGTTGAGAATGATACCATCAAAGATCTCAGATGGCTTACCTATGGATGTGCTTCTGCCATTGCCAGCACCTCAATGATGAGTGAAATGGCTATTGGCATGACACTTGAACAAGCATACCATATGACCCCTGCCATGATCACCGATGCACTCGGAGGATTACCCGAGCATAAGTTTCACTGTTCGGTACTTGGGGACAAGGCCTTGCGAGCAGCAATAGATGACTATCTTGCAAAACAGAACAGAGAGAACCCTTTCAAGAAGAGCGTTGCCCGCATAGTATGTGAATGCAAGCATGTCACCGATGTGCAGATTGAAGATCTGGTAAAGAGCGGTGAAGCGAAGACCTTGGTCGAACTCCAGGAAATCACTCAATTTGGTACTGTTTGTGGTAAATGCAGACTTGCAGTGAGCAACCTGTTTGATGAATACAAGCATATCTACAACGTGTAATACAGTGCAAAGGCGGCCGAAAGGCCGCCTCCTTTAATGCTACTTTAAATCAAGCAGCTGAAGATGCTTCTCGATGTGGTCCTTCAGCAACGCTGCATATGCCTCTTCTTCCTTCACCAACAGGGCAAAAAGTTCTTCCTTGAACAACTTGTTTCCCCTCTCGTCTTCATCCTCAAGAATAAAACCGTAGGTGATATGCAGTAATTGCCTTGCATTGTCATCGTCAAGATAGGTAGGAAGCTCTGCATCACAAACTGTATCCAGAGCCCTTATAGCAGCAATATCCGTACTTACATGATAAAAGGCACAAGCATCAGAGAACCGGGATAGTGCATGTCTGTGAATCTTTCGATACAGCTGTGGATCTTTTTGAGAAATCAGACGTACTGCTTCAAGCCAGTTTGTTCCTGCAGTTTTTATATGGAAGCCCTCTTTTATACATCGACCAAGAATCGGGAAGATGCTGAATTTGTCACTGCCCGAGTGAATACTCAAGCGATAGCGAAATTCTTGAGCAATGGCGGCATGCAGGGAGAGATCTTCTTCAAAAAGGGAAATATCTCCCCGATAATCTATCCCTTTTTGAAACTCTCCGACAAAGCGTGGTGCAATTGTGGTTATCGATACTTTTCTTCTTTTGAGCTCCAGTGCAATGAAAAGATGACTATTGGGATGTGTTGCATGTGCTGTCTCATCGATGGATATCTCAAAATCGATGGGATTCTCTGCTTTCTTGATATAGTGTTCGTAGATTTCCTGTATATGATCAAGAGCCTTGTGGTAGGTGAGAATATCTCTTCTCAACTGCATCCTGCTCAGTTTCAACGTCTCCTCTGCGATGCTGAAAAGCTGGTCTTCATATAATTGCTCGAAGAGCATTCGCTCTTCTTTTTCCAGCCTGTCATAGGCAAGATCTACTTCGGCATCACTCAAATTTTGTATTGAAGTGTCTATGTGCTGAGAAGAATCCAAGGTAATCATGGAGACCCCTGCATTGAGAGCCATAGCAACCTCTTCACCGGTTTTAAGATGGTCTCCATCTGCTCCATAGCCTAGGGTGAAGCCTTCTTGAAAAACTGCAAAAGCTGCGCAATCAATCACTTGGTCAAAGGTGCGATGTGTGAAGTTCAGTTCCCTTATGCTCTGTTGGGCAAACACCGGGAATGCCTTTGAGTTTTGTATGGCTTGAATATGTCCTTCAGTTGCCTCCCCAAGTCGGTCGCCAAGGCCGATGGAAGTTTTTTTTAACGTGTTGGCTACAGGTCGGGTGAAAGGAAAATACGTATTCAGAACTTTTCTGTTTACATGATTGGTCGGGCAAATTTTACAATCTTGCTGCACATCTCCCTCAAGGCTGTCAAAGATAGGGCCGCTTCCGTGAGCAATAAGATATTTCCTATTATTGCATCGTATCATGACCAGTGAACAAGGACCCACACTGACCTGTGAATGCTCATAGACACTGATTTTTTCTCCTAAACGTCTTTCTATTCTTCTGATTCTAATAGTTTTCTCATCATACTCTTCCATAGTAGTTCTCCTTGGTCTCAGATAACATCAAACTCACTGCCGCCGATGAACTCTCGCAATAGAGAGTCTTCTGGGACCAAAGCATCAGGAATCGGGTTCACATGTTCCAGGAACCTAAGCAGCCTTCTTGCTGTTTCATATGCTCTTGCAGCTGACGGCTTCACCATCTTCAACAAGGGTTGTGCATAGATGGTTAGAACCCCGAGTTCATAATCCAAAGCACTGTTGATCATCGCATTCGCATGATTTTGATACGGGAAAATATAACGGTTTTCTCCCCGTTCTACAGAAGGCCACATAGCTATTGTAGTTTCAGCATTGGTGCCTCTTGTTCTGTTGTCTCTGACAAGACGCCGGATAATTCGATTATCTGTTGTACTGATACGGTTATGATCATCAAGATTAAGTTGTGTCAAGGCGGAAATATACACCCTGAACAACAACTCCTTGTCCAACTGAGAAGTCAGCTTGGGATTCATGCCATGAATCCCTTCTATAATCAAAATGGTCCGTTTGTCCAATTTTACTGGAGTCTTCTCATAGGTTCTGGTGGCGGTCTTGAAGTCAAAGCGTGGAAGATAGACTTCTTCAGAGTTGAATAATTTGGATAAATCTTCTTGGAACTGAGGTACATCCAAAGCATCCAGAGCCTCCAGGTCGGGCTTTCCCTCCTCATCCTTTGGAGCATGCACAGGCGCTAGATAGTAATTGTCCAGACTGATCTTGACAGTCTTTTTTCCCAGAACCTGCAGCTGGATTCCCAGCTTATGGGCAAAGGTTGTTTTCCCTGAGGAAGAGGGCCCTGCAATCAATACAGCTTTTACACTGCTATGAAGATGTATCTGATCAGCAATACTGGCAATCTTTTTTTGTTGGAGAGCTTCTGCGAGACGTATGAACTCTTCTACGGTATTCTGGTTTCCCATTTTGTTCAGTTGCCCAAGAGATTGCACATTGAGAATAGAACCCCATGCCTTGTACTCACGATAGACTGAAAATAGAAGGGGGCTGTCGATGAAAGGATCGAGTGCCTTCACATTATGAGAACGAGGGTATCTGAGCAGCATGCCACGTTCTTGATAGGGCTTGAGCTCCCATACCTGCATCAAGCCGGTCTTGCAGAGTAATGGCTCATAGGAAATATCCAAATATCCCTGTAATCGATAGAGGGTTATTTTGGGGTCGTTCCGAGTGGAAAGCAGGGCGGCCGTCTGATCGAAATGATTCTTCTCAAAATAGGCAAGAGCGCTCTCATACGGCAAGGTGACTTCTTCAATGGGAAGATTTTGCCTTACCAAGGCTTGCATGGTTTTTTCTATAGCGAGTATATCATTGCGATTCAGGGTGAGGTCATCATCAAAACTAAAATAGTACCCATCCCCAAGGGAATGCCCGATTACCAATCTCCGGTTTGGATAGAGCATGGAAACTGCTGCACAAAGCAAGTAGCAAATCGAATGCCGATACATGCGCTTGCCCATATCCCCAAAGAGTCGAACAGGTTCAAGAGTGCAGTCCGCCACCAAACTTCGTGAACACGAATGCAGCTCATGATTAACAAGGGCGCCTACATGAGGGTTTTCACTATACGCTATTGAAGTGCATGAATTGACGACTTTCGATTCAATCAGAACTTCCTCGACAGTCGAACCGATCGGTACAGTTAGCTGTTGTTTGTCAATGATTACGGTGATTCTCTTCATATGCCAATCATACAGGGACCTTTGCCTGTGAACAAGAGTAAAGCGCAATTACTCTAAATGTGCTATACTGTAGTTTTCCTGACACACAATTGACAGTATGCTAAGAGGTAGGTACTTTTTATATATGAAAAGAAAGCAACCATTGGCGTTTCCTTATAGGCAGCGTGCACTATTACATATACATATGAGCACAGAATCATTTGAGATTGTTCGTCTCACCCAAGAAGATGGGAAGGCGTTTCTCGGCGGTCGATTGCTCGCTTTGAAACTCTACGATCAATATGCACAGTATGACAAGCTAGAGGAAAAACAGTACGAAAGTGGAAACCCTGTCGTTTTTGCCCCCGGTTGTGCAAGTGATGTTCCTCTGTATTGTTGTAATTCTTATACTGTTGTGACAAAAAGCCCTGTGACTGGACATCTTTCTATCAGCAGCGGATCCTCCTCACTGGCCACAGCTATACTTGGTTGCGGCTATAGTGCCTTGGTCATCACCGGAAGAAGTAGAAGATTGTGTGGTTTTTCCATCTCCAATGGGACTGTTCAGTTTTATGATGCAGAGAAGTTGCATTCTATGACTACCACAGCAGTGGCAAAACACCTGAACGTTGAGCATCTTGTAGCAATAGGACCGGCCGGCGAACGGCTTGTTGACCATGCTTCGCTCTATGCCAATGGGCAGAACGTCACCAGAGCAGGGGTAGGAAAGGTTTTTGGACTGAAAAATCTTAAATACTTCACCCTTACTCCTCATATTGATGGTAGAGATTCATACGATTCCCACAGGTTGGGGTTGCTCAACCAAGAGTTTATCAAGGAGTTGGAGAAGTCTGATATAGGGCAGGTGATGGCAAAAGAAGGGCCGATTGCATTGCTCTCGAAGGCAAATCATCATGGATGGGCCGCCATAGACAATTACTCTATGCGCATTGATGGAAGACTTTGGGGCCTTTGCCCCCGCAATAGAGTGCAGGCCGATCCGATCAAGAGTCCTCGATGCCCTAGTTGTGAACATGCAACGGCAATGAATCTGGAGAGCGCCTTGGCCCTTGGTTCCAATCTTGAACTCTATGATAGCAGAAGCGTGCAGCAACTTGTGCTCAGGTGCTTGGAGAACGGGCTCGATCCCATAAGCAGTGGTGCTGTAATCAGTTGGGCAAGGCATTGCCGAAAGGACGGGATGTTGAGTTTTTTACCGGACATGCGCACTCCCTCATCGGTATTGTATCTTCGTTTGCTCGATGCCATGGCGTATCAGCGTGGAGGTGGTGAACAACTGGGAAAAAGTCTGGGAGAATTGGTGTCAATCTATGGGGGGAAAGAGCACGCCTTCATGGTAGACGGACTGGGGTTGCCTCCTTTCGATTACCGTGCCTTACCCGTACAGGCTTTACTCGCTTCCTTGGGGGACAACAGCTTGGTTTTTGCCGAATTATTGTGGGGTAACCATTATCATAGAGGCAATGAACGATTGCTTGCTTCCTGGGCCCTGTATACACAGTATCTGTATGGTGCAATGGAAAGTGTGGGTCTGTGCGCATGGATGAGTTTGCCGATATTCACTCATCCTATACTGCATTTTCCAAGATGGAAAGCAAAACGACGCATATTTGCCCGTTTGGCAAATCTGGCATCCCTTTCAGAGGGATATGAAATAACAACCGCCATGATGATTGATTACGGCAAGAAGGCCCTGGCACTAAAAGACGAAATTGAAGAGAAGATCTCAGGTAGGAAAGCAGGATATGGCTCATTGCCTGATCAGCTGCTCATCAATGGGAAAAGTAATTTCCGCTCTGCTCAAGTAGTTCCTCTCGTAAGGTTGTTGGATGCTTATTGGTCTCTTTCAAGAGGGAAAAAATACTGATAACCGCTTATCAGGGCAGCATCATCCAAGCTTCGCAGGCTCACAGAAGTATTGTCCAAAACAGCATAGGTAGGTCCTAAAGGAGTGCGGGGAAAGGTCGGTGAACCAGGATTGATATGGAGAATCCCTTCATTGTTCAATTGGATTTTTGGATGATGTGTATGTCCTGAGATGAAGATGTCCCCTTTTTGCAAAGGAAGAGAGAAGGGAGAGGGAAAGCGGTCCCCATGGGTAAGAAGGATGGTACGACCTTCCCAGGCAATAGTTTGGTTGATCGGGGGGTACGTCAGCTGTGCTTGAGAAAAAGCATAGCTGCTGTCGCAGTTTCCTCTGACAAGGATGACATTGTTTGCATTTTTTAAGAGCATGGACATTCTCAGGTCCTCTGAAGGACATAGGTCTCCCGCTATGAGAATAGCCTGTGCCTGATGCTCTTCTGATCGTTTAACCAAAAGATTGAGAGCAGAGAAGGAACCATGAATATCAGAGCAGAGTAGCAATGTAGAGGACATGTAATCGAAACTCCTGAAAATATTTCAACAAGGTGAAAAGCTCCTTGTGATGTGTGTTCTTTGTTGTTATCATAATACGAGAATTATATAAAAATTAACAGTATTGGGGGGAGGCTTGTATGGAGACCATCAAGGAGTTATCTTGCAGTGATGGAAAAAGCGTGTGGTATCGTGTTTGGAATCCTGACGGCAAGCCGGCCGATGCAGTTGTTCTGATCTTACATGGTATGGCTGAGCACTCCCTCAGATATCAACGCTTCGCCAATTTTCTGAATACCAAGGGTTTTGCAGTATACGCAATTGACCATCGCGGTCATGGAGAGACTGCAGTAAGAAACTCAGAAACCCTGGGTTGGTTTGCTGAGCACAATGGGTGGCAGAGGGTAGTTGATGATGCATACGAACTGACAAACCAGATTTTGGCCGACAACAGCAGAAAACCCCTTTTTCTCCTAGGCCATAGCATGGGGTCCTTTCTTGCCCGCACCCTTATGGTACAACACTCAGATTTATATGATGGAGTGATCATCATGGGCACTGGTGCATCAAAGGGTTTACTCGGCAAGATAGGGAAAATGATCGCGAGAAGCCACGTGAGAAAGCATGGTTCGAAATATCCCGACAAGCTTTTGGATACAATGAGTTTCGGTTCATTCAACAAAGGGATCCCCAATCCTAAAACTTCGTTTGATTGGCTTAGCCGAGACAAGGAGCAGGTAGCCAAATATGTGGAAGATCCGCTTTGTGGATTTGTCTGCACTGCTAAGTTTTTTGAAGACCTTCTGGATGGAGTGGCCTTGGCCAATGACAGAACTCTTATTCAAAAACTTCCCCCCGACCTTTCTGTACTGATAATCAGTGGGGATAAGGATCCTGTAGGCAAATCAGGAAAAGAGGTGAAAAAGGTCTATGACCTGTATCGCTTTGCCAATATGGTGGATGTAACATTGCATTTAGTCTCTGGTGCTCGTCACGAGTTGCTGCAAGAGACCAATAGGATTTCTACCAAGAAATTTTTGTATTCATGGATGAAACAAAGGATGTAAGATGACGTTTTTAGTGACCGCACAGCAAAACCTCAAACGACTGATTGATTTTTTCCGTCTTGTTATCCGCCAATCGCTGAAGGACAATATACTCAACTCGGCTTCAGGGTTGGTGTATTCAACGCTGCTTGCGATGGTGCCTGCTCTTACATTCTTATTTACTTTTTTCAATACGTTCGGAGTTCTTGAGCCCCTGATTTTCTTCATGACAGAGTGGTTTACCGAATTAGCCGGAGAAGAGGCTGGTGGTCAGTTGATGACACTCCTCAATCAATATACCAGAAATGCGACAAGTCTAGGGGTGGTTGGTCTTGTTTCCTTCTTATTTACGATGGTGCTTCTGATCAACAAGGTCTGGTTGGTTATCAATAAAATTTATCGTTCTTCCCAAAGTCGTAATGCGCTCAGACGATTTGCTGGGTATGTAACGTTTCTTATTGTTGCGAGCCTTTTGCTTGCCGCCTATGTTAGCTTACAATCTGTTTTGACCTCTTGGTACCTTGAGTTGATCGGGGTCACCATCGGGCGTTGGTCCTCTTTTGTCCAGCTTTTCGCTCCTAGTGTTATCGTAGTCACGCTCTTGTTTCTTTTAATTTACTTTGTGCCCAACGCAAAGGTCAGTTTCAATGCTGCAGTGCTGGGAAGCCTTGCAGGACTTGTGGTAATCAGCATTTTTAGTCTGTTTTCTTCACTTCTTACCGGGATGGCTTCCAATTTCTCGGTGATCTATGGATCCTTTGCAGCAGTCTTTCTCTTTTTATTCTTCTGTTATGTTTTCTGGGCGACGGTTTTCTTCAGTGTTGAACTAGCCTATGTCTATCAGTTCCGTCCAAATGAGGCCAGCTTTATTGGTTTGTCTCATAGTCCAGCATTACAGCTTTCTGAGGGCACGAATATAATGATGCTCATTGGAAACAATTTTCGGGAAGGAAAGGGAAGTACCTCCATCAAGGAGTTGATCGATCGTCTTTCCATCCCACACAACCGATTACTTGGATTTCTTGATTTAATGACGCAATTGGATTTCATTACACCAACAAATAACACCCGTAGCAGCTTCATTCCCAAGCGGCCTCTTGATAGTTTAAGGTTGCAAGATTTGGTACAAGGTATCTATGGTCTTGAAACCCTTGATGAAATCGAGCACGATACTGCAGGAGAAGCTGTAGCACAACAAGTAGAGGAGCGAGGCATAGTCTCGTTGGGAAATCTCACCATCGAACAGTTGTTGCAACGAATATGATGTTACTACACAAAGGAAGGCTGGCATGCTCTTGGACATAGAAACACAACAACCGATAGACCCTCTCATCTGGCACGCGTTTCCAGATGAAAAGGACGGGATACTCTCTGATGAGATTTGGCAATGTGGAGAACTTGTTTGCACCTTGCTCAAAAGTCCTCGTTGCAAAAATGGTGAGGACTTGGTCTTCATCCCGTATGCAATGATTGTAAAACGAGAATCTCAGATTATTCTCTGCGTCTCTCTCGAACAAGAGGATTTACGTGCTCTCTCCTACAAACTCGGATTGAGTCTGAAGGAATTGCAGCAAGACTATCAGACAAAGGGGCAATTCTCAGAGTTGCGGGCTTTTCTCTACACTGACGAGATTCGTGAGGACCTTGGACTCTATGAGGAAGGTTTGGACCTACAGAGTGTTCGCATCTTCATGCTTGAAACAGTATGTGACACCTTCGATATCCTCTCTGAGCCGGTCCAACTCAGAAAGTAAATACAAAATTCCCTGAGAAGCTCACAGATGAGTTGCTTTGCCTCTCTGGTGGTTTTGAGAGAAAGAGGATTCCTGTACTTCCTTCCTTGACAGCTTTTGGCATGTAGAGCGTGCTCTGCTTTTCATCAGCGATCAAGGTGATGTAGGAATTCACCACCACATTGTTGTACACTGCGCGGAGCATGATTCCATCAATTTCCAGCAGGATGAAATCACCATGACGATATCCTGCTGTCTCCAAGGCTTCTCTGGTGATGTCTATGGTAAAAAGCTGTGCTTGCTTTTGTGAAACAACCTTAAGAGGGATGGGTCCCGGTCGTCTGTGAGTACTGGTACATGAGCTCAGTACTAGTAAAGTGAAGACCAATAGGGCAATACTGCTCATTCGTTTCATTCATTCCTCCGAATACAAGGTAAAACTGCTGCGATGATACTCCAAAATGCCCTCATCGCGCATTTTGGAAAGCTCACTGGACATGGCACTGCGTTCTACACAAAGATAGTCAGCAAGTTGTTGGCGGTCAAACGGAATAGAAAAAGAGGTCTGTTTAGGATGCTTTTTAGCCTCTTCTGAAAGATAGGAGAGTAACTTTTCCCGAGTAGAACGTTTTGTAATATGATTGATTTTCTTCATCAATTCCAGATTTTTCTGGGAAAGCAACCGTACTAGGTTTTCTACCAAAGTATGATGATAGACACAGCCGATGCTGCAGGTGGTAAGGACTTTATGGATGTTCAGGAAGAGTATGGTGGAGCATTCGGCAGTTACCGCCGCTACTGCACTTGGCACCTGGGAGCAAGCCATGCTCTCAGCAAAGGTTCCCCCAACTGCAATATTTGCAACAACCGTTCTGTTTCCCCAATAGTCATGTCGAACTATGTTCAAGGAACCAGCGAGAACGATGCCGATCTCATCAGTTAAGTCGCCTTCATCAAGTATGGTATATTCCTTCGCAAAGGTAGCGGTCCTGCTTTTCAGGCAGTCCAGAAGCAGAGGCAGCTCATTGGCTTTCATATGTTGGAAAAGCATCGATTGTGATAGTATTTTTTCTTTTTCCATCTCCTCTCCAGTTTGTTGTAAAAACAACATAAATGCTAGGGATTTCCATAGTACCATAGCTGTATGAATGAAACAATGGAGGACTGAATGATCAGACAGATGATAAAAATAGATGCAGAGAAGTGCAACGGTTGTGGCCTTTGCGTAAGTGCCTGTCAGGAAGGTGCAATCGGCATGGTAGAGGGTAAAGCAGTATTGCTCAGAGAGGATTACTGTGATGGTCTAGGAAATTGTCTTCCCGTCTGTCCTACCGGTGCAATAACGTTTGAAGAACGGGAGGCTCCCGCTTTCGACCATAAGGCAGTCGAAAAGTTCATGAAGAACGAAAAGCCTGTTTTTACCTGTCCTGGCAGTCGGATGAAGGTAATGAAACCAACTGAAGAGAGGAAAGAGACAGAGCAAAAGACCGATGCAGATGTTCCTCAAAGCCAGTTGCGCCAGTGGCCGGTACAAATAAAGCTCGCAGCACCCAACGCGGCCTTCTTCAAGAACTGCGATCTGCTCATTGCCGCAGATTGTTCTGCTTATGCCTATGCAAACTTCCACAACACCTTCATAAAGAATAAAGTCACGCTCATCGGATGCCCAAAGCTCGATGAAGGTGACTATACACACAAACTCTCTGAAATATTCTACAACAACGATATCAGAAGCATAACCGTGGTCAGGATGGAAGTTCCTTGCTGTGGAGGTCTCGATTCTGCGGTACAACGCGCCATAGCTGCAAGCGGTAAAATTATTCCCATTGCAGTGGTTACGCTCTCCACAGAAGGAGAGATCCTTCGCTAAAAAATCCAGGAAGCCCCGAGTGCCAAGGAAACAGAGCTCTTTTGATCTCTAAACTTGAACAAATCCCCAGACTCCCCGAATGCTGAGCTGAGATTTCCCACCAAGCTGAATCCTTCAAACACAGACCAGATAGCTCCAACCGTCAAATTTGCTGAAAAATCGAGCGGTGAGATAATCGATCTCAATGACCAGGAGAGACTGGAGTTGGGAGCGTAGACAATCTCAGGATAGAGCAATAGCGGACAGTCAGCATCATCTTGACCTTCAAACTTCCAGTTGCCTGCAGGACGGGTGAGGAACTCCAGCCGAAGCGATAGATTCTTATCAGCCTCGAGATATTGAATGTGGAACAAGCCCCCGCTGATCATCCAGGAGTCGAACGTCTCTTTGGCAATATTGCCGCTTTGAGGAATGGTGAGAGAAGAGGCAAGATACCAATCAGGCCCAACGTTGCCCTGAAGGCTCACATAAGGCTTATGGACTCGTGTATTGTTTTCAAGCTTGGAAAGATATCCTCCCTCCATCTTGGTCTCACCTACTGTTGTGTAGAGTCTTGCTCCAAAGCCCATATTCTGTGGGCTGTTGTCATCTGAGGGAAGGATGACAACTTCTGCAAAGCTAAAGAAGCCCAGTGGATAATTGATACTGCTCATCCACCCTGTCTCACCTCTCAGCTCAGCTTGGGTCAAGTTCACTGAGGTATCGCTGCTGCCATACAGTACATCAGCTGCGTTGAAGAGCATGCCATCACCCCAGCTGAGCCTGGTCTTTCCAGCTGTCAGTCGGAACGAGGGGAAGCGAGCGCGAAAGTAGGCCTTGTGAATAATTTCCTCATAGACGGCAGTGGCATCAAGAGTAAAAGGATTTGGACTTTTCAGTACCACCTCCCCTCGCACATTTCCGCTGTTTGGAGATTTTAATGAGATCGAGAGCGAAGGGACGACACGTTCAAAGAGAGTCTTATTCTGTGGACTATAGCTGAATACTGAGAAAAGTTGCATCTCCACCACAGGATTCTCTGCACCAAAAGAGGGAAACAGGACAATACTAAGTAAGGCCAAGACAGCTATCAGACTTCTTTTTACCATGTAAGATTCTCCAAACTAAACAGATTTCTATCTAAAGGAATGTTGACCTCGAGCGTATCGAGTATCATCCAGGTTGCACTGTCACGCTTCATTTTGTCCTCGATTCTCGTCTCCCTCCCCAGGGTTCGCCCTGCAACGGTGATGGTATCAAGAACTTCCATCTCTTTGAGCAATCGACCTTGGGCGGTTGAGTACTCAGCTTTCCAAACCAAGTACGTTTCTTTGTCCACCCAGATTTTCTGCACAGGATACGCAACCTGTCGGCTCTTGGCAGTAAGGGTCAATACATGGCAATCCCGGCCGTTGACGGTTTCACTACCGTTGAGGACAACCCTGTAATCATTCAAGGTATTCTTTTCTTCGGTCATATCCTCGTAGGAAAGGTCACTGCCGAGAACCGATTGTCTGAGCGCTGCTCCTTGAAGACGTATCAACTCCTGGGCATCAGGATAGAAGAGATAAATACTGCCTCTGGTTCGTAGGATTTTCTGACCACGTTCGGCGATACTGGTGAATTCTATCAAGGAATCGCTTGCTCCTCGAGACCAAGCCTTGAACGTACTCTCCTTTGTACCAAAACGATCTGTTGTTCTGATGGTCCCTGTAGAATACGACGTCTCAAAAGTGGCCTGAGCGTCCATCTTGCGGATGATCTCTTCACCACTGAGAGCAAATAGAAATGAGGGAATCATCAAAAGAAACAACAAGGATATCGATGCAATTCTCTTGGTTTTAGACATAACGAAGGGCCTCCACGATTTGGATTTTAGATGCTTTGCGAGAGGGTATGAGGGTGGCGAGAGAGGAGATGATGATTGCGTACACCCATACAAACAGTGCAATGAGCCAGTTTACCTGCGGATAGAGAATAGAGGAGATTTCCATATCGACACCACTCATGGCTTCAGTGAAGTTCAAGCCTGTTCTACTGAGGATGTAGATGATAAGTACTCCAGTAAGCGTACCTATCGTCGATCCTGCGATGCTGATAAAAGAACCCTCAAGCAGGAATAGTCGAGTTAATTCCTTGCCTTGCATTCCTAGTGCACCAAGAGTCCCGATCTCACGCATCCGTTCATAGATTACCATCATGGTGGTATTGATGATGACCGTGCTTCCAAGAACGAAGAAGATGGCACCCATAACATAGTAGATGAACTTGGCTATCGAGAGATATGAGTACATTGTGTTCAGATCTTTCCATGCCCGAGTTTCTGTTCCATGCTCAAGACTTGTAGAGAGTACCTGTTGTACCGAGGCTGCGACTGCTCTCTCATTGTATCCATCTTTGGTGAGCAGCAGCACCTGTTGTGCCTGGTGTTCCATCCTTAAGAGATATTGGGCTCGATCAAGAGGCATATAGGCGGTCTTTGTACTCAAACCCCCGACAGGGAAAGAAGCTATACCCACGACCTCGAAGGTCATGGCGTTGGAACCCCGCAAGGCTGTTGAAGTGAGCATTGTCACCTTGTCTCCAACGCCAAGACCAAGCTCCCGTGCCAAGATGGAACCGAGAATAATTTCATTGTGTCCCTCTTTGGGCAACTCTCCTTTTGTGATAAGAGTGGAGAAATCTATGAAGGCTTGTTCTGTATCAAAATTGACCCCTACTGCCATCACCCCGTTGTTTTTACCGTCAAGGTACAGGTTTGCCGGAAAGTTGATTCGTGCCGTTGCGGCTTCAACTCCTTCGACAGTGAGTGCTGCATTAATCACAGAATCGCTTTCGAGACTGAGATGGAGAGGGTTGTATCGTTCGTACTGCTCATATTCAGCATATCTGATCCGTATCTCACCGGTATAAAAACTGGTCAGATTGGCTTCCATATCTGACTCCATGGTCTCGAGCAAGGCAAGCAAAGCCATGATTGCCATTGCCGAGACTGCGATTGCTACTGCAGAAAGAATGGAACGGCGTAGATTTCTGAAAACATTGCGGAAGGCTACTGCCGGTAGTTTGATAGTCATTTCTGCTTCCTCCTATTGATGATGCAGACAGGTCGGGATGTCGAGCTTCAAGGCTCTTCTGACCGGCACATAGGCAACTAGCATGGAAAGTCCAATACCAGCAAAGAATGCAATGAGCATCGTTGATGCTCTCCAAGCGCCACGCATGACACTCGCAATCCTGAATCCGATATCCATATCACGGAACATGAACCCAAAATCAAAACCGACGTTTACGATATAGATATTGACCAGACTGCCCAAAAGAATGCCTGCAATTGCCCCAATGAAGCCGATGCCTCCTGCTTCCAGAAGGAAAGCAAAAAGAATATCCCTATCTTTCATACCCAGGGCGCGCATCATCCCCAGTTCACGCATTCTCTCATACATTGCCATCAACATGGTGTTTGAAACCCCGACGGCAGCTATGATGAAGACAAGAAAGAGAATCATGCCGGTACCTCCTTGCTTGGCTTCCACGAGTGCAATATAGTCGCGGGCAAGATCTTTCCATGTATGTACGGAGAGAGGCAAGTTCTGCTCATCAAGGCTTGCTTGCAGGGCCTTCTGTGCTTTTTCGACATCAGCTTTTTCGGCAAGAAGTATATCGATGCTGGTGACCGAACCCTCCATACCAAGATAGAGGTCTGCTGCTTGAATGTCCATCATGACCAAAGACCTGTTGACATTGGGATTCGAGCAGTTCACGATACCCACTATCTCCATGTCGAAAGCCTCGTAAAACCCCCCTTTGCCACGAGTGAGAAGTGTGACCCAAAAGCCTACTTCTGCACCAATGTCCTCAGCGAACCAACTGCCGAGGACCAAGCCGTCCATCTCCCCAGGCTCGAGGAAACGACCTGCAACCAGGGTGTTTTCAAAGCCGTATACGTCAAAATCGGTTTTAGCATCGATTGCGGTCACCATCACGGAAAGATTCCCGTCTTCACCAAAGTCTTCGCTATAGAGGATCATGTCAGATAAGAAGGATGTACGAGCTGTTGCCGACAACCCCGCGTTTTTTACAAGCGCCAGCACCTCTTGTGGATTATCTATCGCCGTCTCCAAAGGAAGAAAATTACGATCCTCCCAATAGAGCTCGTGGTGAATGCGCAAAGAGGCTGTCTCATACCAACGCAGATTGCGCATCGATTCAAGCTCAGCGCCTACAAGGATGGAATCGACAAGGATGTACATCAGCAACCCCATTGCAATAGCAATGGCGGTAATTGCTGTTCTACGCTTGTAGCGGGTAAGATTCTTGACTGCCAGCTGCAGAATAAATTTCATCACCGCCTCCTTTCGTCGCTTACGATTGCTCCATCATGCAGCTGGATTAATCGTGAAGCATAGTCCATTACCATTTGGTCGTGTGTAGAGAAGATAAATGTTGTTTTATACTTTTCGTTCATCCGTTTCATCAGTTTGAGGATTTCTTCCCCGGTCTTGGAGTCAAGATTTGCCGTCGGTTCATCCGCTAAAATAATCTGCGGATTCTTTACCAAAGCTCTGGCGATGGCAATACGCTGTTGCTGTCCGCCGCTGAGCTTGTGCGGTCTTCGGTCCTCCATACCCTCAAGGCCCACTTCCTTGAGGACTTCATAGGTCCTTTTTCGAATTTCATCCGGCTGGACATCGAGCAAGGAGAGTACAAAGGAGACATTCTCATAGGCCGAAAGAACAGGAATAAGGTTGTAGGTCTGGAAGATGAATCCAAGATTGTTTCTCCTGAATTTTGTTTTTTCTTCCTTGTTCATTGTACTGATCGCCTTGTCTTGGATGTAGATCTCTCCTGCATCAATGCTGTCTATACAACCGATAAGGTTCAGCAGGGTGGTCTTTCCAGAGCCAGAAGGGCCTGCGATCGAGAGGAATTCACCTGGTTCGATATTCATCGATACACTTTTCAGAGCTCTTACAACAGTTTCCCCTGTCTTGTAGTTGCGTGATACTTTTTCAATCTTGATCATGATTGTGCTTTCCCCTCTTTTTCTTTGGTTCGTTTTTCTTCTTCAATTTTCTGCATTGCAGCAGTACCC
This sequence comes from uncultured Sphaerochaeta sp., assembly GCA_964547185.1. Classification (GTDB taxonomy): domain Bacteria; phylum Spirochaetota; class Spirochaetia; order Sphaerochaetales; family Sphaerochaetaceae; genus Sphaerochaeta. The sequence goes on from CAZJMG010000002.1 coordinate 40,880, forward strand.
ATGACAGCGCCGAAATCCATGTGGTCGAGGATGGAAGCAGGCATGAGCATCATGGAATTGTTTTGTCTGATGCCTTCATAGATCATATTCATCGAGCGCAGTTGCAAGGCAATAGGGTCTTTGGCATATTGCTCTGATGCTTCAGTAAATTTCTTTGCTATCTCGACCTCTGCAGCACCTAGGATAATCCTCGATTCCTTTTCCCTCTCTGCTTGGGCTTGTTTGCTCAATGAGTCTTCGAGCTCCTTGGGAATGATGATATCGGTTATCTCAACAGACAGGATTGAAACCCCCCAAGGATTGGTTTTTGCATCCAAAGCCTGCTGGATTTCCCTCCCCAATTCCTCTCTTTCAGAGAGCAGGCTGCTCAGTCGATGCTTTCCGATTGAGTCGCGCAAGGCTGTCTGTGCCGAAAGGATGACCGCTTCGGTATAATCCTCGACCTCAAGAATTGCTCGTTTTGCATCCCATATCATCCAAAAAGCAAGAGCATCGACATGTACGGGGACCGTATCCTTGGTCAAGGTCTTCTCTGCGCTGAAATCGGTAGCCCGAATACGCATATCGATGAATTCAGCAATACGATCACAAAGTGGAATGAGTAAAAACAAGCCGGGGCCTCTGACCTTATTGAACTTCCCGAGCCTGAGTACAATCACCTTGTCCCAATGATAAACCAATTGGAATGCGGGGGAGAACAGAAGAGCCAATGAGCCCAGAATTGCAATCGGGTAGAGCTGTATGGAAAGAGATCCAAGCACTCCAAAGCAAATTATCAGAATGATAGTCATCACCACAGACCAGAGAGGGAAGAGTGCGATGAGAAGCGAGCCGACAATACATGCTGAACCTGCAGAAATCAACGATTGTTGCGAAGTATGCGGATACAGCTGAAATTGTAACACCGCACCAAGGGCAAGCAACAAGGAAAATATCAGAAATGAAAGTGCACTGTAGCTAAAATCCCTTTTAAGGACGAATCCTTTCATGTTCTTGATTCGTTCTATCTTCTTCTTATAAAGATTCATCATGGGTTGTGTCCCTCCCTTTTTGTGCCTCTTTGCCAAGGTCTTGTATTGCATGCATGATCTCGTCCAAGGAAAATCCATATGAATACGCCTTGGTGAGAAATGATTTGCTAATTGAATCGAGGATTCGTTCCCGCTCTATGGCATCAATGTTCACTTTTCTGTCACTGATGAAGGTTCCTGAACCTTGCTGAGTCACCACGATGTTTCTGATTTCCATCTCAGCATAGGCTCTTGCGACCGTATTGGGATTGATACTCAAGTCTACGGCAAGACTGCGAACGGTTGGAAGCTGAGCTCCTTTTTCAAGTCTTCCGTCTGCAATGGCCATCTCAACCTGAAAGATGATTTGTTTATAAAATGGAACCCCGCTCTTTACATCAAGGCTGAAATCAAGTTTCGACTCCTCTGTGTTTTTCACGAGTTCCTCCCTCTTTTTTGTACTATTGTACTGGTGTATTAGTACAATGTCAACTAATGCTTACTTCTGTCTAAATACAAAAAAACCGACTGCCTTGAAAAAGACAGTCGGAACCAATTTAGTATGTACGGCTAGGAGTGCTTGATGAATGTCCCTTCCTGTATTTCTTTCCGAGCAAGCCTCAGCTCCTCCTGCGTATTCATCACAATCGGACCTGCCCAAGCGATCGGCTGTGAAAGAGGTTTTCCTGCATACAGGAAAAAACGAGTCCCCTCATCGAGTGCTTTCACTTCCAAGGTGTCCCCAGGCCCAAAGAGAATCGCCTTATGGTAAGGAACCACTTGGTTGTCGGTTTCAACAGATCCTCGAACCAGATAGATAAAGAGAGTCTGCTCTCTATCGAGTGTAAGCTGCCAGGTTTCATTGTTTGTCAGCAATACATCAAGAAAGAGCGTCTTGACGTAATCTCCCTGTTCGGGTCCGTCAACGTTCTTGTAGGAGCCACTGATGATGCGTATCTCGTTTGGACCTTCCTTGACTACCGGAACTTGATGCTTTCTGATGTCTCGATACGCGGGATCGGTCATCTTATCCTTCTTTGGAAGATTAATCCAAAGTTGGGTTCCGATCATCCGGTCACTTACTTGCGGCATTTCCTGATGGATAATGCCACTTCCTGATGTCATCCACTGACAGCAACCCTCATCGATGGATCCACTGTTGCCAAGACTGTCGCCATGTTCAATTTTTCCGTCAATGAGATAGGTTACCGTCTCAATTCCCCTATGTGGATGCCAAGGGAAACCCTTGATATAGTCTTCTGGGTTTTCAGAATCAAAAGCGTCGAGCATCAGAAAAGGATCGAATTCTTTTACATCATCGTATCCTATCACGCGAACAAGCTTGACGCCTGCTCCGTCATACTGTACCGTGCCTTTGGTAATTC
>CAZJMG010000002.1:43374-174673 GCA_964547185.1 uncultured Sphaerochaeta sp.
ACGCGAACAAGCTTGACGCCTGCTCCGTCATACTGTACCGTGCCTTTGGTAATTCTCTTGATGGGTTTTCTCTGCATCCTACATCCTAAAGAACCAATGAAGGTGGGCTGAATACTCTTGTCATCAACTCCTGATTAAGCAGATACAAGCCTCTATTGTCTGTTCCGAAAACCTCAAACTTCTGGATGTTCTCTTGGGCATTCATCTCCTCCTCTCCCTGTTCTTTAATGAACCAGTCAAGGAATTGCTGAGTTCTGAAGTCTTTTCCCTTCAAAGCTTCTTCATAGATGGCATTGATGGAGGCTGTGACATACTCTTCATGCTTTAGTGCATCGAGCAACGGCTCCTTGAGATCTGTATACTCCTTGCTTGGATCAGCGATTGCACCAAGCTTTACAAAGTGTCCGTTGTTCTGAAGGTATTGTCTGAAGAGCATTGCATGACTCATTTCTTCTTGAGCCTGGACCTTGAACCAGTTCTCATATCCCAGAAGTCCTTTGTCTGCATAAAAATTTGCCATATCAAGATAGAGATAAGCCGAATAGAACTCTTTATTCACCTGCTCGTTGAGTAAGGTGGCAACCTGTGATGAAAGCATGTGTAGTCTCCTTGTCAAATATGATAATAACAGTATACAACTAAGAATTAGTATCGACAAGGCTACTTCTTAGGTAAAGCGGTTGAACCTCAATTCTGAGAAGGATACACTCTTTCATCATGAAAGGAAAACATAACGGCTTGAGTCCGAATCATATGCTTCTTTTAGGGTTCATAGGAATAATCTTAATGGGATCGGCCTTGTTGTCTCTGCCTATTTCCTTGAACAACAATATTGTTCTGTCATATCTGGATGCCCTTTTTATTTCAACGAGTGCTGTCTGTGTCACTGGTCTGGTAACTGTAGATGTAGCATTGACATTCAGTATATTTGGGCGAACTGTTATTGCAGTTCTTATACTTCTTGGTGGTTTGGGTTTTGCCTCAATGGTAATTTCTTTCAGTCTTCTCTTCGGGATGAATATTGGTATTTCTCAGAGGACTTTCATCAAGGAAGCATATAATCTTTCATCGTTGCAAGGTGTTCTGAGAGTAGTACGTACCGTAATTATTGCCGCTTTGTTTTTTCAGGGAATCGGTATCCTGCTTGAATATTTTATTTTTCGTTCTACCTATAGACCTCTTGATGCTCTAGGACATGCTGTTTTTAATACTATTTCTGCTTTTAATAATGCTGGGTTTGACTTGATGGGTGGTTACCAAAGCTTAACAGGATATAAGAATCATCTGCTGATGAATCTTGTTACCGCTTTTTTAATCATTCTCGGAGGAATTGGCTTTTTTGTTTTGGCTGATTGTGCAAAGAATCGTAGATGGAAGAGATTGAGCATGCATAGCAGAATTGTAATATTGATGAACCTGTGTCTGATTACCATAGGATTTATCTTTTTTTTGATTGAAGAACGGCTCAATCCACTCAGTGCTTTTTTCCAAAGCGTTACAGCGAGAACTGCTGGTTTTAATACCGTCGATATTGGTTCATTCAGTCAAGGGGGGCAGCTCTTTTTGATGGGGCTTATGTATATTGGAGCTTCTCCCGGTTCTACAGGAGGAGGGATCAAGACAACAACTACATTTGCTCTTATTCTGAGTCTTGGCTCCTTGATGTTCAGACGGGAGCCAGCAGCATTCAAGCGCAAAATAAGTACGGAAAGTCTATTCAAGGCCTATCAAGTATTGTTGCTTTCTGCCTTGCTCATTTTGGGCGGAAGTTTTCTGATTTTGCTTGCCGAAGGCTCTCGCTTCTCATTTCTTAGTGTTTTGTTTGAAACCGTTTCAGCATTTGCAACAGTTGGCCTGTCAACAGGAATAACCCCAACTATTTCTTCTGCATCAAAAGTTGTATTGATTATCATCATGTTCGCTGGAAGGGTGGGGCCGATAACCATAGCAACAAGTATGAAGGCAAGGCCTTCTCATCTGAAGTATGTGGAAGAGCAGATTTTCATTGGATAGGAGATTACGCATGAAAAAGAAGGAATTTGATCCTGATGCATTTGGTATAATAGGACTGGGTAGGTTTGGACTTTCTTTGGCTTTGGAGCTAACAGAAGCGGGTAAAGAAGTAATTGTTCTCGAGGTAGAAGCCGAGAAGCTTGATGCGGTAAAAGATCGGTTGGAGAATATCTATCCTGTAAAAACAATTACTCCAGAGATCCTTCACGAGTCGGGTATTTCTCATTGTCATACCGTCATTGTCTGCATTGGAAAGGATCTTGAATCGAATATTCTTGTAACCATGAGTCTAATAGAGCTTGGGATTCCCCGAGTAATTGCAAAGGCGACCAGTGTGAACCATGGGAAGGTGCTTGAACGTATCGGCGCTGAAGCTGTCTTTCCTGAGGTGGAGATGGGCGCACGTCTTGCACGGTCGTTGGTTTCTACCAGCACTCTGGACTTTTTGGAGCTCTGTGATGATTTCTCCATTGCCAATATTTCTCTCTCTATTACCTATGCAAATCAGAGGGTCGCAGAGCTGAACTTGCGCAAACGATTTCGTCTGAATATCATTGTAGTAATCAGGGATGAAAAGGCAATCAGTGATATCCTACCGGACATGATGCTCTATGAGAATGATGTTTTGGTGGTAGGAGGAACGACTGAGGCCATCAGGAAGTTTGAACAAGCCAATGAACCTAACTGATCGTCTGAATTTCTTGACTAAGGTCATAGGCAAACTCCCAGTACTCCTGGGTGTTGTCTTTCATGCGCTGAAGTTCTTCATCTGTGAGTGTCTTGATTGCTTTTGCAGGGGATCCTATGATCAGGGATCTTGGAGGAAAGGATTTATTGGGAGGGACCAGAGCACCTGCTCCTACTAAGGATTCTTTTCCAATATGACTGCCATCGAGTATAATCGACCCCATTCCGATCAAACAATCGTCTTCAATGCTGCAGGCATGCAGAATTGCTCCATGTCCTACCGTACAGCGTTTTCCTATCGAGAGCCCTTGATCCTTGGTTACATGCAGTACTGCATTGTCCTGGATGTTTGTCTGCTCTCCGATCTCAATAGTATTGACATCTGCTCTCAGTGTTGCATGAAACCAAACCGAGGAGCCTGCACGAAGGGTTACCTTGCCAATTACATCGCTTGTAGGAGCAATGTAGCAATGCTCTCCAATATTTGGGGCGTTTTCATTGTGACTGTATATCATGAGATCCTCCTGGTAGGTCATTGAATCATACCTTGGCGTCTCTTGGAAGATATGAGATTGAGATATATTTGCAAATGACTTGCAAAATAGTACTCGATTGACTATCTTTTACCTGTACGTTAGGAGTAAAAATGCTTGATAAACCTGTTGCCCTGAAATTTTCAGATGTAACGTTTTCGTATCCTCACCATACGGTCCTTCAAGAGGTGTCTTTTCATTTTCATAGTGGCGAGTTCATCGCGCTTGTAGGTCCCAATGGAGCGGGAAAAACCACCTTGTTGAAGTTGATTCTTGGTTTGGAGCAACCCCAAGAGGGAATTGTTGAACTTCTTGGAATGGCCCCAAAAAAAAGTCTGGCGAATATTGGGTATGTGCCTCAGCATGTCAACTATGATCCCACCTTCCCTATTTCCGTATTGGAAGTAGTGAGGATGGGTGCATTGACAAAGAGGAGCAACCCCATTGCAAGAGAAACCAACGAATCTGCCTTGAAAGCCTTAAGTCTTGTCGAGTTGCAAGATCTCGCTAAACGACCTTACAACGCCCTCAGTGGAGGACAGAGAAGAAGAGTGCTCGTCGCCCGAGCTCTCATCGGGAACCCCTCTATGTTGATCTTGGATGAACCTACAGCAAATATGGATAAAACGAGCGAGCAACGCCTCTACAGCACCTTGGCAAAACTAAAAGGAGAGACAACCATTCTCATTGTCACCCATGACATGAAAAGCGTTTCTTCCTTGACCGACCGTGTCTTTTGTATCGATGCTCACAAGAGTGGCAAGGAAGGACGAACCGTAGTGCAGCATACTCTTGAGGCAGTTGATGGGGGCGATGAGAAGAAGGTCAGGCATGATGTGGAAATCCCTGCTGATTTCTGTCATTTTCCAAGGGAGGAAGGCAATGTTTGAAAGTGTCGGGTTTTTCAGTGCGCTCTTCAACCCTAATTTGCCTTTTTTCAGGAATGCTTTTTTTGCAGGGGTTCTTTCTTCTGTTCTCTTTGGTGTTTTGGGATCTGTCGTAACGGTAAAGCGCATATCCAGTCTTGCAGGAGCAATCAGTCATGCGGTTCTGGGAGGCATCGGCATGGCCCTCTATCTTTCTGCCACAGGAATCATGCCGAATCTCAGTCCAATGGTCGGAGCAATGGTATTTGCCCTGATTTCTGCCCTGATCATTGGTTTTGTTTCCCTGAAGAGTAAACAACGGGAAGATACCGTCATTCAAGCAATTTGGGCCATCGGGATGAGTATAGGCGTACTCTTTATGGCTAAAACTCCCGGATATACCGATCCTTCAAGCTTTCTATTCGGGAATATTTTGCTTATTTCGACTCAGGATCTCGTTCTGTTGCTCATCCTCGATGTCATTGTGGTGTTCTTGGCATGGTTTTTCTATCCTCAAATCGAAGCTACTGCCTTTGATGAGGAATTTGCAAAGGTGCGAGGCGTGCCTACCCAGAAGGTGTTTCTGGCAATTCTGTCAGTCAGTGCGATTGCTGTCGTATTGCTTCAGACCTTTGTAGGGATAGTCATGGTTATCGCCATGCTCACCCTACCTGCCGGAACAGCTGGGTTCAAGGCTAAGAATCTTGCTTCCATGATGTTTTTTGCAACACTCTATTCCTTGCTTTTCTCCTTTGGGGGTCTTGCCCTTGGTTGGACACTCGATATGCCGGTAGGAGCGATGGTGGTTGTGTTAGCGGGAGCTTTCTTTTTAGGAAGATCGCTGGGAAATCTTATCAGGAAAAGGAGCATGAAACATGACAAAAGCTAGAAAGGCTCTTATAGAGCAATTGAAGATACAATCAGAACCTGTTACGGCAACAACCATGGCTAAGCATCTTCCCTTTGACCAAGCCACGATTTATCGCAACTTGCATTATCTGGAAGAACACGGATATGCCCAGTCCTTCATCCTGCATTGCAGCGAACATGGGACAGAGCGGTATTACAGTTATCACAGTGCCAAAGAAGGTGTCCATCATCACTGGTTTCATTGCGAGGTATGCCACAAGTTCATTGATCTTGGGGATTGTGAGCACCTGATGCAGTTGAAGAGATGGGAACAAGAGCACGGATTCCTCATTCATGACCATACTTTTTTTCTTACCGGAGTCTGTGCCTTCTGCAAAGAGTGATTACTGTTTCAGCAGGGAGAAGAGCTTGAGCCTATTGTTCACTTTCAGCTTGCCATAGATGTTCTTGATGTGGGTTTTGACTGTATTGGGTGAGATATAGAGGGTTTTGGCAATTTCCTGATTACTCAAGCCTTTTGCAAGCAATTGCAATACCTCCTGTTCTCTTGCCGAGAGGCCATAGTGACTTGCCTTTTCAATATGCAAGGGCTCTTTCGCTTCATAGGTCAAAAAATATTGGCGGCTGATGAAGTAATAAAGATGTACCGAGAGGGCGGCAAAGCAGAGGTAGACGAGCTTGAAGGGAAGCGTTCTGAAGAAAATCAGATCCAAGGGGAAAAGCAGAATGAGGGGAAGAAAGGTGTTCCTGATACCTTTGAGCAACCGTTCTTCTTCCCATGTGGTGGTTTTTTTGACAAAGATGATTGCGAGTATACCATGAATGAGCATGAACATGCTTGCACTGAAGAGATGTCCCTTAATTGTATCAGAAAGAGCAAGTACCCAATCGCCTTTGCTTTTTGCAATGATCACCCACAGACTGATCAGGAAAAAGAGAAGGATCAAAAGGCTGAGAATCCTGTTTCCCAGTCGTTTTTGTTTCTCGTCAGCAGGCAATACCTGGATCAGATAACGACTCATCATCAACAAGAGTATGGTGGTCAGGATGATGGAAACCAAGGTTGCTCCAAGACAGAAGGTCTGGTAGGAGAAGGAAGAAAGAACTTCGGCTTCAAGGATATTTGAGAGATAGGTGGCCAAAGTAACCAGACACATCTGCAAACAAAGCGGTACCAAAAAAGTCAAGAAGGATCCTGTATAGCGGTCACTGACACGAACACGCAGCAGGATGCATAAACAGGTGATGGAGACAATCAAGGCTGTAGTGAGAAACAGCAGTATATCCGACAGGATTACCATGACAGCCCTCCTGTGGCTATCCTAGCATATGCTGCTGCTCAGAACCATGCCTTAAGTCCTATTGTGAGAGAATCATTATCCTTCCAGTTCTTGTAAAGACTGTCCATATTGCTCGCCGATCCATACAGTGTACCCTTGGTGAAAAGCTCTATGTCATCGCTGATGGCGTACGAACCTCCTCCAAGCAAGACATATCCCTTACTCTCAATTTGGTACGTTCCTCCAAGGCGAAGAGTAACCTTTTCTCTGTAAAGTGGTACTTCAATAGCCATGGCCAACGAGTTTGCATATGGCTTTCCCTCATAAGAGGCCATCATATCTACAGCAAAGGGGCTGCTTGGGAAAGCGAGTATGTAATGCCCTTGATATGCCAGGGCATAGAAAGCGTTCGTCTTTTCATCGGTATAGGAGAGTTCTGCAAGATACGTCCACTTGCTGTTGTATCTTCCAAGGTCGGTTCCCTCTCTATCTTCACTGAGAAAAAACCCTCCTTCAAGGGCGAGGTTCCAAGGTCCTTTGGTCATGCTCGACTGTATACCAAAGAGTTGGTAGCGAGTATACATGAGATCTGCACTTATAGGGGCAAAAGTGATGGGATCGAACTCAATATTCTCAAATCCTGCTTGTGGATTATATCCATTGAAATAAAGAACACCAACATCAAGCCATCGATGACGGATAGTATAACGAGCACCTCCTCCAATATTTTGGAGCGTGTTTGTGTCCATCTCTTGCAATGTCACTGTGGCAAATTGGGCAGGCAGCAAGGCATATCGGCCTTCTTTCTGAAGATAGGAAGGGGAGAACCCAGGCTTGAGAAGCAAATCAAGGGTGCTACTTTCTGTATATACTGAAAGACTGATCATAGCCTCAGGCTGTTTCATAGCCTCCAAATCGTCCAAAATTCCTTTCCTCAGATCTTGGGCATTGAGAATGTCAACACAGTGCATCAAGGTTGCAGAACCCCATGGATGGGTGAATATTCCCCCCTTTAGCTGAACTGACCCAATAAAGAGCGAGAGGGAGAGCTCCTTGGTGGATAATTGTTGTTTTTGACCGTCATAAGTGAATTTCCCGATTATACGATACAGAGGCTTTTCTTGTTCAAGTGCGAACGTGAATGTTGCTTGTGGCTCTATTTCTGCATCCTTGTACAAGGTGAGACTCGTTTCGGATTGAAAGGAAATCGTTCTCTTGTCCATTTCTTCTTCGAAGAAGAAGTCGAAAGCAAAAAGTCCTTTGAGCAGGAAAAGTGAGAGTACAAGTATTAGTACGTGTTTCATCAAAGCCTCCCTGTTTCCAGAAACTTGGTTGTGAAATAGCCTGCGGGTAGATTCATGTCAAAGCGTGCTTGGAGTATTTCGAGACGAGTGGAATGTCCACTCGCGATTGTGGTCATACGTACATCGCCAGCCATCATTCGCCCCCCGATGGATGCTATCTGTTCAGTCTTGAGCGTCTTGAGCAAGGTTTTTTGATCGAGGTCATAGAACTCAACCAGCAGGGGAAGATAGGTGGCCTTGTCCACAGTGGTGATGTGCTTTCCATAAGTGGTAGGCTTGTAGGGAATTGAGAGAATGATATAGGTTTTCTCATCCTCTGAAAGCAGGGTATGTTCTGCTTCATGTGCATCATAGCTGGTGGAGGCCATATCAGCATAGGAGAAGTCGCTTCCCATGAAGGATCCTCCTTCTTCTGAAGTTCCGATTCTTCTAATCCTCTTCAAAGCTGGAAGATAAATCCATTGGCTGGTGCTGCCATCTTCCTCTTCTATGGACAAAAATCGGGTATTGCGTACATTCTCCGGTGAGAGAAAGACAGTCACCGAGGACACTCTTGTATCCTTTGTTTGACTGAGCGTCTGTATCCTTCGCTCTCTGGTTGTCCCGCTTGGCTCGATGAGGGTGAGTTTCAGATCAAGCGCGGATGATTGCGATTGTTGCACCTTGAGCACTTGCTCCATGATGTCCTGAGCCTTGTTCGACCCAAAGAGCATGAGAGAGGGAAGCAGCAGGAACAACAGCAATATGGGATATCGTTTCATAAACGCCTCCTGGGAATGAATAGGTGTGCATAATGGATTCTCAATGCAGGCAGCAAGGTCAGTGTACTCAATGCAGCAGTAGTCATAGCGATGCAAAAGAGCAGACCAAGGTTGACAATCGGGGTGAAGCGGCTGAACAACAGTCCGATGAATCCTAGGGCTACCGAGGCTGCATTGGCCAGGATTGCTCTTCCCGTTGTCATAAGCACCTGATCCAGTGTTTGCTGATTTCTCAAGAATGCTGCAAGCAGGTGAATCGCATAGTCCACCCCGATGCCGATGCAAAGGGCAGCAAGCAAACTGGTGATGATATCCAGCTTGATAGAAAAAAGAACCATGGCAGTGAATACAGAGGTCAGTGCAAAGATACAGGGGATCAAGGAGAGAAATGCGAGTTTTACAGATTTCAAGGTGACCAATACGAGCAGAAAGACCGCAATGAGAGAGCTGAAAAGAGAGATGATTTGACTCTTGGTCACCAATTCGGTCAAGGCAAGGCTGACTGCCTCTCCCCCTCCTATCTGTACCGTATAGGTTGGGGGAAAGAGCTCATAGACCAGAGCACTGAGTCTTTGCAAGGTTGCTGTTTGAGAATCCTTGAGCAGAATGGTGAAGGCCGTGGCGTCAGGCTCTAAGGGATCGGTGATGAAGGTATCCAAAGAGGCACTGTAAAGCAGCAGGTATTGGGCGATCAGATGGGAGAGTTCTTCTTCAGAGCCAAGACTGTAGCGTTTTGGGTCGACGGGTATTTCATAGCTTCCTACTCCCCCTGCCGTACTTTCTCTTTTCTGCTCGCTAGGTTCTTCGGTGACAAACAGCAAATCATCTGAGAAGAAATCGAATGTGGGTTCTTCCGTTGCCTGAACGTACGCTTCTTCTTCAGAGGGGCCGAGCAGTTGGTTCATGCGCTTGATGAATGGGATGATCGATTGTACTCCTCCTACAGACTCTTCTTGCTCTAAAACGGTGATTGCCTTCTCCAAGATAAGGAGGTTCTGAATACTGAGCACCTCACGCGTTGAGTCAGGAACAATCATGACAGTCAGGGCAAAACTGCCTTGCATAGCTTGGTTATATCGCTTACTCATCTGTACCAAAGCTGAAGAGCTTTTGAAAAAATCGAGCATATTGGTACCTTGTTGGAGATTTGCATAGGAAAGTGGCAACAACAGAGCAACCAGGACGCAGGAGAGCAGGATCATCGGCTTTCCCTTTTTATCGGCCAAATACAACAATACCGCAATCCAGCGCTCCTTCTTGGCAGTCTTTTTTGGACGACGCTTGAAAGCAAAGCGATGGTATACGAGCCGTATCAAAGCAGGGAGCAGCACCAAGGAACTAAGAGAGCAGATGACAACCCCTATGAAACTGAGAAATCCAAATGTACGAAACGGTCCGAGAGGGCTGGAGAGCTGCGCTAGGAAACCAAATGCTGTCGTGGCTGCCGCTGCAAGGATGGGATAGGTGTTCTTGCGCACTACCAAAGACAGGGTGGTGTCGATAACACCCCCCTGATACTCTTCAAAGACATGACTGAAGATATGAATTGTATAAGCACTTCCTACAATAAACAATAAAATAGGCACCAGCATGGTGGCCATGGTGAAGGTGATGCTCATCCATGCCATAATGAGCAGAATCAGGGCACTGCTGAAAAGCAAAGGAACCAGAGAGAGCAAGACAGCTTCGATTCTTCTAAGAAAGTAAAAAAGTACGAGCATGATAAGGATGGCGACAATAGGGGCAAGAAAGGCAAGATCAGAGAGAAGGCTTTTCTCAATTTCCTCGGTCACGGAAGCAAGGCCGAGGATGGAACTCTCCAAGTGCGGTATTTCGTCAAGGAGGTGCTGGATACTGGAAAGAAGGTATGAGGGGTTGTAATCCAAGGTGGTTTGTATAAGAACTGAAGCAACCCGCTCATCCGAGCTGATAAACGTACCTTCATAGAAGGAAGGCCAGCTAGCTATTCGCTCTTTGAGAAGCGTGAAATCGCCATCATACAGTTTTTTGGCTTCCACACCATCGAAGGAGGGCTCAAGATGGGTCAGATTGGTAAGGGAAGAGACTTGTTTGACGCCTTCAAGAAGTGCAATCGCGTTGGTAAGCTCCTCCAGACTGAGCATGTTTTGTTCACTAAGCATGCTTTGGGGAGCATACAGAGAGACCACCAAGGAATCGAGTGATCCGAAGCGAGCTTTGATCTGTTCATTTGTCTGTACTACTGGTGCTTGATCGGGGATGAACGCGTCTGTTGAGCTGTCAATGCGTAGCTTGCCGATACTGCTCAGCGCCAGCAGGCTCAGCAGTATCGAACAACCTACAATGGTCCAATCACGCAACGAAGATGTACCCATACTCCAATGGTAGGCCCTTGCAAGTAAGAATCAATCGCCTGATGACGGTAATCTTGCTCACCTGATAGGGTGATTTATAGCTCACCCGCAAGGTTTCAGCAACTTTACAAAGTGGTGAGGATGCCACATGATACTATATGGGGGAATATTATGAACTATACCAAGATTATTGCCACACTCGGCCCAGCGAGTGAGACAAAAGAGATGATCAGGGCGATTCTTGAAGCAGGTTGCAGGGTAATACGGCTCAACTTCAGTCACGGCTCTCATCAAGAACAGCAGAAACGATATGATTATGTTCGCCAAGTAAGCAAGGAGTTGGATATTGTCGTTACGGTATTCATGGATTTGCAAGGGCCGAAAATCAGGCTGGGCCAGCTAGAAGAGCCTAGTTATACACTTAAACAGGGAGAAGAGATTGTCATTACCACAAAACAGTGTATTGGCAATCGAAATAGGGTATGTATTGATTATCCCTATCTTCATCAGGAAATTCTCAGCGGGCAACGTATCTTGATCAATGATGGACTGGTCAGTCTTCAAGTAACCCGCATTGTTGATACAGAAATATATTGCACAATGCTTGAGGATGGTACTATATACCCTCGAAAGGGTGTGAACCTTCCCTCGGTGCCGCTTTCTCACTTAAGCAGCTTTACCAAGAAGGATGAAGCCGATCTTGCATTTGCATTTGAGAATAATCTCGACTATGTTGCTCTCTCCTTCGTACGCAGCGAGCAGGATGTAAAAGCGCTCAAAGATTATATGCTTCAGAATTTTGGAAGATTGATTCCCATCATCAGCAAGATAGAAAAGCCGGAAGCTGTTCAGAATCTTTGTAGAATCATGGATCACAGCAGCGTCATCATGATCGCTCGTGGTGATCTAGGAGTGGAAGTGCCTGCCGAAGAAGTTCCCATAATACAAAAGTCAATCATTCGGTCGTGTATAGACAGGGGGCTGCCTGTGATCACAGCGACTCAGATGCTTGAGTCAATGATGCACAATCCTCGTCCCACTCGAGCTGAAACCAACGATGTCTCCAATGCTGTGTTGGATGGAACGAGTGCTGTAATGCTCAGTGGAGAGACTGCAGCAGGAGAGTATCCCCTTCAAGCGGTAAGAACCATGGCTCGCATAACCGCTCTAGCAGAAAGAAGTGATGATTTTAAAAGACAGGTGTTCAACCAGATCAGGACTCTTGACCCTAAGCGGGAGCAAACGACCACTGAGGCGGTCGGCATGGCTACCAGAGAGCTTGCCCTCTCGATCAAGGCCTCTTATATTGCCTGTTTCACCCAATCAGGATCGACCGCTCGCCTCATTGCCAAGTTCCGACCATCGGTTCCCATTATTGCATTCTCTCCATTGGCTGAGGTCGTGCAGTTGCTTGCACTCTCTTGGGGAGTGACTCCGATTCTGATAGATGTCCAACAGAGTGTCGACCAATTATTGGCTTATGCCCCGGCATACTTGAAGGAGCACGGATTGGTGAAGAGCGGTGAGCGGGTGGTCATCACAGCCGGAGTTCCTGTGGGAAGCTCCGGCAAGACAAACATGATCAAAGTGGTAGAAATAGAGTAACCGCTTATGGTCTGAAGGAGATGTTCGTTCCTATGCTGAGAGCTCTTCCTGTATGGTCGAACAAATCCAAGGCCTTGAGGTCCAAACCCATGTAGACCGATGGCAAAATCTCGAAGGGGACCAATCGTATTCCAACGTTGATGAGTCCCCTCTTTTCTGCAATTCCTGCCGAGGGCGTTGCGCTGTAGGACACATTGCCGAAATCCAAGAGGAAATTCACATTGTTCTTGAACGTCTTGGGAAGCAGCGGGGTTTGGAAAGCGAGGGCAAAGTCAATATCGCTGGTCATCTGTTCTTTGAAGGTATACCCAAGCAGGATTGTTGTTTTTGAGGGGAAGTCCATGATGGTGCTCTCAAATGTTGAGACCACATATACCTGTGCAGCGAACTTGATTGTGTTTCCGACATCAGAAAGTTGCAACACGGTGCCGGCTGCATAGCTTGATGTTTTGCTCTGGGAAAAACGCCATTTCCCACCGATCAGAAGATCAATCTTATCGGCAATATCAACAGCAAAACTTGTTTCTCCTTTGTCGGAGAACGCGATGGAAAGCGAGGGAATATGAGCAGGTTTGGATCCCCCGAATAGTGCTGAGTAGGCTGTGGTGACCGAAGGGCTTCTCCTGCTCGGAGCAATTTCTGCACTTGGAACCACTACATACCCAAGCATTCCCCCCAACGAAGGTGAGCTTAGCAAAGGGAAGGTACAACAAAGAAGGATGGCAATAGTTATTAGCATTTTTCTCATAGTGTTCTCCTTGTCTTAGCGTGGCAAATCTTCTTCTCTAGGTCAATATGGAAGACTCAAAAGCTTTCATTTTATTTTTGGTGCGGTACATCGCCTGATCAGCGCGGCTCACTACCTTGGAAATCTTTTCTTTCGTCTTGGGAACATGCCGGTCGAAGCCGACAGCCACCTGATACTCAGTCTTCTGAGATGATTGGAAATAGGTTTGAACTTTGTACGCCAACGCTTTAATCCCCTCTTCGCTTACCTGGGGGATGAAAGCAATGAATTCATCACCTCCATACCGATATATCTTGCTGCGATGGGGAAGCAATTGCCTCAGACGCTGGGCAAAGTCCTTGAGTATCATATCTCCCTTGGTGTGGCCGAATCTGTCATTGATTAATTTTAAATCGTTTATATCCATCATGAGAATGCCTATGGGTTCAGTTGATTGGTTGTTTGTAATTCTTTGTAGCTCAAGCTCGTATGAAGTACGACTTCCAACTTTGGTGAGAGCATCATTATAGGCAAGAGAGAGCAACACTTCTTCCTTGCTGAGTACTTGGGTTTTTTGTCGGACCAGCCTCACACTGTGCATGAACAAAATCGCAGCAGCAAGAGCCATTCCTGCATGAAGGATCACGGCACTGTTAAGAATGATGTTCATGAACAACAAAATCCATTCTGCCAGTATGGAGGCAAGCAGACAGCTGAGGGCAACGATGAATGAAGCTAGTATCTTGTTGCCTTTTGCATACTCAAAACTAAGGAACCCGAAGAGCGAAAGAAGGTATAGCACCAAGGCCAGACCACTGAGCAACAACATATCTGTCAGTTGTGCTGTTCCTGTAACCTGCAAATAGAATCCAATACAATACAGGATGATGAAGAGTATGCTCACTCTCAAGAAATGGTTGATGATTGGACGAACCGGATATGAATGGATGATGTATTTCGTTAAAAAATACGGAAGAAGATAGAGAGCGGCAAAGCTTGCATTCATAGGAAGTGCAGGATTTCGGATGAGTAGGAATTTGCTTGGAGTCTGACTGAACACCCAGCCTCCAAGCAAGAGCAATACCCATCCAAAATAGAAAAAGCTCTTTTTCTCTTCTGATGTTTTGATAGCCAACGAAAAAAGAATGGTAAGAAAACCCAATAACAGCAGGGAAAATCCAAAGAACAGGGAAGGCCATTCCTCGGCTTTTGCAAGCAGTAGTGATGCCTTGCTGCCCAGAAGTATCGGCATTAGATTGCCTGCAAACGCATTGTTGGAGCTATAATGAAAGGTCAAGGAGAGCTCTTTGCCAAGATCTGCCTCTCCAAGACGGATGAAGTGTGTGAAAGACCCCCCATAAACAGGTCTGGCCCAGCCTTTCGAAGGACCTAGGAATGCATAGACCTCCTCTCCTTCAATGGTTGCCTGTACGCTGGTCATACTGGTATCAAAGGCAATTGTGTTGATGTGGCGAGCAAGGTTTTGAGGAATTGTGGCTCTCATGGAGAAAGATTTGCCAAGAAGAGGCCCCTCGATACGATAAGGAAGGCGTATCTCTGGTTCCAAAAGCGTTCCTCCTTCCCAAAAGCTCCAAGGCCCTTCCCACACGAGTACTGCCTCAGAGGCTAGTTTTTCTGTGACAAGGAAAGAATCAAGATAAAGGGACATGACAAAAACCAACAGTGCAAAAAAGAGAAGCGTTCGTTGTAGATGCTTTTCGGCTGTAGTCTTTTTCATGAGAAGCCCTCTGTGTGTCAGTTGCTTGTTTTTCGGATTTCAGGATGTCCTTTCTCATTCAGTTTCCGCTGTGTGTAACGATCCTTTTCAAGTTTAGCCAAGAGATTTCCCAAACTCTTGTAGCTGCTTCGCTCAATCATCCTGCTTTTATCCATCTGGTGGAATTTTACACCCAC
This sequence comes from uncultured Sphaerochaeta sp., assembly GCA_964547185.1. Classification (GTDB taxonomy): domain Bacteria; phylum Spirochaetota; class Spirochaetia; order Sphaerochaetales; family Sphaerochaetaceae; genus Sphaerochaeta. The sequence continues at coordinate 58,268 of CAZJMG010000002.1, forward strand.
ATAACTTACTAGTTGCCACGTATCAGGGTCGAAAGAGTCAATAACTCTTTTTATCAATTCCTCGACCGAGCGATCTATTTTTTTTGTATGGTTCGGCTCTTGCTTAGCTTCTTGTTTCGTCTTGGGAATGGTTGTTTCTTCAACTTTAGGTTTGGGCATAAAAGATTCGATGATTAAAATTTCATCACAGCAATTATTGAAAATCGGTTTGTCGCTGACCATCTCCTTGGTAACCAAGTATACTTCCTTTCCGTATTTTCTCAGGGCTTCCATGATTACAGTGAAGTCGCTGTCGCTGGTTATAAAAACATAGCGATCGATGACCGGGATATTTACGATGATGGTCTCCAGTGCTTCCAAGCTTATGATCAGGTCGGCACGGTTCTTATAGTTTGTTGTAATGGACGGGGTGTCTCTGATGGTGAAGTTGTACTGAGCAAGTTGTTTTTCAAGCTTTTTGATCGACTTTGAGTTTCCACAGGCCATTTTTATAACAAAGACGTTCTCTTCTTCCGGGGTATCATTATGTTTGAGCGTTAACTCTTCAAAGAGAAGTTTCAAATCCAGAGAGCCTGGGATGTTTTCCAAGTCGATGTAAATAGCGTTGTTTTTTCTTCGCATCATTGTTCCTTTTTATCAGTCTACCATAATAGTACTCTCTAAGTGTGTATAAAGTAAGGCTGATGATACATCAAAATGGAACTTCAGAGGAAAATGAAAGATCAATATTGGTGATGGGGTGGTTAAATCTGAGCGTGTTTGCGTGGAGATACAGACGATCTTTGCTCCCATTGCCGTACAAACGATCTCCAAGAATAGGTTTGCCCAACCCTAACGGATGTGCACTATGTACTCTCAGCTGATGAGTTCTTCCAGTACAAGGGACGAATAGCATTCTTGTTGCCAAAGTTCCGTCGTCTCTTCGTTCCACACGGATTCTTTTGAATTTGGTTATTCCCCATTTTCCATGCTCACTGTCATAGATCTGTTTCGGACGATGCTCCAAATCCAACCTGAAAGGGAGCTGTATTACTCCTTCCTCTTCTTTTACTACTCCTTCCAGCAATGCTATATAGGTCTTTTGAACCTGCTGTTGTCTAAAAAGATGATGCATGGAGCTCTGGGCTTTTTTGGTCAATGCGAGAATCAGCAAGCCTGATGTATCCATATCAAGGCGATGGACCGCACACTGCACAGGGGCATCAGGAAACAAGCGTCTCAATCGTGTTTCCATGCAGTCTTGATTTTCAGGTCCTCTTCCTGGAACTGAGAGCACTGAATGGGGTTTGTTTACTACTACCAGATCTCTGTCCTGATAGATGATTTCCAAATCGAGCATGGCTGCAAGGATTGGTTTGCACTTCTCGTCGCAGGGGCCGTAGAACTGTAGATGGTGACGCCCTGTTGTCTTTGTGGATGCTCCGAAGAAAAATTCTGCCATGCTCAGTGGTCTGAGCTTGTGTTTGAACGCATAGCTGAGCAACTTGATTGCACAGCAATCCCCGCTCCCGGTCGGAGGCCTTTTGGGTGCAAAGAGCGGTGCAAGAGAGAGAGGCTCTCCTTTGATGGGATGTATCTGATACAGGTTTGTGTAGTGGTCAAGCGCTTGGGCGCTATGGTTTGCCCTGATCGTTTCATACTCTCTTTTTTGAGAAAGATTTGATGCAGACTCTACCTTCCTGTCCAACTCATGTATTTTTAGATTGTGCTTATCAAGATACTCCGCATAGTCATCATCCGCGATCAAATGAGGTACCCAGCCATGCAGGTTTCTTTTTCCTTGGCAGCTGCCGCTGAAGGCTTTAAGCAGTATTTCATTCCCATTCTGGTCATGAGCGACGAGCACCCCAAACATGCTGCCTCCGCCCTCAGTGAAAAAGGATTCTACTTGAATTTCTCGATTGCTGTCATAATCAATGCAGCCTTCTTTAAGCAATAGTTGCTGAAGATGCAGAGCGTATGTTCGTGCTGGATATTCATACAGTGGTGGTTGCATAATACTCTAGATAGTATCCAAGAGCTCTTCTCGGTGCAAGGTTGAGCTAGGCAAAAGCAATGCTCTGTGTCATCATGAAAGAGAGGAGCTTGCTATGAATGCTACCATTGAGCTTGATGTGTTCTCCTTGGTGTTGCTTGGTTTTGCCGTTGTGCTTGCCTCCAGAAATTATATGGCAAGCTCGCGAAATCGATGGTACATCTATTCTGCTTTGTGTCTTATGCTGGTCATACTCTCTGAGTTGTTTGCTTATTTCGTGGACGAAGTAGGAGCCTCCCACCAGATTCCCTATCATAGGGTGGCTAATATTCTTGGGTTTTCCCTTTCTCCGGTAGTCTGTTATTTTCTCCTTAAGTTTATTATTCATGCACAGCACCAAAGAATGCACCCGGTTCTATTCTTACCCATGGTCATCAGTGCATGCATGAGTGTCTTGAGCTACTACACCGGTTGGTACTTCTTTGTCGATGAACAGAATATCTATAGGAGAGGCCCTCTCTTTCCTTTGGCTACGAGCGTAATGCTTTTTTATTATGCATTATGCATTTATTATCTTCTGAAAACGCTTCAGAGGTATGAAGCCTCTGATCGGCCTCTTCTGTACTGTATTTTTGCGACTCCTATTCTCGGCTTTATCGTGCAGATGGTATTTCCTGCAGTTCTTACGCTCTGGCCGAGCATCACCCTGTCTCTTTTCCTTTTTTACCTCTTCTTTTTAGAGCAGCGTTATTCAATTGATACGCTGACATTACTGAGAAATAGATCTATTTTCATGCGTGACTTGTTGGATATCCAAAGTGCAAGAGAGGCTTCTGCTTCTATAGTGGTTCTGGATTTGAACAACCTTAAGAAGACGAATGATACGTATGGGCATAAACGTGGGGATGAGCTGCTCATAGAGGCTGGAAATTTGATAGAGAGAAGTTTTCGGGGTGTGGGAACCGTCTATCGGGTAGGTGGTGATGAATTTGCAGTCATCAGCACAATCGAGGACAGCGAGGCTGTGCAGCGAGCGCTGATTTTGTTGCAGTCCCATCTTGCCTTGGCCAACAGCAAGAGAGAGATCCCTCTTTCTATCGCCTATGGCGTTGCTCGTTGTGAAAGTTGCATAGACAATCTTTTCAATACCTATATAGCTGCTGATAATGCAATGTATCGCAATAAAATGATACAACAAAGGAGGCCTTCTTATGGATGAGGATGTAACCTATGCACGGTTGACTGTGCAAGCATTTCAAAGAAGATTGGCCGCCCATCCTGTCGGATATATTCCCTTAGGTACCTTGGAATGGCATGGATTGCACAATGTTCTAGGAGCTGATGCACTGCAGGCAGAGGGTTTGTTTATAAAAGTGGCTCGCTCGTATGGGGGCATCGTATTTCCTCCGCTGTATCTTGGTCCAGACAGGATTACCCAGACCGAAGAGGGAAGCTTCCTAATTGGAATGGATAGTAGCGAGGTCACCAAGCCTCACCAGCAATTAAGCGGTAGCTGTTACTGGGTGAGCAAGGGCGTGTTTATCCAGATGTTGGAGTCCTTGGTATCTCAAGCAAAACGAGCAGGATTTCTTTGTCTGCTTGCTGACGGGCATGGCCCTTCACGCAAGGTTTGGGCACAGATGGCTCCAGGCTGGGAGAAGCAGTACGATATCATATTGCTCTCCGCACTCAATGATTTTGACCAACAGAGCTTTCTTACCCAACAAGATCACGGAGCAAAGGATGAGACATCTACAATGATGGCTCTGTATCCTGATTTGGTTGACTTGGCAATGCTTGATCCTGAACCTGAGATTTGGCCGCTTGGAGTACGAGGAGAAGATCCAAGGCATGCAACCGCAGACTGGGGAGAGTATCTTCTCGATACGACTGCTGCTGTCATTATAAAGAAACTGCAAGAACTCGGTCTGTAGTTGAGTATCAATTTTTGTAAGGAGCCAAGCTGTTTTTGTCATGGTGTTGACGAGGGATGTATGTGATGCTTGCGTATCAGATATTGAGAAGGAGTCAACCATGGAAATTACATACCAGAGTGTTGGAGTTGTGAAAGCTTCTGAAGGCTTTCGAATTGAACTTGAGAAAGAATATTGCAAAGCATTGACGGGGTTGCAAGGGTTTTCTCACGTAATGGTAATCTGGCATGCTCATGATTTTGGGAATGCCGGATCAGAATACTTGGTTTTTGAAAAACCCTACGTACACGGTCCGGAAAAAATAGGAGTGTATGCTACGCGTTCTCCATTTCGTCCGAATGGAATCTGTGCCAGTATTGCAAAGTTGGTCGATCTCGATGTAGAGCAGGGCGTATTAGCCCTCGATTGGATTGATGCCAAAGAGGGAACTCCTATCTTGGATATCAAGCCGTATCACGGCAGCGAAGATAGGATTAGAGATGTCGAGGTCCCCTCTTGGTGCAGCCATTGGCCAAGCTGTCGCGAGGATAGTGCTACCTTTGATTGGGATCGAGAATTCTCGTTTTCACAGGAATGAGGATTTCGATGTCCGTTGTTTCATTGCTGTATCGTTGCAACTCCCAATTGCCGATGATCTGGTCGTTGCTCCAGGCAAAATATGTTCCGTAGATATATTGATAGGTTTCTCTGATTTCAGTGACCTCTGTCCTATGAACAAAGCGTACGTATGTGCATGGTTCTATCGTTCTGCACGTAAAGATTGGCTGTTGATACACTCCTGGTTCAACTTGCTGTGCGCACAAGAGGGTCATGTCACCACCGTCACTATCATGCCATGCAGTATATTGATAGGTGGTTGGTTGCCCCGATTGTCTCTTGATGCTTTTCTGGTAACGAGTGAATTTTTGCCAATGGCAATGAAACGATCTGGTCTCTGGTCCTACAAAAAAGCTCAACCCACAGAGGGTTATTCTTCCCTCTGTGATATATTGGGCAGGTATCTCCTGACTTCTCTCATTCCTGCTCGGGTAGATCCTTTTTTGCAACAGAGAGCCATCCAATCCCTCTTTCCGAATCTGGGAGGGATTTCTGTTATAGTGATGCTTGCAAGCCCGGAAGAACGTTTCATAGTCCTTGAAACCATAATCCAAAATAAGGGAGCTGAAAGGAACGTTGTTGGTGAGAGCTTCCTCAATCAAGCAGCAGAGAAGCCATCCTTGCATATACTCCTTAAGTTTGAGGTGTGTATGGCTGAAAAAGAGCCTGCTCAGATGATGTGAGCTGTATCCACTGATGTTCGCCAAATCGTAGACGGTTGTAATTGTTTCAGAGCTCAGAAGGTTTTGCTCAAACCTCTCTAATGTTGAAACCAATATATCATACCCATTCATGTACGAATGATACCATTGAATGAAAATACATGGTATGCTTTTTCTAGTATGAATCGTCCTTCTTTATTGGTCAGTGCCTGTCTATTTGGAAATACCTGTCGCTATAATGAGAGCTGTGTAGCATTTAAAGACAGTCTTTGGATTGAGAAACAGTATACCCTCATTAAGGTTTGTCCTGAACAGTTGGGAGGATTACCCACCCCGCGCAATCCTGCTGAGATTCTGACTTCACGGGTTGTTGATGCGCAGGGAAATGATTTGACAGAAGCCTTTGTGCTGGGTGCCGAGAGAGCCTTGGCTGTGGCAAGAGCGTCTGGATGTACTACGGCTCTCTTGATGGATCGCAGTCCATCATGCGGTTATCATCAAATCTATGACGGCACGTTCTCCGGAACCTTGATTGAAGGAAGCGGAATCTTTGCACAACTGCTGAAAAAGAACGGTTTTACTATTTATACTCCGACTACAGTCACCGCTCTGCTTTCTGATATGCACGTACCCGGTTCAGAGCCTCTGTGATGGCTTTGAAATTGTTTTGCTGGACATGTTGAGGAAGGAACATCCAACCCCCGGTCATGGCGAGCACGTGTGGGTGTGATAAGTAGTAGTCCATCTTGTTCTCAGCGATGGATCCGGCGACAATGAAAGAGAAATCCCCCTCCCTTGACATCTTCTCGATATAGTCAAATCCCCCGAGTTCTTCAACGGGGTAACAACCAAGCACGGTGAGCCCTGCCTGTTTTGCTTTTTCAGCATGTATGGTCACCGGATAGATGGGGACGTTATTTCCGTTGCAAAGCTCAATCATCCTGGTGTCAAAGACAGGTGAAAAGAGAAAGGAAGCTCCATTGTCCAAAGCCTCACGTGCCTGCTCAATCGTCTGTACATTCCCGGCTCCCGCTACAATGCCTTCTTGTTTGGCCAGATAGTTCAACAGTTGTGTTCCTTCAGGAATGTGAGAAGATATGTTGATTGCTCTCACGTTGCTCTGTACAAGTGCTTGGAGAAGCTGCTGTGCATGACTCATGTTCATCAGTTTAGCCATCGGGATGCATCGTTGCTTGGCAAGAATTTGGGTGGTCTTATCCATATTCTCCTCCTGTTTTTACATTCTAAGACTTAGTTTGCATCCAGTCGACAAAAAAGTAATAAAAGATGAATATGATTGAACTCAATGTCCAGGTGACGGGATAAGCCCAGAACACAACCCTTACGTCCATCCAAATTTTCAAGCCTATGGTCGTGAAGGTTATTCTGAAGATGCACCATATGAGGAGCATTACACTCATAGGTACGATCGATTTGCCAGCCCCTCTGAATATACCGGTCATGGCGTGGCTTAAGGCCAATGCACACAAGAAAAGTGAAGAAATCCTTGCTTTTTCGATTCCAATGGCCAGCACTTGTGGATCTCTGCTGAACAGAAGGATGATAGGCTCAGCGGCGAAGAAAAGGAATATCCCAATCGCTTGAGCCAAGACCATGGCACTTATAACGCCCACTCGTGCTCCCTTTCGCACCCTGTCAAATTCTCCAGCTCCAAGATTTTGGCCGGTGAATGTGGTCAGGGCAAGTGCAAAAGCGGTGATGGGTATAAATGCGAACCCTTGAACACGCATGAATATGCCGTTGCCGGCCATCGCAGAAGCTCCAAAGAGATTGATCGAGGATTGCATGATCACATTGGCGAAGGATGTGACAGAGTTCTGTATCCCCGATGGTATTCCCAGACGCATAGTTTCAGAGAAATAGGGACGATATAACCCTATTTTTCTTAGTGTAACTCTGATGATGTCCTTGGTGGTAAACAGGAGGCGGAAACAAAGGATTGCGCTGATGCCTTGGGCGATGATGGTTGCGTAGGCTGTTCCGGCAATTCCCATGCCAAGATAAGCTACGAAGACAATATCGAGCACTATGTTCAATATTGCAGCGACGAGCAAGAAATACAACGGATGTTTGCTGTCTCCTACTGCTTGTAAAATCCCACTTGCTGTATTGTAAAGGACCAGTGTGCTGATACCTAAAAAGAATATCCTTAAGTATTCTTGGGCATCGGAAAACACATTTTGAGGTGTTTGCATCCAGACAAGAATGGTAGGGGTGATGAAGACCCCCAATACGGTCAAGACGATGCTTGCAAGAATGCCAAGCGCTACCGTAGTATGAACCGCTTTCTGCACACCCTCTTTATTGCCTTTTCCGAACTCTGAAGAGATGACGACGCCAGCACCCACAAAAAGGCCTTGAAACAAGCCGACCAGGAGCATGATAAGACTGGTTATGGATGAAATGGCCGCAAGGGCTTCCTTGCCGACAAAGTTTCCGACAACCAAGGTATCCGTTGTGTGATAGAGCTGCTGAAACAGGTTTCCAAAAAAAATCGGCAGGGCAAACGAGATCAGATTTTTCTGAATCGAGCCCTTTGTCATCAGCTTAGTATGTGTTCCCATATTCTTAGCTACTGTATTGCAAAGAAGATAATCTTGCAATTGATATTGAAAAACAAATGGGGTTTGAAAAAGATACAAACATTTTTGTTTTGTTTTCCCCCCATCTAGTGTAATCTTATTAAGGATTTATTGATCTGATTCCAAAAAAAGGAGAATTGCTATGGGAAACAAACAAAATCCACCTGTCAAAAAAGGATTTTTGGGATGGTATTTCAATTTCAACTTGTTGTACCGTATTCTGATTGGTTTGATTCTGGGCGCACTGCTGGGTATTATTTTTGGTGACAAGATTTTATGGGTTGCTCCATTTGGATCTTTGTTTGTTAGGTTGCTCCGCATGATCATGATGCCGATCATCATTTCAACCTTGGTTGTTGGATCCGCATCCATCAGTCCTGCGACACTGGGTAAAGTAGGCGTACGTGTAATTCTTTTCTATCTGCTTACTTCTGCATTTGCTGTATTCATTGGTTTGATGATGGGAACCATCTTCCAGCCCAGTGCAGAGATGGCTACGCTTTCTGCAGAAGCTGCAGGACGTGCTGCTGCCAGTCAGCCCCTTTCTGCTGTTCTCTTGAACATCGTTCCTATGAGCGTTGCTCAGGCTGTGGTCAATGAGACTATCCTGCAAGTTATCTTCTTTGCCATTATTTTTGGTATTGGTCTCAGCTATCTGCGAATCAGCAAAGATGAGCGAATCCGCAAAGCCGGTGATTCCCTTTTCTTTGTATTCGACGGAACTGCTGAAATTATGATGCGCATGGTCAACGGCATCATGCAATATGCTCCAATCGGCGTTCTCGCCTTGGTAGCTGATGTGTTTGCCAGACAGGGATCTCAGGTTGCAGGATCACTCGCAATAGTCACCCTTGCTTGTTTTACTGGTTACATATTGCATGTTGTTTTGGTGTATGGAGGCTTGTTGAAGTTCAATAAGCTGAGTATCAGACGGTTTTTCAAGGATGCAAAAGACCCATTTGTTACTGCATTTGTAACACGTAGTTCTGGCGGAACCCTTCCTGTCACCATCAAGGCTTCTGCAAATCTCGGCATTCCTAAAGATATTTCTGCCTTCTCTCTGCCGCTCGGTGCAACAATCAACATGGATGGAACGGCAATCTATCAGGGTGTGTGTGCCATCTTCATTGCCTTGACGGTAACCGGACAGAGTTTTACTGCCGGGCAGATGGGTACCATAATCTTAACAGCAACTCTGGCTTCAATCGGGACTGCCGGAGTTCCGGGAGCAGGAGCTATCATGCTTCTGATGGTTTTGGAAGCTGTTGGACTTCCTGTTGTTGCAGGAACGGCCGTAGCCGGAGCCTATGCAATGATCCTCGGTATTGATGCAATACTCGATATGGGAAGAACTGCACTCAACGTCACAGGCGACCTCACCTGTACCGCTGTTGTGGCAAAAGGAATGAACCAGCTGGATATGGAACAGTGGAAAAAATAGCCTAAGCTAGTTTCTTTTGAACCCGATGGCCGAAACCTTCCCTATGATAAAGGAGGAGTTTCGGCCATTTTTCAATCCTGTCTGAGGGGAAGAGGTTGGTTCACCGCCCATACAAAAAGCTCAAGCACTCTTCTTGAAACAAGAGAGAACTTGAATTCTTCTTCTTCTGTTTCGAAGGAGATTGAACTGGTAAAGAATCGTTTCGTGTAGGAGGGGTTTTGTACCGCTTCTCGTCTGATTTCTATAATCTGGGCCGGCTTGGAGAACGTTGATTCAATGATGAGTATTCGATAATGGGTTACCACTACCAATTTTCTTTTCTGTCTATGGATTCCGACAAAAAAACAATTAATTGTCTCATATGGATACAGGACTGCTGCCAATGGTTTCAGTTCTGGTCTGAATGCATATAAATCATACAGGTACAGTTGCTGCATGCGCTCTCTTATATCTCTGATTCCTGCTCTGTTTGTTGCCACTCCAAGCTCCTTTTACAATCAATATGATACCATAGGCAAAGAGCTTGTACACAGGAAAGTCAAAGTATACTATACGTTAATCGGAGGATTCATGGGTACAGCAATTGGGGTAGTCGGTGGAGTTGGGCCTTATGCAGGAATCGATTTGGTGAAAAAGATTTTTGACCAAACAATAGCAAGAAAAGACCAAGAGCATCTGGATGTCTATCTATCAAACATTCCCCGTGTAATCAATGATAGGACTGATTTTCTACTCCATGGAGGAGATAATCCTGCCCAAGGGTTGTTGCTTAGTGCACAGAAACTCATTTCCATTGGTGCAACAACCATCGTAATTCCCTGCAATACAGCACATGCCCTTACAATCTTCGGCACAGTGAAAGACCAACTTGCAATCGAGCATCCCAATGTACAGTTGCTGCACATGATCGAGGAGACTGCAAAAGAGATTACCCGGCAATTCCCTGCTAACGTTACAATAGGGCTTATGGCTACGTTGGGTACTCATGCTGCAAAGGTCTATCAACAAACACTTGCTTCGTATCCTCAGGTAACGATTATTGAGCCAGAGATTACAGAGCAGAGATGTATTCATGAAGCTATCTACGATCAAAGCTACGGTATCAAGGCGGTCTCTCCAGTAACTGAAAAAGCCATACAGAGTATCAAGAAAGAAGGACAAAGGCTGATAGATAGAGGGGCCCAAGCCTTGATTCTTGGCTGCACAGAGTTGCCTCTGGCTCTTAAAAACGGTGACTTGAGCGTACCTCTTATTGATCCTACGCTCGTCCTGGCCCGTTCTGCAATTGCTGCAACGGCGATTGAAAAGCTCCGTCCTTTATGATTATCGGACTCTTTAATTGCAGATTTAAACACATATAATAAAAACAAATAAAAAATTATTGCAAAAATATACGATTTTTAATGCATGTTGATGTAATATTTGTTAATATAAAAATAGAAAAGTATTATTTATTACATCATGTGTGACTTGCTTTGAACATACTTTTTTGGCCTTGAGGAGGGGGACATGGTCAAGGAACGGATTCGGGAAACATTGGCGTCCATGTCTCCTTCTTTTCAGGAGATTGGTATTTGGATGCTTGCCCATTATGACTCGATTGGATTCACGTCTGTGCATGACCTGAGCAGGGATATTGGAGTAAGCAATGCTTCCTTGGTCCGTTATACGCAAGCTCTTGGGTTCAAGGGGTACAAACAGTTCAGGGAAACAGTACAGGAAGAAGTAAGATCAAAGCTCAAGCCTGATGCAAATGTAATTCTTCATGAACTGGATTTGCTTCCGATACAACAACAGTTGCAGAAGTTGGCAGACAATGAGATCCAGAATTTATCAAAAACACTGCAAGAAATTGATGTCCAAGTATTTTCTAGGATGGTAGAGGGTCTCTTTGCTTCCAAGAGAGTATTCATCAGTGGGTTTGGTGTTTCCAGAAATATAATGCAAATCTTTGAATACGCCTTGGTTTGCATGCAGGAGAAAGAAATTCATACCTTAACAGGTTCAGTCAGTGATTACAGTCCTCGGCTTTGTACACTCACACAACAGGATTCTTTGTTTCTCATGACCATGCCTCCATACTCCGCTGAAGCTCTTCAGGTTGCATCGTGTGCACATAGGAAAGGTGCAAAAGTATATCTTTTTACTGATTCTGCCGCATGCCCAATATATCCTATTGCGGATGCTGCGATATGTTGCGCAAATAATTCTCTTCTTCTCACCAATTCATATGTAGGGATGATCGCAGTAATACAGGTATTTATAAATATGGTTTTGCTGAGCAGCAAGGGTACCCTGTTGCCAAATATGAAAGCAGTCGTTGCGCTTGAAAAGGATGGATACGCTTCCATCAAGGCAAATAAGGAAATTGGCAAATGAAAGTATTTATTTCTACTGACATGGAAGGGCTTGGTGGGATTTCTTCCTGGAATGAGATGACCGGAAAAGAGTCTTGGTGTGCCTCTTTACTTCGACAAGAGCTCTCTTTGGTGATTGATGCCCTGCTTCAAGGCTCTGATATTGAAGAGATTTGCATTTGTGACTCCCATAGCCGAGGAGAGAATTTGCTGTATGGCTCTTTCGGTACTGAGAAAGTCACCCATATCAAAGGCTATCCACGTCACTCTTATATGATGGAAGGTTTGGACCATAGTTTTGATGCAGTTTTTTTGCTTGGCTATCATGCAAGCATAGGGACAACAAAGGGAGGTATGGATCACTCCTATTCATCTTCCTGTATATATAATATTCGCTTGAATGGTCAGCAAGCAGGTGAGGTGGAGATTAATACATACTATGCAGGTTTGTTTGGTGTTCCTGTCGCCTTGGTAAGTGGTGATGATGTATTGCAAGATCAGCTGAAAGGATTCTTGGATGTACCTTTTGTCAGAACCAAGGAAGGGTTGGGCCGTTATGCTGCAAAGATGTATAGCCCTGAGCGTATACAGAAGGAATATGCTTTACAAGTGCAGAATTTTTTACAGCATGGCCCTTATCCAGTTAAAAAGATTACTACTCCTGTTACCCTCGAGGTTGATCTGGCTACTACTGTAATTGCTGATGCTGTGTCGGTTGTACCGGGTTTGCAACGTACTGGTGGACGAACAGTCTCTTATATGTCTGAGAGCTATGATGATGTGTTTCATATGATATTGACAATCGCCATGCTCGGTGGGCGATTTGCGCAATATACATAGGTATTGGTATAACCCTTAAGTTGGAGTTCCTATGGCAAAGTATATCGTAAGGCGTCTGGTCATGATGATACCGGTTCTTATCGGGGTGACTTTCATCGTTTTTTTCATCATGTCTCTTACTCCCGGGGATCCTGCAGCAATCATTTTAGGTGATCAGGCGAGCGCAGAGACTCTTGCCTTGAAGCGTATTGAGCTTGGATTGGACAAACCTCTTCTGGTGCGTTATGCAACCTATATGGGTAATCTGGTGAAGGGAGATCTTGGGCGAAGTTATCGAAACCAAATCTCGGTAGCCTCACAGGTCTGGGATAAATTTCCCAATACTGCAATTCTTGCCATAGCAGGAATTCTGGTGGCTCTGCTCATTGGTATTCCTATTGGGATTCTTTCTGCTAAGAAGCAGTATACAGCGATGGACAATTCGGCAATGGTTCTTTCTTTGGTAGGTGTTTCCATGCCAAACTTTTGGCTCGGGCTTTTGCTTTCGTTGTTTTTTGCACTGAAGCTTGGGTGGTTGCCTTCGCAAGGTATGGGCAGAGGTTTTTGGCCTCTGCTTCGTTCACTTATCCTTCCAGCCTTGACCCTTGGTACCGGGGCTGCTGCAACTGTTGTACGGATGACCAGATCCTCTATGCTTGAGGTCATTAGGCAGGATTATATTTCAACTGCTCGTGCAAAAGGGATTACAGAAAAGCAGATTACCAAGAAACACATGCTCAAGAATGCCTTGATCCCTATAGTAACTGCAGTTGGATTGCAATTTGGACAGTTGCTCGGTGGTGCCATGCTGACTGAAACAATTTTCTCTTGGCCTGGTTTGGGTCGTCTCATGGTTGACTCCATCACAAGTAAGGATATCCCGATGGTTTTGGGATCAGTAATCTTCATGGCGGTCATGTTCTCCTTTGTAAATCTTTTGGTGGACATCCTTTATGCATTCCTTGATCCACGGATCAAGAGCCAATACAAGAGATCTCCATCGAGAAGAGGTGTTGACGTATGAGTGAAACAGAGAAAAGGAAACAGAGGACACTTGCAGCGGAAACATGGAGACGATTCAAAAAGAACCGTTTGGCATTCGCTGGAATGATAGTGCTGATATGTCTGGTCTTGATTGCTCTTTCTACCATAGTAATCGACTTGGTTACCGATAAGGCTATCTATGACGCATACGTCATCAAACAAAACCTGAGAATGCGGTTACAGGGGCCGAGCAAGGAACATATTTTTGGTCTGGATGAGTTTGGGCGTGATATATTCATGCGAATGATCTGGGCGGTTCGTTACTCGTTGTTCATGGGAACCATCGCAATAGCTCTTTCTACAATAGCGGGAGGTTTGCTTGGTTCGTTGGCCGGTTACTACGGCAAGGTGACTGACAATGTAATTATGCGCTTTATGGATGTGCTGTTGGCTATTCCTTCAATGCTGCTTGCAACAGCGATTGTCGCTGCGTTGGGAACCAGCTTGACGAATGTTCTAATAGCAATAGCAATCAGCTATGTTCCTACATTCGCACGCACTGTTCGCGCTTCAGTGCTTACCATAAAGGACCAGGAGTATATAGAAGCTGCACGTGCTCTAGGAGCGAGTGACAGCAGGATTCTATTCAAGTACATCCTTCCTAATTCAATGGCTCCCCTCATCGTACAGGCGACACTTGGGGTGGCCGGTGCAATCCTCTCGATTGCAGGCTTGTCGTTTCTCGGGTTGGGTATCCAACCGCCAACACCGGAATGGGGTTCCATGCTCTCTTCTGCGCGGGCATATATCCGTGAAGGATGGCACATAACCGTGATTCCAGGTCTTGGAATCATGATTACCATTCTATCTTTGAATGTCATGGGTGATGGTCTCCGTGATGCCCTTGATCCAAGGCTCAAGAAGTAGGAGGATGCATGCAAAACAAAGAAGAGTTACTATCCATCGAAAATCTGACTATCCATTATGAGACTGACGACGGGGTTGTATACGCACTCAACGATGTTTCTCTTTCTGTCAAAAAAGGAGAGACCTTGGGTTTGGTAGGAGAGACAGGAGCAGGGAAAACCACTTTAGCTCGAGGTGTTTTGAGATTGGTTCCCTCCCCGCCGGGAGTTATAAAAAATGGAAAAGTAATGTTTGGGGGAACTGATCTGTTGTCTTTGAATGAAGTGCAGATGCGTGCCATACGAGGAAGTAATATTTCCATGATTTTCCAAGACCCCATGACAAGCCTGAATCCAGTGATGACAGTTGGACAGCAGATTCAGGAAGTGGTTGAAGCGCATAATAGAAGATTTTCAAAAGAGGAAGTTATTAAACAGGCTCATGCAATGTTGGAAATGGTGGGTATTTCAGCAGATCGAAGCAGTGAGTACCCTCACCAGTTTTCAGGAGGAATGAAGCAGCGGGTGATCATTGCAATAGCATTGGCTTGCAATCCTCAATTGTTGATTGCTGATGAGCCAACGACGGCTTTGGATGTGACCATACAAGCCCAGGTGCTGGACATGATAACTGCACTCAAAGATCGTTTGCATACTGCAATGTTGCTAATAACCCATGATCTTGGGGTAGTTGCTCAGAATTGTGATAGGGTCGCAATCATATATGCAGGACAAATCATTGAAATTGGGACTCTTTTCGATATTTTCAAGCATCCTCTTCATCCCTATACGAGAGGTTTGTTAGGATCGATTCCTTCCTTGAATAAACAGGTACAAAGGTTGAGTCCGATAAAGGGCCTGATGCCAGACCCCACTGACTTGCCAGCAGGATGTAAGTTTGCACCTCGTTGCAAATATGCAATAGAGGCATGCAGCGCAGCTGAAATCGACATGCATTCTATCAACGCAAACCATCAGGTTCGTTGCATTCTTGCCAGAGAGGAGGCGGATGATGAGTAATACAGATATTCAGCCTATCTTGCAAGTTGAGCATCTAAAAAAATATTTTCATACTCCACATGGGATCTTGCACGCTGTTGACGATGTCTCTTTTTCCTTGAACAAAGGCGAAACTCTCGGTGTTGTGGGTGAGTCAGGGTGCGGTAAGTCTACTTTGGGGAGAACTATCTTAAGGCTTCATGAACCCACTGAAGGAAAAGTGTTTTTTGAAGGACAGGAAGTAACGAGTTTGGATAAGCGTAGAATGAAAGCACTCCGCAAAGATATGCAGATTATCTTTCAAGATCCCTTTGCTTCATTGAACCCTCGTATGACAGTCAGTGAGACGATAGCAGAGAGTCTTCTAATCCAAAAGATTTTTACCCGCAAGCAAAGCGATCAACTGAGAAAGCGCGTCGCAGAGCTTATGGAATATGTAGGATTATCTACAAAATTGGTCAATAGTTATCCTCATGAGCTAGACGGTGGACGACGACAACGCATCGGTATTGCCCGGGTACTTGCCTTGGATCCCAAATTCATAGTTTGTGATGAGCCTGTAAGTGCGTTGGATGTCTCCATACAAGCTCAAATTCTTAATCTAATGCAGGATTTACAAGATGAGTTGGGTCTGACCTATCTATTTATTACCCATGATCTTTCAGTGGTGAAGCATCTCTCAAATGATATTATTGTAATGTATCTTGGCCAGATGGTGGAAAAGTCATCGTCATCCATCCTATTTGAACACCCAACTCATCCTTACACACAGGCTTTGCTTTCAGCTATTCCCGTACCAGATCCAGAGTATGAGGTACAGAGAGTTCCTTTGAAGGGTGAATTGACCAGTCCTCTTGATCCAGCTCTGGGGTGTCGATTTGCAAAGCGTTGTCCCTATGTGAGGGCAGCCTGTCTTGTGGATGATATTCCTCTCAAGGAGATTGCTCCAGGGCATTATGTTGCGTGTACTTTGGTGTAATAAGTTGTCCTGTAAGGACATCAATAAAAGGAGATAGAAAATGAAAAGATTGCTGACTTTACTGCTTGTTTTGTTCTTAAGTGCCGTATTGTTTGCAGGAGGGGTTTCTGAGACAACTGGTGCAAAAGCCCCGGGTTATAAGGATACGATTACTGTTGGACAAGGTGCTGACGTAACATCCTTTGATCCTCACATCGGAAAAGAGACGCCTGCTGTAGCTGTCACAAACCACATTTTCGACACATTGGTGGATACCGATCCTGTAACAGGAGAGGTTGTTGCCCAAATTGCCGAACGATGGGAAGTTCTCAGTCCTGTAGAGTATCGATTTTTCATTAGGAAGGGCATCAAGTTTCATAATGGAGAGGACTTGACTGCAGAAGATGTAAAATTCTCACTTGATCGTGCCATCGCCAGCGGTTCAGTCTCCTATATTGTTGACTTTATCAAGGAAGTCAAAATTGAAGATGAATATACTGTTTTGGTAACCACCAAAGCTCCTTATGGTCCTACTTTGCGCAATCTTGCTGTTCCTTTTGCCGGTATAGTCCCCAAGGATTATGTAACGGCAAATCCGGATGGATTGAAAACCAAACCGATAGGAAGTGGTCCCTACAAGTTTGTATCCTGGTCCCAGAATGACAATGTAGTGCTCCAATCTTATGCTGATTATTTCCAAGGAGCTCCTGCCACCGAAAAATTAGTATTTAAGATTATTCCTGAAGCTTCACAAAGAACCATCGCTCTTGAAACAGGAGAGCTCGATGTTTCCTATGATATTTTGGTATCTGATCTGAAACGCATTCGTCAGAACAAGAATCTAGTGCTATTTGAAGCTCCCTCTCTTACCTGTTTCTATATTTCCTTCAATATGCGCAAGGCTCCTTTTAACAATCAATTGGTTCGCCAGGCAATCAATATGGCCATCGATCGCCAATTACTTGTTGATACAGTTAATAGTGGAACCGGATCTGCAGCTGATGAGATTATAGCCCCTGCTGTATTTGGATACTATTCGACCGGTGTCTGGCCGTATAATCCAGAAAAAGCAAAACAGTTGCTTGCACAGGCTGGATATCCCAATGGGTTTGAGTGTTCATTGTGGGTGAACAACAACCAAAGCCGTGTTGAAATGTGCCAAGCTATCCAGGAAATGCTTCGTGAAATTGGCATCAAGGTGAAGGTTGAAGTAATGGAGTTTGGTACATTCATCAGCCGTTCGACTGCAGGTGAGCATGACATGGGCTATTTTGGCTGGGTTACCTCGACCAAGGATGCTGATTATACTTACTATTCGTTGCAGCATAGTTCTCAGCAAGGCGCTCCTGGAAACCGTTCTTTCATAGCTGACGCCGAGGTTGATCGGTTGGTTATGCTCGGAAGAACCAGTGCTGATATGAAGGTTCGAGCACAGGCTTACAAGGATCTTGCCATCAAGCTTAAGGACATTGCAAACAATGCCCCAATTATTTACACAGCTATTACTGCAGGTGCAAATAAAAATGTAGAAGGATTTGTTCTGGATCCCATTGGGTACCATAAGCTTGAAACGGTGAAAGTAGCAAAGTAAAACCAAGAAAAAACGCCAATCAGGGAAGCTTGTATCCCTGATTGGTGGCTTCTTTGAGTGATGAGGAAATTGACCATATGAAAAAAGATGATCTCATACTGACTATCAAGCGCCTAAGTGATGCTTTTGGTATCAGTGGTTTTGAGGATGATGTACTTACAGTGATACGAGAAGAGGGTGCAGATCTTGGTGTATTCTCTGAAGACAGGATGAGAAATCTTTATTTGTATCGAACTGATTACAAAAAAGGCTTGCCTACGATTCAGCTGAATGCCCATACCGATGAAGTCGGTTTCATGGTCAAGGCAATCAGGAGTGATGGCATGTTGGAATTCATTCCGATTGGAGGATGGATTGCAACCAATGTTCCTGCTCATCAAGTAGTGGTTAAAAACTTGCTTGGTAAATATATACCGGCTGTCGTCGCTAGTAAGCCACCTCATTTCATGACTGAAGCTGAGCGGAATGCTCCTCTCGATATTTCGCATATGGTCCTTGATGTAGGCGCATCCAGCAGTGAAGAAATCAGAAATGAGTATCAGATCGGTATCGGTGCTCCTGTAACCCCTCTTGTTCCATGCAGCTATGATGCAAGCCATGATATTTTTATAGGCAAGGCTTTTGACTGTCGGGTTGGTTGTGCGGGTGTCCTTGCTACGATGAAAGAGCTGAAGAATTGTTCTTTGCCAGTGAATCTAGTTGGAGATTTTTCCAGTCAGGAAGAGGTGGGTGTTAGGGGAAGTATCGTTAGTGCCAATGCAATCAAAGCAGATTTGGCCATAGTTTTTGAAGGATGTCCAGCCGATGATACAGTTGTCCCGGGCTATCAGGCACAGACATGCTTAAAAAACGGCCCGATGCTTAGGCATATAGATGCTCGGATGATTACGAATCCTCGATTTCAACGATATGCCCTTAATTTGGCTCGAGAGTTGAATATTCCTGTTCAAGAAGGGGTGCGAACTGCTGGCTCTACAAACGGTGCAGCCATACATCTTTCCCAACAGGGTATTCCGGCTATCGTAATCGGAGTTCCTGTTCGTTATGCCCACACACACTATGGAATCAGTTCTCTTACTGATGTTGAACACTCGGTTGCTCTTGCAGTTGCTCTCATCAAGAGTCTTGACGAACTTAAAATCAAAGCGTTCTAGCAATGTCCATGCGTATAGGTCGCTTGTTTGTTGAAGAAAATTCACAGGGGCCGAGAAGGGTATGGTATGAGCAGCTAGGTGATTCTGTTCAGTTTTATATGTCCGGCCGTTGTGCCCTCTATGCCTGTCTTCTTGATATAGCGCCCCGTTGTCAAACGAAAATTGCCTATGTCCCTGCATACAGTTGTGAGACTGTGCTGAACTCTTACCTAAGGGCAGGGTATTCCCTTTTGTTCTATGATATCGCTAGTCTAGATTTAGAACCCATATTTGATGAAGCTGTACTGAAATCCATCAGTGTAATCAATATCTGTGGATACTATGGATTCAGTCGATATAATCAGGATTTTATACTTCGTTGCAAGCAACAGGGTATTGTCATCATTCAGGATACGACTCATAGTCTATTTTCCTCTGATGGACACAGCCCTCTTGCTGATTACTATGCCGGTAGCCTACGAAAATGGTTGGGAGTTGCTTGTGGGGGTATAGCAATCAAGAAGAACGGAGTATTCTTGCACGAACCCTTGCCTTTCGATTCTGAACATGTAGAGGGGCGTTATGAGGCTATGGCTTATAGCAGAGAGGCTGTAAAGACAGGACAGAGCCTATTTGAACAGAAGGCAATGGATGTGTTTTGGAAAACTGAATATCGATTGAGAAGCATGTTCGACCGATTCGGCAGTGATCAAGCATCGATAGATATCATAGATCATCTTGAATGGGATGAAATTGTGTTGATCCGAAGACAGAATTATCAGACCATACTTGATTTTCCTCTCAAATCAGAAGCTTGTTGTCCTGTTTTCCCTCAATTGGATGCAGTAAGTTGTCCTTCACATTTCGCCTTCTATAGTGCCGATCGAGCATGTGTACAGAAGAAACTGATAGAAAAGGGAATACGCAGTACCATCTATTGGCCTTTACCTCCTATGCTTGAACCTTCTGATCAATACTCAGAATCACTCTGGATATATGAACATATTCTGAGTGTGCAGATCGATCAGCGCTATAGCTGTGAAGATATGCAATATCTGGGAAATGTCCTTTCCTCACTATAAGTTGCTTTTGTTGTAATCAAAAACAAAGGCGAGAAAAAGTAAATTTGACTCTAGCGTGAGGCTGTCATCTGCTTATATACTAGTAAGCAATTGGTGTGTTAGCTCATTACAACAAGAGACAAGGGGAATTTTTGTGGCACTACAACTGCTGGCAGTTGCGATATCAGCCGAGGATCAGGATACAATACTGAAGGCCTTTGCATCAGAAAATGTAGTGTTTTCTTCAAAGCTTGAGCATGCTCTCTGTTCTCTGAAGCAGCAGTCCATCGATGTGCTCTTGTTGGATATGGATACACTTGCATGTTCTATCAATATTCTCCCCTTTCTTTTGGAGAATGACGAGGGAGTTCACCCTGAAGTATTGCTTGTCGGCAGTGCGCCAAATCCTATGTCTTCTTATCCTTGGTATCTTGAAAAACCACTGGAAAAAGAGAAATTGGAAGACCTCTTGGACCAGATTCAAGCAAAAAGAGAGGCAGCCTTTTCGCTTAAGCAGCAAGCTTCCTTATTTCGCGCCTTGTTTTGGCAAGCCCCGATAGGTATCGCCATCTCCCATGGAGTCGATACACTCAAAGAGGGCCAGCGTGATAGCTTTAGTGTCAATCCTAGATTTGAAGAGATAACCGGCTGGTCGGAGCGGCAGCTTCAACATGTTGGTTGGGCGAGTATCACCCATCCTGATGATGTTGAGCGAGATTTACAGCAATTCATGCTCTTGAAGCAAGGTGTGATATCGAGTTATTCCATGGATAAACGCTATATAAGACCCGATGGTTCTTTTGTTTGGGTTCATATGGTTGTCGCCTCATTATCCTTCAGCTATCATGGGCTCTCAACGCATATCTGTTTGGTACAAGATCTTTCAGAACGAATAGCAATTGAGCAGGATTTACGTGAGAGTGAACGCAGCAAGGCCGTCTTGCTGGCTAATCTTCCTGGTATGGCATATCGTTGCCTCTACGATGTTGATTGGACCATGCTCTATGTTTCGGAGGGTTGTCATGCGCTTACAGGCTATTCGGCACAAAGGTTATTATACAATAGGGGTCTTTCTTTCAATAGTCTCATTGTACCTGAATATCGCAGCCATCTGGTGAAGGCGTGGGAGAAGACAGTGCAGAATCGCCTGCCTTTTACCCATGAATATGAGATAGTAACTGCGCAAGGTGCTAGGAAATGGGTTTGGGAGATAGGACAACCTATCTTTCGAGAGGATGGTTCTGTAGAAGCCTTGGAAGGCATGATTCTAGATATCACCGATAGAAAGCGCATGGAGGAGAAACTTATCTTCCAAGATGAACATGATCCTGTTACAGGGCTGTACAACCGCAAGTACTTGGAGAAATTTCTTGAACAAGAGGACTATTGCAAAGAAGGGATTCTCTGTGCCCTCATCTCCTTGAATTTGAACACCTTGCATGCTAAAAGCATTACTTACGGCTATCAATACAGCCAAGATCTCATGAAAAAGCTTGCGAAAAACCTCATGAAACTGGCTTCGGACGATCTGCTGATCTGTATTACCCATGAATATCGGTTTGCTATTTACTGTCGGGGATATCAGTCGAGAGAAATGCTGCTTGATTTGTGTAAAACCATTGAAGCAATCTTGCAGGAAGTTCTTTCCTTGGAGCAGGTCCAATGGGGGTTTGGCATTCTTGAATTACAAGAGTCGCAAGGATACTCGGTAGAGCAATTGCTTAGAAATCTCATGGTTGCTTCCGAACATGCCTTGAGTGTTGTTGACCACGAAGCAAGTCCTTGCTTTTTTGACCGTGGCATGGAAGGGAGGATCAACAGGGAGAAGGCTGTAACCCTTCTTGTACAGGAGATTATTGCTTCACCCTCAGATGAAAGGTTCTTTCTCCATTTCCAACCTATCATGCACCTGAAGAGCAACAAGATTGTAGGATTTGAGGCTTTGTCTCGATTGCAATCAACAGAGCTCGGGCTCATCAGCCCCCTTGAGTTTATTCCTATAGCAGAGAAGACAAAGATGATCCTTCCTCTTGGTCAGATCATCATGCGACAGGCTTTTTCATTTTTGAAAATATTGCAAAAGAAAGGTTATGAAAGACTCTCCGTTTCCATCAATATTTCCGCCATCCAACTGCTGAATCCGGACTTCGTGAGAATCCTCATGCAATATATCAAGGAAATGGAAGTAGATCCTTCCTTGGTGGTTTTGGAGATAACAGAATCAATTTTCGCATCTAATTATCAGGAAATAAATCGTATTCTCGGAACTCTGCAAGAACAAGGGATCCGGATTGCAGTAGATGATTTTGGAACTGGGTATTCCTCTTTGGCGCGTGAGAGGGAGTTGCATGTCAATATTTTGAAGATTGACAAATTTTTCATCGATAAGCTGCTTGTTCTTACCGATCAACAAGCGATTACCGGCGATATTGTGTCTATGGCCCATAAACTAGGGCATACGGTAGTTGCAGAAGGTATAGAATTCCCCAAACAAATGGAGTATCTGAGAAGAGTTGGGTGTGATATGATGCAAGGCTATTTGCTCAGTAAGCCTGTTTGTATGAAAGAAGCTCTTGCCTTTTTAGAGCCTTCTTCTCTAAAGAAGGGCAAGTAGCTGTTCTTTTTTCCGCTCAGAATATGATCCTTTTATGACTCCTGCAATTTTTTGATCGGGAGAGAGGACCACCAACGTGGGCTCTCCATCGATGGAAATTCCTCCTTGGGCGGCAAATCGTTCAGCTCTTGATAGAAAGATTACACCCCCCTGTGAAGGCTTCACGATTCCTTCATAGCTTTTGGCAAGGCCTGAACGAATCGCGCCCCGGACAAAGAAGGGAGCTCCATCAATCACTGCGATATGATAGAGCCTCTGTTCTCCTACCTGATTGACGATATTCTCATGCCATTCAAGAAAGGCTTCTTGTTGTTGTTCTCCGTTACTCCGTGACGAACTGAGCGTCAAGGCCACCACAACCGGTTCACCTTGCACGATGTCAGTGGGGAAGACAATCCTTGAGTCATCAAAGAGCCTTAGATCGACTTCAGAGAAACTGAGGGCACTGAATACGTGCCCTGTAAAAAGCATCATGACCAAAGAGGATATTAAGAATCGTTTCATAGTACTCTTAGTATATATCACTTTGTCAGCAAAGCATACGCTAAATATGCAGCAGGATACGTGCAACAGAGAAATACACTATCAATGAGGTGGCATCAACTACCGTGGTAATGAGGGGCGCGGCCATGATAGCGGGGTCTAGTTTTAATCTTTTTGCAATCATGGGCAGGATCCCTCCGATGGTTTTAGCCATGATGACTGTAGCATACAGAGCTATGGAGACTGTTGCCGCAATAAGCCAATTCCCTCGTCCGGTGATTATGAGTCGAATGAAATTTATGCCTGAAAGCATGAAACCGACGACCAGAGCAACCCGTATTTCCTTCCAAAGCACAATGAACTTATGCTTCATGGTAATCTCATTTACCGCCATACCTCGAATGACCAGGGTGGCGCTCTGGCTTCCCGCATTTCCTCCCGTATCCATCAACATGGGAATGAAGGTCACCAAGAGAGGAAGCATTGCAATAGCATCTTCAAATCTACTGATGACACTACCGGTAATCATGCTGCTGACCAAGAGAACGAGCAACCAAATAATGCGATTCTTTGCCAAGGAAAAAACACTGGTTTTCAAATATGGCTTATCGCTTGGCAGCATGGCAGACATCTTCTCAAAGTCCTCGGTGTTCTCTTCCTCGATGACATCGATGATGTCGTCAACGGTGATGATTCCTACCAGCCGGTTTTCGTGATCAACAACGGGCATGGACAGCAGGTCGTAGCGTCTGATTGTATCAGCTGCGACTTCTTGGTCTTCTGTTGTTTTCACAGAGATGACATCTGTTTCCATGATTGATTCGATTCGCTGATTGTTCTTAGAGAAGAGAAGGGTTCTGACAGTTACAACCCCTTCTAGATGACGATTTTGGTCAGTCACGAAACAGGTATAGATTGTTTCCTTGTCCTGTCCGACTGCTCTGATGTGGTTGATTGCTTGTTCGACTGTCAGTTCTTTTTTCAAAGAAATGAATTCAGCAGTCATGATTGATCCTGCGCTATACTCGGGATATCGCAAGAATTGATTGATCAACTTTCTTGTTTCTGCTGAAGTATGTGACAAAACCCTGTTTACCAGGTTTGCCGGCATCTCCTCGAGCATATCAACTGCATCGTCAACCATGAGGTCATGCATGATTTGCTTGAGTTCTTCATCGGTAATGTCAGTAATGAGCTGATTTTTCTGCTCGGAAGAAAGATTTGCAAATATCTCTGCTGCAGTATCTTTTTCCAAGGCACGAAAAACCAAAAGAGCCTGCGCTGCTCCAAGTGTCTCGAGGAAGGATGCAATATCTACTTCCTGCATGTGGGAGAGCTCTCTCTTTAGCTCAAGCCATTTTCGCTCTGTGACGTACGCACGTAGCTGTTCATAGTTATGTTCCATCTTCTTGGTAAGAGACGAAGGAATGCGGTTGTAATTGCAAGTATTGTCGCTGTACTAATTACGTACAGAAGAATATGGAATCCTACTACTCAGAGGGTCGTCAAGAACACTTGCACATTTTCCACATATATCCACGACTCGTCCTCCTTGTAATTGAATTTGAATAAGTAAGACATAACTGATTTGGAAAAGATTTTCAAGCGATAAATCCATAATTAACAAATAAAAACCCGGCCAAGATAGACCGGGTATGGGAATTTCATTGATGTGATCAGTCGTAGATCAAACCCTTGATATCATCATCATCCATATTCAGATGGGTATAGAACTTAGCACCAGTGTCAACATCTGCAACAGGTTGTCCAAGGCGGGCTTTGTTTGCAAGATTGACAGCTTGGAAACCGATCTGGAATGGATCTTGGGTGATTGAACCGAGGAAATATTGGTTTCTCACAGCAGCCTTTTGAGCACGGCCTGCGTCAAATCCAATAGCAATCAAGCCTGGATAGGTTGCAGGAAGAGCAGCGCCATCGTCAGTTGCCGCAAGAAGTCCAACAACAGTACCTTCATTGCTCATGAAAATACCCTTGATGTTGTCACCTCTTACTCGGTTGAGGACAGCTTGGGCCATTGCTGTAGTGTCCTGAGCAGAAGCTGAAGCAGGAACTACCATCTCGATGATTACCTTGTTTCCAGTAGTTGGGTTATGACTTGCTACAAAAGCAGGGTTACCCATGACTCTGATGTCTGCTGCAGTGTGTGGGGTTCTGGCGATAATGGTATCGACCATGGTATCACGGAATCCGCGACCGCGGCTGAGCAGAGACTCGCCTCGTGCATCTTGGTTGAAAACTACGATGCGCACAGGGTTTGCTGCTGTTGCTGCACGGATTTGTGACTCTAGAGCTTCAAACATCTTTTCTGCTGCAAGGCCGGCTGCTGCAAAGTTATTGGTGGATGCATTTGCAACAATTGATCCTGGAGGTGCATCTGGAACACCTGAGTCAAATCCGACAACTGGAATTTTCTGTGATTGCAAAGAGATGAGCTGATCAGTCACTGCGTTGGTGTCCAGAGCTGCCAGGGCTACTGCGACAGGTCCGCGAGCGATTGCACTGTTGAGCATCTCAACCTGTATTGAGACATCACTTTCTGAAGGAGGTCCTTCAAAGGTAATCTCAACTCCAAACTCCTTGGCAGCAGCGGTTGCTCCTAGGCGTACCTGTTGCCAGAAATCGTGTTGCTCGCCTTTAGAGACTACAGCAATGTAAGGCTTTTTCTCTGCAACACCTGCAGCAAATAGTGGTGCAGCCATCATAAGCACCAATAAGACTGCTACCGTCATCAATACGAATTTCTTAGAAAACTTCATGTATTCCTCCTCTTGATCTCGTCAGCAGTACTTTTTGTACTGCCGGCATACATGATCATACCTATGGGTGACTCTTAACAGCCGACCCTATACCAAGAAACATCAATCTGTAAAACAATTACCCTCCTTATCTCTAGATTTTGCGCGTGTTATCATTGATTACTGTACTTGGTCTTTTTTCAACATTTCCTTGAACGTCCGTTCAGCCTCTTTTTCCTCGGCTAGAACTCTTTGAGCTTCTTCCTTTTCTGCAACTTTCATTGTCTTGTAGGTTTTGTTCATCTGTATCATGAGATCCTTCATTTCTTTCCTCAATGCTTCAGCTTCTTTCATACTCTTGCTTTGCTTTGCTTTCAGATATTCTTCTTTCAACTGCTGGATCTTCTCTGTTGTTTCAATCTTGTATGTATCCGACGGACTTAAGACCTTGACTTCTGCAGCCTTTCTTGTGCGATACATATCGAGCAATACTGCTCCGATAACTACAACACCGGTAAAGAAAGTCTGGTAGTGCGCTTGGAGGTTCATGGATGGAAGTCCGTTTCTAAGGACTGCCATGATGAAAACACCTATCAGGGTGCCAAAAACCGATCCCATTCCACCCGATAAGGAAGTTCCTCCAATGACCGCTCCGGCAATTGCAAAGAGCTCAAAGCCCTGTCCTTGGGCAGGCATGACCGTTGTATAGACAGCAGGGAATGAAATACCACTGATACCTGCAGCAACTCCACTGATCACATAGGCTGACATTTCCCATTTCTCGACATTGACGCCAGAAAGTCTGGCTGCCTCTTTATTGCTGCCAATGGCAAAAATGTAGCGGCCCATCCTGGTACGGGTGAGAATGATATGGAAAATAATGGTTACCGCAAGGAGGACCAAGGCCCCGGTGGGAATCGAGAATCTGTTTGGGGTGATGATTTTGAAGATATCCCTGAACCAGCCCGAAGGATCGGTTCGGGGTGGGAATGCGGTACTTCGCACATTTGAAACAATCGAGCCGACTCCCATGCTGATCATCATGGTTCCCAAGGTTGCAATGAATGGGGGAAGTTTCAGTTTTGCAACCATGAACCCGTTGAAAAACCCGAACATAATCGCTACTGCCATGATAAGAAGCAAGGAAGCTCCCATGGGCCAACCCCATGACCTGTATGCAGTACCACCGGTGATGGCCGCACACATCATGACCGTTCCTACCGAGAGGTCTATGCCCCCTGTTATGATGACAAAGGTGACCCCAAGAGCAAGGAACCCAATATAGTATGAGGCGTCGAGGATATTTACCAACGTATTGTAAGAAAAGAAATTCCTACCAAAGATTCCGAAGAACAAGTAAATGAGTACAAGGGCCATTGGAGCAAGCATCTTTTGCAGTCCTTTGTCCTTGATTCTTTCCAGTTTCTTGCTGTTGAAAAGCATAATTGGCATCATATCAACACTACTCCTGATTACGCATGGTCGCATATTTCATAATTTCTTCTTGGTTTGCATCTGCAATATCCAACTCGCCGGTTATCCTTCCTTCGCACATGACCAATATACGGTCACTCATGCGAAGCACTTCAGGTAGTTCACTGGATATCATGATGATGGATTTTCCCTCTGCGGCTAGTTCATTCATCATTGCGTAGATCTCGCTTTTGGCCCCAACGTCAATGCCTCGGGTAGGTTCATCAAAAATGAGGATTTCACAATTTCGAATCAACCATTTTGCAATGACGACCTTCTGTTGATTTCCCCCGGAAAGGTTTCTGATGATTTGATCAACAGATGGTGTTTTAATACTCAATTTTTGAACATACTCGGCGGTTGTGTCCTCAACCTGTTTTGCTTGGATGAAAAGGCGTTTTTCAAATTTTTCATAGGAGGCTAGAACCGTATTCTCCTTCACAGAGAGGTTGAGGGCTAAGCCGTATCGCTTTCTATCTTCAGAAAGATATCCCATCCTATTGAATACGGCATCCTGCGGAGAATTGATTTTCACCTGTTTTCCGAACATCTTGATAGTGCCGCTTTGTATTGGGTCTGCACCGAATACAGCTCTAGCTGTTTCAGTCCTTCCCGCTCCCATAAGACCGGAAAACCCCAAAATCTCACCTCTTCTGAGGGTAAATGAGACATCCTTGACCGATCGGCCGGCATTCAAATGCTCCACCTGCAGAACAATCTCGGCATCTTTCTTTACATTGCTTTTTACCTTTGGCTTTTCATAGATGACCCTGCCTACCATCATGTTGATGATTTGAGAGGTGGACGTTTCGTTGGTCTGTCTGGTACCAACCAGTTCTCCGTCTCGCATGACAGTGATTCTGTCGGTGATTTTGCCTATCTCATCCATCCTGTGTGAGATATAAATCATGGCAACACCTTTTTTTGCCAAATCGCGCATGATTTTGAACAGTTCATCAATCTCTGCATTGGAGAGCGCTGCGGTCGGCTCATCGAGGATGAGAATGCGTAAGTCATGGGAAACCGCTCTTGCTATTTCGACCATCTGTTGCTTGCCGACGGTGAGCCTGCCCATTATCTCTGTTGGACTGATGTCTATATTCAGCCTTTCAAAGAGTTCTGCCGCTGCTTGGTTCAGTTTCTTTTCATCAAGGAAAATCCCATTCTTCTTGGTAAATTCTCGACCGACGAAGATATTCTGGGCTACGGTAAGGTGGTACATCATATTCAATTCTTGATGAATAATCCCTATGCCGAGCTCCAGGGCATGTTTGGGACCTTTAGGATTGAATAGATGGTTGAAATAATGAATCTCCCCTGAATCTTTAGCATGGATTCCGGTAAGAACATTCATGAGAGTTGATTTGCCTGCACCGTTTTCTCCGACCAGGCCATGGATTTCCCCACGCTGTAAAGAGAAGTCCACTGCTTTGAGAGCATGAACCCCTGAAAAGCGTTTATCAATTCCCTTCATCGAAAGAATAACATCACTCAAAATTATCTCTCCCTGCAGACAACGCAATTTCCAGTTTCAGTATCACACTGGCCATAGGGGAAATACATGGAATATTTTCTTGAAAAAGTTGATTATTCTCGCTCGTTACTGTGAAAGCTTGTCATATGGGAACAAAACTTCCTGATATTCGGGTTCAAACATGTTCTGCAGTGTAATGACAATCGACCCGGTGTTTAAAAAAGGTTCAACTTCCTTTCCAAGAAGAAAATCCTCCGCCTTCTTGATTGAAAGATATCCCATATTGTAGGGTCGTTGAACTACTACCGCACTGAGAACCCCTGATTCGAGGTAGGCCATCTCTCGTGCTGCATTGTCAAAGCCCACAATAGGGATTTTTCTCCCTAGGCCTAGGTCGTATACGGCATCAGCAACCCCAAGGGTAGAGACTTCGTTCAGCCCGACAATCGCATCGATCTGGTACTCTTCAAGCAACTGTACTGTTAAGTCATAAGCCATCTGATAATCAATGTTGCAATACCAGGTGCCGAGGATATGATGTCCTTGAAGCCCAATCCTTACTCCTGTTTCACGGTCTATTGCAGTTGATGTGCCCTTGCTGTGACTCATGATCATCACATTTGGTTCCCTTCCTAAGTCAAGTTCATCGAGAATTGCCGCAAGGGTTTTTCCTGCCTTTATTCCTGCTTCAACATTATCGGTGGCTACAAAACCAATAGGAATCGTTGAGTTGACGGATGAGTCCATGGTCAAGATAGGAATATCCATTCTTTGGGCGTACGAAACGGGAGTCTTCAAGCGTTCAAAATCGCTTGAGGCAAGGATAATCAAGTCGGGTTTTTTCTCAATTGCCTCATAGAACAACTTGATCTGTTCATCTACAAGATATTCGTGGGCGGGGCCTGTGAATTCTAAAGTGATCCCACTCTCACGGGCAGCCTCTTCCATCCCCGACTTGACTACATCCCAGAAGTCCATGGGTTGCGCTACCGATTTGAGCACCACTATGATACGTTTTTCCTTTAGCGCCTCCCTCTCGTTTCGTTGGGCGCCGACATTCAGCAATATGATATACAGCAATGTAGCGGTGATGATACTGATATAAAACCAATTGCCGCGTTTCATACTCGTACCTCCTCTTTCGTTGTGTCGGCCTTAGGAAGTACAATGGAAATAATCGTCTCCTGATGGTCATTCTTTTCACAACGCAAGCCATAGGCGTCGCCGAAATAGAGCCTCACCCTTTCATGGACATTCCTCAGTCCCACTCCTGAGCGAGATATATTTGTCGGAATATACGTTTCACAAAGAAGATGGTCGAATATCTTTGGATCCATTCCTAATCCGTTGTCTTTGACGCTGAGTATGATGGCATGTTCTTCTGCTCGACCGATGATGCTGATATGGCCCTTGTAAGGAGCATTCTTCAATCCATGATAGATGGAATTTTCCACCAAGGGTTGCAGTACAATTTTCATGCAGGGAGCTTTGAGTATTTCCTGCTCAACGTCGATTGAGTAGGAAAAATGCTCACGATAGCGCATTTTCTGGATGGTAAGATAGCTCTCTACATGTAAAAGCTCTTCTTCAACAGTTATGACTTCTTTGCCGCGACTGATGCTTATGCGAAAAAGTTTTGCCAAGGCGGAGGTCATCAGAACAACCTCTTCGTTATGCCCCATTTCGCTCATCCAGATGATTGAGTCTAGCGTGTTATACAGAAAATGGGGGTTTATCTGTGCTTGCAATGCCTTGAGTTCACTCTTGCGCTTACTCTCCTGTTCATGATGGATTTGTTCAATCAAGTCCCTGATTTTCTTCAACATCAGGTTGAATGAATCCGAAAGTTGCCGGATCTCCTCGGTTGCATTGATTTCTGCAGTGATATCAAAATTGTTTTTGTCCACCGACTGCATGATGTTGCAGAGTTTTTTAACTGGATGGGTAATTGAGCGAGAAAGAATGTTTGCCATGAGGCCAACCACAATGAAGGCGATCAAGCCTATTGATGCATATGCCACTTGGATGTAGCGCCATTGGTCTATGCTGGCATATAATTCTGTAACACAGACAACCTTCCAGCCTGCATAGAGACTGGTACGGGCTATGTAACTTTTCCCTAATATTTCGAGTGGTGGATCAGAATCCTTCAACGCCATGATTTTCTCTGTAGGCTCGTGTACGATGCCACTGAAAACAAGCTGTTGTTTCGGATGGTAGACATAATCTCCGTGTTCATTAAGGATAAAGATGTATTCCGGAGGATCCTGGATTATCGGCTTGCAGAGCTCTCGTATGCGGTTGAAGTTCAAATCGACGAGCAGAACGCCCAGTATGGTTCCTGTTTCATGGTCGGTCAAGGGCATGCTCATCGAGACCACCCAAGGATAAATACCGTGGAAAAGGTTTTGTACCTTGGCAGAGGAAATGTATGGTTTTTCAGGGCGCTCTATAGCTTGGGTGAACCAAGGCTGATTACGGATGTCTGAATAAGGATTCACGGTAAGATCGCCTGAGCTTGTAATCTCTCTGTTATGGATTGAGATCAAGGCAATGGTCGTGATGTCTTCACGGGCTCTGAGAAAAGAGGCAAGATATTCGCTTATCTCGCTTCTTAGAACGGGATCATCCTCTGTAAAAGAGAAGTATTGCTGAACTCGACCATCCTGTATGACTGCTTTGGCAATATTCTCCATGGTGACCATGTAGGAGTCTATTTGGTAGACAATTCGCTCCATAGAGTATCCTTTCTGTGTGTTGGTTACCTCGTCGAGCGACCGTTGTGTGAACTGATAACTGATGAACTGTGTGGAGAGGATCGTCACTAGGATTAAGATGGTGAAAACATAGTAAGTTCTTGACTCCAATGTAGAAAAGAATGACAAAATTCTTTTGATCACAGAACCCTCCTACGTTTCATTGAGCATTTTGCGATATGCGCGAACGGTCATCTTTGTATGCTTCTTGAACACGAGAGAAAAGTAGTGAGCATCTTCATACCCTACTGTTTCAGCTATCTCATAAGAGCAGAGGTTTGTCGTTTTCAGCAGCATTGTCGCATGCTGAACCCTTACATTTGTAAGGTATTCTACAAAGGTTTTTCCTGTTGTTTGCTTGAACTGCGCGCTGAAATAGCTGGGCGACATGGTAAGTACATTGCAAATTTCTTGCATGCACAGGGTCTTTTCTTGATAGTGTTCCTCAATGTACTTGCAAGCTTGCTTGATTTTCTGTTGCGCTGGTTCCATGGACCGAGTGCTCATTTCCTCATGGATGGTATCGATGACCTCGTAAAACCAAGCTTCCACATCTTCTTTGCTTTTCAATGAATGGGTCAGGATGGTTTCTGTCTCCTCATAACCAAGGATTTGGGATGGTGGGATATTGGTTTCTTCCAAGAACATGATGATGCTTCCAAGCAACAGCTGTATCTGTATTTGGGCAAATTCCAAGGATACTTGTTCAAAAAAGATATTCTTGAAAAAGGAGGCGAGAATTCTTTTGGAGTTGTCTGCTGGTTTGCTCTTGAGGGATTCGATCAGCATCTGTGCAATTTCTCTTCTGTTCTCGATGATTTCCTTTTGTTCAAAACTAAAATCTTCAGGAGCAATGACCCTCTTCCTTCCAAAAATCAACTGATATGCTAGAGCCTTTTTAGCATCCTTGTAAGATTCACTTATCTCTAAAGGACTATGCGAAATGCTTCCAATACCGATGGTAGCTTCCCTGTTGCAGAGCTCAAGCAGATTACGGCTGAAGCTTCTCGATCGTTTTATAAGTGTCTTTTCATGTTCAGCTTGGAGTATACAGACAAGTTGGTCGTCTTTGTTGAGAAAAAACATGTCTGTCTCTTGTATATACCCTTCACAGGCTTCTATGTGGTTCTGCACACTGCTCTGATGTGGAAAAAGCAACTCAGCAAGAATGATCATGCTCAATGGCTTTGGTTTTGGGAGGTTGAAGAGAGAGCGTTGGTCTTCCAGCTCTTGTAGGGTCATTCCGATTGTGATGAGCCGATTGAGAAAGCGTTCTCTCAACACAGGCAGGCTTTCCTGTACCATCTGTTTCAATTCTTCTTGTTCTAGGGAGCGGGAATGTAATTCAGCTATTCTTTTGTTGCACTTTATCAGCACTTCTTCAAACTCTTTTGCTGTTATGGGTTTGAGAAGAAATTCCTTAACATTGTACTTGATAGCCTTCTGTGCATACTCAAACTCATCAAACCCTGTAAGAAGTACAATGAAGATGTGAGGGAATTCTTCGCTGATCATGCGACTTAGTTCCAATCCATCTAAAAGTGGCATACAGATGTCCGATATTACCAAATCAATATCAGGATGCGTGCGGATATAGTTAATCACCTGTTCCCCATTGGAGAACACTTCTTCCAATTCGAAGCCGTTTTTACTCCACTCGACTTTCTGTTGTATCCCTTCCCGTACTATGATTTCATCGTCAGCAAAAACAGCCTTGTACATGATTCGCTCCATAGGATGCAAGCTGAGACAGGAAAAGCCTGAAACTGCTCTTCATCAAGCTTTTGTTCTCATTTATCTGTGCTCTAGTAGCGTACCATGGAAAATTGGTATTTGCCATGTTGAATTATCAGCTTTGCAGAGGTGTTGGATAATTGTAGAAAGTCCTAGCTTTATCATCAATTGCTCTTATGAGAGAAGTTATGTATTATATTTGTATGCTGAAAAAAACCTTAGTGATACTGTTCATTCTTATCCTCTGCCCCAGTCTTTTTCTCTTTGCCTCTTCCAGTTCTGAACCGGGAGTCCTGACGCGTTTGTTTTTGGAAGGACCTTCGAGTGTTTCCTATACCAGACAGTTCCAAGCTGCAGTTCCCTTGCCGGTGATGCAACAAGTACTATTGCAAATCAAGGAACAGCTGGGAGCCTTTGTTGCTGTTGAAGGAACTGCCAACCCTTACTCTGTGATTTTTGAACACGGTAGAGCAACAACCTACCTCAGTCTTGATGGGCGAGGGAATATCGCTTCACTTCAGTTCACACAGCTCATACCTGCCCGCAAAACGCTGACAGAGGCGGTCAACTCGATTGTTGAAATGGAGGCAGCTGTCTCAGTCCTTATACGGAAAAACGGTGAAGTTCTCATTTCATATCAGGAAAATACCCCGCTGGCAGTAGGTTCTGCATTCAAGCTCGGGATCTTGGCAGCCATCGAGGATGCAATCGATACAAAAGAGATGCACTGGGGACAGATTGCTGCACTTGAAGACTCATGGAAAAGTTTGCCCTCTGGTATTCTACAGACTTGGCCGGCCGGCTCCTTGATCAGCATCGAGACGCTTGCCACTTTGATGATTTCTCTGAGCGACAACACAGCAACAGATGCTTTGCTCTCACTCGTCGGGCGAGAGAGAGTGGACCAGTATCTTGCTCATAGTGTTCCCACTCTTTCTACCTCAGAGCTGTTTCGCTTGAAAGATCCGAACAACAAGGATTTGCTGCTACGATTTCGCGCAGCAAGCTTGGATGATAAAGCTATTTTGCTTAAGGATTTGCAAGAGAGAAGTCTTCCTGAGCCGGGAATCTTCTTAGGTGACCCTCTATCCATTGATATCGAGTGGTATATGACTGCTGTAGAACTTGCCGATCTTATTGAACGATTGCAGATTCATGATCTGATGACAATCAATCCAGGCCTTGCGACAAAAGAGCATTGGCATAGGGTAGCCTACAAGGGAGGCAGCGAGCCGGGAGTGCTTAATTTGACTACATTTCTCCTTGATAAGGAGCAGAATCGATTCACAGTGGTTGTCACTGTGAACAATGCTGAAAAGGCCTTGGATGAACAACGTATTATGGAAATATACCAAACAATCCTGAGCTCCCTGTAAAGAGCTATTAGCCTGTCAGTTGTCAGAAAGCCAGCTTGTAACCCTCTTTTTAATGGCATCTCTGATCGGCCTGATTTGTGCAAGTTTCTCATCATCAGTGCCAACAACAGCGCTTGGATCGGGAAAACCCCAATGCATGCGTTCGCTCTTGCCAGGAAACATGGGACAGCGTTCAGCATTGCTTTCGTCACAAACGGTCACTACATAATCGAAGGCTTCACCTCGTTGGACGTATTCTTTTGCCGTTTTTGCATACTGGCCTTCCATGGAAACTCCAATTTCTTCCATGGTCTGGACGACCAAAGGATTGAGTCTGCCTGCCTCGATACCGCTGCTGTGTACTTCAAACCGATCATTGGCATAATGACGTACAAAGGCTTCGCACATCTGGCTTCTTGCTGAGTTGTGGATACAGACAAACATGATTCGTTTCTTTTCCATTTTCTAGTTCTCCTTGTTAATCTGGTGCAGTACACAGTGCATCATGTCCAGAATGCACGGCATGGTCAGAATGCAGTTGACTTGTGTGCCTTCGCGCTTCATATCGATGATTCCGACGCTCTTAAGAGAAGAGAGGTGTTTCGAGGTAATTGATTTGTTCAAGCCCAACTGGTTTGCAAGTTCGCATACACAATAGTTTTGTCCGTGCAGGGCCTCGATGATGGCCAGTCGCATCGGATGGCCGAGAATACGAAAAAGTTTGGCAGTAGGTTCAAACTGAGTCTCGTCATTGATTTTCATAAATTCAATGTTGCAAATATTTGAAACTTTGTCAATGAATAGTGTTGACGCTTTTCTTAAAGTTTCCAATAATGGAAACAAGGAGAAATTCAAAATGATAATTCAAATACTCGGGACAGGCTGTCCCAAATGCAAGACACTTGAGGCGAATGCAAAAGCAGCCATCGAAGAGAGAATGATTGAGGCGACCGTGGAGAAAATTACTGATCTTGACCAGATTATGGACATGGGTGTCATGATGACCCCGGCTCTTGCTGTTGACGGCCAAGTCCTGAGTGCAGGGAAGGTATTGAACAAGAACCAGATCCTGGTGCTGCTGAAGGAAGTCAGATAATGGCTTCAAAGGAACTAAGTCCAAATAAGAGGCTTTTGATCATAGCCGGGGTCTTTTTGGCGGTATTCTTTACCCCGTTCACCCATCCACGAGTGGCAGCAGCTGTACAGGAAGCTTTTTTGATGCTCGCAGACTATGCTCATGAGCATGTGCTTCTGTGTGTAGTCCCTGCAATGTTCATTGCCGGTGCAATCGTGGTGTTTCTCAACCAGCAGGCGGTTATGAAGTACCTCGGTCCGAAGGCAAAGAAAGTGGTGGCCTACTCGGTTGCCTCAGTATCGGGAGCCATCTTGGCGGTCTGTTCTTGCACCGTGTTGCCTCTGTTCAAGGGTATTTATAAAAAAGGCGCAGGGTTGGGCCCTGCAATTTCCTTTCTTTACAGCGGCCCTGCAGTCAACATCCTTGCAATTGTGCTCTCTTACAAGGTGTTTGGGTGGAAACTCGGTCTGACACGTATGGTGGTCTCGGTGGTGTTTGCCTTCCTTATCGGCCTGATAATGCAGACCATTTTTTACAAAGAGGATGAAAAGAGACTAGCCGATGAGCGGCTGTTTCAGAACATGGGCGGGCCGGAGGCACGTTCGCTAGGACAGATGGCTGTGTTCATGATCTCCATGATCGGTATATTGGTCTTCATAAACTGGGCACCCAGCCAAGGTTCAAGCACTCTTTGGGATTTTATCTATAGCTCAAAATACTGGATTACTGGTGCATTTGGTTTGCTGTTGGCCTATGCCCTGATCCGATGGTTTTCAAAAGATGAGATGGTTGAATGGGGTGGAGCAACTCGTGACTTTGCTCTGCAGATCCTCCCTCTGCTCTTCGGTGGTGTATTGGTAGCGGGATTCTTACTCGGAAGGCCGGGGCAGGAGGCCTTGATTCCTTCATCTTGGGTAGCTTCCTTGGTAGGTGGCAACTCACTCTTAGCAAATTTCTTTGCCTCCATTTCTGGAGCGTTCATGTATTTCGCAACGCTTACGGAGATTCCTATCATCCAAGGTCTCTTAGGAGCGGGAATGGGACAAGGTCCTGCCTTGGCCCTGTTGCTTGCAGGCCCAAGCCTCTCTCTTCCTTCGATGTTGGTGATCGCAGGAGAGCTTGGACTGAAGAAGACTGCGACGTATGTTGCGTTGGTTGTTGTCTTCTCCACCTTTGCTGGGTTTGTGTTTGGGATGGTTGCCTAGTAGTTCTCAAAGAATAGAAAATACCTGCATTGGGAATTTCCTTTTGCAGGCTTTTTTTACCGGGATTCTGGAAACCAAGCTTTTGTATTGTTTGCAATTTTTACTAGAGTCAGCA
This sequence comes from uncultured Sphaerochaeta sp., assembly GCA_964547185.1. GTDB lineage: Bacteria > Spirochaetota > Spirochaetia > Sphaerochaetales > Sphaerochaetaceae > Sphaerochaeta. The sequence continues at coordinate 95,327 of CAZJMG010000002.1, forward strand.
TGACCGGTACTTCAACCAAGACTCCTACCACTGTCGCCATAGTAGCTCCTGACTGTAGCCCGAATAACGAAATGGCCACCGCAACGGCCAGTTCAAAAAAGTTAGAGGCGCCGATCATCCCTGCAGGAGCTGCTACATCGTGGGGGAGTTTCCATGCCTTGGCCCAGAGATAGGCAATAAAGAAGATGAAGAAGGTTTGGATTATCAGGGGGATGGCGATCAAGATGATATTGAGTGGGTTGGCAATAATCGTTTTCCCTTGGAAAGAGAAGATGATGATGAGTGTCAACAACAGCCCGGCTATGGTTACATTGGAAAATCTGGGTATGAACGTTTTCTCAAAGTACTCGAGGCCTCGGTATTTGGAAATCAAAACGCGCGAAAGCCACCCTGTTCCTAGAGGAATTACTACAAAAAGCACCACTGAGAGAAAAAGCGTCATCCAAGGAATTGATATCCCGCTGATTCCCAGCAGTAATCCTACGATGGGAACGAACGCTGCAAGAATGATAAGGTCGTTGGTGGCAACCTGCACCAGTGTATACGCGGGGTTTCCTTTGGTGAGATGACTCCATACAAAGACCATGGCTGTACACGGGGCAGCTCCGAGCAATACAGCCCCTGCAAGATACTCTCTGGCGAGTTCTCGTGGGATGAGGGCCTGATAGACTACATAAAAGAAGAATATCGCTAGGCCATACATGGTAAAGGGCTTTATCAGCCAGTTGGTAATCCAAGTCACCACCAAGCCCTTAGGATTTTGCCCCACCTGTTTGATACTGGCAAAATCCACCTTGAGCATCATGGGATATATCATGAGCCAGATCAGGATGGCTACAGGGATTGAGACATTGGCATACTCAAATTTTGACAGGAACTGGGGGATTTGCGGAAGATAAACTCCTATCAGTACTCCTAAGGTCATACAAAGCAATACCCAGAGGGTAAGGTATTTTTCAAAAAAGCTGATTCCGCTTTGATTCGTATTCTTATTCATGGAACCTCCAAGCAAGGGGAAAGATAGATAGTGTAACCTTGAATAATATATAGATAGTTGTCAATATGTCGATTTGTTTTTTGATATTTTTCTCACACTTTTTTACAGAACGCTTCTTTTTCCGTTAGAATACATCTTGATGATTGTTCATAGGTTAAAAATTGGAGACATGGTCATACTTTTCATCCTGATGCTCGTGATCTGGATAGCTTGGTCAAGCGGAAGAACTACCTTGCAGGCAAAGTATGTGCAGGTCAACGGACCAGCTATTTCTTACCGCTATGTATTGTCTGAAGACAGGGTATTGTCAGTTGAAGGACGTCTGGGGCTCACTGTGTTTGAAATACGGGAAGGCTCTGTTTCAGTTTTGTCGGATCCCGGCCCAAGAAAGATTTCTGTCCATCATCGGCCGATTGCAAGAAATGGGGAATGGATTGCAAGTCTTCCCAATCAAATTTTACTTACGATTGTTGCAGAAGATAAAGAACCGACATCTTCGGCCGTCGATGATGTTGCTTTCTAGGTTTCTTGGCGTTCGACAAAGATCTTGCTGGCAGCCTTATAACTGACCGACAGCGTCCTTGCATCCAATCGGAGCAAGAGCTCCCCTTCGTAGGGTTTTTTCTCCAGTATGGTCAACTGTGCTCCGAGGTGCAGGTTTTGCACTGCCAGGTATTCCAACAGGTTCTTTTCCTGCTGTACTTTTCGAATTACCACTGCAATATGCTTATCTGCTGTTGCAAGACTGAAATACCCATTCTGCATCGATAGGATTCCATTGTGAGGTGGAATGCTATCACCATGGGGGCAATGCTCCGGATAGCCCAAAAATGATTCCAGCCTCATGGCAAGGTCCTCGTCTGTTGCATGTTCCAACTTTTCCGCTACTTCATGAATATCTTCCCATCCGTAGCCAAGATGTTTGGTTAAAAATACTTCCCATAGCCTATGACTGCGGATAAGAGAGGTAGCGATACGTATTCCCTTTTCAGAAAGACAGCTTCCCTTGTAAGGGGTATACAGAGCAAGTCCTTCCTTTTCCAATTTTCCTAGCATTTCTGTCACTGAAGCCGAGGATATTTGCAGCGATGCTGCAAGCTCCTTGTTGGAAATTATATGCTCATCCCCGCCTAGACTAAAAAGATGCTTGATGAAATCTTCCTTTTGTATCGTCATTCCTTTTTATACCAGTCTCTCAGTATAGGAGTCCAGAGGCAAGCACTCGTGCAGCCAAGGCAAGGGCACATGCAAGCAATATGGGGAGTTTTCTAAGAAAGAGGCGTTTTACATAAGGGGTCATGATGTTTTCCTGCTTTTTGTAGAATAGCCTAAAACAAATATTAGGTATACCTAAATTAAGTATAATGCGCTTATTTCCTTTTTTTCAAGAGGGAGGACGGTCTCTCTTGACAAAGAAAGGAACTCTTTAGTATGGTACATAACAGTGTTATGTGTATTGGGAGGAAGTAATCCGTTTGAATAGAGCATCACAAGTGCAAGCCCGAATTCTCAACTCGGCGAAAGAGGAATTTCTTCGCTATGGATATAAAGAAGCTTCTCTTCGACGCATAGTGAAGGCTGTAGGATTGACTACAGGTGCTATTTACACTTACTTCAAAGGGAAGCAGGCATTGTTCGATGCTGTTGTTGCCCCTGTCACCGAGTATGTGGAAACCCTCTTTTCACAAATGAGTAAATCCTATTACACCGATGAGTGTGTGCTTAGTCCCATCACGTATGAGAAGACAATCGAGGATCTTACACAGATATATGAGTTCATATATGAGCATTTCGATTTGTTTAGAATACTACTGCTTGGCAGTGATGGGTCTGCCCATGCTGATTTCATTCATGTGTTGGTCAATCATGAAGTTGATCATACGCTTGCCTATCTCGAAAGACTCAAGTTGGAAAAACCTCAGACCATGGTGATGGATGTTTCGGTCATCCATACGATTTCAGAAGGATATATCAACGCACTGCTTGAGCCTATTCGGCACAATACAAAGAAAGATGGAGCTTTGAAAGCACTTCCTTTCATCGTTTCTTTCTACACTGGAGGTTGGTTGAGTGTGTTGGGCAAGGGGTGTTGATGTATGAGGGGAGGGTAGTTTTTTTTACGATTAAAGTTAGGCTTAGCTAACATAGGTCTGGAGTATTGCCTCCTATGTATCGAAACAATAACGGGGAAATTGTATTCATGAATACGTTGAAGAAATTACAAGTCTACATGGAGGGAAGGAGGGCTCTTCTTCCAACAGCTTTGTGCACATCGGCCTTGAGTGCAGTCTTTGCAATGGTTCCGTATGTGCTTATTTGGTTAATTATTCGTTCTTTGTTTGCTCAGGATTCACACTCACTTTCCGCTCATATTGCTGTCTATGCCTGGTTGGCCGTAGGAGCATCACTGCTGAGCATCTTGCTGTATTTTGCAGCATTGTCATGCTCGCATCTTGCCGCTTTCAGGGTTGAGACCAACATGCGTCGGTATGCCATGGCAAAAATCATCAGGATGCCCTTAGGGTTTTTCAATACCACAACCACCGGTTCTGTTCGCAAGATTATTGATGACAATGCCGGCATCACCCATGGGTTTCTCGCCCATCAGATGCCTGACTTGGCAGCTACCATCTTGATGCCCATGACGGTGCTCGTCATGATATTCGTTTTTGATTGGAGACTAGCTCTGGCGTTTCTCCTTCCGGTTTTTTTCTCTTTCTTCATCATGAGCTTAATGATGAGTAAGAAAGGAAAGCGCTTTATGGAGAATTACATGAACTCCCTGCAGGCTATGAATACAGAAGCGGTAGAATATGTGCGGGGGATTCCGGTAGTCAAGGTTTTTCAGCAGACCGTCTATTCGTTCAAAAACTTTTATAAAAGCATCATGGCCTACAGGGATATGGTCTTTGCCTATACGCGTATGTGGGAAAAGCCCATGGCGGCCTATACGGTGATCATCAATAGCTTTGTATTTCTATTGGTTCCTGTTGCAATAATACTCATCAACAGCTCAGCAAGTGCTTCACAGACAGTGCTTGATTTGTTCTTATATATATTGCTTACTCCGGTTTTTTCCCAGAGCATCATGCGCAGCATGTATCTGAATCAAGCAGTGTCCCAGGCACGGGAGGCCGTCGATCGCATAGAGAAGCTTACCGACTATCCTCTCCTGCCGACTCTCTGTGAGAGCAGGACAATGAAAGGCCATGCTATTCGATTTGTCTCAGTTTCGTTTCACTATCCTGGGGCCAAGAACAATGCTCTTACTTCGGTCAGTTTTTCTATCCCGCAAGGCAAGACTACTGCATTGGTGGGGGCTTCTGGAAGTGGAAAGACAACCATAGCCCGTCTTATACCTCGTTTCTGGGATGTTGATGAAGGTTCTGTTCTCATCGGAGAGACGAATGTCAAACACATCGACCCAAAAGTGTTGATGCAGCACATCTCTTTTGTGTTTCAAAACACCCAATTGTTCAAGACCTCTCTACGGGAGAATCTGCAGATAGGTAATCCGATGGCAACGGAGGCGGATATTGAGCGGGCTATTGACCTAGCACAATGTAGAGAAATAATAGAGCGGCTTCCTCAAGGTTTGGACACCAAGATCGGATCGGAGGGAACCTACTTGTCCGGGGGGGGAGCAGCAACGGTTGGTTTTGGCGCGCTCCATTCTAAAGAACGCTCCTATAGTGATTCTTGATGAGGCGACAGCCTTTACCGATCCTGAGAATGAACATCTGATACAGCAGGCTTTCAAGAACTTATCCAAAGGAAAGACTGTGCTGATGATAGCTCATCGACTGTCCAGCATCGCTGGGGCAGACAATATCATCGTCATGGATAACGGCAGGATTGCAGAACAAGGAACTGAGGAACAACTTCTGAAAAAGAAGGGGTTGTATGCATCGATGTACAACGAATACCAACGTTCCATTGCTTGGAACATTGAAAAGGAGGAACGATGCCATGCGTAAAATCATACAGAAACGATTTGCTCTTTCTGAGAAAGGTGCCAAGGATTTTTTGATTGGAACGCTTTGGACCCTGATTCTAGATATTTCCCTTATGTTGCCGGCTATCTACATGTTTTCATTTCTGAATGACTTCTTTAATCAGGATGCTGAGTATGGTTACAGATTGCACCAGTATCTTTTGCTTGGACTGGCTTTTATGCTCATCATGTTCATCATTGCAGTCTTTCAATACAGAAGTACGTACACAACGGTATATGATGAGAGCGCAAACCGAAGAATCTCACTGGCTGAAAAAATCAGGCGACTGCCTCTAGCCTTTTTTGGTGAGAAAAACCTCTCCGATCTTACCAGTACCATCATGGAAGATAGTACTGATTTGGAACATACATTCAGTCACGCAGTACCTCAGCTGTTTGCATCGGTGTTGGCAGTGTTGCTTATGGCTTTGGGGTTGTTTTTCTACAACTGGCAATTATCCTTGGCCTTGTTCTGGGTTGTTCCCTGTGCTGCTTTGATTGTTCTTGTATCGAAGAAGCTCCAGCATCGTGCTTTCTTGGAGGGATATCAAACAAAACAAGAGGTGAGCAACCTCATTCAGGAGGGGCTTCAGACAATCGGTGAGATAAAATCGTATCAGAGGGAAGATGCATATGTATCTGATTTGAATAAGGCGATAGACAGGTATGAGCAACAGTTGATCAGGGGTGAGTTGCTCGTAGGGGGTTTGGTGAATTCTTCTCAAGGTATTCTCAAGCTAGGCCTTGCGAGTGTCATTATTGTAGGATTTTCCCTCATCGTTGCAGGTTCTATCGATATATTCACATATCTTGTATTCTTGCTGGTTGCCTCAAGGGTGTATGCCCCCCTCTCTGAGGTCTTCAACAATCTAGCTGCTCTGTTTTATCTGGATATTCGCATCAATCGTATGAATGAAATACAAGAGCTTCCCATCCAGACAGGGCAGACACAGTTTCAACCGAAGGCCTTCGATATCGTTTTTGACAATGTTTCCTTTTCCTATGAGACGGGAAAAGAAGTTATCAAGCAGGTCTCGTTCACTGCAAAGCAGGGTGAGATTACTGCATTGGTTGGTCCTTCGGGTGGAGGCAAGAGCACCTGTGCAAAACTATCGGCGCGGTTCTGGGATTGCAACAGTGGCTCCATAAGCCTTGGGGGTCATGATATCAGCACGATTGAGCCAGAAACTCTTTTGCAGCACTATTCTGTAGTGTTCCAGGATGTTGTTTTGTTCAACACCTCGATCTTGGAAAACATTCGCATCGGCAGGCGCGATGCCACAACCAAGGAGGTCATGTGGGCTGCTGAGATGGCTCAATGTGATGATTTTGTACGTGCAATGCCACAGGGGTACCATACCATAATCGGGGAGAATGGAGAAACGCTTTCAGGTGGGGAGAGGCAGAGGATCTCAATCGCTCGTGCTTTACTCAAGGACGCACCTATCGTTTTGCTCGATGAGGCAACCGCTTCCTTGGATGTGGACAACGAAACGAAAATTCAAAGAGCAATATCCACGTTGATCAAAAACAAAACTGTTTTGATAATCGCCCATCGCATGAGAACGGTGGCAAAGGCTGACAACATCGTAGTGCTCAAGGGAGGTGAGCTGGTTGAACAGGGTAGCCATGAACAGTTATTGGCACGGAAGGAGACCTACTGGACCATGTGGGAATTGCAAAAAGCCAGCTCTGAGTGGAAGATTTAGGATTTGAGTTTTGTTAACCAAGTCTAACTGTATTCTGTTAAAAAGATTATTTTAAATGAGTATATCCTAGTGAATACATTGCAAAACTATATTATATAATAAAATAATAATATTTATGGTATTGACATTTCTTCGGGGGAATAGGTAGTATGGGGTAAATAGTTAGTAATAGCTAACAAAAAGAGGTTATGTTTTGATTGCAGCACATGATTTGTCTGTTGGATATGGAAAACGTACTATTTTGCACGAAGTTGATTTCAAGGCTGAGAAGGCCCAAATCATTGCATTGATTGGGCCCAATGGCTGTGGAAAATCCACGATGTTGCGGACTTTGTGTGGACAGATCGCGCCTAAGAAGGGCAGTGTGAGCATCTGTAATCAGGGGGTATCTACTCTTGGGCCAAAGAAACTTTCGAAGTACATAGCCTTTTTGCCTCAAATGCATGAAGTGTTGCATGGGGTTTCTGTGTATGAGCTTGTTGCAATGGGGAGAGCTCCCTATCACAAGAGTGGTTGGATTCTCTCAATGGAAGATAAAAAGAAAATTCAGTGGGCTCTCTCCTACATGGATTTGGAAAATCTTGTGTTGCGTCCTGTGAATCAGCTCTCGGGTGGGGAGCAGCAACGGGTTTGGATTGCCATGGCCCTTGCCCAAGATACTCCTATCATCCTTTTGGATGAACCGGTTACGTATATGGATTTGAAATTTCAGTGGGAGCTCTTGAGCACCATACGCGACCTCAGGGATACCCATAAGAAAACAATCATCAGCGTATTTCATGATATCAACCATGCCATCGAAGTTTCGGATTATATCTACCTCTTCAAAGATGGCCGTGTGTATGCGCAAGGAACAAGCGAAGAGGTGATAACAGAAGAAAATATTGGTGACGTCTATGGCCTGAGGGCTCATGTTTGCAAGTTCAACAGATGTCATCGCAATGTTGTGGTTCCCACTTCTTTGAAAAGGGGATTCGATCGGAAGAATGTAAATAAGGTTGTGATGTAAATGATTCGTTTTATGATGCATGTTCCCGTGAATGTACGAGCAAGGATGATCGAGTTGTGCAAAGATTCTGTGTCTCTCCTAGAAGAGAGCCTCAAAGAACAGATTTCTCTTGTAACGCCGCATGACAAGATGTACAGCGTAGATTGCAGCGAAGAATGGCTTGGTCAGGCCATTGAGAGAGATTTGGTTCCAGATGTCATTGTCACTCATGCGACAGAGTTCGCTACCAAAAAATTAGATACTTTGGAATTGTTTTGCAAGGACGACACACTCCAAACGGTTGTGCGAGAAGAATTTTCGCAGCTGATGGATCCTTGCCATAGGCTGTTTCTTGTCTGTGTTACTCCTTTGGTGATGGTCTACAATCCTCAAAGAGTAGATGAATCAGAATTGAAACACTCTTGGGAGGATGTTCTTTGTCCTAGATATTCCATTCTTTTCCCAGATAGGGACAAGCCTTTAAGTCGTGCAGCCGGCTCATATCTGTTGAAACACTACCCCAATCAATTTGACGAATTCGAACGTCGTGTTGTGTATGATGGGTCGCCTGCATCGGTAATGAAACAGGTCAGCTGTGGTGATTATGACATTGCCATGACGCATTATCCGTTTGCCTTGATGGGAAACCAGAAAAATCTTGCAATCAACATGCCTATAGAAGGGTGCATCCTGTTGCCTCAGGTTCTGACATGTCTGAAGGATCGAAAGCATCTTCTCCCGTACGTCCATAGTCTTTTGATGCAGGGCTCAGTTCAAGAATACCTGCAGGAGCAAGGCCTATGGTCTGTGCATCAGGATATTGAACTTGCTGAGAACTATGCAGAATGCGCTAAGCAAATTGGTAGCTGGCAGGGTTGGCAGGAGTATATTCAGGCAGTAGCCGACTTTGATGCCTATCCAGAAAACAAGGAGCCTGTCTCATGATAATCAGCACAAACAATTATGATTTGTTGCAACCCATGTATCCCTTGTTGATTCAGCAGTTCGTCGATGATTACAACCTCAAGGAAGGGTTCGCACTTGATATTGGTGTCGGTCCTGGATGGCTGGGTTTGGAGCTCTCCAAAATTACTGATATGGAGATTGTATTTTTTGATATATCACAAAAAGCCCTCGACCAGAGCAAAGAGAATTTTAAAAAAGCCAACGTGGACAACAGAGCTTCCTTTATACGGGGCGATGTGCATTCCATGTCTTTTAGAGACGACAGCTTTGACTTCATCATGAGCAGAGGGTCCATCTGGTTTTGGGCTTTTCCCGAGAAAGCTTTGAGGGAGGTCTACCGTGTCCTGAAACCGGGCGGGGTAGCCATCGTAGGTGGTGGTTTGGGGCGATACCTTCCCTCTTCCATGCACAAGCGGCTTAGTCAGGCCTTGAAGCAAGGAATGGATAACAGGGGGGAGAGCCGTCCTTCAATGCTCTCATTTACATCGATGGTGGAAGCTTCAGGAATTCCCGACTATCGAATCATGACCGATGGCGCATCCGGTACGGGTAGATGGATTGAAATACATAAACAAAATTAATTATGAGGAGAAATTGTGATGAAGAAGGATACGTTTGTACGTACATTGGTTCTCTCTGTGGCGATGGTCTTGCTGGTCATTGTAATGCCTCTTGCTGCGCAAGGCGCAAAAGAGCAAACAGCTCAACCCCAGGTTGAGACAAAGGTTGTCGTGGATGAATTATCTCGTTCAGTGGTAATTCCAAAGGATCCTCAAAGAGTGGTCGCCCTCACTTCTGCTGTGATGCAGTCACTGTACAACATCGGCATTGCTCCTGTGGCTAAAGTTGAAGAATATAAGGTGACCAAAGAAGGAATGAGCTTGCCTTCTGTTGGAAGAACTTCAGCAATCAACATTGAGGCTGTATATGCATTAGAGCCCGATCTGATTATTGCCAGCAGCAGGTTCCATGCAGCATTGAAGGAATCCCTTGAACAAAGCGGGGCTGCAGTGTTCTTCTTTGACCCTGACAAGGTGGGTGATATTTCTGTTGTGGATCTGACTGCGTATATCGGAAACCTGTTAGGAAGAGAGGAAGAAGCCAAGAAGTACGTCCAATCCATTTATTCCCTTGCTCAGGAATTGAGAGCTGGCATTGTTGAGCCTTTGGGTATCAAGAGCGCAGTTATGATTCAGGATGGGGATACTATAACAGCAGCTCAGACGGCCTCTTCGTATGGTGCCATGCTCAGGCTGCTCGGTTTGGAGAATATTGTTGGTGCCAATCTTCCAGGAGCCGGCAGAGCTTCTTTCGTGACGTACAATATTGAGACGATCTTGCAGCAAAACCCCGATGTGATTTTCATCGTTGCATCGAGCAATAATGCAGCAAGCAATCAGGCCTTGCTTGAGAAATTCGAGAATGACGAGCAATGGAAACACTATACAGGTCAGCAAGGAGGGCGTTTTGTGCTGCTTCCTTTTGCAGCAAACCCCAATCGTTCCTCCATTGAAGATATGCTCAGAATTACTGCACAGGTATTGAAGAACGGAACATGATGAGTTTTGAACAAGGATCTGGACTTTCAACACACGCCTATCGGCTGGCAGTACTCGTTGCTGCGGCCGTTATATTGGTTCTTATACTCGTTCTGAGTCTTTCTGCAGGCTCTATACAGGTATCTTTTCAACAGATAATCGGTATCCTCTTCGGTAAGGATAGAGAGGGTTTGGCTGTGCAGATAGTGCGAAACATCAGGCTTCCGAGGACGCTTACGGGCTTGTTTGTTGGTATGAACCTTGCCGTATCGGGTATCTTGTTGCAGGGCATCATCCGTAACCCCATGGCTTCTCCAAACATTATCGGTGTCAACGCGGGTGCAGGTTTGGCTGCTGTGGTAGTGATGGCTTTGTTTCCTGGGTATATCGGTCTTATTCCTCCTGCCTCATTCTTCGGCGCTTTAGCCGCAGCTTTGTTGATCAATGCTCTTGCGAATGCTAAGGAAGGAGGAAGTACCGTATTTATTGTATTGGCCGGTATCGCTGTATCGAATCTCTTGAATGCGGGAACCTCTGCTTTGATGATGCTCCACAGCGACATCCTTGAGGTGTCATACTCTTGGCTTCTTGGAAGTCTTTCGGGAAGAAGCTGGTCGGCATTTGCCTCGATCTGGCCATACAGCTTTGTCGCCCTCTCTTGTGCCCTGTTCTTGAGCCCGAAAATCAATTTGTTCAGCCTTGGTGATGAGGTTGCTTTTGGTGTGGGACTTCCTGTTCGTTTGTATAGGTTCTTGGCCTTGTTGCTCGCGGCTGTGCTTGCAGGAAGTGCCGTCAGTGTAGCAGGGACCATCGGCTTTGTCGGTTTGATTGCCCCTCATGCAGCGAGACTGTTGGTGGGCAATGACCATCGCTACTCGCTCCCCCTTTCTGCAATGCTTGGTGCCATTTTACTCATACTGAGCGACACCCTTGCTCGGACGTTGTTCTCTCCTGTGGAGCTGTCTGTCGGAATTATCACCTCTTTACTGGGAGCTCCTTTCTTTTTGTTCTTGCTGTTTAGAAAGAGAAAGGCGCTTGTTCGCTAGGAATCTAGAGGAGTATCCAATGCGATGCATTACTGTTTCTGGTCCTCCTTCATCAGGAAAGACCTCGATTATCATACATTTGATCAATGCACTGAGACAGCAAAGGAAAGAGTGTGCTGTAGTTAAATTTGACTGTCTCGCTACTGATGACGATGTTCAGTACAAAAAACATGGGATACAAGCTCTCGTTGGGCTGTCCGGCAGTCTCTGTCCTGATCATTATTTTGTAAGCAATATTGATGATTGCTTTTCATGGGCAAAGAAAAAAGGATACGACTACTTGTTCAGTGAGAGCGCAGGCCTTTGCAATCGGTGTTCCCCTCATATAGAAGGGTGCCTTGCCCTCTGTGTGATTGATACTCTTTCAGGTTCTACAGCCCCTAAAAAAATTGGGCCGATGCTCAAGAGTGCGGATATTGTTGTGGTGACAAAATCGGATGTGGTTTCGCAGGCGGAACGGGAGATTTTTGCTTATAAGATACGACAAGCCAATCCTCAATGTCTGGTTGTCCATATCAATGGAATTACGGGACAAGGGGCCGCATATCTAGCTGCAGATCTGCATGAGGGACAATCGTTTGATACCCTGGAAGGCAGGCATCTGAGGGCTAGCATGCCATCGGCTTTGTGCTCCTACTGCCTGTCAGAAACACAGATCGGCAAGGAAAAACAAAAAGGGAATGTGAGGAGAATGCAGTTTGATGTATGAAGACTATACGATGAGCGAGCTCATTGAGAAGACAGATGCACAAGACTTCTTGAATATGAACAATTTACCAAAACCGAGAACGGATCAAACGGTACAAGAGTATTTTTCTCACTTGCCGTATGCCTTGGTTGAAGATCTCGGTGTACAGCCTTCTCTCTTGCTTCAGAGGTTTCATCTTTTTCTTGATCAGACATCCATTGCTAAGCAGCAATCCAATTGGAGCATTCAAACGCTTACCATCTGTAGAGGATTTGATAAACGGGGGAATGAGGAGCAGATGGGTTTTACCTTGCGAGTGGGAGACGTTGTAAGTATCGTTGGCCCTACAGGGTCTGGAAAGAGTCAGCTGTTATCAGATATTGAGTGGATGGCACAACAGGACACCCCTACTAAGCGCTTAATTTTGGTTGACGGAAAGGTTCCTCCAGCAACATGGAGGTTTTCTTCTGATCACAAGCTGGTTGCCCAGCTTACTCAGAATATGAATTTTGTGATGGATGTGCAAGTTGGTGATTTTCTTGCTCTTCATGCCCAAAGCATGGCGATTGCAGAGCCTTCCGAATTGATTGAGAAGATTATTGCCAAGGCCAATTGTCTTTGCGGCGAGTGCTTTGACGCTGATACAGAGCTGACAGCCTTGAGCGGGGGGCAGGCTAGGGCTTTGATGGTTGCTGATACCGCTTATCTGACCAACGCTCCCATCGTTCTGATTGACGAAATCGAAAATGCAGGTATTGATCGAAGTAAAGCCCTGGATCTGCTTGTGAGAAAGAACAAGATAGTATTAATGGTAACTCATGATCCTCTCTTAGCTTTGATAGCCCATAAACGGGTTGTGTTGTGCGATGGAGGCATCAAGGCGGTGCTTGATACCTCTGAAGAAGAACTGAAGTGCCTGTCACAACTGTCATCAATGGATGCAGTTCTGACTTCTTACCGCAATGCTCTCCGTCTTGGAGAGCATATATCAGTAGATCCATCGCTTTTTAATGTTATGGGTGCTCAAAAAGAATAGGAAACAACAAAAAAGCAACAGGATGGGAATGCTTATAGCCATGTGTATGGATGCCTCGTTATTGATGGAATATTTGAGTAAATCAGCACCATAGGTCAGTGGAAGCAGGTAGGAAAGCGGCCGTAGAAAGACCGGAAGGTTCTCAATCGGGAGGAACAATCCGCAGAGAAAGACCATTGGAAAGCGGAAAAAGTTTGAAAATGTCTGCGCTTCAAACACTTCACTCACCGATACAGCGATAAACAATCCCAGGAACGTTGAGGTCACTGCAATAAATACAACCGACAGCAGGAGCATAAGATAATTGATTCCTCCCAGATCAATAAGAAACGAGGCAAAGAGAACTGGGATGAAGGCATTTATGATACCAAAGAGTATCGCCCCGGTAGTTTTTGCCAGCATCAAAAGATTGAGACTGATCGGCGAGAGCAACAGTCGTTCGAACGACCTACTCTTGCGTTCGAAGGTAATGGTGACCGAGAGCATCGAGGTGGTCCCAAACAGCACTGACATTGCCATGACCCCAGCTAGAATGAAGCGGATGTCAACAGCTTGTTGTGAGCGAATGAAGAACATCAAGGTCCAGGATACGGGAAAGATGATCCCCCAGCTGATGTTTGGTGGCTTGAGGTAGTAATTCTGCATGTCCTTTTTCAAGATTGCCCAGAACGCTAGGATATGAGCTTTCATTTCTTCCCCTCCTTTTCTTTATTTAGCCGGGAGATTTCCACCCCGGTAACTTTGACAAAGACATCTTCCAAACTAGGGTGTATGAGCTTGGCTTCTCTGACCTGTATTCCCCTTGTGTCGAAGAACTGCATAAAAGGCATCAGGCACAGTTCTTCTTTGCTCTTGATCAGGATTGTATGATCCTCTTGCTTTGCCTCGATGATTGAGGGAAAAGCGTCCATGAGCTGCTTGGCAAGTACAACTTCCTTTCCTTGTACAGAGAATTGCATGAGATGCTCTTGTTGTGCTTGTTCAATGAGCTGCTTGACCGTACTGACTTTTATGATGCGCCCTGCGACGATGAACCCGATTCGGTCGCACAACCTCTGGGCGTCCTCGATGTAGTGGGTAGTCAAAAAGATGGTGGTTCCTTTTGCATGCAGGGTAGCTATCAAGGTTCTGATTTGTCTGGCACTTTGTACATCAATACCTGTTGTCGGTTCGTCAAGGAAGAGTATCTTGGGGTTGTGAATGATTCCTGCCGCTATGGTAAGTTTGCGTTTCATGCCCTTCGAGTAAGCCTTGAAAGGGCGATCTTTGGTGTCGTCGAGTGAAAATTGAACGAGTAATTCCCTCGCTCGGCGTTCACGTTCTTGTTTCTTCATTCCATACAGCGAAGCACAAAAGACGAGATTGTCGAAGCCGCTCATCTCGTCATAGAGATTGCTTTCGTCAGGGACTATCCCGATCAGTCCTTGCACTTTCTTGATGTCCCTTATCCCATCAAGTCCTGCAATGGACAAGGTTCCTCCACTTGGCTTGGCTAAGCCTGTGAGCATGTTGATCGTTGTAGTCTTTCCAGCCCCATTGGGTCCGAGGAACCCAAAGATTTCCCCTTCTTCGATATGGAAATCAATTTTTTTGACTGCTTCAAAATCTCCAAAACATTTTTGAAGGTTGTTAGCTTGTATAATCGGATTCAATTGCTTCCTCCTTTATGACAGGTGTGATGTTTTTCACCCATGTGGTTGCATTGTGGTTTTTCATTTGGAGTGTTTGATAACCGTTCCAATGTTTTTCCCAATTCAGCTAGTTGTTCCCGATCGACCCCGTAATGGGTGAAGTATCCTCGCTTTGTTTTGTTGACCAAGGAGGCTTCTCTAAGGACTTTCAGATGTTGGGAAACTGCTGATTCTGTTATTTTTAGTTGTCTGCTTAAGCTGCCTACACAGTAATCGTGTTGCAGCAATAGGCAAAGCAAGCTAAACCGAGTTTCGTCAGCGAGAGCTTTCATTGCAATGACAAAGGGGTTCATATATATCCTCTTAAGTAGTTGCTTAAATAAAAATAGTTAGTCTAATCTATCTTGTCAAGGTGTTTTCATAGTTAAAACTTAGATAAATTTAGATAAATGGGTTGACCTTTGTAAAATCAAGGTATATAACTAGGTTAAATGTTAGCCATGACTAACCTCTAATAAACGTTACTGAGGGGTATCGTGATTGAAACAGTATTGCTTTGCCACTGTGCACCTACACTGGCAGGATTGAAAATGGGGAATCTTTTCTCCTATTTCAATACAGATGACACCTATGTGGAAACCCAGATTGCGATCTACAACTCTTTGTTTGAGAACAAAGATCTGAAGATGCTTCTTTTGCAGAAGAAACAAGATCGATCACTGGTGTTGGTGTATCGTCCAAAGATGGTTGCACAGTATCTCCAACAAGGAAGGGTCAAGCAATTTCTGCTAGAATTAGGATACCCCTCATGTATTTCTCATGAAGCCTTGCAACATTTGAGTGTACGGTTGCACAGCGAGAAAGATTTTCCCCATGAGGTTGGCATATTCCTCGGATATCCCTTTGAGGATGTGTGTTCCTTTATCAGGAACAAGGGCTGCAACGGTCTTTGTGATGGGTGTTGGAAGGTGTATTCAAATGTCGCCTCGGCACAAAAAAAATTCATGCAATTCAAAAAATGTACAGCAATCTATCAAAAGCACTATGCAAAAGGAAGAAAGCTTCAGGATTTGGCTGTACGAAGGATGGAAATATGAAAGTCGCTATTGTGTTCTATAGTTCAACGGGTAATACAGAAGCCATGGCCATGGCAGTAAAAGAGGGCTGCGAGAGCTCTGGTGCAGAGGTTCAGGTTGTGGCTATAGAGGATTTTACCCCTGAAGTAGCCGTCGGTTATGATGCTATTGCCTTTGGCTGTCCTTCCAAGGGCGCGGAGGTTCTTGAAGAAGAGATATTTGAGCCGATGTTTGTACAGGTGCTCCCTTCCTTGTCAACTAAAAAAGTTGCACTGTTTGGATCCTACGGTTGGGGTGACGGTGAGTGGATGCGCAATTGGGAGGATCAAACAAGAGCAGGGGGTGTTCAGCAACTCCTTGAACCTGTTATTGCAAATGAAATGCCCGATGACGATGCTCTTAAGGCTTGTCACGATCTGGGCGTTTCTCTGGCCTCATAGACGGCAATCCTGTCATGTGGGCAGTTTGTTTGTCATACGGGCTGTCCAATGCAGGATCATAAAGAAGAACAACCATGAAACAATCACATACTATCCTTGAGGTTTCCAATCTTTCTGTACAAGTTGGAACTAAGGAGGTTCTCAGCGATGTGAATCTGAAAATCGGGGAAGGGGAGATTCACGCACTCTTAGGACAGAACGGCAGCGGAAAAACGTCGCTCATGATGACCATAATGGGGTTTTCTGCATTCAAAGTCACCCAAGGAAGTATTGCATTCCAAGGAAAAGACATCACCGATGCAAATATCAGTGAGCGCTCTCGCCTTGGGCTTGCAATTGCTCAGCAACGTCCCCCGACCATTGCTGGCATTACTCTTAGAAGATTGCTCTCTTACCTATTTCGCAATGAGGAGGACCCTGCTCAAAGCATCAATGCCTTGGCAAAGGCCACAAACACAGAAACATTGTTAGACCGTGATATCAACAGTGGATTGTCAGGAGGGGAGATTAAAAGGTCTGAATTGGTGCAGATGCTGGCTCTTTCTCCTCTTTTTTCACTTTTGGACGAGCCTGACTCAGGGGTTGACAGTGAAGCTCTGAATATGATGGCTGATTTGATCAATCGTCTCTTCTCGTTGGATATAACTCATCCGGCTCGGCGGAAGGCCGGCTTGATCATCACCCACAATGGATCGATATTGAATCGTTTCCCTATAGACAAGGCGCATGTGATGCTCGCAGGTCACATAGTCTGTTCAGCCCACCCCTCCTTGGTGCTCGAGAACATCAACCGCTATGGTTACAACGCCTGTATGCTCTGTTCTCAGGAGAAGGAGCACGACCTATGAAGCTCGATAAAAAAGATAGGCAGCGGCTTTCTTCCTGTGCTGTGCAGCTTGGCAAATCAGAGAGGTCGGCCTCTTTTCTTGTATGTGATCATCAGCAGATTCATCTTGCTCAGTATAGTACAGGATTTACCTTGTTGCCGATTTCTCTCGCTCTTAAAACCATCCCTTCTGTTCGAGAGCGATATTATTTCAAAGCTGTTCCCTCCGATTACGATCAGCGGGTCTCTCTTTGCTCGCAAGAAGAGAACCCTTTGGGGTTCTATCTGCATATTGAGAAAAATCAGAAGGTGCAACTGCCTTGTCAGGTGGCCATGTATATGAAGAGCGATGGACTGAATCAGCACGTACACAATGTTGTCATTTTGGAAGAGGGCGCAGAACTACACCTTATAACCAGTTGTTTAGCCTCAAAAGAGGTTTACACAGGGACCCATATCGCAATCGAGGAGCAATATGTGCATAAGGGGGCGCATTTGATGACCACCATGGTTCACTCATGGTCTGCCGCCCAGTATGTCTATCCTTATGCAGCGACAATTGTTGAAGAGGACGGGTCTCTAGAGAGCAACTATATAGCACTTGAGTGCGCCAAGCAGATTGTGAGTAATCCTAAGGCATACCTGATAGGCAAGAGGGCCTGTGCAAAGTTCCAAACGGTGATTTTTGCACAGAGCAATGCGTTTGTAGACACTGGCGGTGATGTGTACTTGCAAGGTGAGGATTCATCGGCAGAACTCGCTCATAGGGGCGTCAGTGCTGGATCGATCATGCACCAAGGAGGCTTGTTGGTGGGCGAGGCTCGCTGCAAGGCTCATATCGATTGTGCAGGAATGATTCTTACAGAAGAGAAAGAGGGGTATATCAAATCGGTCCCTGGACTTATATCGAAGCATCCTGATGCACGTATGAGCCATGAAGCCAGCATTGGAAAAATCGCCCCCGACCAGGTGGCATACCTTATGTCCAAGGGTATGGAAGAGCGTGAGGCAATTTCATTGCTTGTCAGGGGTTTTTTGGGTGTGGATAGTTTCAATCTGGGAAGAGAGATGGATGAGAAAATTTCGCAAATCATAGAACTCTCCGGTCATGGGGAGGCTTAACAGAGGAGCCTTTTCTTCATACACTACGCTTTGGAGGCTGAATATGAAGATTATGGGTTTGCAGAAAATGACCTTGCTTGATTATCCTGGCAAGGTTGCCTGCACTGTGTTTTTTGGTGGGTGTAATCTTCGATGTCCGTATTGCCACAATGCATCATTGGTCTTTGATTCAGGACTCCCGCAAGCTTGTTCAGAGTCGGATTTTTTTGCTTTTTTGTCTGCGCGCAAAGGCTTGCTTGATGGTGTATGTATAACAGGAGGAGAGCCTTTGCTGCAGCAAGGGCTCGATTCGTTTATTGCCGAGATACGCGTAAGGGGTTTTCTTGTCAAGCTTGATACCAACGGCACGTTTCCTGACAAGCTAGAATATCTATTGAAACACAATTTGCTTGACTATGTTGCGATGGATGTAAAAAATTGCAAGCGTCGCTATGCTCAGACTGTTGGAAAGACCTTTTTTGATACAGACGCGATTGAGCGAAGCATTGCGCTCTTGCAGACCTCTTCGATTCCTCATGAGTTTAGGAGTACCTTGGTCAGGGAGCTTCATACCGAAGAAGATGTGAAGGAGCTTGGGCAGTGGTTGCAAGGAAGCAAGGCCTTATTCTTGCAAACCTTTGTGGACTCTAAAGATTTGGTTGGATCGGTATCTTTAAGCCCTTTTTCCAAGTCGGAAATGGAGCATTTTTCCAACTTGTTGCAAAGCTATATAGGAACGGTATCTATTCGAGGTATATAAGATATAAACACTATATATTGTGTAATCTGATTGCATTAGCCCTAGATATGATGTATGATTAAGATTCGGGAAAGATCAATATCAAGGAGAAATGAATGTATCAGGTAGTCAAGCGCGATGGGTCAGTAGTCCCTTTTGATATCTCAAAGATTGCTGGAGCTATCACCAAGGCTTTTGATGCTTTGGGCAAGCAATATAATCCGAACATCATCGATTTTCTTGCTCTGAAAGTCACCAGTAATTATGAGCCGAAGATCAAGAATGATACGATAGAAGTTGAAGATGTTCAGGACAGTGTTGAGGCTGTTTTGGTGCAAGCCGGGTATGCCGACGTAGCAAAAAGTTATATCCTCTACAGAAAGCAGCGTGAGAAGGTCAGGAATATGAATTCGACCTATCTCAACTACAAGGACACAGTCGACAACTACCTCAAGCTCAATGATTGGCGAGTGAAGGAAAATTCGACGGTCACCTATAGTGTCGGGGGCCTGATCCTTTCAAACAGCGGGACTGTGACAGCGAATTACTGGCTTTCAGAGGTGTATGACCAAGAGATTGCCGATGCCCACAGGAATGCCGATCTGCATCTGCACGATCTTTCCATGCTCACCGGTTATTGTGCCGGTTGGTCTTTAAAGCAGTTGATCATGCAAGGTCTTGGGGGGGTAGGTGGCAAGATTACCAGCGCACCTGCAAAGCACCTTTCTTCGCTATGCAACCAGATGGTGAATTTCCTGGGGATTTTGCAGAACGAGTGGGCTGGAGCTCAGGCCTTCTCCTCTTTCGATACCTACCTCGCTCCCTTCGTGAAGGCGGATAATCTTACTTATCGTGAAACCCGGCAATGCATCGAGTCCTTCGTGTTCGGGGTCAACACGCCTTCTCGCTGGGGCACCCAGGCTCCCTTTTCAAACATTACCCTCGACTGGACGGTTCCCTCTGACCTTGCCGAGCTTCCGGCGATTGTCGGAGGCAAGGAGATGCCTTTCAAGTACAAGGATTGCAAGGCTGAGATGGATATGATCAACAAGGCTTACATCGAGACGATGATCGCCGGTGACAGTGAAGGACGAGGCTTCCAATATCCAATTCCCACCTATTCCATCACCAAGGATTTCGATTGGTCTGAAACAGAGAACAACAAGTTGTTGTTTGAGATGACCGCCAAGTATGGCACTCCATACTTCTCAAACTATATCAACAGCGATATGCAGCCAAGCGATGTTCGTTCGATGTGTTGTCGCCTCCGACTCGATTTACGGGAACTCAGGAAAAAATCAGGGGGGTTCTTCGGAAGTGGTGAGTCCACCGGTTCCATCGGGGTGGTTACCATCAATCTGCCAAGAATTGCCTATCAATCAAAGGATGAAGCTGATTTCTACAAAAGACTGGACAAGTTGATGGATATCAGCGCCCGTTCATTGAGTGTCAAGCGTACCGTTATTTCAAAGTTGCTTGAGGCAGGCCTCTATCCGTATACCAAGCGTTATCTGGGATCGTTTGAGAACCACTTTTCCACCATCGGCTTGGTGGGTATGAACGAAGCGGCTCTGAACGCAAAATTCATAGGCAAGCATCTTGGAACCAAAGAAGGGCAAGACTTTGCAAAACAAGTATTGTTGCATATGCGTGAGCGTCTGAGCATGTATCAAGAAATGTATGGTGATTTATACAACCTTGAGGCAACCCCCGCAGAATCCACCACGTATCGGTTTGCCAAGCACGACAAGGAGGATTTCCCGCTGATTAAAACCGCAGCAGATCCTGACAGAGCTCCATTTTATACCAACAGCAGCCATTTACCTGTAGGATACACCTCTGATATTTTTGAGGCTCTGGACATCCAAGATCAACTGCAGACACTCTATACCTCCGGGACGGTCTTTCACGCTTTCTTAGGAGAGCGGATGCCCAGCTGGCAAAGTGCAGCTTCCTTGGTGCGCAAGATTGCAGAAAACTATACGCTTCCATATTATACGCTTAGTCCGACGTACTCGGTCTGCAGTGAGCATGGGTATATCCCCGGTGAAGTAGATCGATGTCCGTATTGCAACAGGTTGACAGAGATTTACAGCAGAATAACCGGTTATTATCGTCCGGTGAGAAACTGGAATGACGGTAAGGCTGAGGAGTTCAAAAAGAGAAAGCTCTACGCAGTTTCCGAGGGTTCTGCGCTTTTGTTTACCACTAAAACGTGTCCTAATTGTAAATTGGCAAAACGTTTTCTTGATGAGGCAAATATTTCTTATCGGGTGATTGATGCCGAGGTTGAAACAGAACTTGCAATTTCCTATGAGGTGATGCAGGCTCCGACTCTCATAATTCCAGGGCCTGAGATTAAGAGGTTCTCAAATGCCTCATCCATCAAGGCGTATTGCGAGAAAGCGGTATAAAAAAAACAGGCTGTTGCAGAAACTCTGCAACAGCCTGAATCTTGTTATAGAAGGGATTTGGCTAGCGTATCACCCATGGTTTGGATGTTCTCAAGCCAATTTTTTTCCAGTGGATTGAGCGGGACCACAACAGCATTGATAGCTTTCGCAAGGGTCTCTGCTGTAGCTACAGGAAATTGTTTCTGCACAAATATTGCTGCCGCATTTTCTTCTCGTGCCAGGTTTATAAGCTCCGATAACGCTCTTGGTGTGGGTTCTTTTCCCCCTGTTTCCACCGCTTCCTGGATAATGCCGAACTCATCAAGGAAATACCCGAAAGCTGGATGATAGACAAAAATGGTTCGTCCTTTCAGAGGAGCAAGCTGTGTATGCAGATCGTCGAACACGCTGAGAATATCAGACTTCAAGAGTTCATGTCGGGCATGGATAGCTTCTTTTTCTTGAGGAAAGAGTGCTTGGACATTCCTGAAAATGTGATCAGACATCACCAAAACAGGGTCTTTGCCGAGCCATGTATGACGATCGATTGTTCCCGGATGATCGTGGTCTTTGTGATGATCGTGGTCGGCATGTCCATGTTCTTCCATGAGTCTGAATTTGATGCCTTCTGTTGCATCAACAATCTTCAGTTTTGGGTACAAGGCTCTCACCTTCGGAACCAACGCAATCTCAAAATCAGTACCAGAGAGAAACCAGATACTTGCTTTGGATAGTCGTTCCATCTCTCTTGGGTTGGGTTCATAGGAGTGTGGACTTTGTCCTTCTCCGACCAACACAAAAACATCTGCCAAATCATCTGCAATCCGCTCAACAAAGTACTGTTGTGGGATGATGCTTACGGCAATCACTGGTTTCTCAGGTCTTACTTCAGGGATTCCTGCTGCAAAGACAGTGAAACTGACAATGAGCATGACAGTGCAAACCATAAATTTCTTATATCGCTTTTTCATAATACATCTCCTTGCGCATCATATAACGCGTAGGTAATGGTAGCACAGGCAAACAGCAATTTGCAAGTCATTTGCAAAAATAATGCGAATGATTTGCAAAACAAGGCAGACCAACTTGGTTATGGAGGAGTAGAGGAACCCGTCTAGTAAATAAAGTTAGTATTTGCTAACATAAAACTGAGGTTTCGTGATGTACTACCCCTTGCAAGAAATTTTAGATCATTTTTCATCAGTATCCTTGAAAGTAAGAGGCGTTTATCGCTTTGAAGTTCCTTCAGGTTCAAAAGGCGTACAGCGCTCTGCTCCTTATCCAGGGTTTATTTTTCCTTTTCATGGGCAAGCTAGGTTTTCCTTCGATGATGAAGTTTTTTTCACCGATGTGAGAAAGGCCATTCATGGGAAGGCCGACTCGTTATTGGGAAAACAAGTAGTAAGTGCAGAACCCTTATTGTACATATCAGTTCTTTATGAAGTAGTGGGCAATCCCCCGACTAAAGGAACTATTGCTGATTTCTGTTTTGAGGTTGAATTTGGCAAGAGTGCTAAACTCAAATCATTGGTGCACCGACTCTATCAGACTATGCAACAACCAGGATCTTTAGAGATGTTCAGGTCAGAGACTCTGTTGTATTGTGTTTTAGAAGAGTTGTTCACTTGTGCACAGGCGAGAACGGATGCAGATTCACAGGTGAGGTTTGAAGAAATCGCATCGTATCTCCGTTCACGATTCAACGAGACTCTTGGTTTGCAAGAGCTTGCACAGATGTATGCAATGAGTACCAATCAATTATATTACTTATTCACTAAGTTTGTAGGAATGGGACCTGGAGATTACCTGATTGAATATCGCTTGAATAGAGCTAAAGAGCTGTTGTTGACAACCGATTTATCTATTCAGGAAATAGCTGCGAGCACTGGGTATTTTGACCCTCTGTATTTTAGTCGTGCTTTTAAGAAGCGGTACGCAAAGACCCCTAGTGCATTTAGAACAGAGTCCGGAATTATCCATGTCGATTCATGATTTTCCCATTCTCGTAAGGGGGTGAGTATCTGTATGCTTTAAAAGTTAGATAGGCCTAACTTTAAAAGTATTACAAGGACGGGATTATGTTTAGGAAAATTTGTGTTTCGAGTATCTTAATATTTCTTATTATTCTCATGGGCTGTGGTAAAAAACAGTATGTCTCACCCAATCAAGTGACTTCAATCAGCGCTGATGAACATACAGCTGATGCATGGCCGAGGTCTCTTGTAGATTCATCCAATCGTACGGTTGTATTAGAAAAGAAACCTCAACGGATTTCTTTACTCCATACTTTCTATATGGAACATTTTTTCGCTTTGGATGTAATCCCCTCAGCTTCTGCTTTAGGGAATGCTCTAGGGCAGACTACTCCATTGATGGAATCAGAATTGTTCGCTCCATATTTGCAAGAAGCCGAAATCATGGATATTGGAACTGCCAGAACAATCAACTTAGAGGCTGTTTTGGCATCTAGGCCAGATGCAATCGTTACCTTTTCCACACATGGAGGGCTTGAGGCGGTATATGATCAACTAAAAGCAATTGCTCCTGTTGTTCTTCTCGATTATGCAGCTTCATGGCAAGACCAGCTTCGTCAATGCGCTTTAATTGTTGGAGAAGAGGAAAAGGCAGATCAGGTAATCGCTAGGATAGAGAGTGAAATTGAACATACCAGAGCAATTCTATCGCAAACAACTGATAGATCTTTTGCGTTGGTGAGAACCGATGGAAAAGCTTTCATAACGCGCTCTGATGACAAATATTATGAGACATTTGGTTTAACAAAACCAGAGAATTGGCCTTCATCTTTTTCTACTATCTCTCTCGAGACAATCGCTTCCATGAATCCATATTATATTGTCTTTCAGCACAATAAGGATGCTACGAAAGCTTTTATAGACAGTATGTCAAACAACTCAGTATGGCTTTCCCTCGATGCAGTTAAAAACAATCGCATTCATTTTTTTGATGAGAACATGAATACTTTTGGACCTCTTTCGATGGAGTTGACAGCAAAAAAATTAATGCAACTCTAATAGTTTTATGTGATGAATGTGATGAAAAAACTACAGCTTTCTTTGGCTCATTACTCAATTGTTATGGCGGTGTCACTATTTGTATTGTTGCTCTTTGCAGTTGCCTCTATTGCGTTGGGAGCAACAAGAATACCGTTAAAGACAATCCTACAGGCTATTTTTGTTCATGATCAGAGCGTGTTGCAGCATCTAGTAGTAGTCAATCTACGGCTGCCTCGTATGTTGGCAACGCTCTCGATTGGTGCAGCTTTTGCAGTAGCAGGAGCAATCATGCAGGCTTTGACTCATAACCCAATGGCCGATACCGGATTGCTGGGATTGAATGCAGGAGCTGCTTTAGGTTTGGCTATAAGGTTTGCCTTCTTTCCGAACTCCTCTTATACAATGACAATTGCGATGTGCTTGGCGGGAGCCTCTTTAGGATCTTTCTTGGTTCAGGGGACCGCAAGGCTTGGTAAAAGGAAAACAGCATTGCACTTGGTTCTTTCAGGTGCTGCCATCAATGCCCTACTTACTGCACTGAGCCAATGCCTTGCATTGGTTTCAAAGATGGCTCAAGACATCCTTTTCTGGACAATTGGGGGTGTTGCAGCAGTGGGTTGGGACCAGGTGTATTTCCTTTTACCTGGGATAGGTCTTGTATTGATGCTTTCCTTCTTACTCTCTGACAAGCTATCCCTGCTAGGCTTAGGAGAGGATGTTGCACAAAGTCTTGGGGTTAATGTGTCTTTGTATTCTGCTTTCATGTCCTTTTTGGTTGTTGTTATGGCAGGCCTTTCAGTATCAGTAGTTGGTTCTGTCGGTTTTGTGGGGTTGCTCGTACCTCATATTGTCAGATTCTTGGTTGGTCAAAATTATCGTCAGATAATTCCTCTTTCAGCAGTACTGGGAGCAGTCCTTCTCTTGGCAGCTGATTTGGGTGCGAAAATGTTGAATCCTCCAAATGAAATTCCCATTGGAGCGCTTGTCTCCTTAGTGGGAGTTCCCTTCTTTCTGTTTCTGATCCAAAGAGAGAAGTATAGGTAATGTATGGATATGCACATGTTTAAACAAAAAACAGGATATAACTTTGTAGCTCTACAAGTTTTCCTATTGCTGGCCCTTTTGGCGGTTTTGATAATAAATATCAGCATCGGATACAGTTGGTATTCTCCACGCAGAATACTATCCGTTATGACTGGTAGAGGATCTATGGAAGAAGTGCTGGTAATCTTTTCCTTTAGGTTGCCGAGGATTGTTCTTTCCATGCTCATTGGTTCGGCTTTGTCTGTATCGGGGTGTATATTGCAGGGAATTACCCGTAATCCTCTTGCGGATGCAAGTCTACTGGGCATTAGTTCCGGTGGAGGCTTGATGCTCGTTCTCTATACGTTGTTTTTTGGAACCTCTTCATTTCTCTCTAGCTTCACAGTCCCATTCGTATCATTTGTAGGTGCATTTATGGCTGCTACTCTCGTATATGGATTTTCTTTTCGAATCCATAGTGGGATATCCCCTATGCGATTGATACTTAGTGGGATAGGGGTGCAAGCAGGTTTATCAGCATTGATGTTGGTACTGGTAGTGCTCCTAGATGAATCCCAATATGAGTTCGTTGCTTCCTGGCAAGCTGGCACATTATCAGCGACTGATTGGAAGTATGTGTATGCATTGCTTCCCTACCTTGCCATTTGTTTTCCCTATGCAATACTCAAGTCTCGAAGTTTGGATGTTCTTGCATTGGGTACAGAAATGGCTACCAGTCTTGGTGTACGGGTTGAGTATGAAAGACGTCTTTTCTTGGTTGTTGCTGTTGCTCTCGCGGGAAGTAGTGTTGCCTTGGGGGGTAATATAGGTTTTGTTGGTTTGGTGGTTCCTCATTTAAGTAGATTCCTTGTTGGTTCTGATCATAGAAAGAGGCTTTGGACATGCATGTTGCTCGGATCTGTTCTGGTTAGTCTTTCTGATGGGTTGGGAAGGGTCCTGTTATCGCCGCAAGGAGTCCCCACAGGGGTTATTACGGCAATCCTTGCTGCGCCGTATTTTATATTTCTTGTAATCAAGCAGGGAAGGATTGTATGAGCTATTGTATTGAAACACAAGGATTGTCAGTTGGGTATGCCGAGAAGACGGTTATTCATAGTCTAGATGCTGCAATATACGAAGGAAAAGTCACGGCAATCATTGGCCCGAATGGCTGTGGGAAGTCCACGTTGCTTAAATCCATGGCAAGATTGATACACCCAAAAGGAGGTTCTATCCTTTTGCATGGTCGAGATATTATGGAAGAATCTCTTTCAATGTTGTCTAAGAAACTTTCTGTGCTTCCTCAATCACCAACAGCCCCTGCTGAATTGACTGTACGGCAATTAGTTGAGTATGGACGCCATCCATATAAACGAGGGTTCGGTTCTCTTTCTAGAGAGGATCAAAACATCGTTTCTTGGGCATTGGAGCAAACTCGATTGTCAGAGCAACAAAAACAAGAGATTGGAAGGCTGTCAGGAGGCCAGCGGCAACGAGCATGGATTGCTCTGGCAATAGCACAGCACACTGATTTAATTTTGTTGGATGAGCCTACAACTTATTTGGACATGGCCTATCAGCTTGAAGTTTTACAACTCCTAAAAACTTTGAATCATAGGCATAAGACAACAATCATCATGGTTCTGCATGATTTGAACTTGGCGGCTAGGTTTTCTGATTTTCTTATTGCAATGAAAGAAGGAAAGATTGTCCAGCAAGGACCGGTTGAACAGATTATGACGGCAGAGATTTTAAGAGATACATTTCAGATTGATGCTCAAATAGTAAGAGATCAAAAAACAGGATGTCCTCTCTGTGCCTCATACGACCTGATTGAGAAGGAGCAAGTATGAGAAGGATTGCAATATATGGAAAAGGAGGTATTGGAAAATCAACAACAGTTTCCAATCTTTCTGTAGCTCTTACACTGTGTGGATATCGAGTGATGCAGATAGGCTGTGATCCTAAAGCCGACTCAACTCGAACCTTAACAGGAGGGAAGAAGATTCCCACTGTATTGGATGTTCTTCGTACAAAGCATGTTGTGACTCTGTCAGATATAGTTGTCACAGGTTCTTATGGTGTGCTTTGTACCGAGTCAGGAGGCCCTATTCCTGGGGTTGGTTGTGCAGGAAGGGGAATAATTACTGCATTTGAGAAGTTGCAAGAACTGAATGCATACTCGATTTTACAACCAGATATCGTATTGTACGATGTGCTTGGAGATGTTGTGTGTGGTGGCTTTGCAATGCCGATCCGAGGGGGCTATGCCGATGAGGTAATTATCATCACCTCCGGTGAGATGATGTCCTTGTATGCTGCCTCCAATATTGCTGCAGCTGTAAGGAGCTTTGGTAATCGTGGATATGCAAAACTGAGAGGATTGATACTTAACAGTAAAGGTTTTGATAAGGAGATTGAGTTGGTAGAAAAGGTCTCTAAAGAATTGGAGATTCCTGTTCTATATCAGATTCCTCGTTCCACTACGGTCCAGGATGCCGAAGCACTCGGAAAAACGGTGGTTGAGGCTTTCAGTGATTCTTTGATGAGTCAACACTATGCTCGTTTGGCACGTTTGCTTATGGATGATACTCAAGGACGCTGTGATGAATAAAATACGACTGTTATCGACGATAGTAGCTTCCAAGGATATCCCTTTCTGTTCTGCCGGCATTGAAAAAGGTATGCATTGTCCTATGAGGATGGCTTCCTATGTGGCTCATTCAATTCAGGGCTTGTCTTCCTTGGTAATTGGGATGCCTGAATGCTCCGTCTATGCAGGTATGCTGTTTCCCTATGGAGAAGGATTGAAAGACGGTTTGCATTATCACTATGTACTGGATGGACGAGAGGTCGTTTTTGGTTGTCAAGATGGCGTGTCTGAAGCAGTAAGAGAGATGGCTATGGAGAAAGTCAGATACCTGCTAATTATTGTTACCTGTATTCCTGAGCTAATAGGTGAGGACTTGGAAAGTCTTGCGATTTCTTTACAAAAGGAACTCTCCATTCATATTGCAATTGTTCATCTTGCACAATTTATAAACATAGGATTCCCTTCAGGCTCGTGGAAAAGCATGCAAAAACTGGCGTCTTTTACACAAGCAAAGGGAAAAGACCCTTTAAGTTTAAATGTTTTGGGCACGTATCAAGAAGAGGAAGTCTTGTTTTCACATCTTTCAGCAGTAAATTACTCATTACGTTACATTGGTCCAAAATGTAGAATTGAGGATATTGTTGAGGCGGGGGATGCAAGGCTAAACCTTGTAGTTACCCCCTATACCCAACAAATGGCTGTTGTATTGGAACAAAGATGTGAAACACCCTATATAGCCCTGCACTCTTCCTATCGTGTCGCAGACATTGATGAAAAATACAATCGTATCGCTGAATATTTGCATCTGAACCTTAGTGATTATGATGCAATTCGTACAGAGACCATGATGCTGGAACAGGAGGTTTCTCTCTATTGTAAAGGTATGCGTTGTGTGCTTGGTCCGAGGTTGGATCTTCCTCTAGAACTTGCAGAATACCTTATTTTTTTAGGCTTGATTCCTGTACTTATCAATGTTGATGAACTTTATCCCGAAACCCTGCATCTTGCAAAAAAATTAGTGGGACAGGGATGGGACATTCCTGTTTGCAGAATTAACATAGGTCGCTCTAGTTTGGAATATATCAATTCATTATCGGTTGATATGATCCTGGGTGATGTTGAGGGTTTTGTTGATGAGGAAATCATTCAAGTGCCGAATCTTTTGGATTTGTATTCTCAGGTTGGATATGCGAGAACTCGTCGTTTGTTGGGACGAATTCTTCAACAGTGCAAGAATAAAGTGAGGAGAATCTGACATGGGTCTTCAAAAAGAACGAGCTGTAGCTTCCTCTCGAATGGGTGTACTTTGGACTCTTGCCCCCATTCGGGACGCAGTCTTGATTGAATTTGGTTGTATGGGGCATCTTTTCTATGGGACACAATTACTTGAGCGTTCTGCCTTGCAAGGTGGATGCAAAATATTTTCTACACACATAAGCGAGCTGGATATTGCTCTGGGTTCTTACAGCAATCTTAAAGAGGTTGTGAAAACAGTTATTGTTGAGAGTGACCCAAAGGCTATTTTTCTTACTCCTTCAGCAATTCCTGAAATGATTGGTACTGATATGCAAAGTGTGTGTCAGTTGCTCCAGAAAGAGCATCCATCCGTACTGTTTCTCAATTTCCCTTCCGGGGGTTTTGATGCCTGTTTTTCTTATGGAGTACAAGAAACGCTCAAAGAGTTAATTATTACATTGCCAGAAACAACAGAAAAGAGTCCGAAACGCTCCTATAACATTCTCGGTTCTTGTCCTGACTTATTCAATGCCGCTGCAGATGAACAAGAAATCGTTCGTTTGATGGAAGGTTCTTTTGGTCTTCAGAAAATCTGTTCTTTGAGTAATGGCTGTTGTATTGAAGATATTCAAGCGATGGGGTCTGCTCATATTAATTTAGTCATGCGAAGGGAGGCGCTCAGCGCAGCGATTGCTTTGCAAAAGCGTTTTGGAACTCCTTATGTAATGGTAAGGCCATATGGTATACAAAAGACACTACAATCTATCAAACAAATTTCGGACATTTTGCAACTTCCTTTTAATAAAGGTTTTATAGAGAAAGAAGTGAAAACAATTCAGCAACACATGCTTCCTTTTACAAGAAAAGCCTTTCGGCTAAAGGACTCACTTCCTGCTCTTTCTCTGGGAGGCCATAGGGATGTGGTGGAGGGGATTGGTTCGTTTTGGCGTGATGAGCTCGGACTTGAGCTGGGATCAATCTGGTGTGATGATCCCTCTATGGGAGATGAGGAAATTCCGTATTTATCTACGCAGAACAAGCGTGCCGTTCTCCAAGGCATGCAAAACCCGCTGCTTATGGAAAATGGAGATCTTCTAACCTTCCTTGGTTTGGATACATCTTTACAAATTGCCTTTCCTGATTCTCGATGGAGACTGAACCCTTATTCTTCTCCGTTGTTAGGATTTAGAGGAACTCTGCAATTAGCGCAGAGCTGGATGAATGTCTTGTTTGGAGGATTTGTATAAGACTCCTATGCAAACATCAACAGACTTAAGGCCATAACCATCATTCCCGCAATGAGTCCGCCTATTGCAATGTGGTGCTCTCCAAATTCCTCAGCTGTTGGCAGCAGTTCGTCAAGGGAGATATAAACCATTATTCCTGCAACTGAGGCAAATAAGATGCCGAACGTTGAATCGGTAAAGAAATTTCTCAGGATGAAATAGCCGAGCAACGCACCCACTGGTTCTGCTAGCCCGGAAGCAAAAGAGAGCCAAAACGCTTTTTTCTTGCTCTTCGTTGCATAATAGATCGGTGCTGAAACAGCAACGCCCTCAGGAATGTTGTGGATTGCTATAGCTACTGCGATACTGATGCCCAGCTTAGGATCATTCAAAGCACCCATGAATGTGGCAAGTCCCTCAGGAAAGTTATGGATTGCAATAGCCAGAGCTGAAAAGAGTCCCATTCTCAGTAGGCGTTGTTCAGCTTCTGAATCTGGATTCTCAGTAATGTTCTTCATTTCATGGGGGTTGCTGTAAGACGGGATGAGCTTGTCGATGATTGCAATGACCGCGATGCCGCAGAAGAAGGCAATAGTGGTGATCCAGTACCCTTTCGTTTCCCCAAAAGGAATGCTCAAAGATTCTCTAGCTTCTGGAAATATCTCTGCAAAAGAGACATATATCATTACACCAGCGGAGAAGCCCAATGCAAATGAGAGGAATTTTGGGTTGAATTTTTTTGATGCGAAAGCTATAACACTCCCGATTCCAGTAGCCAGGCCGGCAAACAGGGTAAGACCGAAAGCAAAAAGTATTGAGGACATAGGTGAATCTCCTAATTATGTTAGCAAACACTAACATAATTAAGGGAAAGTGTACACACATTTTGCTACATGACTCCGTAACTTACATCGATGATTGAAAGCAGATTGTAGGTAAAAAAAAGCCGTTGCTTAGCAACGACTCTTACAGTGGAGGTAAGGGGAATTGAACCCCTGACCTTTTGAATGCCATTCAAACGCTCTAGCCAACTGAGCTACACCCCCGAGATACGAACAAAAAATATCATACGAATTGATTTGGCTTAAGTCAAGTAGGTTTGAGTAGAAAGCCTGTGAGGATAGGTCTTTTATCATGGTGAGTAAGAGTTTATTCTTGTAAAGAACTAGGCAAGTACTCTTGTAGTTGGTAGGATGATGAAAGGAAAGCGGGTTCATTATGCTGAACAAAATGTTAATATAGTAACAAATTGTTAAAAAATACAATAAAATGTTATCAAAGTATTGAAAAACTCCCTAAAAACCTGTACTGTACTTTTACTTTAGTATACAGAAACGAAAACCTTCGTTCGGGAGAACAATAGATGGACAAGAAAATCAAAGTTGCCGTAATGGGTTCAACTGGCGCAGTGGGTCAGGTATTCATGTGGATGCTTGCAAATCACCCCTGGTTTGAATTATCGTATGCAACTGCATCAGCAGCACGCGTCGGCTTGAAATATGCATCTACCGTGCACTGGGTCATGCCCTTTGAGATGCCTAAGTCCGTTAGAGATGTTGAAGTGAAAGAGTTCAACATCGAGGCAATGAAGGAAGCAGGAGTTAAGATTGTATTTTCAGCACTTCCTGCTGAAGTAGCAAGAGAAGCAGAACCTCAGTTGAGAGATAGCGGTTTGTTCGTTTTCTCCAATGCAGCATCCATGCGCTATGACAGTAATGTTCCCATCTTGATCCCTGAAACAAATCTTGAACAACTTGACTTGATCAAGGCTCAAGGGTATCCGGAGAAGGGATTTGTAGTAACCAACGCCAACTGCGTCACCACCGGTCTTGCGATGGCCTTGGCTCCTCTCTGTAAATATGGAATCAAGAGTATCATGCTTCACAGTTATCAGAGTGTCAGCGGTGCAGGCTACCCTGGTCTTTCTTCTTTCGATATCACCGATAACTGCATTCCGTTTATCAAGGGCGAGGAAGAGAAGATTGAGAAAGAAATCAAGAAGATTCTCAGTATAGATCCTGAAGTCAATTGCTACACGGTTCGTGTACCGGTCATGTTCGGCCATCTTGAGGCCGTCTGGCTTGACTTGGAGCAGGATGTGGAAATCGAGGATATCATCAAGAGCTGGGAAGATTTCAAGGTGGTGCAGGACCTTCCTTCCACTCCTGAACAACCGATTGAGTATGGAGCAGATCCCACCTTCCCACAACCGAAGTACGCCTTCTGGGGCAACCCGCACGGCATGGTGGTCTACACCGGCAGGTTGAAGAAGAAAAACGGAAAGATCGGCTTCTTGCTTCTTGTCAACAATATCGTCAAGGGAGCCGCCGGCGGTTCAATTCAAAACGCAGAAGCGTTTGTGAAGCGGTTCGGTCTCATATAATAACAGCCTAATAGTTGATATAGAGGCTTCCATTCTGTCAAGGATTGGAAGCCTTGTTTCGTCTTGCAAGTATGAGTGCTTATTCGTAGAATGAAAACCAAGGAACAACAATGGCAGAATATTGGGATCTATATGACAATGACCGAAATCGGCTCGAAAGGACGCAACTGCGTGGGGAAATGCTTGAAGAGGGAACCTTCCATGTGGTGGTATCTGTCTGGACGGTAAATCATGAGAATAAACTGTTGATGACCTTGCGTTCTGCTGAAAAAGAGCTCTATCCCAACCTTTGGGAAAATACCTCCGGCTCTGTAGTGCATGGTGAATCCAGTCTAGAGGCTGCCCTTCGGGAGTTGAAGGAAGAAACCGGTATAGAAGCTTCAGAAGAGGAAATCACATTCGTGGGCACAGCGAGAAAAGCCTCTAGTTTCGTCGATATCTACCTTGTGAAGAAACACATCGATCCCGATTCCATAACTTTGCAGCAAGGAGAGACCGTAGACTATCGATGGGTAACCTTCTCTGAGTTGGAAGAAATGGACAGGCAAGGGCTTTTGGCATTCCCCATATCCTTTAGGTTTCAGCAACTGAGAGAGTTCTTCAAGCCCCTGCTGGCTTAGTGATTACAGTCTTTTACGCTCGTACGACGACAGTGATGCAATCTTTGACCAGTACCCTGAATCGGTCCTTGTCACCTGTTACGACCCACGAGCCTGTATGAGGACATCCCTCACACGGAAGATTAAGAGAATCATGGCGGAAGCAGGACCTGCTGATGAATAGCGGCGCGCTGAATTGTGCGTCAACAATTGTAGGAATGAATGGCCATGCCGTAAAATCGCTCTCTTTTCGTTCCATCCAGAGGTATCCTCCCACAAGATTCAAACCCAACTCGAGAATCTCTTTAGCTGCTTCGCTATTGGAGAGGTAGAGATATATATCGATAAAACAAGGCAACTGATGCTTTCTGAAGAAAGGAACCTGCCCGAGGTTGTTCAAGCCAAAGAGTACTTGATTCAACTCATTTCTCTTTTCCAGCAGGGTTATGACAGCTTGCAGGTGAGTAAAGAACTGTTCTTCATCAAACATGACGGGACTTAAAGGAAAGTAATAGGTTTCATCACTGTTAAAGAGAATAGAAGAGAGTGTCTGGCCTTGTTCGAGTTGGGCCCTTATAGCACCAACATCGAGGTAAGGAAGTTTCTCGCCTGTGACAAGCTGACTACGAAGCGCCAGCGTTCGTAGGCTCTTTTTCGAATCTATAGCCTCTTTTATAAAAGGGGTAAGAAAAGAGCGGGCAAGGTTTCTGTCCAGAAGTTCATACCAGCTCCTACGGATTTGTTTCAACGTCGAGAGCGGGATGAACATATCTTCAAGGGCAAAAGAGCTGGCATTGTCGATGGTGAGGTTGCCAAGAGTGAAGTATGAGGTGTCGCTTTGCAAAAATATAGTCTTGCAATGCTTCAGCAATTGCTGTGGAGTGTTTGCTGGTTTTAGTGATATTGGGTAGCTTGCCTGTTGCCCATTGCCTTTGATATTGAAACTATCGTCAGTGATTTCGATGGTAAGATCGATCGGGTTTTTTATCATGGGCAAAGATTCTGTGTACTGCTCTGGATTTTGGTCATGACGACTAACTACAAACAGGTACTCCCCACTATGAGGCAGTATCGCTGCTTTTGGTAGTCGTATGGTTACCTGAGTCTTTGCAACGGCTTTGGTGATGGATCTCCCTCTTTGGTCAAAGAGTTGTGATACTCCGAATTTGAACGCCTGTACAGGTTCTTTGCTGCCTTGAACGAAATACATCAGACCATCACGTACAGAGAGATCCTTCTCCAGCGTGACGGAAATACTGTCGTATCCGACAGATGCAATACGAGCAATCTTGATCCCTCGATGCCCAGGATAGCTTACACTTCCAAGGGTTGGTGCTTTCCTTGGCAAAAAGTTTTGTGCTTGACGTCCATAGCTGCCGAGCCATCCTGCAGTTTGCCGACGGGAAAAAACCACCGCAAGAGCTTCTTCCAGTTCTTCAGTATCTTCCTTGCCATCAAGTATGGCTCGGTATGTTTTGCTTGCCAGCTTTGTATATGCAGGACTTTTCATCCTCCCTTCAACCTTGAGGCTTTCAATGCCAATCTCTGCAAGCTCTTTTACAAGATGCGATGCAGCAAGATCACTCATGGAAAAAAACCAACCAGAGCCAGCATGTATCGATAGTGGTGATAGTTCTGCTGGGACACCAGGATCGTGAGCAACGTTGAAATAGTTTCTACAGATCTGGGCGCAAGAGCCGCAGTTGGCACTTCTGCTGCAAAGCTGTTCACTCGCGGTGCACAAGCCCGAGGTGCTGTAGCAAAGAGCCCCGTGGATGAATACTTTCAGCTCCACTTCAGGACAGGCTTCTCTGACCTTCCGAATTTCCTGGAGGGTGAGTTCTCGTGCAAGCACGACCCTCTCAAATCCAAGACGGACCATCTCCTTGACGCCTTCTATGGTATGTACAGCAAGCTGTGTACTGCCGTGCAGTGATAGAGAAGGGAAGTGGTTCTTTATTATGTGGACAAGACCGAGATCTTGCACAATGACACCGTCACAACCAATGAAAGCGACTTGATTAAGGAGGCTGTACAGGTTGTCAAGCTGATCTTCATCGATGAGTGTATTGATGGCGACATATATTTTCTTATGCGTCGAAAGAGCTTTTGCCCTCAGCTTTGAAAGGTCTTCAAAGCTGAAGTTTGTTGCTCCTTGCCGGGCGGAAAATTGTTTCATACCGAGGTATACGGCATCGGCTCCTTCGTTGAAGGCAACCAATGCACTTTGCAGTGAACCTGCAGGGAGAGCTAATTCTGTCATGGCTTGTAGGGTAGCGGTGAGCTGTTGTTCTGTCAATCTGAAGGATATGAGTGCTAGCTTGTTCTGACCGTGCATCTGGTTGTATACTTTATTATAGTATTAGGAGGTCGCCATGATTGATAAAGATAATGCGCTTAACCCCGTTTTGGAAGTTGAAAAAGGAACAGTCATCTATGCTCAAGGTGCGCAGTGTTCCTCTATGTTTTTACTGAGAACAGGAATTGTTGATCTATATTTAAATTACCATACTCCAAAGCAGTTTCATTTGCTCGAGATTTCAAAACCAGGATCAAGTCTTGGCGAGATGGGGCTGTTCGATAATGAACCAAGGAATGCTACAGCCGTGGCACGTACCGACTGTGTTCTGATTGAGATTTCCCAAGAGAACTTTCCTGCATTCATTACTGACCATCCTCAAGAGACCCGCCAGATGATTTTGGATTTAAGTCAGCGATTCAAAGCAGCTGTGCAGGAGGTGAAAAGCAGTCATGAACTCATTATAGAGAGTCTTGATGCCTTGAAGGAAGCACAGGCAAATAAGAAGGATTCATTAAAAGAGCGAATTCGTAAGATATCGGACTATTTACTCGATATTCCAGAGGATGTACCCCCTGAATTATACCTGAGTTTCAACTCCAGATTTCATGGAACTATGTTTTAACCAAAGGTAAGAGAATTACTAATAATTATCAGTAGACAAAGAGGGCGTACAGAGGTTCTGTACGCCTGAAGTTTGTTCTGAAAAGAGTGTTCGTTTATGATGTTGCCCAAGAAAAAAAACATGAGCAAAAAATGAGTATTCAATAACCATGAGTATCATTAGTATTTCTGAAAGTGCATGAGTAATCGAATTTTTAATGCGTGTTTCAAGCGCATTACTCTAACCTTTTGCACAAGAATCTGAAAAGGTGGTTCTATAGGATGATCTGTAGAGTTTTTGATTGATTATTATATCAAGGTAAATCTACAAACATACTAAGATATAAAAATTTTGCTCATAGCAGAAAAAATTAGACAAGAGGCTTCTCACATGTGTGATGCCATAATGTTTTTTAAATCCTATTGGTAACTGTATTGATAAAGATTTAAAAAAACGATACCGTGACTGGTGAACAATTCTCAACTTGTAGAAGAATTGTATGAATTTTTTATAAGGAGTAGTCCATGAACGTCAATGACATTAAACATGCTGGGCTCAAGAAGTGGATCTTGGAGTTTGCAGAGCTGACGACCCCAGATGAGATCGTTATTGCAGATGGTAGTTCTGCCCAGTATGACCAGCTGGTCTCCGAGCAGATTGCCGCTGGTTATTGTGTGCCGTTGAACCCCGAGAAGAAACCCGGTTGTCTTGCTTACCGCTCAGACCCCTCCGACGTTGCACGCGTTGAAAACAGAACTTATATTGCTGCCCAGTCAAAAGATGCAGCAGGTCCAACCAACAACTGGATTGACCCGGTTGCCTTGAAAGAGACCATGACCGACCTGTATCGAGGTTGCATGAAGGGTCGCACCCTCTATGTAATTCCTTTCTCCATGGGTCCCATCGGTTCTCCGATAGCCAAGATTGGTGTTGAACTCACTGATAGTGCATACGTTGTCATCAACATGATGATCATGACCCGTGTTGGCCTGAAGGTTCTTGATGTACTCGGAACAGATGGCGAATATGTTCCTTGCTTCCACTCTGTAGGCAAGCCTCTTGCTGAAGGTGAGAGTGACAATGGTCGTTGGCCCTGTGCACCGATTGAAAAGAAGTATATCTCCCATTTCCCTGAAACTCGTGAGATTTGGTCCTTTGGTTCCGGCTATGGTGGAAACGCATTGCTCGGCAAGAAGTGTCTTGCATTGAGAATTGCTTCCGTTCTGGCTCATGACGAAGGATGGCTCGCTGAGCACATGTTGATCCTCAAGATTACAAGCCCTGAAGGCAAGAGCATCTTTGTAACCGGTGCATTCCCCTCCGCTTGTGGAAAGACCAACCTCGCCATGCTCGTACCCACCATTCCTGGTTGGACGGTTGAGACTGTCGGTGACGACATTGCATGGATGAAGTATGGTGAGGATGGACAGCTGTACGCTATCAACCCAGAAGCTGGTTTCTTCGGTGTTGCCCCCGGTACCTCCGATGATTCCAACTACAATGCTATGGTCAGTGCTTCCAAGAACAGTATTTTCACCAACTGTGCGGTCACCGAGGACAAGGATGTCTGGTGGGAAGGTATCGGCTACGATGCCCCTGGCAAGGTGATCGACTGGTACGGTAATGAATGGGTTCAGGACAAGAACAACAAGGAACAGAAGCCTGCTGCTCACCCGAACGCCCGTTTCACCGCTCCTGCTGCACAGTGCCCGAGCATTGCTGCTGAATGGGAAGATCCGAAGGGTGTGCCCATCAGTGCAATCCTGTTCGGCGGTCGCCGCCCTCATACCATTCCTTTGGTACACCAGAGCCGCGACTGGAACCATGGTGTATTCCTTGGATCGATCGTCGGTTCAGAGATCACTGCAGCAGCTCTTGACCTCAAGGTCGGCACCATCCGCCGCGACCCATTTGCAATGGTACCCTTCTGTGGTTACAACATGGGTGAATACTTCCAGCACTGGATCAATGTTGGAAAGGCTGCAAAGGATGCTTCCAAGCTTCCCAAGATCTTCTATGTCAACTGGTTCCGCAAGACTGACGACGGCAAGTGGCTCTGGCCTGGCTTCGGTGAGAACAGTCGCGTGTTGAAGTGGGTATTTGAGGCTTGTGAAGGTACTGCAAAGACCGTTGATACCCCAATCGGTGTCATGCCTACTTTCGATGCCATCGATCGTCCTGAAGGCGTAACTGAAGAAGACATGAAGGAACTGTTGGCTGTCGACATTGATGGCTGGCTTGATGAAGTGGCTGACATCCGTGCCAACCACTATCCGAAGTTCGGTGACCATCTTCCTAAGGAGCTCGCTGTATTCTTGGATGCTCTTGAGGCTGACCTCAAAGCTGCTAAGTAAGCAGGGCAATTTACAAAACTTTTCCAACGGCTCTCCCCACGGGAGGGCCGTTGTCATGGTATACTCAAAGGATGAGTCAGCTAGAACGTATTGTTTATATAAATAGAATCATTGAAGAGCAAGGTGGGGTGGAGACCTCTCAGATTGTCGATGAGTTTTCCATTTCACGCCGACAGGTAATCAGGGATGTTCAATACATAAAAGATAGGTTGAATGCCCCAATCGTCTATAGTACAGAAAAAAAATGGTATCATTACTCAGAATCTTTTACGCTCTTTTCCAACAGCAATGAACGGCTTTTAGTTCTCAATGCCATTTTTCGTAGCCTTGCACAATCCCAAGGGATGATGGGCGCTCTCACTGAGATGATCAGCGAAGGGTTGGATAGCGGGGTGGAAAAGCATTATCGCTCATTGTCGGATAAAATTGTGTTTATCAGCCCGGTGCAGGACTGGCCGAACTATGAAGTATTCACTGTAATCTGCTCTGCAATGAAGAGCGGACAACGTATCACTATGCACTACAAGAATACGAAGGGTGTGCAATCTGTACGGCATATCGAACCTTTGCGATTGGTGAACTACAGCGGTAGATGGTATTTGCTGGCGTTCGATATGAAGAGCAAGCAATTGAGGACCTTTCATCTATCTCGTATTGAAAGCCTTGCAGAAATTCAGGGAGACCGAATAGTTAAACGGTATGAAGAGGAGCAGATAGACTCATTTATTCACAGTGGTTACGGCATATTCATGGGCAATGAGCAAACTTATGTTACGTTTCGTGTCTACGACTGGGCAATAGAAATATTGAAGACTCAGATATGGCATCGAGATCAGGTACAGCAACTAATCACTGAGCAGGGGCGAAAAGCGTTGCAAGTAACCTTGCCGGTAGCAAGCCTGAATGAAATAGTATCAGCATTGCTTTTTTTCGGCCCGGTGGCAAGACCGGTCAGTCCTGCAGCGTTCGTAAATATGTACTATGAAGCGGTAGAAAACATGCAAAAGCAGAGTGATTCTCCAATACAGTGACAATGTGTGTCACATAGCTTGATGTATGCTTTCTTTAATAGAAAGGAAGGATACTGGCATGAAAGATACTATACCTGAGTCAAAAGACCTGCTGCCATGGTATGAGCGCATGCTCTTCTCAACCGGCTGTATGATTCTCTTCTCGCTCCTCTCGATTCTTGCGTTCCCCCTGTTGCTGATCTATGGTGCATTATTACCTTTATTTCGACGTTGATGATGCGCTGAGAGCGATTAAATGTTGCATTATTTAAAATCAGAGAGAAAAATGAACAAAATGTTGCAAATTGGTGTCATTATGTACCTTTTTTTAAAAAACAATGGCCTGTAAGGCTTCCCATGCTCTGCCTTTTCTCGGTAGGATGGAGAGACTTCCTAGAGGTCATCATCCCCCCCCCTCTGTCTGTTGAGCACTCAAAGCCTCTTTTTTGTGCGCAGACTCAAGGAGCTTTCTGATGGCAAATCAACCCTCCTCACGTGTTAAGTATGGACCGGCCGAAAAGCCCCCTCTGTCGCAGTGGATCCCTTTGAGTATCCAACATGTCTTTGCCATGTTCGGTGCTACCATCCTTGTGCCGATTCTTACAGGGCTCAGTCCGAGCACCGCACTTTTTACCGCAGGTACTGGAACGTTGCTCTACATCTTCATAACCGGTGCGAAAGTCCCCGCTTTCTTGGGTTCTTCGTTTGCATTCATTCCGGCTTTGATTGCGATCAGCAGTGCCTATGGGCTTCCCTATGCGATGGGTGGTGCTTTTGTCAGTGGTATTTTCTATACGATCGTTGCCTATATCATAAAAAAGAGTGGCCACAACTGGCTTAACAAAGCCTTGCCTCCTGTGGTCATCGGGTCTGTCATCGTCGTAATTGGACTGAATCTCGCTCCTGTCGCTATCGGGATGTCCATGAATGATGCCAATGGTGATTACAGCCTGTATGTTCTTTTGATAGCTACTGTAACCTTGACCGCTACCATCTTGGCCAACATCAAGGCAAAAGGATTTTTCAGTATCATCCCGATCTTGATCGGATTGCTTTCAGGATACTTCTTTGCCCTCATTGTTGGACTGATTGTGCCAAAGTATGCACTGATCAGTTTTGCCGCCGTGAATGAGGCTGCATGGTTCGGTCTGCCCACGTTTGCTTTGCCTAAATTCAACCTTGTGGCAAGTGTGACCTTTGTAGTGGTCTCTTTTGCAACAATTTGTGAGCATCTTGGTGATACGCTTACCATTTCAAAGGTTGTCGGCAAGGACTTCTACAAGGAGCCTGGCCTGCACAGAACCATAGCAGGCGATGGTCTTGCCACTCTTTGGGCTTCTTTCTGGGGCGGTCCTCCCAATACCACCTACGGAGAAAACATCGGCGTTTTGGCTCTTACTCGAGTCTACAGTGTTTGGGTGACCGGTGGAGCGGCTGTAGTTGCAGTTTTCCTTTCTTTCTTCCCCAAGTTTGGAGCCCTTATCCAGACAATTCCGACCCCTGTGCTTGGAGGCATTTCCATGTTGCTGTTCGGTACCATTGCTTCAAGCGGCTTGCGAACCTTGGTCGACAGCGGAGTCGATTATGAGGATAAGAGAAATCTTACCATCAGCAGTGTCATCCTGGTAATCGGGATCGGCGGAGGAACTTTGGCCTTCTCGATGGGGCAGGATTTGACATTCAGCCTTGCCGGAGTTGCCCTTGCAACGTTGGTTGGCATCCTTCTCAACCTTGTTCTTCCTAAGGAAGAGACTGTCTAAGATATAATTCAAACAAGAATAAGGCCGCTCGATCAGAGCGGCCTTGTCTAGATATAAAGAACTTATTTTACTTCAGTTCCATAGTAGGCTGCCTCAAAGAGCATCTTCACATCGTTGGCCGTAGGCGTTCCAGGGTTCGTCAACGTGCAAGGATCGCAGAAGGCTCGTTCGCTCATTCGATCAAGAACTTCCGCAAACTTCTGCTCATTGAAATCAACCTCATTGCAATCCTTGAAACAAGAGGGGATATCCATTTTCTTGTTCATCTCTATGATTGCTTCTCCTAGGTTTTCTACACCAAGAATCTTTTCTGCATATGCATACTTATCGGTAAACTTGCGGTTGAAGGCAATGACATAGGGCAACAGGATTGCATTTGCCAGGCCGTGGGTGACTCCGAACTCACCACCGATCTTGTGGGCCATCGAGTGAACCAATCCTAGTGAGGCATTGGTGAAAGCCATGCCTGCCAGTGCAGAAGCTTCGTGCATGGCCTGACGGGCTTGCAGGTTCTTTGGTTCATGATAGGCAACGGGAAGGTTTTCAAGTACCATCTTAATCGCCTGTATCGCATAGGGGTCGGTAAAAGCGGTAGCGGCTGTAGAAGCTACTGCTTCAACCGCGTGGCACATGACATCCATCCCGGTGTTGGCTGTGATATGTTTGGGCATCGTCATCGGTAATGATGGATCGAGGATTGCAATATCAGGGACCATGTCGGCTGCCACGATGGGGTACTTGATATGATTCTGTGTATCAGTGATTACCGAGAATGCAGTGATTTCACTTGCGGTACCGCTCGTTGAAGGTATTGCAATGAACTTTGCCTTGTTGCGAAGAGAAGGCATGCTGCCAGGTACAATGATATCTTCAAAAGAGAGCTCTGGGTGTTCATAAAAACACCACATGACTTTTGCAGCGTCCAAGGCTGATCCACCGCCTATTGCGACAATCCAGTCCGGTCCAAAGTCAAGCATCGTTTTGCCGCCTTTCACGACGGTCTCGACGGAAGGATTAGGTTCAACACCGTCAATGATTATTGATTGGATTCCTGCCTCATTCAGCAATGCTTGACAAGCATCGAGGAACCCGAATTTCTTCATCGAGTTGCCTCCTGTGACAATGGCTGCACGCTTGCCTTTCAGTTCTGCAAGCTTCTTTAGAGATCCTTCTCCGTAATAGGTGGTCCTGGGTATCGAAAAACTCATGGTACTCATGTGTTTTGCTCCTTTGCTGTATTGTTGACCCTAATATATCGATAAAAAAATATCTTGAAAAGTACTTTTTAAAAATTTGTTGAAAATTTTCAAGAAAAAACAAAAATATTATCTTGAATGTTTTGAAAATATGAAAATATGGATATATTTACAGTAAAATATGATTGAATGCTTATATAATATGATTGAAAGCTTATTTAAACTGAATACCTCTTATTTTCTTGAATTGCATACCCAAATTCTTTCTCTTTATATGGTTCTCTCTTTTTTGAATATTTGGTATGCTGGTGCCCTATGCTTACTTACACCATGATTGACAGCGACAGTGCACTAGTTGCACTCATTGATACGTGGAACCAACAGGGAATCAAATCGGTTGCCATGGATTTTGAGGGAGAGTTCAATCTCCACATCTACGGAGAGCATCTTTGCTTGATTCAGCTTTTTGATGCCAAGGCTTATTACCTAGTCGATCCTTTTCAGAT
Organism: uncultured Sphaerochaeta sp.; assembly: GCA_964547185.1. Classification (GTDB taxonomy): domain Bacteria; phylum Spirochaetota; class Spirochaetia; order Sphaerochaetales; family Sphaerochaetaceae; genus Sphaerochaeta. The sequence continues at coordinate 138,298 of CAZJMG010000002.1, forward strand.
TTCAAAAGTTGTACTGAAGCAGTTTTTGGAAGATGATTCATTCGAAAAAGTAATGTTTGATTGTGCAAGTGATTCAGCATTGGTCCGAAAGCAATACGGCATTACCCTCAAGAATGTACACGATATCCGGGTTTCTGCCTTGGCTCTCGGCTACACTGGAAATCTTACGGGTTTGGTAGAACGCTATATAGGCACTTCCGTGAATCCTGTAACAGTGAGTAAAAAGAAGAGTCAGATGACTAATTGGTTGATCAGGCCTTTAAAGAGTGAGCAAATACAGTATGCTCTTTCCGATGTAGAGCATCTGTTGACGTTGAAAGAGTTACTCTTCTCTGAAGTCGAAAAACAAGGGCTTACAGAGAGGGTGAACAAGGACATGCTCCAAGTAGGCAGGAGCAAGGGGCCGGATAAGCCGGGTTGGACAAAATTCTCTTCTTGGAAGTATCTTTCCAAGGAAGAAAAGGTGTTTCTCAAGCACTTTTTCATTGCCAGAGATTCTCTGGCCAGAAAATATAATGTGCCGGCTGTTCGAATCATGGAAAAGCATTTGCTCTTGCAAATGGCAAAAAATCTTCCTGCGACCGAGGCGGATTTTCATGTCTATTGCGGCAAAGTTTCAACACGTACATGCAATGAATTGCTTAAGCTGCTTGCAAATGCAAAAAAGGACGCAGTCACTGAACTGAAGCAAGTCTGAGATTCATGTGTTCCTTCGCCTCCACCAAGGCACTGAGGATTCTGCAGGTGGGGGTGGGGATCTGATGCTTCTCTCCAAGCCTGATGACCGTTTTGCAAAACCACGAGTTTTCTGTAGGCCTTTTGGCTTGTAAGTCTTGGCACATGGAGGTTTTTCCTTCAAAACCAAGGCTAGTGATGATTGCATGATTCTTTTCAATGAGTTCATCAGGAAGGATTACATTTTCTCTTCTTGCAACAGCCTGCACTTCTTTGCTTATTTGTTGTGCCAGCATCCATATCGGTGCTTGATCCAAGTCGCCATAGGTTGCTTCTAGCAGGCTGCTGAGTGTATTGTAGGTCGTATTGAGCATGAACTTGTTCCACTGCTCTACATGTATGTCCTCAGGTACAGTGTAGGCGATTCCTGCTTTCTCGAAGAGTGAACAGATTTTTTGTAAACGTTCGCTATATTGATTGTCCTGCTCGCCGAGTACTATTTTACCTTCTTTGGTATAGGTGATGGTATTGCCTATATGGGTGGAATTGAGTCCTACAGCAAAGCCATAGAGTACATGCTCCTTTCCGAATACCTCGATCAACCTGTTCTCGCTGTCAATGCCGTTGAGCAAGGAAAGAATGGCCGTACCCGGTCCAACAGAGCCCTTGACAAGCTCAATCGCCTGTTCAAGATGGTGGTTCTTGGTTGCAATAATGACCAAGTCGCTTATTTGTGTCTGGTTGGCCGTTACATACCTAAACGGTGCGCGTTCCTTGTTGATGAAGAGCCCCTCTTTTTCATATCGCTTTTTACGCTCTGAGTCGCAGACGAAGCAGACATGCTTTGCACCAAGCAGCGTATGCAGGCGTAACCCATAGAGTGCTCCTACTGCACCACAGCCGATTATGGTAATTTGTTTCATAGGGTTGCCAGCTCCAAGGTCAACAAGGCGAGTTTTTCAAGTTCTCTGACAGGGATGTATTCCATCGTTGTGTGAGCTTCCTCATACCCCGTGCTGCAGACGAGGGTGGGGATGCCCAGTTCATTGAGAATGTTTGCATCGCTGCCCCCCAAGGTGGTCTCTGATCGATAGGGTAGATTGAGTTTTGCACAGGCTTGTTTGAATATCTGCATAACGTTGCATTCAAGATCATGATGATAGACTTCATACAGGTGTTCATGGTTGATATCCACCGATCCACCGTATTTTTCAGCAGCATTCTTCATGGCTTGTTTCATCGATTCTGTTTGTTTTTGTAGTTTTTCATTGCTCAAGCTTCTCGCTTCAAAGACCAGAGTAGCCTTGTCACAGACTATGTTTTTTGCTCCCTCTGCAATGAAGGAACCCACATTTGCAGTGGTCTCTTCATCGATTCTCAGCAATTTCATGTTGCAGATGGCTTCACAGCCCATGGATATGGCGCTGATGCCGGTCTCAGGCTTGAACCCTGCATGAGCTCCCTTGCCGTGGAACGTTGCCTCTATCCTGTCGTATGAGGGAGCAGCGGTGATGGCAAGCCCTATACTATGGGAAGCGTCAAAGGTGAAACCCCAGTCGATGGGCCCTAGTTTTTTGGGGTCTAGTTTTTTTGCACCAAGCAGCCCCTGTTCTTCTTCAATTGTGAAAAGAATGACAATATTGGGATGCGCTAGGTTCTCTTCCTTGATTTTCCTCAGTGTCCAAAGAATTGCAGCCAAGGCTGCTTTGTCATCAGCTCCAAGGGCCGTGGTGCCGTCGGTTTTGATGACGTCGTCTTCGATGAATGGTTTTGCCCCTCGCGCAAGATGCACCGTATCCATATGGGCATTGAGCAAGATAGTCGGTCCGCTTCCGACAAGATAACCGTAGAGATTGCCTGCTTCGTCAAAAGAGGTAGAAAGGCCTGCCTTGAGTAGATAGGTTTCCAGAAGCAAGGCAATCCGATCCTCCTCAAAAGAGGGTGAGTCGAAAACAGCTAGTTCCATGAACGTGTCTATAAGTGTTTGCATGGCTATGACTATAGCACAGTGGTTTTTGTTTTGGCCACTAGGTGAAACGTGTTTGAAATGATTGTCTGTCAAATCGTTTGTATTGCTGTCTGCCTGCGTGCTTGGCCTCATACATCGCCCAGTCTGCATAGTCGATCAGTTCAAAAAGGTTGCTGGTATCATGATTGTATATGGCTATACCGATACTGCAGGATATCTGCAGCTTTCCCGCACCAGTATCAAGCGGGTCTTTTAATATTTCTTGTGTGAAATGTTCGTAGAATGTTTGTATGAATACATCGTCTATCTGTTCAAGACCATGGACGTAGAGGCCGAATTCATCCCCGGCAATGCGCATTGCAATGCAAGAATAGTTCTGTTGCATCTGCTGTAGACGCTTTGAGAACTCAACCAGATATTGGTCGCCGATTGCATGTCCGTAGGTGTCATTTATTTTCTTGAAATGATCAATATCGATGAAAGCAAACAGGCCGAGCGCTTTTGGTTTTTTCAGTATAAGGTGTTCCATCTCTGAACGGTACTGGTATCGGCTGACAAGGTTGGTCAAAGGATCTTTGACGAGGCGGTTGTTCAATTCCTGGTTGAGAACCTCAAGTTTTCTGTTTGCTCGTTGCAAATCTCTTTGCGTGTTGACTAATTGGTTGTTTAATTTTTGGATTTGTTCAAAGTGGTTGTACACTACTTGTGAGTTCTGTAGTTGGTTCTTGGAATGCAGTACAGCGAACTGCTCAATCATATGAAACAGCACCTGTTTTTGATTCTCTTGAATTTCCAAGGGAAGAGAACCGAAATAATCTATGGCCAGAACCCAGACATTCTGCTCAAGACTCAGTACGAAGAAGCAGAGTTCCAAAGACTCTTCAATGATGCAAACATGAGAACAGAATACCTGTTGCTTTACCCAAAGCGCCTGTGTAAAGGCTTTGTTGAAGGCCTGTTTGTTTGGCTCATCAAACAGGTCTTCCAAAGTGGTCTTGAAAGGAATGGCAAGAGAGACAGGCTCTGACCAATAAGCCTCCTGAACTACTTTTTGTGTTGACGTCCTGACAAAAAAGGTATGTCTCATGCTTTTGGGACCATTTTTTCTGCCCACTTGATAAGCTCAGTGGCCAGTTCTGTATAGATATCCACAGGCCAGCGTTTATAGATTGAATCGCTTGTTTTGAACGCACGGCCTCCTACAGCAAGCAGAATATGTGGATATTTCTCTTTTACGGCGAGAGCTGCTTTATAACATACCTCGAGAAACTGAGGCATCGTGACCGAAAGGGCTATCAGATGGGGCTTGTGTTCATCTATGGCATTGAGCAAGGAACTGATCGGAAGGGCAGACCCTAGGTAAATGCTCTCCCATCCATGGTACTCGAAAAGATCGCTTACCATTCGGCCGCCCATCTCGTGCAGTTCGCTTCCTACACAACAGGTGAGTATCTTGCGTTGGGTCGGCAGATGGGCAAAAATCGTAGGATAGAAGCGCGAGAGTATCATCTGAGTAGTGGAAGTGCAGTAATGTTCCTTATCGACGGATATTTTGTTGGTATGCCAGAGCTCTCCTATTTCATACATGGTAAGGGCAATGATGTCTTCATAAATTTCTTCCAAAGGAACTCCCGAGGATTTTGCATTCTCGATGACCCTTATTGCCCTGAGTGTATCGCTTCTCAGCAGCGCATTAAGATATTCTCGACGTATGTGAGCATGCTTGCCTTTGAGAAATTCCTCAGATACTTCGAAGCAATCAACAGCGTTTTTAGTTTCTTCTATTGCTGCCTCAATGTACGTATCGGCTAAAGAAGCTTGTTCTATAGAAAACAGTTCCTTGGTAAAGACCTTGAGAATTGCATAATGATCAACCATCTGTTGCATGACACGTACTCTGTCAAGATCTTTCATCAGGTTGCAAAGCAGTTCATAGAGCCAAACAGCATAGTTGGTGAATATCTTGCAATCCTTCAATTCTACAGAGGTGGTGAGAAAACTAAAATTATAGAGGATATCTTGGAACATCAATTGTTTGCGACGTTCATCCAACTCTAAGGCAAGTTTTGGGTCTTTCTCGAATTGCCTGTCGAAAATTTTTTGTGCGAGAGTGATTAATTTAGGATCCACTCCACTTAATAACAGACTCATAGGCGACAACGCTCCTCTTGCATGAAGATTGGATTTGTCATATTCAGCATACCAGTTAACCCTGTTGTGTGCAAATTAAATAGCAGGTTTTTGGTACAAGTCGTTTCTTGAAAAATGTAAAGCTAAGAGTGCCGAAAGTATATCGGCCAAAGGGAACGCAATCCAGATGCCCCATATGCCATAATAGGCAGAGAATAGAATTACTAAAGGAATCAAGAGAAAAAACTGTCTGCTCATGTATAGCAGGAGCGAAGCAAGACTTTTTCCTATGCTTTGGAAATAGGAAGCTCCCAGGGTGTGTACTCCAACAAATGCTGTGGTGGAGAGTAGTATGCGTAGAGGCATGAGCGCTAGGATGATCACCTTTTCATCTACACTGAAGATGGAAAGCAGGTCACGGGCAAAAATCTGCAAAAGGATCGTGATCGTCAATCCAAAGAATAGTTCAGAAGATACGGTGATGCGATATACCCCTTGTAATCGGTTCCTGTCATCAGCGCCATATGCATACCCTGCAATCGGGGCAAACCCCATCACCAGGGCAGAGAGAGGGAGATAACAAAGCATCGTAATTTGGTTGATGATGGTATAGGCGGCAACGGCGTCAGAGCCTGCATGAGATATCAATAGACTGTTCACCAAGGCAATGACAGATCCTGTGCCGAGCTGTCTTACGAGCGAAGGAAGGCCGAGAGGCACAATTTGCTTGAGCAGAGAGGGGGAGGGAGAAGCTACTCGTATCTGGCTCTTCTTCAGCAGGAAGTACAGACCTAGCAAGGTTGCTCCCAGATGTCCTAGACCTGTTGCCAATGCAGCACCAGCAATACCTCTGTTGAGGACTAAAATGAAGAGTGCATCAAAAAGAATGTTCAGAAGGTTTCCCAGCAGCAGTATACATAAGGCCCTGCCGGCTCTTCCTTCAGATCGCAATAATGCACTGAAAAACGTGCTTGCACAGAAAAAGGGTGTGAACGGCAACAAGATCGTGAGATAGGTGTGAGCCTGGATTCTCGATTCTCCTGTTGCCCCCAATGAGTCAAGCAAGAAATCGAGGAAGATGCTGATCAGCAGGGCAAAACTCAGCACCACGCTACCAAGCGTTATTGCACTGATTGTCATGGTAGATCCTGCCGTCTTGACATCTATTCTTCCCAGAGCCCTGGAGATGATTGATCCTGCCCCAGCGCCGAACATCTGGGCAAAGGCAATTAAGAATAACTGTACAGGAGTGGCAAACCCTAATGCAGAGAGAGCTCCACTGCCTACAGCTCGGCCAAGAAAGATGCTGTCTACAATGCCATACAGAAAACTCGCAAGTAGAGCTACCATCGAGGGAATGGTCAGTTTTGCAAGCAAGGAATGGATCGGCTTGGTTAACAGAAATGATTGCATGCCCTATCTTACGAGTGATTATAGGAAAAACAAAGTCAAATCGAGTAATACTTTTAGGATCATTCACTATAAGCTAATAGTAGAAAGTATCTTTTGATATGTTATCGTGCAAATTATGCTTGATTTTACGCTTTAAACCACATACCATTTGCTTATGGGAAAAAAAGCTCTCGTAATTGGTGGAGGCTTTGGTGGCCTCAGTACAGCAGCCCTCCTTGCCCGAGATGGGTATGAGGTAACGGTTCTCGAAAAGAACGACCAAATTGGTGGTCGTGCTCGGTACTGGGAGAAAGATGGATATACCTTCGATATGGGACCTTCTTGGTACTTGATGCCCGAAGTGTTTGAACGCTATTTCTGTCTCTTTGGGAAAAAGCGAGAATCCTATTTTGAGTTGAAGAGAATCGATCCTTATTACAAAGTGTTTTTCGAGGGTGAGAACCCTGTGTTGTTGACTCCTCGGTTTGAAGAAAACCAAAAACTCTTTGAGTCTTTTGAAAGGGGAGGTGGCGATGCGCTTAAAACATATATGGAGCAATCCTCCTACAAGTACGAAGTTGCCATGGAGGATTTTCTCTATCGAGAGTACAAGCATATCGGGCAATTTTTCAATAGGAGATTGATGACAGAAGGTCTCCGTCTTGGTGTTCTGGGAAAGCTTGACAACTTTGTTTCGGGCTACGTAACAGACCAACGAGCAAAGCAGATACTCGAATATGCCATGGTGTTCTTAGGCACCGATCCTGCCCAGGCTCCTGCAATCTATTCAATCATGTCCCATGTGGATCTCAACCTTGGTGTATTCTTTCCTGAAAAGGGAATGGCTGGAGCAGCACAAGGGTTTGCCAACCTTTGTAAGGAGTTGGGAGTCACCATTCAAACATCCACCATGGTAAGAAAGATTGTCACCAAGGAAGGAAAAGCTGTGGGGGTACAAACAGATGAGGGCTTTGTTGCTGCTGACGTAATTGTATCCTCTGCTGATTACCACCACAGTGAGCAATCCTTGCTTGAAAAATCAGAACGTACCTACAACGAAGCCTATTGGGAAAAACGGGTGGTTGCTCCTTCGATGTTCATTGCCTACTTGGGAATCGGAAGAAAGCTGAAGAGCTTGGAGCATCACAATCTGTATTTTGCCAAAGATTGGAACCAACATTTTGATGCAATTTTCAAACATCCAAAATGGCCTGATGATCCCTGCTTCTATCTGAGCTGCATCACCAAGACTGATGGCTTTTCAGCTCCAGAAGGTTCTGAGAATGTATTCTTACTTGTTCCTGTCGCCCCTGGATTGGAAGATTCAGATCAGGTAAGACAAGCATACTTTGACCATGTATGTGAACATGTGAAGCGAGTCACCGGGGAGGATCTGCGAGAAGACCTGCAAGTCAAACGATTATACTCCCATCGGGACTTCATTGCCGACTACAATGCCTATAAGGGAACTGCTCTTGGTTTGAGTCATACATTGTTTCAGACAGCTGTTTTCAGGCCAAGGCATCAGAGTAAGCGGGTGAAGAATCTCTTCTTTACCGGACAGTATACACACCCTGGGGTAGGAGTCCCCATGGTGTTGATCGCCAGTGAATTGGTTGCAAAGGAAATTAAGGAAACCTATGGTCGATGAACGACATGAACAGATATTTCGTAGTGGAAGCAAGACGTACTATTTCAGCTCTCGCTTCTTTCCCCCTTCAGTAAGGAAGGATGTATATGCCCTGTATGGCTTTGTCAGGGTTGCTGATAACTTGGTGGATGAACTGCCTGTTGATTCAGAGGCATTCTATCGGTTTCGACAGAGCTACAGGCAAGCCTACAAGGAGAATCGACCGAGCAACGATTTGGTCATCGATGCCTTTTTGGAGTTGCAGAAACGAAAACAATTTGATCCTGCTTGGACTGAGGCTTTCCTCGATTCGATGCAGCATGACTTGATCAAATCCAGCTGTGACACGCTTGATGAAGTATTGACCTACATATATGGATCGGCAGAGGTCATCGGCCTGTTTATGGCACGCATCATGGATTTGAGCGAGGAAGCCTTTGCTTATGCGGCTATGCTTGGTCGAGCGATGCAGTATATCAACTTCATTCGGGACATCCAAGAGGACAACGATCTGGGCAGACGATATCTCCCTTTGCTCGATACCCCGCTTGCTTCCTTGCAATACGAATATGTTAAAGAGCACAAAGAAGACTTCATACAGTTCATTTCAAAAGAAGTCGATCGGTATCTTGTTTGGCAAAAAGAGGCTTCGAAAGGGTATGCCTATATTCCTCGAAGGTACCGCATCCCTATCATGACCGCTGCCGATATGTACTGCTGGACTGCTCGGCAGATCGCTAAGAATCCGATGATAGTCTTTGAGAAACGTGTCAAACCTCCAAAATCCAGGATTCTGCGAAAAGGGTTTGCCCATAGTGTAGGAGTAGCCATCCCATGCCGAGTCTTTCAAAAACCGAACAACTGATCATTGTTCTTCTCGTTCCGTTTTATCTCGTTGGCATAGTGCTGCATCTTTTTGATGCAACGTTGCCTGCCATGTTGAAGTTCACTCCCTATACTATTCTTCTGACCTCCGTACTTGGCTTTTTCTTTGAAATCAAAGAAAGAAACTATAGCGTGCTGATATGGGCATTGCTCACGTTTCTCGTCACGTTGTTCTTGGAAATAGTCGGGGTGGCAACTTCTCTCGTCTTTGGTGCGTATCAGTACGGCAACACGCTTGGCTTTGCAATTCTGGGCGTCCCGGTTCTCATCGGCATCAATTGGACCATAATCATTCTTGGCCTTGGTAGTGTGATAGGCCAGCGGGTTGTGAACCCTGTTGTGGGAGCCTTGTTCACAGCCTCTTTTACTGTTATCTTCGATTATGTCATGGAGCCTGTGGCCATCGCGTTCGATTACTGGAGCTGGGAAATTGGAACGATTCCGCTACAGAACTACATTGCATGGTTTATTATTGCGTTTGTGTTCTCCTATCTATTTCTGAAAAGGAAGTTGAAGAGTACCAACTATGTGCCCTGCATAATTGTCGTAGTACAATTCTTTTTCTTTTTGGCATTAAGGTTGTTTGCCGTATGAAACGAGCTTCTCTTTTATGTTTTCTTCTTGTGTTGGTTTTTCCTCTGTTCTCGCAGGCCTCCAATGAGGTTACAGGCGATTTACTCAATCAGGTCCGATATTGGGATTCTCCTCTCGACCTCCAAGAGGAAAGACCTCTTGTTGTTCCACAAAGAAGAGATCCCAGATTGTTGGTCGTGCTCTACCACAATGTTGTTTTCGGGAGAACAGGAAACATCTATAACCGTGACTTTTACAACTTGGAACATGACCTGGCATTTCTGAGAAGAAACTTCTCGCTCACCAATTTTTCTGACTTGCTGAATCAAAAGATCATAAAAAATGCAGACAATGCTATCATTACCTTTGATGATGGTGATTTGTCCTTGTATGCCATCGTATATCCTCTTTTCAAGCAACATGCTATAGAAGCAACTATTTTTCTGGTGCCTGACTTTGTCGGTGATGTAGGGTATATGAGCTGGGATCAAGTGCGAGAGATGAATGATTATCGAACAAAAGAGGGAAAGAAGCTGTTCTATTTCGAATCACATGCATTGACCCATCCAAGGTTGGGAAGACTTAGTGAAGCACAGATATGTCATGAGTTGAGAGAATCGAAAAGGATCATTGAAGAGCAAACAGGCAGCGAGGTAACCGTTCTTGCTCTCCCTTATGGAGATGGTGCAGGCGATGCAAGAATTGAAAGGATTGCCAAAGAACTCGGGTATAAAGCAATCAGAACCTCGACAGCTCGCGTTGTACCGTTGACAGAGGTCAATCCGTGGAAGGTTGATGCCTTGAATGTTGAGAACTACAGCACAGATGTATTTGTCGAAAAGGTTCTTGCCCTGATAGGAAGATAATATGCAAAAATTAGTACTATTTCTATTTGTCATGTTTTTGCTGGTAAGTGTTCTTTATGCAGAAACACCAACACTCATACGTCAAGGACCTCGAGAATTGTACTTCGGTGGGTTTGACTGGAGAACCAAGAGCAGCCTGACTGCGGTTGCACCGGGTCCCAATTATTTTAGTGGTCGAGAGCACTCGGTCTGGGTGGATGACTGGGGTTTGCATCTTACTATCAGGGAAGAAGACGGCAAATGGTGGGCTACCGAAGTATTCACTCGACAGCGCATCGGGTACGGCAGCTATACCTTTACGGTGGAGACTCCCATCCATATGTATGAACCCCAGGTGGTGGCAGGCTTCTTTACGTGGGACACCTCCCCTGAAGAGTATAATCGAGAGATTGACATTGAATTTGCAGCTTGGGGCGCTCAGGACGGCACCAAGTTTCAATATGTAGTTCAACCCTATACAGATCCTGAAAGGATTCATGTCTTTGATCCTCAATTGCAAGGAAACTTGACCACCCATCGAATCCTTTGGCTGCCGGATGGAGTGTCTTTTTCGTCTTACCATGGTGACGTTGACCCTGACGATCCTCAAAGTGAACTCATGCGTATACAAAGCTGGTCGTATCCTGAAAGTCCAAGCCCGGGTCGTGCGCGGTTCAGAATCAATCTATGGTTGTTTCAGGGGAAACCTCTTGGTTCTGAGATATCCATGGTTATTACGAAGTTTTTGTACGAGCCTTGGAGGCCTTGAACCCTGTCCTGACCTGAGCTCCCCATCCACGATTCTTCCGCATTGCATTAAAATAGGCGCTCACCCTCAGCAGGCTTATGAGTTGCCGCATTCCAAAGTTTTCATAGACGGCCATCGCAAGAAGTCTGAGCATGTCCTTCGTGCAATATATTTGCCGGTCATGCTCACTGATGAACAAGGCTGAAAGAGATACCAGAATACCTAAAAGTATGGTTGTAGTAAAAAGAAGCAGGGCAATCGGGACATTCAGCAACCCGAAAACTGCAGCAAGTATAACAAAGAATAATCCCTGTGCTTCAATGAGCGGTCCGATGAACTCAAAAATGTAGTAGTAGAGCATTCCCACCATACCCAGTTTTCCATAACGCGGATTCGCTACCATGTTGCTGTGAAACAGCATGATATCGATCAAACCGCGTTGCCACCGATCACGTTGTCGTCGAAATACCTTCCATTTTTGTGGTACTTCCGTCCAACAGTTCGCATTGCCCGCATACTGTACATGATATGCACGATTGCGTTCTTTCATGTAGCGCGACAGTCGCACTACCAGTTCCATGTCTTCTCCTACCGTATCCTTATGGTACCTCCCGCTCTTTGTCAGATACCCTCCAGTGGCAATGGTTCGATTTCTCTGGAAAATCCCAAAAGCACCGCTGATGATCAACAGCAAGTCGAGTCTAGCCCAACCAACGCGTCCGGTCATGAAGGAGCGGATATATTCCAGACTCTGCAGGCGTGGAAGAAACTGTGTTGGAAGTGCAATCGTGTCCAATGAGCCGAGTTCGACATCACAGCCGTTGACCGGGCATATATTTCCTCCACTTGCGATGGTCTCCTCTTGATAATCGAGCATGACCGAGACTGCCTTAAGCAGGGCATCGGGTTCGAGAAGACTGTCAGCATCGATTCCACAAAAGTATTCTCCTTTTGCGACGTTCAGTCCAATATTCAAAGAATCAGCCTTTCCTCCGTTTACTTTGTCCACCACAGTCAGGTTGGGAATGTTTTTGTTCTTGTAAATCCCTCGTAGCTCTCTGGTTTTTAGACGTTTTCTAATCAAAACATCTCTCTTTTCCAAATTAAAATAGTCTACCAGTTTTAAAAGAGTGTCATCTTTGGATCCATCATTGACAACAATCAGTTCGAAATCAGGATAGTGTTGGTTCAGAAGACTGTTGGTGCTTTCAATGATGCTTGCTGATTCATTATACGCCGGGGCTATGATTGAGATGGAAGGAAGCAACCCCTTGGTATACAAAAGCTGCTTGTCTTTAGCCCTGTACAGGCGATTTTGTATTTTTGATGCCCGAAAGGAGATGGCAAGGATGATCAAATAGATGGTGTTGATCGTTACCGAATAGAAAACCAGGAGATAGTTGAATCGTACGATGTAGAGTGCTCCAATTTCGGCTAACGAAAGAGCAGTAAGATTCGGCAGTTCGGTTAAGAGAATAATGAGAGGGAAAACCAACAAGGTTGCGAGCAAAATCAAGAGCAACATCAAGCGTTGTGGTTTCTCTTGGTGAGGAATCGGGTTCGGTTTTTTATGTTTTGGAACAGAAAGCCCGATTGATGCATATACAGTTGGGTTAAGATACATATAGAACAACTGTTTTAAGACAGTTTTCCGCTTGACCGTGTTTTTTATAAGTGCTGCTACTTCTTGCTTTCTATCTTCATTGGCGCTAGTGTTCAGAAAGCCAATGAGTCCACTGATGTGCTTCTCTGTAATAAGGCGTTCAACCAATGATTTCAAGCGTTCATTCAGGTTACCTATATGTGATTCGAGCAAGTAGGAGAGGCGGTTGTCCAACACTTTTGCCAAAACAAGAGAAACGGCAGAGCTTTGCTTTTTTTCGTATAAATCGAGAAGCAAAAACAGGATTTTAGGGTTTTTATACGACATCTCAGACAGACTTTGTATCAGCTGGTCCCGAACAGAGATTCGGTTTGCATAGCGAAGCATTGCCTGAATGTGCGAAGGATCCATAAGTTGGGCATAGGCTTTGATAACAAATATATGGGTGGTACGATAAGGGCTTTGCAGAAATGCTTCTGTGATTACGTATTTTGGAAAGTGAAGCGCGAGTGCTTGCAGTGCTTTTTGTCGCACAAGTCGGGTTTTCCCTTGAGCCTGTCTCAATAAGTATTCTCTCAAATGCTCGCTTGGGTAGCTTTGAGCATACTCGCAAATGAGATGGCCCATGTACGCTCGGTCATTGTATAGACGGCGTTTGAGGTAGGGGAGCAGTATCTCGGCGTAGTTGATAAAGATGGCTCGATAACGAGCCGCCATCCATGGCTTAGCTTTTCTGAGCTTGGAAAACATGGGGATGATGGCTTTCTTCTCCTTGTAGCGTGCAAGAGCCTCAAAGAGGTACAAGCTTACCACTTGGCTTTCTTCCTGTTTCAATGCTTGCAGAAAACAAGTCCTGAGCTCTTCATCAAACAGTAGGTTTCTCAATTTGCTGACAGCTTCAATCCGTCTGAGGACAGAACGTGAATAGAGTTGTTTCGTAAGTCGCTTCACGTGATATGATTTGATCAGATACGCTGTCAGATCTTTTTCAAGGCTGTTCTCTAGACGTACTGAAAAAAGCAACCTGTTGTACCACTGCAGCAATGCTTTTGGGCGATATGCAGAAAAATCCAGCGTATTTTGTTCAATGTGGTCAAATATTCGTTTTTCCAACTTCCTGGCTTTGCGTTTTTGCCATGATCGGACCATTCTGGAAAACAAGGTGGCCAAGATCAGCAGAAGATCCAAGATTAGTACACTATATGTGAGGATTACAGCAAATGATCTGGACACGTCATCCTCCCATTCTCATCAAGAGATTGATGAGGCCTACCAACTCAAACCGGGCTACAGGGCGTTTGAGAAAGTGCTTGATCTGCAGTTCAAAGGCTCTGGTGATGGTCTGCTCGTTTTTGTTGATAGACATGAGTACGAAAGGAATGACTCCAAAATTAGTTTGTTTCAACAATTCCTTACGTAAGGTGAGCCCGCTCAACTTTCCAATAAGCAATTCACAAAGGATGAGGTCAGGATGAGACTGAAGAATTAATTCTTTTGCAGCAAGTCCGTTATCTGCAACCAGAACTCGGTATTGTTCTCTTTTAAGGGCCTGGACAATGAGGTCCCTGTCAAATCCTGGATTGTCCACCACAACGACGGTCAGAGCGCTTTTGCTTGATGCTTGGCTTGTGGAAGAGGAAATGATAGCTCCTGTGCCTTGTTTTTTTGCCAAACGAAGGCGGAACAAGGCTGATTGAGTTATCACTGAGGCGCATTGTGGGATATCTGCTCGAATACTTTTAGGAAGTTCGTCACTCCCATAAATGCCGATTGATACGCTGATGGGAGTGATGAAGCGTTCATCTTGAGCAATGATGTTTCGAAGGTTTGTAGCTCGGACGACCGTTTCTTCCAGGGGTATTGCAGTATAGACCAACGCGAACACACCGCCGGAGAGACGACAGATGACAGAATGCTGCAATTCCTGGCTTGCAAGGAGTTGCCCCAACAGAAGCATAGTCTTATCTCCCTCTTGGTTTCCGTGATCGAGGTTGATCCGTTCAAGATTATCAATGCTTACAACCAGTACCTCGAGTCTTGAGTTCTTTTTTAGAACATCAGAGAGTTCTCGTTCTAGATATACTTGATAAAATTCTTGATTGTAAAGATTTGTTGTTGTATCAAGATATAGGCTTCGTTGCAAGCTGAACAGTTTTTTATGAATCTCCTGAAGTTCACTTTTTCGTTCTTCAATTTCTTGTTGCTTGGCAAAAAGGAGAGAAGAGAACGTTGCCGGCAGTGGAATATCATAATCGTTGCTCAAACGTTCTGAAAGTGGAGCGATTGCAGAAAGAAAGGAAACGCCTTTACGCTCTTCCAAAAATGAGAAGAAGGTTTCCCACAGCTCTTCATTGGCTACTGTGGTCTTGGTGATTTGCTTTTTGCGCATATCTACAGTAAAGGGTGAATCCTTGAAGAGCATTTTGATTTGGTCAGATCCAAAGATGGTGATCAGGCGTTTGATTAATTGATCAAGCAAGAGCCGTACGCCACCTTGCTTCGGAAGCTCTTTTTTTGTTGATTCCACAAAAAGCCCACAACGAAGATTCTCAAGGGTGTTGATATATCGTTCTATGTCGTTGTTGATGACCGATCCGTGTTGGGGGCAGATCATCTTGATGGGATAACTTTTCAGATTTTGCATCGTTGATGCAAGAATTTCATGACTGGGCATGTATTCCTCATGGAAGGCAATCATACCATCAAGATAGTGCTCATCGGCATATAGCTGCCAATCGGCAGTGATTGAGCCAAAAACATCCCCGCTGATAAGCACTTGTTGGAGAGGCAGGTAACTCATGATTGCACCAGGGAAATGCAAATAAGGAGCAAAAATGAAGCCGATGGCTTTTCCTGTTTTAGTGACATAGCTGAAACTGTGATGGTTGACTGGATAAAAGGGGCTTGAGAACCCATAGTACTGGATGATCAGGGAAGCTCGTTCGTGGCAGCAGAGCACTCCTTTGAAGCCTGCCTCTTCGAAGAAGGGTATTGCGGTGCACAAATCAGGGTCCTGATGGCTCAATACGATTGCTTCAAGATTCTCAATCGGAATCAATGACTGAACCTTGCGTAGCACCTCCTGTCCATCAAGCGTCGATCCTGGATCAAAGAGGACTCCTGAGTTCTCATGTACGAAGAGATACGGATTGCATTGCAACTTTTTATGTGTATTTTTCGTACCGACCCACCATAGGTCGTCAGTTATCTGTACAGGTCCAGTAAGATCAATCATTTGGAATGCTCCTTGGAAAAATATGCTTGTAAGAGAGGGAAGCTGTCTTTCATGCGCTCTTGATATATAGGTTGATTCCATCGAGGGAGGATGATTGGTATGGCTTGTGTGGCATCGAGCAATTGGGTCCCCTCTTTGTTGGCCAAAACAGCACTGACAAGAATTGCATCGGTTTGCATGGTGGCAATGACATCACGCAGCGGATCACTGTAATAAACGCGTTCATCATCCAAGACAGTTGAAGAAGAGGGGTCGCTTACATTGATTCTTGTCCAAGGGATGCGTACTGAGATCGTGGAGTCTTGCATCTGCCAATGATTGGTTGTTCCGACAAGAGTGCCGTAGCGCAAGGCCGAGGAGTCTTCAAATAATGCCTCGATGATGGTGCCGTCTTCAAGCATCCGTTTTTTGTTGATGAGTTTGCTCATCGATTCAAAGTAACCTTCCCTACGCAACGTGGGTGCTGTAGAGAAATGATAATTGGTATAGTTGGCCTGAGGTATGGCAAGCAGTCTTGCACGATCTTGAGAATCGAGTATTACGATGTACTCCATGCCTGAGGAGGCATAATGATCTAGATTAGGAAGATATTTCAACTCTCCTTTATCACGATGGAGAGTATCCAATCCGATGACAAGCTGTTCGGTTTCTACATCAAGGTTTCTTGAAAGAGAGATATCGACATATAAGAACGACACGTCGGCTCTGAGTTCCATGCTCCTGATCAGCGAATCGGAAGAAAAACTAGCTCCGCTTCTTTTGGGCTTCACTGCCTCAAAAGCGAGAAGGCCATAGTTTTGCTCGGGGTCTATGGCATTGTGCCAAAGGATTTGACGGTCATAAGGAATCATGTAAGGCTCGGTTGTCCATGTCTTCTTTGCCCACTCATCCATCCACTCAAAGATGATTCCCCCGCTGTATCCCTCTCTCTTCATCGCTTCAAACATACGGATGATCCCTTCAGCCTGCTCTATTTCACTCAAGCCTCCATGGTGATACCCGTCAGGACTCTTATGGGCATTGCCCATTCCTGTCGCAATGCCGAATTCTGCGACAACTGCAGGATACTTCTGGTGTCCTTCCATGAAGGCTCTCAGATAGCCGCCATACCTGAATCGTCCCTGCTCATCCTCATACTCGTCGAATGCAGGTTCATTGTTCATGAAATCCGGATAGTTGGGGTAGATGTGATAGGAACCGAACAGGCCTGCCTTATTCAGTGGTCCGAGAGTGATATTGTTGATATCCACGGTCGTACGATCATTGTACTCCCGTTCTTTTTTCCCCTCCTCATCCCGTTCAGAGGAGTGTTCCAAATAATCGAGCGTCGGCCAATTGACGATGGATACAGGAGTCTGGTGGCTGTACTGTTTCATTTCATAGGCCATAAGATAGTCGCAGCATTGGGCCAACCACGATTCGGTCGGGGTTGCTTGTGCTGTAGTGCCCAAGAAAGCACCTACAAAACGATACCCCTTATGCAGCAGATCTGTTTCTTCCACTTCGTGCGGTTCAAGTTCTCGTCCTACGAGATACCCGATCACATACGAGCTCACGTCGCTCGTATAGGTTCCCCAGGCTCTGCCGCTTCGAGGTGGTATGTCTGCATTGCCATGGATGGCATCAACTACATGCTTGATCTCAATCTCAAACTCGCGTTGATACTCTTCTCTCAGATAATCATCCCCCTCTGGTTCTTCCTCTGGCCACACTTCTTGCATGAGATAGATCGGCCTCTGTGGATGGGTGCGGTTGTACAGGGCAAAGGCATCGTAGAACTGAGGGTCAAGCAACGTATAAATGCGAATGGTATTTATGCCTAACTCTCCCATTTGTGTAAGGAATCGGTAATACAGACTCTTGTCTTGTGGGAATTCAGTAAACCATCGTCCCGGCATGGCAATGCCAAGATTGACTCCATACACAAAGAAGGGTTTGAAACCGTCCTCATCATACAAGAGCAATTCTCTCTCTGTTGCCTTGGCAACCATGGTTATATTCTCATCATGGAATATCGGCCGATGTAAGGGGGGAATCTCAGTCTTTACCCTCTCTTCAGCTTCTTGGAAGATTGCCCTGAGCATCGGGATGTAGAACTGCCAGAAGAAACGCTGATCCTTTGATGAGAATCGTTGCATAAAGGAAGACATGAATGAAATTCTGCTGAATCTGAGTTTTTGGTTGCTGTATGCCCAGTTGCCCCCAAGATAATAGGAACGATGGTTTGCCGTCTCTTTCAATTGTACTGCAGGAAACTGCTCTGTCAGGCCATAGGACGCTAATAGCTGCTTTCCTTGTTCTGTTACATCCAGTGTGAAGGTTGCCAAGACTTTCGTCCCTGCCATGGGCTCTGTAACGTCAAAAAGCAGTTCATATTTTGTACTGCCACTTAGGCCTAGTAT
This sequence comes from uncultured Sphaerochaeta sp., assembly GCA_964547185.1. Lineage (GTDB taxonomy): Bacteria > Spirochaetota > Spirochaetia > Sphaerochaetales > Sphaerochaetaceae > Sphaerochaeta. The sequence goes on from CAZJMG010000002.1 coordinate 156,385, forward strand.
CTCATTGCCTGCCTCTGTAAATGAAAAAAGCATTTCTTTGCCCTGCAGCTCAATGTTGCTTCTTAGTACAATCACTTCATCATCGATGTTGTAGAGAATGATTCCACTGCCGCTGTAGTTCCACACCCCTTCATGCTGTTCCAAGATCCAGGGGGGTGTTTCCCCTTTTAGAGATAGGTCGTGGACGTACATGCCTGTCCATTCTGTCCATCTGGTGCCCAGTATTTCATACAGCTGAGCTTGGACATACGTTGGGGTGGGGGTGGCGAAGGTATTATACTCGCTTACAACGGTACTGCTGCGCTCTCGATTGAGAAAATCACGGATGATCGAAGCATCAGAAGCACTGGCTCCTCCCCAGATCAGGTTGCGGACTCCTTCTTGTGTGGTTTCTCTTGAAAAGCCTTCTCCTGATCGGTAAATCCCATAGGTGTCGGCAATATAGAGCAGGTCTGTCTTATCCGTAAGACCTGTCAGGTTTTTGACGGGGTCTTCTTTTAGGGGGTGATACCCAAGATAGGTGGTTTTTGGATTGAAGAGCAATCCTTCTTCGTTGGGGTATTTGTACTGATTCAAGAACCAAGACAGGGCTAAATGTTGTTGTGCCTTACTATCAGGGATGGTTTTGTTGTAGACCGTTACGATCAGTTCTGCATTCGGTATTACCTGCCACCATATAATCGGCAGGGTAATCAGTAGTGCAACAAATAACAAAATCAGCGCTAGCTTTGTTGCTCGAGAACGCCCTGGCTTTTTGATTTTCTTGCGTTTCATTAGTTGTAAGTATATCAGTTGCAATCTGCTTAGCAAGAGAATGATTGCCAAGGCTTGCGAATTTTCTACTCTAAACGTATGCTTACTGGTAGGAAGGAGGATCGTGATGATAGTAAAGAAGGAGAATCCCTTTGCTTGGGGCTATACACCCATCACTAGTTTGGATGGAGTTCACAAGGATATGCTGCTCGATTTTGGCATTCTCAGGCTTAAGGAAGGAGAGCAGGTCAGCTGTAATCTTGACCTTGAACGAGCTTGGATGCTGTTAAGCGGCAAGGTCACCTTTGTTTGGGAGCAGGGTAGTGCTACTTCTGAACGAACGAGTTGCATTGATGAGGCTCCTGTGGTTTTACATGCCCCGAAATCTGTACAGGTTACAATCGAGGCAGCGAGGGATTGCGAGCTGGTGGTTGAGCGTTGCAAGAATGAGCAGCCCTTTGCGGTGAAGTTCTATGATAAGAGCGATGTAAAAACCGAGGTGTTTGGTGCAGGAGTCTTGCAAGAGACAAGCAATCGTACGGTAAGAACCGTTTTTGACGGACAAAGTGCTCCTTATTCAAACATGGTCATGGGTGAGGTGATCAACCATCCAGGCCGTTGGTCCAGCTATCCTCCTCACGACCACCCTCATCCGGAAATCTATCACTATCGCTTCTTCCCGAGGCAGGGGTTTGGTGTCTCTGTTCTTGATGAAGAAGCCTTTGTAGTCCATGACGGTGATACCAGCCTGATCAAACCCGATACCACCCACAGCCAAGGCGCCGCTCCTGGCTATGCAATGTACTACGTGTGGATGATCCCCCATCTTCCAAACGACAAGTGGTTGCCTACTACTCGCTATTACCGTAAAGAGCATACCTGGCTTTTGGAGAAGGATGTAAAGGTATGGCCTGAGGTTCCTGCAACGTTTTAAAAAGGTGACATTTGTCACTAAGCATTGTGTACCTCGTTTCGTATACTAGAAATCGAGGTACACAATTATGCTATTACAAGTACATGAAGTCATCAAACGATTTGGAACAACCCTCGCTCTTGACTGCTGTAATCTTTCAGTCGAGAAAGGTGAGGTTATCGGCTTGCTTGGCCCGAACGGGGCAGGTAAAACAACCTGTATCCGCTCCCTCATCGGTCTGGTTCCGATTGATGAAGGTTCCATAACTGTTTTTGGTCTGAAGCAGGATGGAAAGAATAAGGATATCAGAAGACGAATCGGGTATGTCACCCAGGAAATTACCATCTATGAAGATATGAGTGCCCGTGACAATCTTGCATTCTTTGCCTCCTTGTACAAAATGACCAAGGCTGAGATAGAAGTAAGGATTGCTGAAGTAGCCAAAATCATCGGTCTTGAGGGTAGGCTCAACGAGAAGAGCAAGCATTACAGTGGTGGGATGAAGAGGCGATTGAACATCGGTTGCGCACTCATGCACAATCCTGAGCTCATCATCATGGATGAACCTACCGTCGGAATCGACCCGCAAAGCCGCTCGTTCATTCTTCGTTTTGTGAAAGAACTTGCGCAGAAGGGAGTCACCTTCATCTACACCTCCCACTATATTGAAGAGGTCGAAGCGGTGGCTTCAAGAATCCTCATCATGGACAGTGGCCACATCATTGCAGAGGGGACTCTTGCCCAATTGATCGCTCGAATCCAAGGTGACCATATTATTGAGGTAGAGGTCCGCATCGGTAGTGAAGAGAAGAAAAAGCAGTTGCAAGGCATTCCAGAAGTGAAAGAGGTGGTGTACACAGATAACCGGTATCGCATCGTGGTCCCGGGAGGCATTCCCATTCTTGACAAGATTCTTTTGACCCTCAGCGACCAGAGTCTCGTGTCCATCAATACCAAGCAGCCCAACCTTGAGGATGTGTTTTTGACCCTGACTGGAAAGCAGCTGCGTGATGAGGTGACGTCATGATATGGTTTTATTGTAAGCGTTCGCTCAAGGATGTACTAGGGCATGCAATTTTGATTTTCTTTCCACTGGTGCTTATTTTCTTCTTTGATTATCTATACCGGAACGTAGATATCGAGACAGGTTTGGCTTTGGGAGGACCTTCACGAATTACAGCCCTTACCATAGGTTTTGCTCTTACATTCCAGATTTATGGTTCGGCAATCAGTTTTGAAACACTTGCCGAGGATGTATACGGGCCGATGAGAAACAGGCTTTTTGCTTCTCCAATCGAGACTCGTTCTTTATTGCTTGCCGTGCTTGTCAGTTCTGCAATCGTCAGTATGGTTCAAACCACGATAATTATGCTGTTCTCGCGTTTTGTGTTAGGGGCACTCTACCCTCGATTGCCATTGATCATTCTCATTCTTCTGATTTCTGTGGTTTTCAACCAACTATTGGGTACAGTCATTCTTCTTTTGAGTAAGGGAGTGAAGCTTGCCAATATGGTGACTATGCTCTATGGCTCAATTGCTCCGATGCTTGCAGGGTTGTATTTTCCATTGCCGAAGAATACCTTTTTTAGTTTTATTCAGTCTTACGGAACGCCCATGAACTTGGCAAACAGTGCCAGCCTTGCTTTGATGGACGATCAAGTTTTTCAGGCGGTGCCTGCACTGCTTGCATTGCTCGTGCTTACTTTTGTTCTCTTGGGCATATTGAAGCCGCTATCTAGGGGGGTGCAGGTATGAGTATTTTTATCTTCGCTTTGAAAGAGAATTTGAGACAGCGTCTTGCCCTCTTGATGATTCTTGTGTTTCCTCTTGTGCTTCTTTTCATTCCCTCGATGGATGGTATGCTTCCAATGAGTTTTGGTCTTTTTGGCTTGCTCAATTTATATTGTGCATTTCTGATGTCAAGACCGATTGCAGAGGATCGCATGCGTAAGGTGGTTGTGCGTATTGCAGCCAGCCCTGTTTCTCATTTCTATTACCTGGTCAGCCATCTTGCAGCAGCTTCCCTTTTGTTGAGCATCCAATGTCTCGTATTCATCATTGCTTCAGCTCTGTTTTATGGTTTTTCTCTGGTTAACTATTTTGTGCTGTTCCTCCTGTACTGCAGCTACAGTGTAATGGGTCTCTCTTTCGCGTTGGCATGGAATACGATGTTTCGCTCGTACAATACTTCCTTTGCCCTGTTCAGTGGAGTCGGTTCCATCATGTGTCTGGTAAGTGGTTTAAGCTTTCCTCTGAGCCTGCTTCCGATGACAGTGCAGCAAAGTGTAAGAGTCCTTCCTACCTACTGGTTAGCCCATGGTCTTGCAGCACTTGGAGCGTCTTCTCCTTCTTCTCTGTTGCTCTCTCTTGTGATACTCTGGACCTTTACAGGGATTTTTCTCTTACTAGGGAGCAAAAGGAGGCTGTAGAAGGCGGTGAGAAGAGAGAACGTGGTCAGCAGTATAGTGATGGCAAGACTCATGTTGGTGGTGTTGCTTCTCTGTTCTTTCCTGCTGCTCTTCACAGAGCTCGCACCTTTGCACCTGTTGGTTTTTCTGCTCGTGGTTTTCTCTCATCTGCTTCGTTGGCGGTTTGCCATCCCACAAACGTGGATGCTCCTTGACAGTGCAATGCTTGTGGTTCTGAGCCTGCTCATGCCATCGCTTGCTCTTCTGCTTGCTCTGTATGTTTATTACTTTGCAGTAAACGCAAAGCTCTTGTACGCTTTCCTCTTGATGCTGTATTGCGCTTTGGTCATTGAGTTTCCTCTACTACTTTTCCCCATCGTATGCCTCATGTTTGGCTTAATACTCTATTTCTGGGATGAGGAGCGTAGGACCTTGATCCAAGAGGCTGATGAGCAACGACAAAAGGCCTTTCAGCTCGATCAGCAACAGCAACAATTGTTGCTCGATTATTCTGAGGACCGAGAGATTACCCGTATGCAGGAACGTGAACATATCGCCCGTATTTTACATGACAGTCTTGGTCATGAGCTCACTGGGGCTCATCTGACCATACAGGCTGCGAACGCACTGCTTCTGCAGCATCAACAGCAACGGGCTGGCGAGGCACAAAAGAAGGTAGAGCAACGTCTTATGGCAGCTCTCGATCAGCTAAAACTCGCTGTGAGGCAGTTGCAACCAGAACCAGAACAACACCATAGAGAGCTCGCTCAATTGTTTCAAGATTTTTCTTATCCTGTTGGTTTTTCCATACAGGGTGATTTGTCTTTTTTGGAAACCTCAGTGCGAAGAGTACTGTATACTGTAGTCAAGGAAGCTTTGACAAATATTGCAAAGCATGCAAACCCGAGTGAGGTAACTGCATCCATTGATATAAATAAAACACTGGTTCGTTTTGTAATCGAGAATGACGGAATCTCTGAGAAGAGTACACAGCAGGCGGGAAATGGTCTGAGATATATGCGTAGGCGTGTCGAGGTTTTGGGAGGCAGTATGGCAATCATCAAAGGGCAAACATTCAAGTTGATCGTCACGCTTCCTTGTGGCGTTAAGGAGTGGGAATGAAACTATTGTTGGTCGATGACGATGCCTTGGTTCTTGAGAGCCTATCCATACTTTTTTCAATGGACTCAGAATTGCACATCGTGGGTACCGCTTCCAACGGTAGTGAAGCACTCTCCTTTTTGCAAACGAGCGCAGTGGATGTGGTGCTGCTTGATATCCAGATGCCGGTGATGGATGGTATCGAGACAGCCCAAAGAATACGAACCAGCTATCCAAGTCTGAAAGTCTTGATGCTGACCACCTTTGCTGACTTTCGTACACTGAGCAGATGCCTTGAGGCCGGGGCCCATGGTTTTTTGCTTAAAAGTGATACGACAGAGAAACAGATCATGACGATCAAGACAGTGTATCGGGGACTTCAGGTTATCAGTGAAGAGGCCTTGAAGAGCTTTTCCTCACAACCGATTTTTTCAGACTTGAGCAAGCGTGAGAATGAGGTGTTGGTACACCTTGCCCAGGGGCTCTCCAACAAGGAGATCTCTAGTCGTCTTTGCCTCAGTGAGGGCACCGTGCGCAATACCATTTCCGTTATGCTGGAGAAGCTCAATCTCAGAGACCGTACGCAGTTGGCCATTACGTACTGGCAGCAAAAGAGCATGGGGAGGTAGTATGTATGATCTGATAATCTTACTTGCCATCTATCTGTTTTCCTTTGTACTGGCGGCTATGGGCCTTTCTATTCTTGTACAGCTCAACAGAGAGAACAAGAAAGGAAAGCCGATACAAAGAGCACAAAAGCAGATGTTGGTTTCGGTTGAAGACATGCTCACCGGTTATGGTAAAGAAGAAGAGCAAAAATCTTCTTTGCTTCTATAACCTCTGGCGGTACACAAAGGCGACGGAAACTTGTCCTCCGATGGGAAAGGGCAATTCTGTATAGATTGGCTTGATTTCTTCGTTCAAGTAGAATGATTGGTTCATTTCAAGACGGGGAACCACAAAGAACTTCCTGCTTGCATTGACGGGAATGTAGAGCCCGAACCCGAGAAGGGGCAATACGTTTGTGTTGAAATGTTTTTCTGCTATACCAGAAGGGCTCAACAGGTAGGAGGCCCCGATATGCACGTACAGATCATCATAAAAATACGCTCTCAGCTCGGTCATGCCTACAACTTCCTGGTAGGTGAACCCATAGGCAATCTGCTGATTCAGTCCGAGGGCAAATGTTTCAGACAGGTCAATCTTGACTCCAGCATCCGCTACCGCGTACGTTGAAAAAAAGCCGGTACTTGCTGCTATTCCAGCATGATACGACAAACGAGAGGCATACAGCGGACTAGCAAGAATAAGGGCTGTAGCCATCAGAGCAATGAGGGTGGTGTTCTTTCTCAATTATGATTCCTTCATCCTGTAACATTTCTGTAGGACTACAAGAATTCTCTCTCTCTCAGACAACATCTGTCAAGATGGCTAGTGCATTTTAATCAACAAGTGCTCTATATACACCTCCTGCTTCTCTTCGTCATAGACAATTTTGGGAAGCTGGGGGTGTGGTTTGTCCTTGTTCCAAGCCCCGACACAAGAGATCAGGACCTCTGTTTTTCCTGCTTCGATGGTCTGATTAAGGACTGGGACAATAGTATTGGGGGAGCTCAGGTTGAGATTGGGTTGTGGTTGTATCGTAATGGCAATTCTTTTCTTCAGAGGATCGCTGATATGGCTTACATCATTCACCCCTGTGAGGGAAAGGCTGCTCTCGTCTTGCTGCTCTTGCACAAGTGGCGTGGCAATTTCCCAATTTTTATACCGTGAAATAGCAAATCCGCCTTCTTTGGTAGTAATTCTTTTGGTCGTAGTGATGCGGTGGATTCGGACGTGAAAGCTTTCTGCAGGAATAAGATAGGTGGTGATAGAAACTCCTTCGAGAGGACTCCATAGAGAGCAGACATACTCGTTGCAGAGATGACTGACCTTCATGTCCCGCCTTGGTCTGTAGTACTGTTCATCTTCACTTACATAGAGCATGCTGTCACAGCCGCAGGATGAGAATTCATAGTAAGAAGCTGCCACGCTGAAGGTGTAGCGAGCACTGTAGGCGAATTTTGCGTACTTTTCGGCGCAATGAAGCATGTGGTACTGAGGGTATTGTCCGCCGTTTAGCAGCACTACATCATCATCTGTGTGTTGTATGATCGCCTTAGGCTGTGTGAGGAGTATGCTTTTCTCAAGTGTGGGAAGAGGTAGTTCCTCAGCTTTCCAGAAAGGGTGGTCGTCCTCCAAGGCGAGTACCAAATATGTCTTGAGGGCCCAATAGGGAGAACCCGGTGCGTTGTACTCTTCAGCCATGGTGCGATTGGGATAGGCATATCCTACAGTTAAAAACCCGTCGCGGTCAAAGATCGGTTGTTTGAACCACCATCTTAGGTTGCGAAAGATGATTCCTTTGAGTACGCCGTAAGGAAGTACTTCCATGTTTGCAAATGCGCAAGCGCTGTAGAAGGACACTACTGCAAAACGGTAGGTAAGTGAACGGCCATAGGGTACGAAAGGTCCTTCTTCTGTGAAGAAATGTACGTGTTGGTGTGCAAAGAGCTTTGCACGCTGGGCAAATCGATCACAGCGCTCAGGGTCCTTCTCTTTCCTGAAGGAGCAGTAGAGTAAGGCATAATACTGCATGGCAAGGGGGTTGTAGTTATCCAAGGGTACGTGGTCGCGGTACCACCCATCACCGACGTACATGCTTTCCATGAGGTCAAGATCTTCGTTCATGAGCTCTAGGTTGCATTCTTTTCTCTCCAGTTTTTCAAAGGCCATGTTGACCAAAACTCGAAAGAATCGCCAGTTGTTGGGTGACATGTCGTGATTGTTGATCTGAGCCAACCAGGAGATGAGTGTCTCTTGTTCCCTGTTTTGAAGAATATCCCAATAATGCTTTGGATCAAGCAAGAGAGCGAGAGCTATGGCTGCCATTTCCACCATGCGTTGGTCATAGTCGGCAACGTCACCCCAGTAATGCACGCTCTCTTTATCGGTGCCCTCAATCAGCCCATGAGTGTGCAGGTTTTCTGCTTCCCAGCTAAATCCTCCTTTGCGAAGGGGGACCAAGCCCCAAAGCAGGCGTGACCATCCTTCCAACAGGGCAACCTGGGAGCTGTAATGGGCTGCCTCATTGCCTATGAATAAGCCAGAGCCTTCTTTGACTAAGGCTTTTTGACAGGGGGCGAGGAGCATGAGAAGTGACTTTGCAAGGTCTTCTCTTGTCTCCAGGTGCAGTTTTTGTATTGGCAGCTCATAGGCTTTCATGACTCTTTTTCTCCTATCACCAAAAGTGCTTTGCAGTTTTAAGCAGGGTCCCAAGTGCTTCCATGAAGAAGTAATCTCCCCATATGTTGCATTCATCAATTCCTGCGTTGTTTGGTTTCCCATAGACTGCGTGGAGTAATATGCCGTTTGATGCAGGATCAGATTGTGACGTATACGTACTGCACAGGGTTTTGAGTATGTCCTGAGCACTATTTTGGTAGCGTTCTTTGTCAGAATCTTCTTCTTTTAGCAGGGCAGAGAGCAGCAAGAGGCCACAGACGGCTATTGCTGAGCCTGAGCTGTCTCGTTCTTCTTCGCCTTCTGTGAAGATGAGATCCCAGTAGCAGACCCTGTCTGTGGGAAGATGTGAGAGGAAGTAGTTTGCAAGTCTCTTTGCGTCGACGATGCAACTCCAATCCTGTGTATACGTATAGGCGATTGCCAGACCATAGATGCCCCAGGCCTGTCCTCTTGCCCAACATGAGTTGTCGCTGTAGCCTTGTGCCGTTATGCCTCGAATCGGCTTTCCCGTCTCTGTGTCGAAGTAGTAGGTGTGGAAGGTCGTGTCATCTTCCCGTATGAGGGTTTTTCTTGATTGTTCTAGATGACTCAACGCTGCTTTTCTGTAGCTTTGGTTGCCGCTGGTCTCTGTTGCCCAAAACAACAGCGGGATATTCATCAAGCAATCTACGATGATTCTTCCTCGTTGATTTGGGTCGTCCAAGTCGCCCCATGCCTGTATGATGCCTGCTTTACTGTGATAGCGCTCCATCAAGAGATCGGCGGCAAGCAGCGCTGTTTCTTTTGCCTCTTCATTACCGGTTATCAGATATTCTGCCTTTGCTGAGAGGATGTAGAGGAATCCTAGGTCATGGGTGTTTGTGTTGATGCGTTCTCTTAATCGGTTTTGATAGTCCTTCAACGTCTGCTGTGCAGCTTTTTTGAAGACTTCGTCCTTGGTATGCAGATATGAGAGCCATAGCATTCCGTTATAAAAGCTGCTGGTCCATTCCGTGTTGTCTATTTTAGGATAGACGTTCTTGATGCTTGCCGGCCCTGGGTAGCCATCGCTGAAGGTAGTAATATTGTTTCTTGTTTTTTCTATAGCATAGGTATAGGCTTCTTCCCAGAGCTTGTCCAAGCGCTGGGTCTTTGCATGTTCTTGATTAGATTTCACAGCTCAACCCTTATTTTTGTAATATTCTTTTGTGACGTAGAAGGCGAGTTTTCTAGTCTTTCGATCACAGTCGATGAGACCTTTTCTGTTGAATCCTTCTTGATGGCGATTGAGGCGACGAACTGCCCTGAAGTCGTAAAATATCCAAGGTGTCATGCCTCGTACAAATCGGGCTTTATCGAGCGTCCTGAATTGTTTCTGATACAAGTCTTCTTGGAACTCTTCTGTCCACATGGTCTGCTTGGTCCCATGGTTGCCGGCTCTTGCACCTCCCCCAAACTCAGTGATGATGACCGGTTTGGTCAGGTCTGTGTTGTTGAGAATGGTCAAAAGGTCCTCGAAATTCGGCTCGTACCATCCGTAATATTCATTGTTGCCGATGATGTCCAGGTGCTCCATCAGACGATCTTCAAGTTTGAGTTTGGTCGTGTTCACCAAGCAGGCTGCGCTGACAAGCCTTGTTGCATCGAGCTCTCGTGTTTTTTTAACCAAAGAGGACATGAAGGAGAGTCTACTGTCAGTATCGGGGTTTTCGTTTCCTACCGACCAGATGATTACACTTGCACGGTTTCGATCTCGTAAAATCAACTCAGACAGCTGATTCTCTGCATCAAGATAGGTCTGTTCGTTTGTAAAGTTGATCGCCCAATACACAGGGATTTCTTCCCAAAGCAGGACTCCAAGTTCGTCTGCAATTTGGGAGAACCGTCTGGTATGAGGATAATGGGCAAGACGGATGAAGTTGCCGTTCATTTCCTTGAGGTCGGCGATGGTTGCCCTGATTACTGCATCATTGGTACTCTTTCCGAGCAAGATATGGTCTTCATGTACACTGATTCCCTTCAAAAAGAGGGGGTTGCCGTTGAGAAGAACATCCATACCTTGTACTTGGATGTCCCTGAAACCAATTAGGTCTCGAACACAGTCTTCTCCGCAATTGATTTGTACCTCATAGAGTTTGGGATTCTCCGGCGACCAAAGCTGTAGGTTGGTTTCAAACTCGATATAGCCTTTGCCTTCCTTGATCAGAATTTCTTTTTCGAGGTTCAGTTCTGCAATTCGGTACGTCGCTGTAGTGGTTATGGCAGAGTCGAGCGTTACTTGGGCAAAGATTTTGTTGTTTGTTTTTGCTACCAGCTGTGTAAAAAAGTTGCGGATATAGGTGCTGGGTGTTCTGATGAGCAGGAGGTCGCGATAGATGCCGCCATAGTTGAACCAATCTGTGTTGTCCATTGGAACGCGATCTTTGCTTCTCGAGGCATCGACTGCAATAATCAGACGATTCTCTTTCTGTAAGAAAGGTGTCACTTCGAGGGTGAACGGGGTGGACGAGCCGTCATGCATGCCCACTGTTTTTCCGTTGAGAAAGACGTAGGTGCGGTAGGAGCTGCCTTCGAAGTGTAGAAAGACCCGCTCTTTCTCTGATGCTTCAGCATAGGTGAAGGTCCTATAGTAAAGGCCCATGTTTTCATAGTAGTACAGATCGTCCCGTTCTGTGTTCCAGCAGCTTGGTACTTTTATTTGCGGCCAAATTTCAAAGTCAGCATCAAGAGGTAGTGGTAAATCATTGTTGCTGATAGTTTTTTCTTCAAACCAGCGAGCTCTTAGACAAGTTTCATACGGATCGGGCGAAAAGTGAAACGTGCCGTTGAGCAGTTCAGTGGTTCTTCCTTCGATGGAAATCAGGTGTTCTGCCTTGGCTCTATGCTGTTCATACGGGGCTCGATAGTCCACGGTATGGATGTCCTTATTAAAGTTTTCTGCTTGTTTCATCGTTCTTATCCTTTTAATCCAGATGATGCTACGCCTTGTACGAAATATTTTTGTCCGAACAAGAAGATGATGAGTACAGGAACAATACTGATCAGGGCAGCTGCCATCTGCGGTCCCCAATATACATATTGTTCACGTACAAAATCCGTCATACCCAAGGGGAGAGTCTTCAGTGATGGAGTGGTTATATAGATCAACGGGGTGAAGAAGTCGTTCCAGAAGAAACGGAAGGAGAAGATGACCTGCGTAACCAGTACGGCCTTGCTCATGGGGAGCATCAAAGAAGTGAAGATGGTCCACTCCTTTGCACCATCGATGCGTGCTGCTTCACAGTAGGTGTCAGGAATAGACATGAAGTACTGTTTGATTAAGAACGTACCGAAGGCTGTGAACGCACCGAGCAATACCAACGAGGCATGTGAGTCGTAAAGGTTGATGTTTCGGATAATCAAGAATTGGGGGATCATGACTGCCTGCATCGGAATCATCATGGAGGCCAGATAGAGGCCGAAGATGAAATCTCTTCCTTTCCATTGCAATTTGGTAAAGACATAGGCTCCTGTTGCGGCAGTAAAGAGCTGAACAACAACGATGGTGGTTGTAAGCTTCACTGAGTTCCAAATGTATAGGGGGAAGCGATCCATCAGGCGTAGAAAATTGCTGGTTATCGGATTTTCAGCAATGAATCTAAAAGGGAAATTGAACAGCTCACTCTCATTTTTAAAACTCGAGGAGAGTACGATGACCAGCGGAAAAAGGGTAATGAATGCAGCCATTGAGAGGACAAGATACAGCATGAACTTTCCAAGGCGTTGTTTCTGTCTATACGATATCATAATTCACCCACTTTTTTTGTCCATGGCTTTGTATGTAGGTTACTGCCAGGATGATGAGCATCAATACCACCGATTCTGCCGACGCGTAGCCGAAGCGGAAGAACGTAAATGCATTAAGATAGATATCGAAGGCCAGGACATTGGTCGATCCTGCAGGACCTCCTCCCTGTTGTCCTCCGGTCATGATGTATATGTAGTCGAAGACTTGGAAGCCTCGAATGATGGCGATGGTGAGTCCGTAAAAGAGTATAGGGGAAAGTCCGGGTATGGTTACATGCAAGAATTGTTTGATCTTTCCTGCACCGTCCATCTCTGCAGCTTCATATAGCGTTCTGCTGATGTTTTGTAGACCGCCGATGAAGAGCACCATGTAATAGCCGAAATTTTGCCAGATTGCTATGGTGATTATGACAGAGAGGGCGGATTTGCTGCTTGCCAACCATTTGGAGGTAGGCAGCCCCACTGAGGCAAGGAACTGATTCATAAACCCACTTGAGGGTTCAAAGATGAACATGAAGGCCAGCCCTACTGCAACAGATGACAAGATGTTCGGCAGATACAGAATGCCTCGGTATGCTCCACACCCCTTGAAGGGTCTGGTCAGCAAAAGGGCAAATGCCAGGCCAAGTCCTATTTGGAATAGTACAGTGATGATCATGAACTTGAATGTGACAAATAGATAGGATAAAAAGTCAGGGCTAGTGAATGCTACAATGTAGTTTTTAAGGCCGATGAATCGATATCTTGGTCCGCCAGAGTAATTGGTAAATGAGAGTAATACTGCCCCTATCATCGGAGCAAAGACAAAGATGAGAAAGCCGATAAAACTTGGTAACAGGAAGGAGAGTATTGTTGTTGTCTTTCTCAATGAATGGGTAGAATTCACGTAAAGCCTCCAGGAGCTTCTCCTCCAAGAACTCTTGGAGGAGAACTTCATATTCTATGATTAGTAGGTTGTCTTGATGATGTCGTTCAAAGCCTTCGTGAAGGATGTTCTGAACTGTGATATCGAGATGTTGCCCAACAGGACATCTTCTTGGAGTTTTGCGAACTCTGTTTCTACACGTGTCCCATAGGGGCTGAAGTTGGCGGTGTTGTTGCCTTTTTCTTCGAGGAAGTAGTCGATCGAGTTGCCTTTGGGAAGGTTCTTTGCAATCTCAGCTCTTGCTGCTTCGCCGGGAGCTGCAGGAAGGACTCCATAGGAAGCTGCTACTGCAGCACCTTCAGGCCCGCTCATCCAGTTGATGAACTCAAATGCTGCGTCTTTCTTCTTTGAGTAGGAGGTGATGCAGTTTCCGGTGGGAAGTCCTACGGTGATGTACTCATCTTGATCACAAGGAAGGCGGGTGATGCCCCAGTCTTCAAAGTCATAGGCAAGTAAGCCATCTTTGCGTCCAACAACCATTTGGCCTGGGAACCATTCCCCGATGAGCAACATGCCGACGTTGCCATCATAGAATTGCTTCGAGTAATGAAGCTTGGTGACTTTCATGTCGATCAAAGACCACATTGCCCCTACATCTTCAAGTCTTTTCCGCATTTCAAGCTGTTTTACGACATTTTCGATGCTATCGATCGTTCCAGCAGGTGTGACGATTGCATCGCCGGCCTGGCCTGCTTGGAAGAAGCCTTGACCACCCCAGATATAGATGGTGGATCCGATGAGTTTTGGATCAGCTTTTGTAATTGCCTTCGATACTTCTTCGAACTTGTCCCAAGTCCATTCTCCTCGTTCTACATAGTAATCGGGGGTTGGAACTCCTGCTTTCTTGAACACATTCTTGTTGTAATATGTATAATAGGCTCCACCTCTCCAAGGGATGACAACGATATCGCCGTTGATTACGGAACTGGACTTGAACGCTTCGACTGCGTCATTGGGTTTCCCTGTTGCTTTGATGTAGGAGTCAAGTGGTTCAAGATACCCGTTTGCATACTGGCCGAACATGTCAGACTGGCGTTTTTCCATAAATGCATCGATGTCGGCTCTTCCGCTGAGCAAGGTGGTCAGTTTGGTTTCATAGTCAGCTGCGGGAAGAATCTGGGCATTGACCTGGATGTGTGAGTGTGTTGCATTGAAGGTGTCGATCAAGGCTTTATGGCTTCCGTCATCCCATGTGTAATAAGAAATGACTACGGGGCCTTCTTGTTTTTTAGCAGAAGATGCTTCAGCACTTCCTGCTGCATAGATCATACTTGAACAAAGCAGTATGAGTACCAATGCAAGTAAATACGTTCGAGTTTTCATGTGTTTTCTCCTTTTCATGAATGGTGATTGCTACATTCAGCCTTGCATGGGTTTGTTTTTATAGCAATTTTGAAAGTGCTAGATTGTTTTGAAAACCGCTAATTTTGTTTTAGAAAACCGAAAACTATTTAAATATGTGGTGATTCTTGATTATTGATGGTATTCTTTATTGGAAAGGAATCGTAACAAATGAGCATACTTACAAGAAGCAAGGAGTCTGTTTCCCGCTCTTGGGTATTGAAAATATTTATTCCCATCACCTCAATTTTTCTTATCACCATGATTCTTATGGCGGTGGTTTTCTCAACACTATTCACCAATGTTGCCCAGTCGCTCATCGTTGATGACTTTCTTGCTTCCCTGAAGATGGTCAGCACGATTTATAGACAGATGCGCTTCAATACAGTGCCCATTATCGCTGACTTGTATGATGCTGTGGAGATTCGCGATTATTTACTGCAGAATCTTCCGAGAGAACAGGCAACCATCGGTGTGTATACCCGCATGGATAACGCTGTTGCAAGAAACTCCTATATTCATTCGATCTATCTCTATAACAGTGAGTATGGATTTTACTCCAGTCTCAATGGGCTGGAATCACCTCAAGAGCTCAGTGACTCGACACTCTTGGACTTTCTCAGTCAGCAGCCAAGAAATATGCGACTGTACCAACGAAGATCCGTCTTTACAAACAAGGCCATCCCTCTTTCTCTCCCGAAAGAACAGAATGTTCCTACAAACCTCTATACAATCTGCAACAACACCTATGATGAGCATGGGCAATTGACCTCAGGAATCATTATGAACCTTTCTGAGACCATGGCTCGAAGCCTGCTTGCCAGTGATGACACTGATACGTTGAAGAACTTCTATATGATTGATGAGGATTATTACATCATCAGTCATCCCGATCCTCAGCAATTTGGCATGCGAGCAACTACAGAGCCCTTATTGGGACAAATTGTGCTTTTTGACGGTGGTAAGGGTGCAAAGATCATCAAGGACGAGCACAAGGAGCAATATTTAGCTTGTTGGTATGATGTGAAGGAAATGAACTGGCGTCTGATTTATTTGCTTCCCATGTCATATATTCAGGAGCCGCTGGTTCGCCTTCGTTTGAATCTGATGATGGTGTTTCTCGGTCTTGCAATACTTGCCTCTTTGTTGCTTGTTTGGGAATCGAAGCGGGTGAATAATCAACTGACCAGGGAGAATCGCTTTGTTGATTTTCTTAAAGGAAGTGTGGGATCTGATGTTCTGCCTTTGTACGCCGGTTGTTCATTTTCAATGATAGTCTTGCACCGCCAAAGCAAAAATAGGCCACAGACTCTTCTGAGCAGGGGGAGGTTTATGTCGTTCGTTGCAGGATATCTTTCTTTGGATACAAGACGCTCTTTTCTCCTTCCTGTTGAACGAGGGTTGTATGTGTATTTGTCTATGCAAGAGCAGCATAATTTCGTTTCAAAACTGAAGAAGCTGTCTCTTGATTTATCGGATGAAGCTGAGGAGCAACTTTCAGTATTGTATACCCAGAAGATGGTGAATCTTGAAGACTTGCCTCAATGTTTCGATTATATGAGAAAAAGTATTCTTTCTAAGTCTTTGGTCACCGTTGGCTTTGTTCAGCCCATAGCTCAGAACGAAACAAAAGAGGTGAATCTCTTTCTTTCCGAGACTGCCGATATTGGAAAAGCCTTGATGCAAAAATCAACAGAATTGTATGAGAAAGCTGTTCAGACGATGATGGTGCATCTTAAAAATCAGGCAGATTATGATCTGTTTTGCTCCATGAAGCAGTATTTAAGTTACTCCATCGTCGGTTTGCTCGGTGACGTGTTCAAAGCTTCTGATCTTCTTACAGATCAGGAGTGGAAACTTTGTATTCTTGAGAGTCAAAGTTACGACGAACTGAGCAAAAACCTTCTGAAAATAACCGAGTTGTTGGAGGACTATAGGCAGCAGTACTCCAAGCGTCATAGCTTGGAAGTAGTACAGCAGATAAAACTACTGGTTCAGGAACACCTCAGTGATGTCAATCTCAGCTCTACGTTCGTCGCTGATAAGATTGAGCTTTCCTTGGGATATACCCGCAACCTCTTCAAGAGCCATGAAGGCATTGCCTTGAATGATTACATCGGCTCTAAGCGTATTGAAAAAGCCTGCTTACTACTCTCCTCCTCCAAGCAGTCGATCAACACAATCAGAGAGAGCTTGGGTTTCGGCAACACTTCCTACTTCTGCACGTACTTCAAGAAGCTCAAGGGAATGAGTCCTTCAGAGTATAGGAGGAAGGAACGGGGGTAGGGAGAACCTCAGCAATAGAAAATTCAGAAATATCTCTCGTAGTTGATAGTGAGCTCTTTTGGATACTATTTTCATCATGTATTCTGTACAGTAGTTCATGGATGACAACCTTCATATACTATCGGAGTTAGTGATGAAAAAGATATTCTTGGTAGTTCTTTGTTTGTTCCTCAGCTTTTTTATGGGATGTGATCTTTTCTCTCCTTTGGTTGTAGAGCCGAAAATACCCACGTTAGCCTATATCCCATCCCCAACTGCAGGAGCGTCAAATAACGCTTCTGCACTCAGAATTAGCGCGATTGAACAAGAAACTCTCTCCCGGGACCTCGGACAGCAAGAATGGTTCGAGTTATGGTTGATGCCTGTCAGAAACAGTGGCAACGAGGTTGTTTCTCATAGCAATGTGCAGTATCTAAAAAGATTTCTCGTGTCGGACGAAGGTTCGTACGCGATTGATCTAAGTGTTCTTCCTTCCGAGGATAAATCTGTTGTTTTCATAGTACGCGTTACAGAAGATGATAACTATGAAGTGGTAGGGTTCCTTTCCTTGCTCATAGAAGGTAATGAGCAACCTCTTCTGGTGTTTCCTCCTCGATCTGCTATACAGGGAAATGTACAGTTCGGAACAGTTACTGTTACCGATGATTCCTATATTGCTACTTCGAGCAATACTTTAGAGGACAATGAACTAAGCTTTGCTAGTGAGGTATACGCTTCGTTAGCTCAACAGACTGTCATGCAGAATTTAGTGCTTATGGCAATCAACACATTGTGGAATACCATGCCAAATGGTGCTTTTTATGCTCCTGGAATTCTCTTGGAATATGAATTGAACAATGAGGGTACTCTGCAATGGCACGACGCAAACCTTTGGATTTATAGCAATCAATATACTAAGAAAGCTGCTTTGTACAATCCTGCTGGGAATAATTTGAACAACGGAAGCTTTCCTTTAGCCTACGGGTCTCAAAGTTCGGTGCAATGGTCGGCTAATCTTTGTGTGTCGGATTTATTGGAATCGGCACAGAAAGGGGCTCTATGGAGTCTTGTAGAACCTTCTGGCAATCAGTTGGCTGCTTTTGATTTCTCTGTTGCATTTGTACTGGATACTCAAGGGAATCCCATCATTCCTATAGCAGATCCAACCTATACCGTCGATGATACTAATCCTGGTTATGTTAAAGAAATATTTTTCAACTGGTTTTACTTCGACGTAGATGGAACAACGAAGCATACGATAGAACCTGATTCTGAGATTGCAGAACTCATGAGCGAATACTCTATTTATATGGATATTGGTTACCCTCAGGGTGGATTGCGAGGGACCTATATGGTTCGAGACAGATTCCCTCAATATCCAGGAGCCTACGGTATGAAAGGAGATCTCTTCTCTGTGTATGACTTCGACGCCCCCCTGCCTGTAGATGCCCTATCGAGCATCTACCACCTTGGATATGCCTTTACCCTCTATAAATGCAACACCATGATGAAAGCAAGGCTGTCGGATTGAGG
>CAZJMG010000003.1:0-141309 GCA_964547185.1 uncultured Sphaerochaeta sp.
AACTTGCACATGAATTAGGAATCAGTAGGACTTACTTATACACCTGCTTCAAGGAGCTTTACAAAGTAAGTCCAAAAAATTTTCTAAACACCGTTCGGATGGAGCATGCCGCAAGCTTGTTGATTGCCAAGTATCTCAATATTGGTCAAGTAGCCCACTATGTTGGCTTTGAGGATGAATTAGCTTTTTCTAAAGCCTTCAAGGAATTCTATCAGCTTTCTCCCTCTGAATATCGAAAACTATTATGTAAGACAACCTGCCCAATCAATCAAGAAGACTGGTAATCGTCTCCCATTTGCCATCCATATCCTGGATCAACGCCATCTGGGTTCTGCATCGATCGAGGTTGTGGTTTTCTCGTTCTGTGTGGTAATACACATCGCCGTTAAGGTAATCTGTCAGAAAGCGCACTCCCATTATCTGGGTTGTTGCTCGACCGCTCTCGGCAAGCAGTTCTTGCTCTGTCTCTGTGAGAAAGGCGTCCGCCATGGAGCGATAGCCTTTGATCATTGCTGCAAAGAGCTTCTCATCACAGTGAACTTTTTGAAGGTCTTGCTCATCCTCAGCAGCCGTGATGGATCCGGTTCTGAGCATGTCTCCTGTATCAAAGAGGATGGTGCCGGGCATGACAGTGTCAAGGTCAATGACACAGACTCCTTCTCCTGTTTCTGCATCGAAGAGGATGTTGTTGATTTTGGTGTCATTGTGGGTAACCCGTATAGGGACACGACCACTGCGTAGCGCATCGATCAGCAGACAACCTCTCTGCTCGTTCTCCAAATAGAACGATAGTTCCTCCTTGACTTGGGCAAGTCGCCCTGCCTTGTCATTCTTGATGGCCGCTCTGAGCTGTGTATAGCGCCAGTGCATGTCGTGGAACTTCTCGATGGTTGTATGCAGGCTTTCTGATGGGAAGTCTGCAAGAAGCCGCTGGAAGGTTCCCACCGCCTCTGCAAATCGAAAGGCAAGTTTTTCATCAGATAGGAAGGGGTAGGTGTTTACCTCGTCAATAAAGCGGTAGGTGCGCCACAGTTGGCCTTGGTCATCATAGGCGTACCATCTTCCCTCTTTGGTTGGTACCAAGGAAAGGCAACGCTTTGACCTGTCTGCAAGGTGTCGTTGTTTTTGTTGGATATGACTGGTGATTCGCTGGATGTTTTCCATCACACGTTCTGGTCTTGGAAAAACAGTATTATTCACCTTTTGGTGTGTATATTTTTGTGTGGTACCGTCACATAAAAAAGTGGACATGAAGGTACTGTTGATATGGCCTTCCTTATTTGCCTTGATCTTCACCAATTCTCCGGATATGGCAAACTTGTTGATTATTGTCTCGATTTCTTGCATCTGGGCCTCCTTTTGCCTCGAATGGTAGAAGAACTCGCTTCAATAGTCCATTCCGATACTCTGTAATTTTTCTTGACAGATTAGCAAAGATGTCCTACCCTGTCCATATACACAGGTGTGTATATTTTTAAGGAGTTCACTTTTATGCCATCGAAAACCGATTTAAAAACCATAACTCGTAAAGATATAGCAAAAGAAGCAGGGGTGACTGAAACTATCGTTTCCTATGTTATCAACGGCAATCGATATGTGAAGGAAGAAAAGAAGAAGAGGGTGGAAGATGCCATAAAAAAATTGCACTACCGACCTAATACCATGGCTCGTGCTCTCAAAGGCAAGAAATCAAATCATATCCTCTTTATTGCAGATGATATTCAAGGTGAGTACTTTGGTAAGCTCATCAGCGAGATCGATACCCTTGCGTACAAGGAAGGATATTTCATCAGTCTTTGTGCTGATCATAAGGATGAGGATTTCGTCAATCGCATCTACTCGAAGTTTTTTGATGGTATTGTAATCGGTTCTGCGTCCTTTGATTTGATCAACATACAACGATTGGTTGATGCCTCAATTCCCGTGGTGCTCCTGGAAATTCGTGATTACAGCAGTATCGAGGGAGTGTATGGTTTGATCAACACAGGTCTTTATGAAGGGGCAATGCAGGCTGTAAAGGTGCTGTATGAGCAAGGCCGGAGAAATTTGCTGTTTTTGGATAGGATCACGACCGACGGCAAGATCAGTACCATGGATGATTGGCGATTGAAAGGGTTTTCCCAGATGTGTGAATTCTTGCAGTTGGAGATGAATGAAAAGCATATCCTTAACGGTTATACCAGTGAGGATGATCTTATATGCATGCTCAAAGAGCATATTGCATCAGGCTTTGTCCCCGATGCCTTGATCGGACGAAATGACCAAATAGCTCTTGTCGGCATGGAGTGCTGCAAGCAACTCGGATATCGAGTGCCAGAAGATATTGCAGTCATAGGATTTGACAATTCCAGACTCTGTCGGTTTGCCCAACCCAAACTGACTTCGGTTGGTATCAAGCAAAAGGAAGTGGCAAAAGCTGTCATGCACATGCTTGTTAACCTTATTGACCATAGAGAAGAACATGAAAGTAGGTTGGAGACGTACTTGCAAACGCAATTGGTTATGCGTGAAAGCGTATAAGCGACAACAATAAAGACAAAAGGGGAACTGTATGAACAAAACAAAAGTAATGGTATTTCTGCTGGTACTGACCATAGCCGTTGGATCAGTGTTCGCGGCAGGACGAACTGAGACCGCTCAAGGTGGTCCGGTAACAATCAAAGTGGCAAACTATGCTCTGCTTGAAGGCGGGTATGAACCATTTTGGAAGCAAGTAAAAACAGGTTTTGAGGCTGCCAATCCTGATATTACCATCGAGTGGGTGACTGCTCCCTATGGAGAGATTGTCAACCAGGTAGTAAACATGGCCGGTGCGGGGAACAAGGTTGATGTCATCTTCGGTGAAATCGACTGGGTTCCTGGCATGGTGGATGCCGGCTTGGCCGCTCCCATCAGAGATATTCTATCTGATGACTTTGTAAACGACTTTTATCCTGATGTATTGAAATCCTTCGAGGTAGATGGAAAGCCCTATGGTATTCCTCTTTATGTATCACCGTATGTGTTGTACTACAACAAGGACCTTTTCAAACAAGCAGGACTTGATCCGAACAAGCCCCCCAAGACGTATGATGAAATGCTCGGCTATGCTCAAAAGCTCTCTCAGCTTCGTGACGCTAATGGCAACAAGGTCTATGCTTTTGGGCAGACAACAGCATCAGTACCGGTCTCCGGAGCCTCTTTGACCGCTATGATTTTCAACTTTGGGGGTCAGGTTCTCGATGCAAATGGTACTCTTTCGGTCGATAATCAAGGGTTCAAGGATGCTGTTTCCATGTTACAGCTGCTTGATCAGAGAGGGTATAATCCACAGAACGCGAAACTCAAGGATTTAAGAAACTTATTTGCACTTGGTCAACTTGCCATGTACTACGACCAGAGCTGGGGCTTCAACGGTATCAAGAGTATCAATGCTGATGCGCTTAATTTTACAGCTTCTGCAGAGCCCCTTGTAGGGGGAAACGGTTCAGGTCAAAGTTTGTTACAGGCTCACTGCTTCATCTTGGTGGATAATGGAAAAGCAAGGGCTGATGCAACCAGCAAATTTGTTGAGTATGTAATCAGTGAAGAAGTTCTCAGTGGGTATCTAAAGGATCTTACTCCTGCTTATCCCGCAAAGAAATCCATGGCTTCAATGGAGAGTGTTGTGAACAACGGAATTCTCAAGGGTGCCTCTCCTGCTGCAGGAAGAGTACAGGTGCAGACCTTTATTCCTCGCATCTCTGACTTGAATCTTGAGCTGTGCTCACTGGCACAGGCGGTAACTGTAGGAAAACAGGATGTAAGCAGTGCCATTGCACGATTTAAGAGCTCTGCTTCTGTAAAAATCTCTCAATAACAATTGGCTTGCAAGGGAGCCGGAAATCCGGCTCCCTCTTCTAGGAGTCTTATGAACACAAGAGCCTTGACGCGGTCGCGTCGTGACACACTGTTCTCTTTCTTTTTGGATGTCCCTGCCTTGGTTATAACCATTGCGTTTATCTTGGTCCCTATTATCGATTCTGTAGTCAAGAGCTTTCAGGACTTTGGCGTACGGAACATCATAAGTGGAAGGCCTGGGGTATGGAACAATTTTGCGAATTATCTTTATCTGACCAAGACGGACGCATTTCTTTCTGCAACGATCATCACCTTCAGTTTTGTCCTGGGTGTCGTTTTGGTGCAGTTCGCACTCTCTTTATTGCTTGCACTCATTTTGAACACAGATGTCAAAGGAGCCCGTTTTCTGAGAAGTGTCATGATGACTCCTTGGGTGGTTCCTACAGTCATCTCAGCATTGATTTGGATGTGGTTGTTCCAACCACAGTATGGATTGGTTAAATACTTGGCAGGTCTCTTCAGCTTTGGTTCCGTGACAGACTTTGCCATTCTCAATAATCCGAAGACAGCCTTGTCCGGTGTAGGTGTAGCAGCTTTATGGAAGCAGATTCCCTTGATGTCCCTCTTGCTGCTCGCTGGATTGCAGAATGTACCTCAAGAAATAAATGAGGCCGCAATGATTGACGGGGCAGGGAAACTGCGTCGTTTCTATTCGGTTACCTTGCCGTACCTGAGTCCTGTTATCAAGGTTTCGATATCCATGTCGATTATTGAAAATTTCAAACAATTTCCGCTCTTTTGGACTATGACCGGTGGAGGTCCAAACAATGCAACCACCACCCTCGCAGTCTTAAGCTATCGTGAGGCGTTCGTTTCCATGAATTTAGGTGCAGGTGCGTCAATAACCACGCTATGGATGTTGATGATGATTTTGGTGGTCTTCTTTTATAATCGGATATTCCGACTTCAAGAATTGGGGTAAGGTATGAAAAAGACAGCGTCACTGAAACAAGATTCTCGATTTTTTGCAATCGGCAAATATCTGGTATTGGCCATAATACTCTTGTTCTTGTTATTTCCTCTGTATTGGGTCACCATCACTTCATTCAAGACAAATATGGAAGCGTATCGCTTCCCCCCAACCTTCGTTCCTCATAATCCAGTTCTTGACAGCTTTTCAAAGTTATTTACCCAACATAACCAGTTTTTTGTGTATTACCAAAACAACTTTATCGTTTCGTTCTGTGTAGCAATCATGTGCTGTGTATTTGCCATTTTTTCAGGATACTCCCTGGCACGGTTCAAGAATCGTTGGAACAAGGCTTTCTTTGCACTGTTGCTCGTCTCTCAAATGTTTCCGGTAATCAGCAGGATGATCAGTCTGTATGCGATAATGGGAAAACTGGGGATCATTAATACTCTCGGCGGTTTGATGTTCGCACTCCTAGCTGCCCAAATACCGTTTTGTATCATTCTCATGGCAAGTTTTTTTGCCAACATCCCTACAGAGATTGAGGAAGCTGCCTATGTCGATGGGGCAGGCAGATGGAGGATTCTGTTCACCATCATCACACCGTTGGTCAAGTCAGGACTCTTGGCGGTTGGCATCTATGCTTTCTTGATGACGTGGGACGACTATCTGCATGCAGCGACCCTCATTCAAGCAGATAACCTGAGAACCTTGTCGGTAGGAATCGCCCTGAGATACCTTGGTGAGCTCTCCTACGATTGGTCGCTGGTAAACGCAATATCCATTATCGGGACAATACCGGTAGTATTGCTGTTTTTCTTTTTCCAAAAGTATATGATAAAGGGTCTGGTAGCCGGAGCAGTGAAGGGCTAGGAAGGGAGTTGTACATGCCAAGACAGATTGTTTTCATTATGACCGATACTACGCGTAAAGATATGCTGGGTTGTTACGGGAATTCAAGGATGCATACACCGAATCTCGATGCTTTGGCTGAGCAAGGGATTCGTTATACCAAGGCTTATGATTGTCAGCCTGTGTGCGGTCCTGCCCGCTCGGCCTTGTTCACCGGAACATTTCCCCATTCAAACGGAGTCGTTACCAACAACGCTCCGTTAGGAGATACTGTGAAAACGTTAGGTCAGCGGCTTCGTGACAACGGTATCTGTGCTGCTTATACAGGAAAGTGGCATCTTGACGGGGGAGATTATTTTGGTCTCGGTCGCTGTCCTGACGGATGGGACCCGGATACTTGGTACGATATGCACAACTATCTTGAGGAGTTGACCGAAGAGCAAAGAAGGCGTTCCAGAAAACCTGAAACCTCCTTCGACGATGACTGGACAGAGGAAATGACCTACGCTCATCGAGTCTCGGATAAGGCAATTGAATATCTGAAAAAGCATACTCATGAGGATTTCTTTCTATCTGTTTCCTATGATGAACCTCATGGGCCATGTATCTGTCCCCCACCGTTCAACACCATGTATGATGGATTTTGCTTTGATGATAATCCTGCATTTCATGATACCTTGCAAAATAAACCAATGCTTCAACGTCTTTGGGCTGGAGAGGATTTGAACAAGGATTCAGAGCAGCTTCGATCCAGTTCGAAAATGTTATCACTTTTCCTTGGTTGTAACAGTTTTGTGGATTATGAAATCGGTCGAGTACTGAAGCAGATTGAAGAGCTTGCCCCTGATGCAATGATCATCTTCACCTCCGATCATGGTGATATGCTCGGCTTTCATAGATTGCAGCAGAAAAATGCTGCATTCTATGACGAGATAACCAACGTTCCTCTTCTCATCAAAAGTGCCAAGCCCAACGCAAAGAACCAAAAAGTGGTAGTCGACCATCCGGCAAGTCATATCGATTTGACTCCTACAGTACTCGACTTCTTCGGCATTCCAATCCCGAAGCTGCTTGAAGGGAAGAGCATGCTTGCTCAAATCGAAAACCCGGGTATAAAGATTAATGATGAAGTTTTCTGTGAGTTTACCCGCTATGAAGTCGACCACGACGGGTTTGGAGGACTCCAGTTGATGCGCTCGGTTACCGACGGTCGTTATAAACTGACCATCAACCTGCTTGATACTGATGAGCTATATGATACGCAATCAGATCCTCATGAGGTTGAGAATAGAATCGAAGATTCTGCATTAGCCGACATACGCAACCGCCTGCACGACATCCTGATTGAGCACATGGACAGTACCCGTGATCTCTATCGTGGTTACCAATGGGTTGCAAGACCTTGGAGAATCGACCGAAAGCCTACTTGGCAGAACAGCGGACTTACCCGGCAAAGGGAGAACGAAGAGTACGAGAGTCGTCAGTGGGACTATGATACCGGGCTTCCGATGGAAAGCGCTATTCGAGGCAAGAAACTCTATGATGTGAAGCGGTGAGCGGCCACAGCGGTTCTCAGTGCCAATTCCATCATCTGATGAAATCCTGTTTGCCGCTGCTCTGATGTTGCACCAATCCCATCGAATGGAAGATCGCTGATGGTGAGCATGCAAAGAGCATCTACTCCACTTTTTTGAGCTGTCAAATACAGTGAAGCGGCCTCCATTTCCACGGCAAGGATGCCGCATTTTGCCCAGTGTTTTAGAGTATCTGGGTTGTCATTATAGAATATATCACTACTGAGAATTGGCCCTACGTGTAGTTTCAAACCCTGTGATTGCTCATACGCGCTTTGCAGCAGTGAGAAACTAGCTGTTGGTGCGAGGACCCCCTCAACTGAGGAGGGCTGCATTCCGTCAAAACTTGCGCTCATTGCCAATATGATATCTTGCAGACCCATATTGGGTTGCAAGGCTCCAGCTGTTCCGATTCTAATCAACTTCTTGGCGTGGTAGCCATGTATGAGCTCATAGGCATAGATCCCCATAGAAGGGCCTCCCATACCGGTACCCTGTACGCTGATGCGTACTCCATCATAATAGCCGGTATACCCATACATACCTCTCACTTCATTATAACAAACAACATCTTGAAGGTAGGTTTGTGCGATATGCTTTGCCCGTAGTGGATCGCCTGGAAGCAATACAATTTCAGCGATAGCACCTTGCTCTGCTTGTAGGTGGGGTGTAGGTACGTTCATGGTATCTCCTTAGGAAAGAATAGTAATCTATCAGGATCTGCACTTGCAACGAGATGGTCTTCCATACATCGAGCAAGATCCGACTTCAAGGATGAGAAAGAGGGGTTGAAACTGAGGTTTGTGCATTCATAAGGATCTCTGTCCAAATCATACAACTCATCGATATCTCCTTCGTTCCTTGTATATTTGTACTGCTGAGTGACAACGGTCCGACTCCGCTTGGTATCACGATATCCTTGACCATGGCTTTCTATCAAGAGGCTCTCTCGGTTTATTTCTCTCAAGAGGCTTTTTCCTGGTAGCTGCTTCTCAATAGGTATCCGAGCACAGTCGAGGATAGTGGGCATGATGTCCAAAGTGGAGACAAGCCTTTTGGATTGTGTATTGGGTGCTATCTGCTTCGGCCAACGGACGATCAAGGGGGTGCGCACTGTCTCCTCTGTCATGAAACTACCCTTGTCAAACATGCCTCCATGACTTGCCAGTGCATCACCATGGTCGCTGGTAAGGATGACCATTGTATTTTCTTCAAGTCCTGTTTCTCTAAGCGTAGCGAGAATAGTCCCAATCGCTTCATCAACCATCGTTGTCTGAGCATAGGCAACCTGCAGCAACTGCTGCCACGTTTTCCAGTCAAACACACTGGGAACGATCAACCGTCCGCTCTCATCTGCAATTGGCTGATTCATATTTCGGTAGATCTGAGGCTTGTCTTCCAAGGAGTCACGAAAGCTGCCATACTCCTTGATGTCAGAAGGATTGTACAGATCAAGGTAATCTTGTGTAGGGAAATATGGTTGATGAGGACCCCAGAAATCGACTCTGAGATGGAAAGGATTGCTTTCGTTTCGAGAAAGCAGCTTCAGCGTTTCTTGGGCAAGGGAAGCAAGAAAGAAACACTCATGGCTTCTCTTATCTGTATTGGTGATGCCGAATGCGGTCTCTCCACACCACGACCCTTTACATTGATAGTGTGTATTTCCTTCCTTTAGGTCTGGAAAATGACGGGCAGTATCTGCATTCCAAAATTTCTTGATGACGGTATGCTTTGCTTCCTCTATTCCCAAGTTTGAGCAATACTCTGCATAGGTCTTGGTGGTGTAGGGATTCCCGTACCCAGGAAGAGAAAAGCCCTTTGCTCCTAAGTCTGTAGCATCCCCAGGTCCTGCATGCCATTTGCCGATTACATGGTTCTCGTATCCTGCTTCTTTCAGATAGGTCAAGTATGTCTTTTCAAGATATGGTTTTTGTTGTTGGTTGAAGACATTTTGGTGTGTATGAGGATAGTGGCCGCAAAGCAGGCTTCTTCTGGCAGGAGAGCAGAGAGGACTTACCGCATAGGAGCGATTGAAAGACAAGCCTTGGGATACGAGCATGTCACGAGTTGGTGTATGAGGCTTTACACCACTATCCCACCCATGTCGGTAATAGAGTTGATGATCGGTTACCAATAGCAGTATGTTTGGTTGTTCATTCTGACTCATAGCAAAATCCTCTGCCCTCAGTCTCTTGCAAATGTCTTTCGATCGCCTTGAGAAGTCGGGCTTCTTCCTCTGGGTGAAATGTAACCACATTAGACTGCTCAAACGGATCTGACTGAAGGTCGAAGAGAAGATATGGTTCTTTCTCTTTATTCACAACCAGTTTCCATCTGCCGTCAAACACCATTATCTCCTGATTGTATTCGCTGAACTGTACGCCTCTGATACTCTCTTGTGTTTGTTCACAGAGCTCTCTGAGGCTGATGCCTTCTGCGGGATAATCCATGGTCGTTTCAGCATAGTCGACAAACGTTGGTCCAATATCCAAAAGTTCGACAAGTGCATTGCTTTGCACTGCTGTAGTTTGGTAAGGCTGCTTTACCAGCAAGGGGATATGAACTGAGGGTTCCAAGAAGTTTTGTTTGTACAGCCTCTGACAATCTCCGAGCATTTCCCCATGATCGGAGGTGAAGATGATCAGTGTATCATCCCATACATTCTTTTTTCGTAAGGTTTCAAAAAGTATTCCGATTTGTTCGTCGATCAAGGAAACCTTGCCAGCATAGTTTTTTCTCACCGCCTCAATGTCTTGCATATCCAGAGGAGGGTGGTGCTGTTCCTCATCCCAGACACCCTGGGGTCTGTCAGGATTATTATTGGTAAAACAGGGTCTTGGTGTTTGCATCTTGCAACTGTCAAACCGTTTGGAATACTCGGTCGGGCAATCCCATGGGTCGTGTGGACCTCCAAAGCTGACAAAACAGAAGAAGGGCTCGCTTTTGTCATAGGCACTGAGATACTCAGTGGCTTTTACTCCAACATAGACATCGGGATAGAGCGATAGTGGCAATGGCGAAGGTTCTGTACAAGTATGTTTGCCACTATAACGACGTTGTAGGTCTTCCCGTACGATATCAAGGTATCCTTTCTCTTTCCAAAGTGCCGTCATGTGTGAAAGGAGCTTTCCACTCACCCGAGGGCCGGGAATCTCATCGATATCATCATATCCGTACGCAGCAAGCAGAGGCTCTGCTTGGCGCATATCGGGTACTGAACCGTTGTATGGGTAGTAATGGGTTTTCCCAAAGATGCTGGTCCGATATCCTTGGGCTTTCAGTATTTTTACCCAATTCTTCGCTTCTTTGGGGAAGATATGAGGATCATTATTCCAGATACCCATCTGATGAGGATAGAGAGCGCTGAGCAGGCTTGCTCGGGCCGGTGCACAGATGGGACTGGTTGTTAAGCAGTTAGTGAATTGAACAGCACAATCGGCTAAAGCATCAAGATTGGGAGTATGCTTACACAGTCCCTTTCCCTCTGAGATGGCGTCATATCGGAGCTGGTCGGTCATGATAAAGAGAATGTTCGGTCTCATTCCTTGATTCCTCCACTGGTCATTCCTGCAATGTAGTACCGTTGCAGCAAGATGAACAAGAAGACTACAGGTATTGTAGAAAGCAATGATCCGCTGAAAATAAGCTCCCAAGCAACACTTTGGTCAGTAAAAAGGTTCGCGATGGCTACCCCTATTACCTGCCAACGATCAGTTCTGAGGATAATCAGAGGCCAGACATAAGAATCCCACGCGAAGAAGAATTTTATCAAGCCTCCGCTGACAAGAGCAGGGGTGATATTCGGAAGCATGATCTTGCTGAAAATGCGTGTATGCGGACACCCGTCAATGACGGCTGCATGATAGAGGTCGAATGGAAGTTCCGAGAAGTGATTGGTGAAGAGAAAGATTAAAAACGCATCGGCAAACCAAGGAAGATAGAGGGCTGTGAAGGTATTGCTTAATCCTAGGTCCTGCACGATGAGAAATGTGGGAAGCATCCGGGCCTCGAAAGGAACCATCATCGTGAACATGATTAGGAAAAAGAGTATCTTTCTTCCTGGGAAATCGAGCATTGCGAGGGCAAAAGCGGTCATGGAGCAGAAAAGAACTGTTCCAAATACGGTAATTACGCTGAGTAATAAGGTATTGCCGATCGTACGGGCAAACCCAAGTTCGAAGAGAAGGCGATAGAAGTTGTTCAAAGTCGGTGAGACCGGAATAAATGTTTTCCAGCTTACCGGAAGCACATAGCTGAATAGTTCACTTCTGCTTTTGAATGCAGAGCCAAGCATCCAAAGATACGGAAGCAGGAAGATGGTAACCAACAGCAAAAGACCAATCACAATGCAGGCTTGCTTTAGTATTTTCATGACTTTCTCCTTCCTGAAGCTTTTGACTGCACCAGTGAGATGAGTATCAGAAGTAGTGCTAAAAGTACCGATTGCGTCGATGCATACCCGAGTTGGTTGAATACGAAGGCATTTTCATAAATATCCATCACCACAACCCGGGTAGATTCGAGCGGTCCTCCATTGGTGGTCATAAGAATCGGGCCAAAGACTTGGAACGAACGAATCGTTGTTGTGATCAGGATAAAGACGAAAGTCTTTTGTAAGAGAGGAATGGTTACATACCAGTGTTTTTGCAAGCTGGAGGCGCCATCAATGGTCGCTGCTTCATACAAGGTTGGACTGATGGCCATCAAGCCTGCAAGAAAGAACAGCATTGTCATCCCTACGTTTTTCCATACAGTGATCAGGACAATGGAGAAGAGTGCTTGGTTGGGATCGGTAAGGAATCCTTGTGCAGGTATGCCGACAAGCTGCAACAGAGAGTTGATCAGGCCGTTGGACGGATGCATCATAAGTGCAAGAATCGAGGTCACTACGACCATCGAGGTCACTACAGGCAGCAGGATGATGGTTCTTAATGCAGATGTGTATCGCTTAGGTTGATAAATAAGTAGTGAGAGCAAGAATCCAAGGACCATCTGCATCGGCACCCTGAGGAGGAAGTATTGGACGGTAATCTGCACACTGTGCAAGAAGCGAGCATCACTGAAAGCCCTTCTCAGATTGTCAAGGCCGACGAAGGTTTTGGTGCCTCCCATCAGATTGACTTTCATGAAGCTGTACACCACTGCCATTCCAATGGGAATCAACTGAAAGAGAAGTGTGAGTAACAACGTGGGAAGTGTGTAGAGCAGAATGGCAACGAGAAGCTCTTTGTGTTTGCTCCCAGGTTTGTAGACATATCGATCCATGATCTCTTACTCCTGGCAGGAAGGGGTTGCCTTCCTGCCTTATCGTACTGGATTTACATTGAACGAGCTTGAGCTTCGAACTCCCTGATTTTGCTCTGCACCGTCTGCTCAACAGAGGCCCCTGCAGCTAAATCGAGGAAAAGGTTGAACCCCATGATGGAATTGTACAATACGTAAGCTGGTGTGTTAGGCCTTGCTTGCCCATATTTTGCCAAGATATAGGAGAAGGTTTGCTGATATGGATCCTCAAAGTATTGTGGATACCGTTGGTCAAACCCCTTTTTGGAAAGCAAGTCACTTCCTGAAGCATCGAAATACGCCTTGATGCCCTCATCTGATCCTGCAAACTTTACAAAGTCCTTTGCTACAGTTGGGTTCTTTGTTTTTGCCGATATCGCGTAGGTAAAGCCGCCGGTATGCGTGATCGGAGTTTTAAAGTAGGGCAGTGGCATGATGCCCCAGTCAAGGTTGGGAAAATCGCGTTTGAGATTGTGAGCAGAACTGAGAAAGCCGATGAAGGTAGCTGATTGACCCGTTCCGAAGGCATCAGGAACCTCGGCTGTAGGAGCTAGTTTCTTTGTGGTGTAGAGGCTCTGGTAGAAGCGATAGGCCTCCAACGCTTCTGGTGTGTCTGCATACCCGGTCAAGGTCATTCCATCGTCGCTGATCGCCTTGAATGTATTTGACCCTACAGCCCCATTTGAGCGGATGATCGGGGTAAGCCAGAAATCGCCACGCCCTGGATTGGACAGGAACGTGATGCCCCAGATATCCCTGTTGCTCGTTCGCTTCACGTTCTGCACAATCTTGGTGACGTTTTGTTCCCACTCATTCCAAGTCCAAGGTTTGTCCAGAGGTGCTGCTTGAATTCCGGCTTGGTCAAAATAGGTCTTGTTGTAGAACATTGCCGAAGCTGCTTCTCTGAAGGGATAGGCATAGACTTTGTTGTTATAGGTCACTGCATCGATGGCTCCTCCGATGAATTGGTCATATTGGGAGGGAGGGAGGATGTCATCAATCGGCAGGAGCGCTCCATAGTAGGCGAAGTTGCTGATGTCCGGCGATCCGGTGGTGATGATGTCATCGACATCATTAGAAGCCCACATAATCTGCAACTGCTCTTTATAACGGTTGAAAGGGACGGAGCGGAGTGTGATTTTGACCTCTGGATGCTGCTTCATGTATGCATCCGCTACTGCTGTGACGCCTTCAACGACACCAGGACTTTGTGGGACGAGCAGTTTGAGTTCGGAGGGTCTTGCCTCTTTCGATTCTGATTGACCTGCTGCAAACAGAGAGAATGAGAGGAGACAGATAAGACATAGGGTAAAGAGCTTTGATGCGGTTTTCATTGGTTGTTCTCCTTAAAATAATCCCACGCAACGTGTGGGTTGTATTGCGGAAGACCTGGATCGGTCCCTTGCTTGGTTCCTACGAAGTAACGAGAGAAGTGTTCTTGTATCTCTCTTTTTAAATGTTCAATAGTTGAACGATGCTCTGGTTTCCCATAGAGGTTGATGCACTCCTCGATATCTTTTTCCATGTCGAAAAAGAGATTTTGGGAACTGTCAGGAAAGCAGATAAGTTTATAACGGTTCGTTCTTGCCATTCTTACCGGACCATACTCCCCGAACTGGATTGATTTTTTCGAGCCGAGAGGATAGGTGTTTGTAAGAAGCGGGAGAAAACTGCTTCCCGGACTGTTTCGAGTTTCTTCTTCTGGATCAGAAAGACTTGCTAAATCAACAATGGTATTGAAAACGTCTGTATGGTCTACAAATTCTGTTCGCTTTTGTTTAGGAAGCAGGAATTTCGGGGCATAGAAGATGAGGGGGATGCGAATCGATTCCTCCACCATGTTCAACGGAAAGGTTGCATTTCCCTTGCCCCACAATCCGTGCTGTCCGCAGTTGAGTCCATGGTCGGAGGTGTAGATTAACCAGCTCTTATTTAGAAGGTCCTGGAATTTAAGTTGTGCAAGTATCGTCCCAACCGAGTTGTCGATCTCCTCTACTCCTGCATAGTATTCACAACGTGCTTCAACTGGATTCTCCCGCGTTTTATCCATTGCCTCGTTGACGAGTATGCCATAAGGGTATTGAGTCTGTTTTGCTTCTATTGCCAATGCTTTGTTTTTGTAGTTCTGGACCATCGATTCTTTATGTCCTTTCCAAGGACTGTGAGTAGCATAATGTCCAACGACGAGGAAGAACGGTTTTGAGCTTGTCCTTGTTTTCAGAAAATGGAGCGCTTCTTCGGTGATGATCTCAGAAAGAACTCCGCTATGTTGCTCTGCCTTGCCGTTTCTGTACCAAGTACGAGTTCCCTGATGATATATGGGGTACTCCGGCCCAAATGTAAAGCTTTGGTCAAATCCTTGTTTTTCGGTTCGTTCCTGTCCTAGGTGCCACTTCCCGATGAGGATTGTCTCATACCCTGCAGCCTGGAAAAGCTGCGGCAGCAACGTTTCATCCTGCATCCAGTTGTAGTCAACATCGAACTGTTCGGTAGTGCCGATGTAATCATGTACTCCATGCTGGGAGGCAAGCCGTCCGGTCATCAAGCAGGCACGAGCCGGACTGCACACCGGGGTGGGGGTAAAGGCGTTCAGCATCTGCACCCCTTCTTGAGCCAGAAAGTCTATGTTTGGCGTTCTCACATCTGAATTACCGTAACAGCCGGTAGCCCAGGATGCGTGGTCATCACTAAGAAAAAGGATGACATTAGGGCAGTATCTCATAGGTATAGTTCTCCAAATAGGTATTGATATTTTGCATTTGAGTGCGGTTTATCTTGATTTTCTTTTTCTCAATATACGCCATGTCTTCTTCTACCAGCTTGTTTGAGAGTCGGTAGATAGTTCTCAAGCTCAAACCCAGTTCTTCTGAAAGATCCTCACGAGTTGCCTCAACACGCACTTCACTATGCCTTGACAAATGAGGTGTATAGGTCCTGCTCAAGAACTGAAGAAGGATGATGAACTTCGGATATATATGAGCCGATCCCATGGAAAAGAATGCAGGATAGAGCTGGTTGGCAAACGCTTTTACTACCAGTCGAAATGCATGAACATCTTCTTCCATCCATTGGGAGAAAGAGTGCTTCTGCATTCTGATGAAGAGAGAAGGGCGGATGGTCATGACGGTGGAGGTTGCTTTCTCCTTCCCGCTGAGCAGCTCCAAAAGACCGCTGAAACCGGGAGCTTCCTTTGCTGCATAGGCAAAGAGCCTGTTGTTGTCAAATTCGTTGATTATCCTGATCGATCCACTGTAGAGGATGTATATGTATGGGTTGTTTTCACCTTTGGTGATAAGACGCTTATGAGATTCAAGATTCACAATTTCCATTTGGGCAAGAAAGCGCTTGGGCATGTGGGTGCAGTACTGTTTCAGCCAGGCTGATTGTTCAATTCGTTTCTGGATTTCTGATATCTGAGTATCCATACCGATCCTTCCTTTGCTACCTATGTTCTATAGGTGCTTGTCAATACAAACAATGCCATATGGCAGGGTAGAAGGAAATAGTTTGGATATTGTTATTAAATTTCTTCAGAAATGACTATCACTATGAAGTCTTTCTCAGTGATAGTAATATTTCAGAACTGGTAAGAATATGAGTCCCCTTAATCGTGGTGTCAGAAAATCAAGAGTATGTTGCATCCAGTTGGGCTTCTAGAAAGCCCTTATCGGTCGAACAGGAAGTTCTACGTCTTTCGGTTTTGACATTTTATGCTCCAAATCAAAACGTTGTGTCCAAGCACCTTCAGCAACCGCCGTCTGTGAAGAACTCCAATAATAGGTGTCAGAGGAATCTAGAAAATCACCCTTGTCATTTTTGTGTAGAACCTCATACATCTTATTCAACTCCGTATATGAAGGAAGAAACCAGTCATCATGGTCATTGATCAGTGCAGTATCGCAAATCTTTGCTGCATATAGAGTGATCTGTTCATAGGGTTCTGCATTACCGAAAGCAGTCACTATAGCCAATGTATTGGCTTTTCCTGTTCCGATTCCTTCAGCTGTGCTTACGCTTGTGCCATAGCCTCCCCATACAAATGAAGGATCCTCTGTAGTGTTATACCATCCAGAAGGGGCCGCCTCCAGATAACGCCAGCCGTCGCTGTAACTGCCTTTGTCGTAAAATACGATTCCTCCGGCCGGTCCAGCTTCTCCAACAACGACAGGAAAGTGCACAACTGTCACTACAAATGTCTTCGTATCCTGTAAGACGCCTTTCGTGAGGGTCGCTGTAAGTGTCACTACACTATCAACTGCAGAAGGACGCATCACAAAACCTGCTATAGTGATCACGTCTTCCTTGTCTGAGTGCCATGTGATTGAGCTCCCCTTGCTTCCTGATTGATCGAGTTTCAGATTTTTCGTCACGCTTTGATAAGTATCAGGTTGGCGATATCCTATGGTAAGGTTGTTTGTATCTTGAGCTAGCGCTTGGGCATCAGTTAGCACCTGATTGTTATCACAGCTAAAAAATAACACTGAACTTACAACCAACCAAAGTAGTAATGCATATTTCATTGTTTTTTCCTATTTGTTGTCTGTTAGGATATTAATATTACCAAGGGGAATACTAGTAATTATTGATAGTATAGGTTATGTCATAACTAAGCAAGAAAAAAATTGACTTTGAAGAAAATATATTTTTGACAGAATTGGAAAAGTGTAATGAAAATAATGAGATCTAAACATAGACAAGTTCCAGAAAAACGCTAGAAACCATACAACTTTATGAGATTTACGTCAAAATCTGCATTGTTAAATACCTGATCGATGGTACTCTTTCAATACGAAACAAACAACTTGGAGGAACTTATGAAAAAAGCTGTAGTAATGATGCTTATAGCTCTCTGCATTGTAGGTACACTCAGTGCTGCCGGAAAAGCAGAAACGAGTGTTGATAGTTGGCCGAGTGAGGCTGTAACCGTGATTTGCCCTTGGGCGGTTGGTGGCGTTGCTGACATTGTGAATAGAAAAGCAGCAACGTATGGAGTTGAGGTTTTAGGTAAGCCCATCTTGGCAACCAATGAACTCGGTGCAGGTGGTAATGTTGCACTGACCAATTACCTGAAGAATGCTCCCAATTCACACAATCTTATTTTTGGAGGGGAAGGTGCATTTTCAATTGCTCCCAACGTAGATGGATCTGATGCAATCCTTTTCACCTATGATGATTTTGAACCTATCATTAATCTGTATTCCTCAATCTTTGTATTGACCTCTGATGCCAAGCTGAATATTACAGATCTGGATACACTCAAAACGTATGCAAAGAACAACAGGCTGAAAGTAGCAGTCAACGGAGTTGCTGGTTCAGAAGCTTTCTTAGCAAAAGCTCTAGCAAAGGAGCTTGGTGTTACTTTGGAGCTTGTCAGCTACAATGGAGCAAATCTTGCACTCGATGCAGCGGCAAAGGGAGAGACAGCTCTGGCGATATCTCACCAATCACAAGCACGCGGCAGTGTAGAAGCGGGCATTCTGAACCCTGTCGTAGTGTTCGATGAAAAAGGTGTGAACAACGACGTATTTAAGAATGTGAAGGGTGTAGGCGAGTATGGATATACTGCTTTCTTTAGAAATCGTTGTTTTATTTTGGCACGGAAGGGAACAGATCAGAAAGTTATAAACACTATAAGGAATGCATATCTCACAATTCTTGAAAAGCCGGAAATGGTTGAATTCTATAAGTCCATGATGATTGAAGTTGATCCCTTGACTCCTGCTTTAATGAACACACATGTATCCACTGTTGCTGAAATTGTAAAAGCCAATAGCTAATCGAGACAAAACAAAGAGATGGGCTTTCAATAGGAGGCCCATCTTTACTATGAGGAGTTGTATGAGAAAGATCAAGCGACTGATGCAAGCGCTAGACGAACGAATAACACATCTTGGTGCAAGATTTGAAGGCAAGATGATTCGATTCTATCCCACGCTTATAGGGCCAATTTTCTTTTTGGCATTAGGTATTGCAGGCTTTGTCATTATGCCTTCCCAAGTAAGAATCCAAGAGAACCAAGCTACTACAGCGAGGACGTTTCCTTCTCTGATGCTGGGCGTCATTGTTATAGGGTCGATCTTTCTTCTTGTACAGGAAGTGATAAAACTGTTACGCAAGCAACCTATGCAAGTCATCCAGTTAGAACTTCTTACTGAGATTAGAGCCATCGTCATCCTTGGTCTTCTTATTCTTTATGCTGTTCTGATGCCCGTTTTGGGATTCATCGTGACATCGATTCTCTTTGGCATAGGAATGCTTCTTTTCTTTAGGATCAAGAAGTTCAGCTATTTCTTGATTGTAGCAATCGCTGCTTTGGCCATCGGACTGCTTTTTCAGATGGTACTCAATGTTCGACTGCCGTAGGAGGGTGGTATGGATCTCTTCATCAGTGGCTTTCAACAGCTGTTTTCACTCTCTAGTTTCATCTTTATGAATGTTGGACTTTTACTTGGCTTGATTTTTGGAGCCATTCCAGGTCTGACTGTAATTCTCTGTATCGTGTTGTTTCTTCCCTTTACCTATACCATGGGACCCATTGACTCATTCATGTTTCTCTTGGGCATCTATTGTGCAGGCGGCTATGGGGGATCTATTTCAGCAATCCTGATCAACACCCCTGGCACTCCTCATGCTACCGCTACCATGGCAGACGGCTACGCTCTTACTAAGCAAGGGAAAAGTAAAAAAGCTCTTAATGTTGCTTTGCAAGCTTCGACGTTCGGAGGCATCGCAAGCGCCTTTACTTTGCTCTTTTTTGCTCCCCAGGTAGCAAGGTTTGCCCAGAAGATGGGCACTCCAGAGTATTTTTTGGTTTGTCTCTTCGGTCTGACGGTCATCGCAGGCGTTTCAGGCACTTCCCTTATCAAAGGATTGATTTCAGGAGCTGTGGGTTTGTTGATCTCCACAATCGGGCTCGATCCTATGACAGGAAGTACACGCTTTATATTTAAAAACATCAACCTCTATTCAGGGTTTGATTTGGTAATCTGTCTTATCGGGCTCTTTGCACTTAGCGAAGTACTCTCAAAGAGTAAGAAAAGCAACCAAATTACTCTCTCCAGTCTGGAGGAGGTCAAACAGGAAAGAGGACACATCACCGCCAAGGAATATAAAAGAATGGCTTTTCCTGCATTCTTCTCTGCTTTGGTTGGTATCATCATTGGGATTATTCCAGGAACAGGCGCTTCCATGGCCTCGTTTGTCAGCTATGACCGAGTGAGGCAGATGAGCAAGCATAAAGAGGAGTTCGGTCATGGATCTGTTGAAGGAATAACTGCGGCTGAGACTGCGAACAATGCAGTGACAGGGGCTACTTTGATACCTTTGCTTACCATGGGAATTCCTGGTGACGGGGTGGCTGCCATCATGCTCGGGGCTTTGATGATAAACGGCTTGACTCCAGGTCCGAACCTCTTTGCCAAACATGGGACGACCATGTATGCCATTATGATCGGTCTGATCTTTGTGAACCTTTTCATGTATCTTCAGGGAAAGACCCTTACCAAGTATTTTGCCCGTGTAGTCTCGATTCCGGTCTCCATATTGACGCCAATCATCGTAATTTTCTGTTTTGCAGGAGCTTTTTCGGTAAACAACTCTCTCTTTGATGTCAAAGTGACGTTGGCCTTTGCCGTCCTTGCCTATGTGTTTTCCAAACTTGGTTTTTCAACGATACCCGTGTTGCTGGGCTTGGTGTTGGGAGACATCACCGAAGAAAATTTCAGACGTTCCTTGATACTTTCTGATGGAAGTTGGTCGATTTTTGTTCAATCCCCGATTTCAATTGCTTTTCTCATCGTCATCGCCCTGACGGTAGTACTTGTGGTCCTTTCGAAGTTCCGAGAGGCAAAATAGGAGTCTTTCATGTGTAAACCCAACATTTTGTTCTATTTCTCTGATCAGCAACGCCATGATACATGTGGTTGCTATGGACAAAAATTACCTATCACACCCCATTTGGATACCCTTGCCGCCGAGGGTGTAAAATTCGAGTATGCCTTTTCCCCTCAGCCGGTCTGTGGACCTTGTAGGTCCATATTTCAAACGGGATTGTATGCAACCCAAACCGGTTGTTTCCGAAACAGCAAGGCTCTTCCGAGAGACGTTAAAACGTTGGCGAACTATCTTGAAGATGCAGGGTATGAGACAGCATATATAGGTAAATGGCATTTGGCTTCTGATGGAGAGATGGAACAAACACCAACGCAAGACTATCAGAAACGAGCAATTCCCCTAGAGCTCAGAGGAGGATATTCTGGATATTGGCGCGTAAGTGACGTGCTGGAGTTTACCTCGGATGGATATGGGGGGTATCTCTTTGATGAGCATATGAATCGTTTGGATTTCAGTGGCTATCGTGCCGACTGCATAGCTGACTATGCTCTTGAATTCTTGGACGCCTATGATGCAGAAAAACCCTTTTTCATGACCGTGTCGCAGATAGAACCGCATCATCAAAATGATGCACACCATTATCAAGGACCGAAAGGGTCAAAGGAAAAGTATAAGAGCTTTACGTTGCCCAAAGACCTTGAGGCCCTTGGAGGTGGAGATGCACTTGAGGAGTATCCTGATTATCTTGGAGCCTGCGAGCGGGTTGATGCAAACCTGGGCAGGTTGATCGAGAAGCTTAAGGAAAAAGGGCTGTATGAAAATACATACATTATCTTCACTTCCGATCATGGGTCTCATTTTAGGACTCGTAATCAGGATGCACACCTCAATGGGTACGATGATTATAAGCGAACCAGCCATGATGCGGCTCTCAGGGTGCCACTGGTCATCCGAGGCCGATCGTATGTAGGAGGTAAGGTTGTGGCTCAGCTGGTAAGTACTGGAAGTCTTCCTAAAACCATCTTATCTATGGCAGGCATTGAGGTAGGTGATGCAATGATAGGGGAAGATTTGGCAACAGTGAACGATCGTTCTGTGCTTGATCGCCCGAATGAAATATATGCACAAATCTCAGAAAGCAGAGTAGGACGTGCCATACGAACCGACAGATACCTCTACGCGGTCTACGCTCCCGGACGTGACGGTGGCTTGTATGCAGACAGCGACTACTATGTGGATGATTGCATGTATGATATGCTGTATGACCCATATCAGTTGACGAACATCGTAGACGACAGTGCATATCTTCATGTTAAGATGGAGCTGAGAGAAAAGCTGAAAATTTGGATACGTAATGCAGAACAAAAGGATGTAATACTGAAAGATGATTGTGCAGCAGGCAAAGCCGGTCACTAAAAAATATGAACTGATCGAGCAGTACATTCGTACGCTCATAGACCAAAAGAAGTTCACAGAGGATGTTCGTCTTCCTTCAGAGCATTTTCTCTGTAAGAAATTCGGAGTAAGTCGAGAGACGGTAAGAACCGCCGTCTCTCACCTTCGTGAACAGGAAATCATCTATACCCTGAAGGGAAGCGGCACCTTTGTGAATAAAAAGGCGGTCTTGCGGGATGATCATAATCAGGTATATGGAAAGACCAAGATAGCCGCTATCATCCAAGGACAGGACTATAATGCAAACAAAAACCTGATTCAGGGTATCAAGGATGCATTAAAGAATGAGTCTGTTGAGTTGAAGATATTCTATACGGACAACAAGCTTGCCAATGAAAGAAAGTGCTTGCTCTCTTGTTCTTCTGACTTTCAAGGTTTGATAGTCGATGGGGTGAAGGCGAGTATCCTGAACCCAAATCTAGATTACTATTCATCTCTGTATGAGAAGGACATTAGGGTAATTTTCTACAATAACTATTATGTGGATGCTCAGTTTCCGAAAGTGACGATTGCCGATGGCCAATGTGCGGACGAGTTGGTCAAGCGTCTTGCCCAGGCAGGACACCGGCATATCGCAGGGATTTTTGTCTATGATAATTATCAAGGGATAGAGAAGTACAAGGGTTATGTACGAGCTCTGCAGAAATATGGGGCTAGTTACGATGATGCGTATGTGAAGTGGGTCATCTCTGACGATACCTATGATAAGAAAGAGTTTCCCAAGACTGTTTGGAGATTTCTTAAGGCGGTACCTAAGTGTACTGCCATCGTATGTTGTAATTTCATGATTCTCAAAATAGTTCTTGCTCTGCTTCAAAAACAAGGCAAGGAGGTTCCGAAGGATTATTCTGTGGTAGCCTTTGACTACTCTGACACTGATTATCTGGATAGTGGCATTACTGCTTCTGTACATCCAGGATACGAGATGGGGCTTGAGGTTGGTAAACGGATTTTTCAGATGATCGGCGACAAGGAATACAAAATCCATGATTACTCTTATATGTTCAAGCCAAATATTCATGAAGGGTCTTCTATTCGTTTAATAGAAAAAAGATAAAATTATTTCAAAGTAAATATTACCTAGGGGTGCTTGCCTAGGTTTTCAATAAAGGCTATACAAGAACCATGGACACACGTCGTTCTCACCTGACATTGATGATCAAACCTGCCTCTGCAGCTTGCAATCTTCGTTGTGATTACTGCTTCTACTTTGACGAGGTAGCAAGCCGTGATGTTGGGATTCGTCCCATGATGGGCCATGAGGTTGTATCGAGTATCATTACAAAAAGCATCGAGTTGGCAAAACATATCACCTATGCATTCCAAGGAGGAGAGCCTTCCTTGGCGGGGCTTGCCTTCTTTGAACGGTTTGTCTCAATGGTTGAGCAGCATACAAAGGATGATACCCTCGTCAGTTATGCATTCCAGACCAATGGCTTGCTGATTGACGAAACTTGGGCACAGTTCTTTAAGAAGCATCATTTTTTGGTAGGAGTTTCGCTGGATGGCCCTCCAAGGCTTAATGACCTGCATCGGCATGACCGTGAGGGAACGAAAAGCGGCAGGCTTGTGATGCAGAACATAGCCTTGATGCAGAAAATCGGTGTTGAATTCAATATCCTCAGTGTCGTCACCAATGAACTGGCCCAGAATATCGGTATGGTCTTTCCGTATTTTGTGAATCATGGGCTTCTGTTTCACCAGTACATCGCTTGTATGGACCCTCTTGAAGGGGGAAAAAATTTTCTTTCAGCTGACGTGTATGCAACCTTTCTGAAACAATTGTTCGATCTTTGGTATGCAGCATGGCAGAGTGGCAAACCGGTATCTGTGCGATTTTTTGATAATTTGGTAGGAATGATTGCAGGCTATCCTCCTGAAAGTTGCGATATGAGTGGAATCTGCTCTGCCAACTATGTTGTAGAAAGCAACGGAGATATCTACCCCTGTGATTTTTACTGCATCGACGAAGAACTGCTTGGGAACATCATTACAGATTCTTTTTCCGAGTTGGATGAAAAAAGAAAAGAGTTGCGATTCATTGAGGACTCCCCCAATCGCCTTGATGCTTGTATCCATTGTTCTTGGGCAGCTCTTTGCAGGGGAGGTTGCAAACGCTATAGGACCGAGCAAGGGTATCGCTTTTGCACCAGCATGCAGGAGTTTTTTCCTTATGCCATCAGACGCTTGGAGAGCGTTGCTCGAACATTGAACCCTCGTCAATAAGCAAAGGATAAAGTTGTGGAAGTAGTACTCATACTTGTTACCTGTTTAGCAACCATCATAGGTGCCATCAGCGGCATCGGGGGCGGTGTAATCATCAAGCCGGTGATGGACGCCCTCGTTGATTATCCTGTTGCGACGATCAGCTTTCTCAGTGGAAATACCGTCCTTGCCATGACTGCTGTCTCCCTGTATAGAAGCAGAAAGGATTCTATCAAGGTAGATCCTGTTGTAGGGACACCTCTTGCCATGGGAGGTGCTGTCGGCGGAGTGCTCGGGAAAATCGTCTTTTCTTGGATTAGGATTGCTACAGCCAATGATGCATTGCTGGGAATGGTACAAAATATTGTCATGGTGGTTCTTACCGCAACAGTGTTTGTCTATATCCTGAGAAAACAACGAATCATAACCTTGCATATTGAGCAGAGAGCAGCAGCAACTTTCTTAGGCCTCGTACTAGGCTTATTCTCCTCATTCTTAGGAATCGGGGGAGGGCCGATCAACATCATGTTCCTCTCGTATTTCTTCTCGATGGACAGCAAACATGCAGCTCTTAACAGCCTGTATATTATATTCTTCAGTCAAGTTGCCAACTTGATCACCAACCTATTGCAAGGCTCAATCCCGGATTTCAACGCATTATTACTGCTAGCCATGATGATCAGTGGCATCCTGGGAGCTATGGCTGGACGCTCTCTCTCCAAAAGACTGGACAACAAGCACGTAGACAAGCTTTTTATGATAGTGATGGTTGTCATCGTTTTACTCTCTGCATTCAATGTGGCTAAGTTTGCTCGGATGTAAGGATAGGATTCTTAGCTTCAAAGACTTGTATATATTGGTTTTTTGCTGACAAATTAGTCTTTTTGCCCTTGTTCTTCTTGTCTTTCTTTCATTACTATGGTCAAGATATGACATAGGATGAAACGTATTTCTTGGAGGAGCAAATGGTCCGACTTACAAAGAAAGTATTTTCAGATCTAGCCATTTGGATGATGGGCTTTGGTATGCTGGTGGGAATCATTTTCCCCTTCTTCATGGTTGTTCTGGGTATGGATCGATCAATAGCCTATACATGGTGGTTTTTTTCTGTCTGTATTGCGGCAGGTCTTTTTGTAGGGGCGGTAAACATCCTTTTGGCCAAATCAATTGTTGGCGGTCGTCTCTTGCTTCTCTCAAAGCATATGCAATCGATAGAGACTCACCTCAAGACAGTTGCAGGCAAGAATGAAAAGATGAACTGTACGCCTGAGAACTGTCATATCCCGGTGGATAGTGAAGATGCCATTGGGGTGAGTTCCGAAGCTTTCAATAGTCTGGTGACTACCTTGGCTTCTTCCTTGCACTTGGAGATGGAAATTCGTAGCTATACCAGAATGCTGACCAGTCATCTTGAGACCGCCGATCTGTGTAAGAATGCTCTCTCCTCTCTTTTGGAAATGTTTGCAGTCCCTGCAGGGGCGATTTTGGTTGAGGCAAATGGAACTTTGTTGGTCAAGGCTTCAAGCGGCTTGGCAGACAGTGATATGTTGAGGGAGAATCGCCTTGTTCTGGAAACCTTGCAAGGGGTGAAGAAACGAGTTGTTGACATCCCCGATCACGTAGTGGTCGATAGTGTCTGCACGACCTTCCGTCCTGCCCAGGTAATCCTTCAGCCCATACTCTATAAACAACTTTCCCTAGGAATCTTGTTGCTTGCCGCAGCAAAACCTCTGGATCAGGAAAGTTTGGGCAATCTAGAGCTCTTCTGTGGAAGTCTAGCTTTGGCTTTGCATAATGCCATGACTCATGACCAAGTGCAGAAATTGGCAGCTGTGGATCCCTTGACCGGTATCTACAACCGTCGTTTCGGCCTTACCCGGTTGCATGAGGAGTTTATCAGGGCCATCAAGCAAAATAGCGCTCTCGGTCTTTTGATGATGGACATCGACCATTTCAAACAAGTAAACGATACCTATGGACACACGGTCGGCGATCGCGTCATACAGGCAGTAGCCTCGCTTGCACGCAATCAACTAAGAGAGGGGGACCTCATTGTCCGTCTCGGTGGGGATGAATTCATGGTGGTTTTGCTTGGAGCAAACAAGAAGGATACCCTGGATGTGGCAGAGTCGATCAGGCGTACCGTGGAAGAGAAGCGGGTCAACTACTCAGATCAGGAGATTCGGGTTACGCTCAGTATCGGTGGAGCTTCTTT
The DNA here is from genome assembly GCA_964547185.1 of uncultured Sphaerochaeta sp. Lineage (GTDB taxonomy): Bacteria > Spirochaetota > Spirochaetia > Sphaerochaetales > Sphaerochaetaceae > Sphaerochaeta. The sequence goes on from CAZJMG010000003.1 coordinate 26,207, forward strand.
TCCCGAATGTGATGCAACCATTGAAGAGGATTTGATTGAAGCTGCAGATAGAGCTCTGTATATGGTCAAGGAAAGTGGAAGAAATAGAGTGGTTCTCTAGGGGTTGAAAGCTTGTGAGATCAATATTTTGGTAGTACCATAACTTATTGGAGGAGAACAAGCTATGTCTGAAGAAATTTGTTGCCCTGAGTTTAATCCGGATGCATGGAAAGAGAAAGAAACAACCCTTGACGATCGTTTTTTTATCAAGAAACAGGTGAGAACATTCAATTACATGCCTTTGAATTTCGGGTCGGTCATGACTAAGGCAATTGAGCAAATCGAGTCCTTTGGGGCTACCGTAGTTGAAAACATGGTTCTCAGTGAGCATGTTGGCCGATGGAAGATGGAAGTGTTCATAGCAGTGGAGAAGGAAATTCCAGAGCTTAAGACGTTCAAGATGCATGGAACCTTCCTAGCCAATGCCTATGAGGGTCCCTACAAGGATACAGGAGTGTGGTCCAAGGACTTTGAACTCTTGGCAAAAGGCAAGAGCTTTGAGGTGACTCGATGGTTTATGTGGTATACCACGTGTCCTCGTTGTGCGAAGAAGTATGGAAAAAACTACGTGGTGATCCTTGGTCAAAAAGCTTGAAAAAATTTTCATATTATTCTTGACCCTCCAGTTACTATAGGGTTTATCGTGCATCCATCAAGATCAAAAGGTGGCTTGCATGACACAAAAGACACTTCTTAAAAATATACGCAGCATAGTGAGTTGTGATCAGCAGGATACCGTCTATACAGATTGTGACCTGCTTATAGACGGATATCAGATTCAACAGATTGGAAAGAACTTGAGTTCTGACGGGGCTTATGTACTTGATGGAAGCAAGTATTTTGTCTATCCGGGGCTGATCAACACTCATCATCATTTCTTCCAGACCTTCGTGAGAAATCTGATCACCATCGATTATCCCAATATGCTGGTTGTCGACTGGTTGGATAAGATCTACCCGATATTTGCTCAAATCGACAGTGATGTCATTTACTATTCCTCCCTCGTCGCCATGGCTGATCTTATCAAGCATGGTTGCACCACCGCGTTTGATCATCAGTACTGCTATACAAAGAAGACCGGTAAAGAGGCTGTTGATAGACAGATGCAGGCAGCAAAACTACTTGGGCTGCGCTACCATGCCGGACGAGGTTGCAATACCTTACCCAGAGAGAAGGGGAGCACGATTCCCGATGAAATGCTGGAAAGCACAGACGAATTTCTCTCTGATTGCGAACGCTTGATCGGCCTTTATCATGATACCAAGCCCAATAGCTTCAGTCAGATAGTTGTAGCACCTTGCCAACCGATCAACAGTTATGAAGAGACCTTTATTCAGTCGGTGAACTTTGCCCGAGAGAAAGGCGTACGTCTTCATACCCATCTTGGAGAAGGGGAAAATCCAATCATGCTTGAGCGGTATGGCAAGCGAACCCTCGCCTGGGCGGATGAGATCGGCTTTGTTGGTCCTGATGTATGGTTCGCCCATGGTTGGGAACTGCAAGAGGATGAATATACTTTGATGGCCAAGACGAAGACCGCTCTTTCACACTGTCCGGCCCCTGCAGTCTTGGGAGGGTTTCCTATCCTTGACATTCCTGGGATGAAGAAAGCCGGTATGACCGTCTCTCTTGGTTGTGACGGCTCTGCCACAAATGATAGTTCCAACCTCTTGGATTCCCTGCGCATGGCCTACCTTGCCCAGTCTTATCATAGTAAGGACCGCAAAGGGGCTCCCTCCTCGTACGAAATGCTCAAGCTCGCCACGGTCGATGGAGCCAAAACCCTGGGCAGGGATGATGTAGGTTCTCTTGAAGTAGGAAAGGCTGCAGACTTGTTCGCCATAGATGTTTCGAAACTGGAACTCGCTGGGTCCTTGCATGATGCAAAGAACCTTCTTGGACGAGTGGGTCTCTCTGGTGAGGTCGCCCTTACCATGGTCGGCGGCAAGGTGGTGTTTCAAGAAGGCAACCTGGTCGGTGTTGATGAAACAGAGCTTGCAAAGCAGGCTGAGATTGTGTGTTCTGAGCGACTTCGCTCGTTGTTTCCTGCTATCTTTTGTTGATTGTGCATGTTAAGGGCAGCGTCCCTTTGAGAGGAGAAATACGATGAAAAAGACAGTACTCGTTATTGCTTTGATCCTGGTACTCGTTTCCACTGCATTGATTGGTGGAGGAGCAAAAGAGAAGGTTGAGAGCGAAGGAAAACTGAAGGTGGCTCTCTTGTTAAGCGGTCCGGCAAATGATCAGGGGTGGAACGCAGTTGCTTTTGCAGGATTGCAAGAGGCAAAAGAGAAGTATAATCTACAGACTGCCTATTCAGAGAATGTCGGCATTGCTGACGGAGAAGCCGCGTTCCGTGATTATGCTGCACAAGGGTATGACTTGGTGATCGGACATGGCTTTCAGTTCGGAGAACCGGCTGTTCGTATCTCCTCCCAGTTTCCCAAGACAAAGTTCATGGCGATTGAGTCAAATGCCTACAATGCAAACACAGCTTCCTATGTGATGGCCTGCGAAGAAGCAGGATACTTGATGGGCATGCTCAGCGCCTCGATGTCAAAGACCGGGGTAATCGGCATCGTAGGCGGATTTGAACAGCCGTCCATCGTTAAGGTGCTTGAAGCCTATAAGCTCGGTGCCAAGGCTGTAAATCCAAACATCAGAGTCTTGGATGCATATGTAAGCAGCTTTACCGATGTCGCACTCGGCAAGGAAGCAGCGCTTTCCATGGCTGACCAGGGAGCTGATGTACTTTCCCACTGTGCCAACCAGGCCGGCACAGGAGTGATCAAGGCTGCAGAAGAGCGTGGTTTGCTTGCAACCGGTGACTCCTACGACCAGAACTCAATCGCCCCGAATACCGTCATGGCATCTACTATTTACAGCGTACCTGCTCTCGTGTTGACAGCGGTAGAAAAGGTTCAGAATGGCACGTATGAAGGTGGAGTGTTCAACCTTGGCATGAAAGACGGTGTTGTAGACATTTCAGGCTACAACAGTTTTGAGAACAAGATCGATCAACCAGTGAAGGATCTGATTGCAAAGACCAGAGAGCAGATTCTTACTGGTGCTTTTAAAGTTCCGTTGATTGAGACCAGAACAAACTAAGACATATTTGGTGTACCCCGAATTGGGGTGCACCAATGGTTGAAAGGGATACTATATGCCATATCTGAGGATGAAGGACATAGACAAAGCATTCTTCGGCAAGAGTGCCAACACCAAGGTTGACCTAAGCGTAGAGAAAGGAGAGATTCACGCGCTGTTGGGCGAGAATGGTGCAGGCAAGACGACTTTGATGAACATCCTCTATGGCATCTATCAAGCAGATGGTGGTTCGATAGAACTTGATGGAAAAGAAGTGCAGATAAAGAGTCCAAAGGATGCACTTTCCCACCAGATTGGAATGGTTCATCAGCATTTTACCTTGGTGCCCACCCTCACGGTGAGTGAGAACATTACTCTTGGGTTAAAAAGTGTGGGGTATCCCTTTGTCAATCGCCGAAAGGTGGATCAGCAAATCCAGGAGCTCAGTGAGCAGTACAACCTTTCTGTTGATCCCAGGGCTCTTGTCAGTTCGCTCTCTGTGGGTCAGCAACAACGTGTTGAAATCATCAAGGTGCTCTATCGTAATGCAAAACTCTTGATTTTGGATGAGCCTACTGCTGTGTTGACACCACAGGAAGTAGAGAGTCTGTTTACCGTTTTAAGGAAGCTTCGCAGCGAAGGGCATAGCATCATCATCATTACCCACCATATTGAAGAAGTGCTGCAACTGACCGACCGAATCACCGTACTGAGGGCGGGGAAGAAGGTAGGAGAGGTCCTGACTTCTGAAACCAATGAGGAGCAACTCTCAAGACTGATGGTCGGCCATACATTGCAAAAGGCTGTGCGAGGGAGTATGCCATACAGCTGTGATGCAGAGGCTTTGGTTCTTGACTCTGTCGAAATACCGTCCCGCTCATTTGGACCTTTGAGCCTTTCTGTGCGAGCAGGTACGATTGTAGGCATAGCAGGGGTGGACGGAAATGGCCAAAAAGCCTTGGCTGAAGTGATCTTAGGCATTCAGAAGATCAAGAGTGGTACAATTTCTTTTTATCAAAAGGATATCAAGAGTGTTTCCGTTCAGCGGCGTAAAGATATGGGTTTTGGGTACATCAGTGATGATAGGCTTTTAGATAGTCTGGTTCTGGACATGGACCTCATGGAAAATATGTTGCTCTGCCTGTATCGAAATGAGGAGAGTAAGAAAGGACCTCTGCTGAAGTATCGAAATCTAAAGGAAGAAACACAAAAAGCCGTGGACGAGTATTATATCAAATGTGCTTCACTCGAGAGTCCTGTGCGCTATCTGTCCGGTGGGAATCAACAAAAACTGATACTTGCTCGGGAGCTGCGAGGCAGTCCTAAGCTTGTGGTCGCCTGCCAACCCACCCGTGGTTTGGATATTGGGTCAACCGAGGAGGTTCACAAGGTGTTGCTCCGACTCAGGCAAGAGGGGTGTGCCGTTGTTTTGATTTCCTCTGATTTGGAAGAGATTCTCGACCTGAGTGATACCATATCGGTGCTGTATCGAGGCAAGATTGTTGACTCCTTGGCCAATGAATCGGTGGACCTTACCTATCTAGGTCTCTTGATGGCCGGCTCCTCTGCAAGGAGGATGGCATGAGGAAAACTCTTTCCTTCTTCGGGGTGACCGTTATCACGTTTGCTGTCTCCCTTGTCTTGATACGTTTGGTAGGAAGCAGCATTGGTGGTGCATTGAGCAGTTTTTTTCGAGGCATCTTTGGATCATCCTATGCGTTTTCGGAAGTGTTGGTACGAGCTACTCCCTTGATTTTTGCAGCCTTGGGCGTATCGGTTGGTTTTCGTACTGGGTTTCTTAATATCGGGGCGGAAGGACAGATCTACCTCGGTGCAATCGCCATTACCTATGTAGGGATGACGTTTCCTTCATTGCCAAGCTATGTGATGATTCCCCTTGCCTTATTGCTCGCATTTCTCTTCGGTGGTGCGTGGGCTGTCCTGCCTGGTCTGCTCAAGGCAAAATTTGGTCTTTCTGAGGTGATTAATACAATCATGCTCAATTACGTGGCAATCAACTTGGTGGGGATTCTGGTTCGTACTTCACTCAAAGACCCTTCCTATCCCTATCCGATGTCTCCCATATTACCTGCTTCGGTTCATTTTCCAATGTTAATGTCGCCCACCCGTCTGCATGCAGGGCTGCTTCTGGCCATATTATGTGCTGCTTTGGTCTACTTGCTGATGTTCAGAACCTCAACAGGCTTTTGCATGCGGGCGGTCGGGCTTAATTCACGAGCGAGTCTTTGCAGTGGCATAGCGGTGGGTAACCACCTTGTTCTCTCTGCTTTACTCAGCGGAGGTCTTGCTGGCTTGGGTGGAGCTTCAGAAATTGCGGGCTTGCATCATCGCCTTATCGAAGGTATCAGCCCCAGTTACGGCTACCTGGCTATTGTGGTGTCACTGCTTGGCAAGAACCATCCCTTTTTCATCATTCTCTCTGCGTTGGGCATTGCAGCATTGCAGGTAGGATCGATGGCTATGCAGCGCTCAAGCGGGGTTCCCACTTCGATTGCTTCCATCATCATGGGCCTGTTGGTAGTGATGATTCTTGCACGCAAGCAGCTCTTTGGCTGCAAGGAGGCCTAGGATGGATGCTGCTTTGGTGTTCTTTTTGACCTCATTCCTTGCTGCGACTGTTCGCATGGCTACCCCTATAGCGCTCGCTGGATTGGGGGAGACGATCAGTGAACGGGCAGGGATAAGCAACATTGGTGTTGAAGCAATCATGCTCAGTGGTTCGTATTTTAGTTTCGTCACCATGTTTCACACGCAGAGTCTGTTGTTCTCTCTTCTTGCTGCTATGGCAGGAGGAATTGCAGCAAGCATGCTCCATGCACTTCTGAGCATTCGATGCAAAGCCGATCAGACCATCGCCGGTCTTGCTTTGAACTTCTTGTTTCTTGGATTGACCAGTTTTTTGTTTTTGATGCAATTCGGCAAAACAACGACACTTCCCTCGATAGCCATACTCAAGCGAATGAGAGTGCCGATTCTTTCTAGAATACCTTTATTGGGAGAGGCTTTGTTCAATCAGGACCTTTTTGTATACGTGCTGTTGTTTTCAATTCTGTTGCTTCTTGTCGTCTTTTACAAAACTGAATGGGGCGTCATCCTCAAGGCAGTGGGCGAAAATCCAAGAGCTGCCGATACTGCCGGTTTGCACGTAGAGAAGGTCCGCTATAGTGCAGCATGTGCAAATGGCATTTTGGGTGGATTGGGAGGAGCATATCTTTCTCTTGCAAAACTGGGTTTCTTTCAGGAAAATCTCACTTCAGGCAAGGGGTACATCGCCTTGGTGGCGGTAATTCTGGGCAGAAGAAATCCTTTGGGAGTCTTTGTAGCTGCCTTGGTCATTGGAGCTGCCGAAGCTCTGCAGATCAGACTCCAGACTATGGGATCTACCATCCCTTCCCAGGTGTTTACCATGCTTCCTTATGTCGTTACCATCCTTGTGTTGTTCTTGTCAATCGGCAAAAGAAGCGAACCCTCTGCATTGGGGGTAGCGTATGAACGGGACAAACGATAAACTCTCTTCATGAAGGACTTTTTTTCCATTGGTGAATTAGCCGACCTGTTTGCCATCGATGTACAGACACTGCGGTATTATGATTCAATCGGTTTGCTCGTTCCCTCGCATCGTGACCCAAAAACCGGGTATCGTTTGTATAAGTTCGACCAGATCTATCAGGTGGCCTCAATTCGCTATCTCAAGCGTCTAGGTTACTCGCTCAAGCAAATTAGAAGCTATCTGGACAGTAGAACCCTTGAGCATACCATCAAGCAATTGAAAGACCAGTCTCAACTGTTGAGGCAACGATGGCAGGAGTTGATCGACATCGACTGTGCCATCGGAAGGAAGCTTGAGTTCATCAAGCAACAACTGCCGCTTGTTGATTTGGACAAGATTTCTGTCAAGACCTATCCAGAACGATACTATCTGAACATCGGCTCTGAAGAGACACTGTATGGATCTGATGTCTTCTACTTCCATCCAACGCTTGTGTTCTATCAGGGGCTTGAAAAGCGCTTTGGTGCCTATCTGTTTGAGTATAATCCGCATCAGACACAGAACCCGCCTCTGGAGGATGTCTCAATCATAGAAGCAGGCTCCTATCTTTGTGGCTATCATCAAGGTTCCTATGAAACCATCCATAGTGCCATTGCACGCATCAGAGAGAGCGGAAAAGACTTAACCCTGGCTTCCTGGGAGGTTAATTTCAACATTCTCGACCAATTTGTTGAGCGAGATAGCAGTCGATTCATCACCGAGATTCAGATACCGATACTCAAGCATTAATGATTGGACAACCATCACTCTTCGAGTATGATTGTGTAATGTAAATAAGGAGGCTTCCATGCTGATCGAATGTTCACGTTCTCTCTATCAATACATCGGAGTGTCGACAGATGGTCCAACTGCCGGATATTCACCGATGTTCTGTTGGGTCGGTACTCATTTTTATACTACAAATTTAGGTGGCTGCATGTTGCTTACGAACAAGGCAACGGGGTTTTGCGTCATTGCACCGATTACCTACAAGGATTGGACAATCGATACCTCTGCCATCCTTGAAGCAATCAAAGTAGCCCTGACCTTACAGGGTTATGATCCAAAACAGGTCGATCGATACCTTGAGGAGGGCAAAAAGGTTTGCACAACCGGCGGGGCAGACACAAAAACCGTAAGCAGACTTAATCGATGGTTGAAAGATCCCGCGATAAAGAATCTTTCTGTTAAAGAGATCGTCTCATATTTTTCAAACAAGAAAGTGCAGATTGATGAAAAACGAGTCATTCCTGCTGAGCAGATGAAAGAAGCTTTAACCAAAGAACAAGCAGAAATTGTCAAGGATATGCATGAGGTGATGCATCTCAAGATATCTCTGAGGCTTCCAGCTCCCTACAAAGTCTATAGGAGTTTTGAGGTTCCCGTTACTGCTACCTTTGAGAAACTGCATGAGATAATCCAAATTGCTTTCTCATGGGATTCGATGCATCTCTATGAGTTCACGGTGGGGCATTCCAAGATCGGCCCTGCAAAAGATGAAAAGGCAGATATGTTTTCATTTTTTGATGATCCAGAAGAGATTCTTGATGACAAAGAGATAACCCTTGCTCACCTGAACCGGGGTGCGAAGAAGTTCACGTACATCTATGATTTCGGCGATTATTGGGAACACCAAATCTCCATTGTAAAGCGAGAACTTCGTAGTGGTACCCCACAAGTCATATGCACAGGCGGCAAAGGTGATGCTCCGTGGGAAGATTGCGGAGGGCCATGGGGCTATGTGCACTATAAAGAGGTCTTGCAGAATCCTGAAGATGAAGAGTATGAGGAAGCCAGCGAAATGTTCGAGGATTCTTTTATGCAAGAATTCGACCAAGATGTGATCAACGGCTTGCTCAAGGATATCCTTACTCAACCTAAACGATGGAGTTTGTTCTGATGAAGCTTGGTGTCATTGCTGACGATTTTACTGGGGCAGTCGATATTGCAGGCTTTCTGGTGGAAGGCGGAATGCAGACGATGATGTGTTCAAGGCCGGTCGATACGCAAAACCTTGGACCTGTCGATGCGATTGTGATGAGTCTTAAGATTCGGTCACTTCCTGCCAAGCAGGCAGTCAAGCAGGCCTTGAATGCACTTGCTTTCTTGCAAAAAGCAGGATGTGATCGCTTCTACTACAAATACTGCTCCACCTTCGACTCTACGAAGGATGGGAATATCGGGCCAGTAAGCGATGCTCTGAGAAAAGCCCTAGAAGAGAAAACAACCCTTATCTGTCCCGCACTCCCTGTGAATGGGAGAACGGTCTTCCACGGCTATCTGTTTGTCAATCATGATCTGCTCAGTGACAGTGCTATGCGCCATCATCCGCTCAATCCAATGCTGGATGCAAAGCTCGAAAAACTCTTGGCAATGCAGAGCCCTTCAAAATGTGGTCATATTTTTTATGACACAGTTGCCAAGGGAGTCGCTGCTGTAAAACAGAACAAAGAGGCCTTGGAAGCAGAGGGGGTTGAGAATCTGATCGTTGATGTCATCGATGACGAAGATCTTGTCACCATAGCTGAGGCGACCAAGGATTTGCGTTTGGTGACCGGAGGTTCAGGGTTGGCAATAGGCATCGCTAAGGTTCGAGCGAAAAATTTGGGTATCGAGCCCAAACAGAAACCTGCCTTTATTCCCAAGCAGCGCAAGGCGGTAGTGCTTGCAGGCTCGTGTTCTGCAATGATGCAACAACAGGTTGCCTATTATCGCTCTCTTGCTCCTTCTCTCAGCCTTGATGAAGAGCTGTGCGCCAATGATCCTGATTATATTGAGAGTGTCGCCAAATGGGTGTTGGATCATCAAGATTTTGAGCTTGCTCCCATGGTGTATGCCACCCGCTCACCCGAGCAACTAGAGGAAAATAGAAAAATATTTTCTGGTATTGATCTTGCAAAGATCATTGAGCGAAGCTTCGGGGATTTGACCAAGTTGCTTGCAAACGCAGGATTGCAAACCTTCATCGTCGGAGGAGGGGAAACCAGCGGTATGGTTGCAACCACCTTGGGCGTGGATGCCTATCTGATCGGGCCTCAGATCGATCCCGGGGTTTCCTGGGTGCAGAGTCTTGATGGTGTCTATGAACTTGTGTTCAAAAGCGGCAACTTTGGTTCAGTGGAGTTTCTCAGAAAGGCTCAAGCGTTATAAAGGCTGAGCCTCTAGTATGGGAAAACAAAAAAGCAACCTCGTGTATAAGGCTGCTTTTTGCAATCTAGACTACTCTTGGGTCGATATCTTTGGAATAATCGATGTCAGCAAACCCGAAGCCATGGATTTGCTCATACTCCTCGTTTACGCCAAGCAAGTCGCCTTCCTTAAGAGGCTCTCCTTCTGCTTGCAGTGCCCAACGGCGTTCAACCTCGCTTTGGATATCTTCTCGCATCTCCCAATCATCCACCCTCAGCCTTCCCGTCTCATCGGTTAGAACATGTTCATTGAAGAGGTGTTTTGCAAACAATCGGTAGATTTGCATGGTGCAATCCTCATGTAGATGCTTTTCTTTCATCACTTGATACAGCAAGGCCATGTAGAGTGGCACTACAGGAATGACAGCGCTTGCCCTGGTCACCAAAGCTTTGTTTACCGATACATAGGCCTTGCCTGAGATGGGTTGCATCAGTTGGTTTAGCTTTTGAGCACTCTCTTCGAGATGCTCCTTGGCCTTGCCGATGGTGCCTTCCCGATAGACGGGGTAGGTTATTGTAGGACCTATATAGGAGTACGCAACAGTCTGGGCTCTGGATGCAAGAAGATTTTGAGAAAGCAGATGCTCGATCCAAAGGCTCCAGTCTTCACCTCCCATCACCTTGATGGTCTCTGCAATTTGACTCTCGGTAGCTTCTTCAATCGTAGCTTGCTTGACTATATCACTTTCCAGATCCACCGAAAGGGCGGTAAAGGGTTTGCCGATCGGCTTGAGGACCGAGCGGTAGGCTTGGCCGGTTATCGGATCGTTTCGAAGAGGGCTGGCAAGGCTGTAGATGACCAAATCGACTTGGCCAAGTTGCTCTTTGATCAAGGCGGCAGTCAGTTCTTTTGTTTCAGTACTGAAAGCATCCGCGAAGATGGAATAAGCCTTTAACCCTTCCTGCTTGGCAGCTTGTTCAAAAGCTTTGGTATTGTACCAGCCCGGAGTCGCCGTCTTGTTCTCACTCGGCTCCCGTTCAAAAGAGACGTTGATGGTATCAGCTCCTGCTGCGAAGGCAGTGACAATCCTGCTCGATAGTCCGTACCCGGTGGAGCCGCCGAGGATCAGCACGCGTTTTGGTGCTTTCTGTGCATCCAAAGGAGGATACGAAGGATTTTCAGCGTCTTTACAGTGCTGTTTTACCCAATCAATCTGATCCTGTACATACCGTTTGCAACCTTGTGGATGGGCGGTAAGCGATACATTCCGTAATATCTTTTTTGTAATAATCACAACTAAATCCTTTCCTGTTTGCTGTTTACAATGCACATCCATGAAGCTTCGGCAGCCACCTGCCCTTCGATGGTGATAGTTCCTTTTTGACGGACCATGGTTTTTGAAACTCTCACATTCTGTACATCAATCAAGGCAGTATCGTTGGGCCTTACCTGGTTTCTGAATTTTGCTTTTTCTATGGTGGCTAGAACGAAGAAAGCCCCATGAGGGAGAATTCCTGCCTGTACCAATCCCGCTCCTCCACATTGTGCCATGGTTTCGACCAGAATTACACCAGGAACCACCGGATAACCGGGAAAATGGCCTTGAAAGAAGAAGTGATCGGCTGTAAAAACACGCTTTGCAAGCGTATGAGACTCATCGACTTCCAAAAGTTCATCAATAAAAAGAAAGGGATCACGATGTGGGATCAGTTCACTGGGTGTTTCGAATTTCTCAGACATTTCTGCACTCCTTACGATGGGTTGTAAGCCTTGAATACAAGCACGCCGTTATGCCCTCCAAAGCCCAAAGAATTGCTCATAGCATACCTAATTGTACCAGACCTGCCTTGGTTCGGCACATAGTCAAGATCACACTGGCTGTCGGGATTCGTCAAATTCAACGTACAGGGGAAGTACTGATCGCGTATAGCCAAAAGGCATACAATAGCTTCAACCGCTCCTGCAGCTGCGATGAGATGACTGGTCATCGACTTCGTTGAGGACACCTTCAGCTTGTAGGCATGAGAGCCGAACACGCTCTTGATCGCGTTTGTCTCCATGGAGTCGTTTGCGGCAGTGCTGGTACCGTGGGCATTGATATAGTCAACTTCATCAAGCTTCGCTCCTGACATCTGTAATGCCTGCCTCATCGCTCGTGCTGCTCCTTCTCCGTCTGGGTTTGGAGCAGTGAGATGAAATGCATCACAGGTCATGCTGTAGCCGACTATCTCGCCTAGGATGGTAGCATTGCGTTTTTGAGCGTGCTCAAGCGATTCCAGAACGAGCATTCCCGCACCCTCTCCCATGACAAACCCATCACGCTCCTTGTCAAACGGACGGCTGGCGATTTGTGGCGTATCATTGTACCGGGTGGCAAGAGCCTGTAGGCGACAGAAACCAGCCACACTGAGTTGGGTGATTGCCGCTTCCGTTCCACCGGTGACAGCCACATCCACCAAGCCGAATCGGATGGCATTGAAGGCATCCCCGATGGCGTCGGTGCCTGAAGCACACGCGGTGACGGTAGTGTGGCAAGGACCCTTTATGCCGAATTGGATGGCAATGTTTCCTGCAGCCTCATTGCTGATAAGTTTAGGAATTGTCAAAGGAGCTACGGCATGAGGTCCACGATCATATAGCTTGGCCAAATTTTCCTCTACTACCTCAAAGCCTCCTATACCATTGCCCATATATACGCCGCTGCGATACGAATCGAAGGAACCTGGTTGCAATTGGGCTTGGTTCATAGCCTGTGCTGCAGCGTGTGCTGCAAATTTTGTAAAATCGGCCATGCCTCGCAGCTGCTTACGGTCAAGCAGGTCAGAGGGATCGAAATTTCTCACTTCTCCGGCTACCTTGGCCGGATAGTCGGTAGTGTCGAACTTGGAAATTTCAGTAATGCCGCACACGCCATCCTTGATCTTCTGCCAAAAGTCCTCCACATTCACTGCCAAGGGGTTTACCGTACCCATACCGGTTACTACTACTCGTTGTGTATTGCCCATAGAGGTTCTCCTTACATTGCCATACCGCCATCAACAGCCAGAACTTGACCGGTGATGTAGCGTGCGTTCTCTGATGCGAGGAATGCCACTGCCTGGGCTACCTCTTCTGCTGTTCCCATACGACCAAGGGGTATTTGGGTTGCAATCTGTTCTTTGATGCTCTCGCTCAGTGCCTCTGTCATCGATGTCCCGATGAAGCCGGGAGCAACCACATTGACCCGCACACCGCGTGAGGACAGCTCCCGTGCCAAGGATTTTGAGAATCCGATGATCCCGGCCTTGCTTGCCGCATAGTTCGTCTGTCCACCATTTCCCATGATGCCGACTACGCTGCTGATGTTGATGATAGACCCTTGTCTTTGACTCATCATCAGTCTAGATAGCTTGCGGCAGGTGAGAAAGACGGAAGTAAGGTTGACCGCAAGTACTTCGTCCCAGGCCTCATCCTTCATTCTCATGATCAAGCCATCACGGGTGATGCCTGCATTGTTTACCAGGACATCGATATGTTTTGCCTGCTTTATCACACGCTCAAGAGCCTCTTCAAGACTTGCCCTGTCGGCCATGTCACACTCAATGTGGTGCAGATGCTGTCCCTCTACTGGAGCTTTTGAACGGGAAAGATACCAAATCTCATAATTCTGTGACGTGAGTTCTTCTACGATTGCCAGCCCGATTCCTCTTGAACCGCCGGTAACCAAGGCATGTTTCTTATCATTCATGATGCTGTTCCTTTGCATATGTTTGTAATGCTGTTTCTTCTGTAAGGCTGAGACAGTTGATAGGCAATGCACTGTTCTTGCACAGTGAGGACAGAACATTCCCATACCCGATCTCAGCAACCTGTGAGCCTGTTGCCTTTGCAAGGCTTGCTACCACCTGCATGACTTCCCTCCATCTGACCGGCTTGGCCAGTTGCCTGGAAAGGTGGTCTCTTGCTTCTTCTTTATTCATGATAAAAGAGCCATCAACGCTGCTGATGACCTTTACATCAGGATTATTAAAGGGTAAGTCTGCTAAAAACGAACGAAAGCTCTCTGTAGCGCCCTCCATGAAAGGGGTATGGAACGGTCCGGAAACCTTTAGCGGGATGACCCTTCTCGCCCCTTTTTGTTGCAGCAGGCTTTTTGCTTCTGCAATACTGGCTTCCAAGCCTGAGATGACCACCTGAGTAGGTCCATTGTCATTAGCGGCATAGACACCCTGCAATTGTTCTTGTTCGATTGCTTGAAAGACCGTTTCATAATCGAGACCGATGACTGCCGCCATGCTCAGATTCCCATATTGCTTGTGAGCCTTCTGAGCTTGTTCATCCATCAATGAGGATCGCTTTTGGATGATACGAAAGAGTGTCTGGTCATCAAAGATACCTGCCGACGCATAGGCGGCCAGCTCTCCAAGGCTGAATCCGCTATACGCTATGGGAGAATGTCCTAGCTCATCTAGGCGAAAGACAGCGCTTCTCGTGGCCAGGGTAACCGCCAGCTGGGTTGCTTGGGTCTGTTTCAGATTATCCTCGGTTCCTTCAGAGAGCAGCTTGAATGCATCTATCTTGGTGATGTCACTTGCAAGAGTGAACAACTCTTGCACGCGCTTGCTCATCTGGTAATAGTCCAATGCCATTTTGGGCTTCTGTGAACCTTGGCCTGGACAAAGTGCAATTATTGGTGCCATGTCAGTAATGTACCTCCATAGGTAAGACCAGCTCCGAAGCCTACCAGAAGGATTTTCTGTCCTTCCTTGAGAAGTCCTTTCTGTTCCATTTCCTTCAATGCTATTGGAATGGAAGCAGCAGAGGTGTTAGCATAGTGCTGGATGTTCATATAAAATTTTTCTTCTTGGATCTCAAATCGTTTCGCACAGGCGGTAATGATTCGTTTGTTGGCCTGATGAGGGACAATCCAATCGATCTCATCAAGGCTGAGGTTGTTTCTTTTCACCAGAGTCTCGATGGTCTGTCCGATTGTTCTTACGGCAAAGGCATAGACCGCTCTTCCATCCATCTCTATTGCCCTCGTCTGAGGGTTTATGACCAGTGCCTTGGAGCCTGCTGCCTCGGCTTTGAGATAGGTGTCCATGATTCCGATGCCCTCATCCTTTGCTTCGAGAAGCGCGCATCCTGCACCGTCTCCGAAGAGTACGCAGGTGTTACGGTCTTTCCAATCGATGACTGAGCTCAATTTTTCAGAGCCGACCACCAGGGCATTCTTCATGCTTTGAGATGCAATCATTGAGCGTGCAACTTCAAGAGCATAGATGAAACCGGTGCATCCGGCGCTGATGTCCATGGCAGGACCTGTAGTGCCGAGACGCTCGGCAAGCATGCAGGCAACTGAAGGAAACCCTGGATAGTCAGCTGTTGCAGTAGCGCAGATGATTCCATCAATTTCGCTTGCTTCTTTGTTGTGGGTTTTCAAAAGATCCTCGATGCTCAGATACGCCATATCACAGGTGCTCATATCTTGCTGTGCAATATGACGTTCTTGTATTCCTGTATGGCTTTGGATCCATTCATCACTGGTGTCGACGAGATCTTTTAAGGCGGTATTGGTGACCACTTTGGGCGGTGCATAGGAACCCAAAGCAGTGATTTGTATGGAATGTGGAGGCTTCAAAGTCTCTCTCCTTCAGTATTTCAATATGTATTTATTATTACATAATAGAAAATAATGTCAATATTGACATGAAAAGTCAATACTGTTATTATAAATTCCAGTCTGGATGCTCTTATTTTGCATCCAATCCCCATGAATGAATGAGGACCTAACAGTATGGATACTATCGAACAAATGGATCTTCCTTCGATCCTTTCCCTATTTAATACGAGCAGTCTCAGTGAAATGGAACTTTCCTGCAGTCGTTATACCATCAAGCTCAAAAGACCGGTACGCGGCCAAGAGGTTTCTGCCGCTTTGGACCAACCCAAGCCGACTGTGGTTGAAGAGCTGTCAAAAACCAAGAGTGAACAAGAAGAGCTACAGGTGATTACCAGTCCTATTGTCGGGACCTTCTATCTTACTCCCGCTCCGGATGCGCCTCCGTATGTGAAAGCAGGGAGCAAAGTGGAGAAAAACCAAGTCATCTGTACCATCGAGGCGATGAAACTGATGAACCAGTTGGAGTCGGAGTTCGCCTGCGAGATTGTAGAGGTGTTGGTCAAGCCGGAGACCTTGGTTGAGTTTGGTCAGCCGTTGTTCAAGGTGCGCCGGATATGATCAAATCGATTCTGATTGCCAATCGTGGTGAAATTGCTGTTCGGGTGATCAGGGCCTGTAAGGATTTGCAAATTCGCTCGGTAGTTGTCCATTCGACAGCGGACAAAGATACGATGGCTGTGAAGATGGCAGATCAAGCTGTCTGTATCGGCCCTCCTGAAACAGACAAGAGTTATCTCAAGAGTCACAGTATCATAACAGCTGCCTGCGCCCTTGCTTGTGATGCCATCCACCCTGGAGTGGGCTTTCTCTCCGAGAATGCTGCATTTGCAAAAGAAGTTGAGGATGCAGGGCTCGTTTTCATCGGGCCACAGAGCAAGACGATTGCCCTGTTGGGCAACAAGGTTGCTGCAAGAAACGCAGCCTTGCAGGCAGGCCTTCCGATTACTCCGGGCAGTACCGAGGAACTCAAGGACCTTGATGATGCCTGTCAGAGTGCAGAGCGCATCGGGTATCCTGTCATTCTCAAGGCCGCCGCAGGAGGAGGAGGGCGGGGCATGCGGATCATACGCAAGCCTCAGGAGCTTGAAAAAGCTCTTCCCTTGGCCAGAAAAGAGGCTCTTTCGTTTTTTGGGGATGCTTCTATCCACATGGAACGATATCTTGAGAATCCTCGTCATGTGGAAATTCAATTGCTCTCTGATGGACAAGGGACCAATCTTCATCTTGGTGAACGGGATTGCTCGGTACAGAAGAACCACCAGAAGTTGTTGGAGGAAAGCCCCTCCCCAATTCTTGACGAGAACCTCAGAAGTGCGATGTGCAACGATTCGGTCCGTCTGTTCCAGGAGTTGGGATACCGGGGAGCCGGAACGGTGGAATTCTTGGTTGAGGATGGCAAATATTACTTCATGGAAGTAAATGCCCGTCTGCAGGTAGAACATCCGGTGAGCGAAATGGTTTCCTCCGTCGATCTGGTCAGACAGCAAATTCTGATAGCTCAGGGAAAGAAACTCTCTTTCACCCAAGAGGATGTACGATTACAAGGATATGCCTTGGAGTGCCGTATCAACGGACTCTCTGCGGGAAAGATTACACATCTGCGGTTTCCCAGTGGTCCTCATGTACGGGTTGATTCATATCTGGAAGCTGGGTCCATACTCAGTCCGTACTATGATTCTTTGATAGCCAAGATCATCGTACATACCCCCGATCGTGATCAGGGTCTTAGTGTGATGCTGCGAGCTTTGGATGAACTTGAGATAGAAGGCATCCAGACGAACATAAGCAGTCAGAAGCGCCTGATCGACTCAAGGGATTTTAGAAGTGGTCGCTTTGCAACAAATCTGTATGCGAAGGTCTGCGAACAGGAGAAGTAATACAATGGCACAGAACAAGAGTGTATGTTGTCCCCAATGTCAGAAGGATGTTGTGGTTGATGCCTATAAGGTCTGCCCATATTGCAACTTTTATTTTCCCCTTACGGTTGCACAGAGGTTGGCCCTTTTTGCCGATGAAAACTCGTTTGAGGAGATGAGCCAGTCAATGCAATCGGTCAACCCGATCTCGTTGGCCGGTTATGAGGACAAGATCAGGGAGAACCAGAAGAAATCTTCATTGAGCGATGCGGCCACTATAGGTCGTTGCACAATAGAAGGGCAGGGTGTTGTGGTGGGAATCATGAGTTTTGCTTTCATGGGTGGAAGCATGGGCTCTGTGGTAGGTGAGAAGATCACCCAGGCGATGATTGAAGGAGCACTGAAATCTCAGCCGGTCATACTCTTTACCGCTAGTGGAGGAGCGAGGATGCAGGAAGGGATTTTCTCTTTGATGCAGATGGCGAAGACAGCCAGTGCAGCTGCCTTGCTTGAAGAGACCCAAACCCCTTTGTTCATTGTCCTGACCAATCCCACCACCGGGGGAGTAACCGCCTCTTTTGCCATGCTTGGCGATGTCATCCTTGCTGAGCCGGGGGCCATCATTGGATTTGCCGGGCCTCGGGTTATAGAAGGAACCATCAAAGAAAAACTTCCTGATGGGTTTCAGAGATCGGAGTTTCAGATGCAAAAGGGCTTTGTTGATAGTATCGTAGTGCGGGAAAAGTTGCGCTCTACGCTTTCCTTTCTCATCAAGACACACACCAGGAGATCCTGATTATGCATGACAATACACATAATGACCTCGAAGCAAGCCTCGAGCCGATAGAAACGCTGGTTGGCAGTGACACGCTCTGCCAAGGAAAGTCCAGCTGGGATTGTGTTTTGCTTTCTAGGCAACAGGGTAGAACGGGAGCGAAAGCCTTTATCCAGATGATCTGTGATGATTTTCTGGAACTGCATGGGGATCGTCTGTATGGTGATGATTCAGCCATGATCGGGGGCATCGGTACGATCGCCGGGCGTGCCATCACGTTCATCGGGAATCGCAAGGGTGCGAATTTTCGAGAGAATGTGAGTTGCAACTATGGGATGAGCAATCCCGAGGGGTATCGAAAGGCACTCAGATTGGCAAAGCAGGCGGAAAAATTTGGCCGTCCGGTTGTCTGTTTCATCGACACACCAGGTGCCTACCCCGGCCTTGGATCTGAGGAACGCGGCATAGGTGAAGCAATCGCCCAGAATCTGAAAGTGTTCTCTACACTCAAGACCCCGATTCTCTGTTTTATCATCGGAGAAGGGGGCAGCGGTGGGGCTCTTGGTATTGGGGTCGGGGATAAATTGTATATGCTTGAGAATGCTGTTTACTCTGTCATCACCCCTGAAGGCTTTGCCTCCATTCTTCTGCGTGATCCCTCGAAGGCCAAGGATGCTGCAGAGGCGATGAAGATGACCAGTCGCCATCTGAAGGATTTCGGAGTTATTCATGACATCATTGCTGAGCGTTCACCGCAAGAGACGGCAGGGGCCATCAAAGATATCATCATTCGGGATTTGGATATTCTGTGTAGCAAGCCGGTGGCCAATCTTGTCCGCTATAGACTGAAGAAGATCAGGGGCATTGGAGAGGTCTCGGGAGGCAACCAGTGGTCCCAGCCGTTGATGGAAGTGTACACAAAGACGAAAAGTCTTCGCTAGATTTTTACAGCCCGCTTCTCAAGATTCCTCATGCCGGGTATCAAGAAGAAGGTGGTGAGTAAGGAAGAAAGACCATCGGCAACCGGAGCTGAGTAAAGAATTCCTTGTAAGCCGAAGAAATGTGCAAAGATCAGGATGGCGGGAATCAAGAAGAGCACTTGCCTTGAGAGAGTCAAAAGCATCGCTATCCTGCTTTTTCCGATTGCTTGGAAGAAATTGCTGGCAATAACCTGATACCCTACCAAGGGTGTGAGCAAGAACCAGCTTTTTAGTGCATGAGTTCCAAGCTCAAGAAGCTGTGGTTCCCTATTGAACAAACTTACCAAGGCTGTGGGAAACAGCCTGGTTGCAATATAGCCGACCATGATCACCGCTGTCGCGCTATAGATGCCGAGCTTGGTCGCTTCCTTGACCCTGTCGAATTTTTTTGCCCCGAAATTGTAACTGATCAGCGGTTGAACCCCCTGTCTGATACCTATGACCGGCATGAAGAGCAGGGTTTGCAGGCTGTGCACAATGCCGAGTGCAGAGATTGCAAGATCCCCTCCATGAAGCAGAAGTGTCTTGTTCAGGATGACATTCAACAGGCTCGAGGTGATTTGCAGTAAGAAGGAAGGCATGCCAAGGCTCACGATTGTCCAGACAACAGTTTTTTGGAATGTGAAGCGTTTGATCTTCAGCTTGATCCTGCTCTTTTTCCCTAAGAAATAGGCAACCACCCAGATGAAGGAGAGCCCTTGGCTGATGACGGTTGCCAAAGCAGCGCCGGCCATCCCCCAATCTAGGGCATAAATGAAGATGGGATCGAGGATGATATTGGTCCCGGCTCCCAGGAACATCGAGAGCATCGCAATCTTTGGATTGCCGTCTGCACGGATGAAATGATTCAAGCCCATGCTGGTTACTTGGAAGATGGCACCAAAGAAAATGAACCGCATGTACTGTTTTGCATAGGGAAGAACCTCGACGCTTGCTCCAAAAAGTCTGAGGATGTCAGAGAGGAATATTTGTCCAAGCACCAGGAAAAAGAGCCCTGATAGTATCAAAAGCAGAAATGAAGTGGCCAGTACCTCCTGAGCCTGCTCTGGTTTTTTCTGTCCTAAACGTATGGAAAAGAGTGTAGAGCCCCCAATGCCGAAGAGCACCCCCATCGCAAGCAGGATGATCATGATGGGGAAGGCTATGGTGATTCCTGCAATTCCATTAGCTCCAAGGGTGGGACTGTTGCCGATATAGATGCGATCGACCACATTGTAGAACGCGTTTACCAACATGCCTATGATGGCTGGAACACTGAAACGTACCAAAAGCTTGAATATAGGCTCCACCCCTAAAGGGTTTGCGTGTTCTTGTGTTGCTTGCATCTACTGCCATTCCTTTTGTTCGATTTCATTGATTTGCTGCAAGGTCTCACATAACGCTTGATATCGTTCTTTTCCCAACACTTGTGCAATATGGCCGCTCCAGTGATGCATGACCGCTATCACCTGAGGTTGGATATCCTTTGCGCTTTTTGTCAAATAGATGCGGTTGCATCTTTTATCCTGACTGTCTTGCTTCTTCGTTACGTAGCCCTTTTTCTGCAACATGCCCAAAGCTCGTGTTGCTGCTGCCTTGTCGATGTGTAAGGAAGAACAGAGAGCCTCCTGCGTTTGTCCTTCTTCACGATACAAGGTCATAAGAAAACCAACCTCCCCGCTGGTGATCCCAAATGCTTTCAGATGGGTGTTGACATACATTTGCTTTTTTCTGTAGAGGATGGCCAAAAGGCGACCAAGACTTTGTTGCATGAGTATAGCTATACAGCTGATTAGTTGATATGTCAACTAATTCTTTATCTTTTAGCTTCTCTTGCCCTGGTGTATACTAGTGGGTATGCAAGAAAGACCAACCATAGCAATCATGTATGACTTTGACAAAACTCTGACTACCAAGGATATGCAAGAATATACTTTCATTCCAAACTTGGGTATGAGTAGTGAGCAGTTCTGGGAGAAATCGAACAGGATTGCCCAAGAGCAAGGCATGGACAGCATTCTTTCCTACCTGAAGCTCATGCTTGATGAATCGAAAAACAGGAATCAACCGATCAAGAGAGCTGACCTTGTTGCATTAGGAAAGAATCTTGAGTTTTTTACAGGGGTGCTTACCTGGTTCTCAGAGGTGAATGCCTTTGGAGAGTCCTTGGGCTTGCAAATCGACCACTATATCATCTCATCCGGCTTGAAAGAAATAATCGAGGGTTCGGCGATAGGCTCAGTATTTAAGCGAATCTATGCGTGTGAGTACCTGTATGATGAGCAAGATTTTGCCGTGTGGCCCAAGCTCTCTGTTAATTACACAGCCAAGACGCAGTTCTTGTTCCGCATCAACAAAGGAGTGCTTGATGTCTCTGATGACAAGGCTCTGAATGCCTACAAAGCAGAGTCTGAACGGTCAGTTCCCTTCAGGAATATGATTTACATCGGCGATGGTCTGACTGATGTTCCCTGTATGAAGCTGGTCAAGCAAAATGGGGGAAAATCGATAGCTGTACATGCACAAGGACATAAGGAAACTTGTTTGAAATTGATGCGTGAACAACGGATTAATTTCTTTGCCAAGGCCGATTATTCTGCCGATGCAGAGCTGTTTTCCCTAGTCCGTACTATTTTAGAGCACATGAAGGCTGAAAATTTGCTTGAGGCAGAGTATCGAAGAATGCGAACGATTGCCGGCATCCTCTAGAGTTTCATGCTTTTTTGCATCAGCGTGGCTATCATTTCCATGCCCTTTTTGCTGGGGTGCAACCCATCACAGAGCATTCCATCCCCTGCTTCTATCGGGTAAGAGAAAAGATCGATCAGATGAGCATGTTCGTGCCGTGCAACCGTTTCCTTGATGATTGCACTAAGCTCCTGTTGGTTCCAGTTTTGGGCATTCATAGCTGTAAGGTTTCGGTCGGTTCTCTGAAGCGGGGTACAGAAATACAACGTGCTCGTGGTATAGCGATGTTCCATCAGGCTCACTAGCTTCTCATAGCTTGCTGAAAAAATCTCCTTGGTAGTTGGTCCTTCAAGCTGCCCCCAGTCATTGGTTCCTCCAAATACAATGATGATATCACCTTTCAGTCGGCGTTGTCTTGTTTCAGATAGAAAGCTGGAATGAGGAGGCTTCGGTCCGGTGATGCTGATTCTGCTTCCTGAGTAGGCTTCATTGGCTATAAGCTTCCAACCGGTTCTTTGCATTAGGATATGCCACCACGTATGCTCTACCTTGGTGACATCACAACCTTCCCTGGGATAGAAACATTCGTTTTCTTCGGGTATGAATCCTTTGAAAGTGGAAATGGAATCGCCGAGTATGGAAAAGCAGGTTTCTGTCATGAAGGCAGGGTAATGCACCGCTTTTAGTCAGTCAAGTATCTGTGTTATGCTCCAAAAGGAGGCCGGTATGGATACAAAGATTTCATTGGTGCAAAACGGGGCTTTGAAGAAGGTGGGCCGTACCTACGTTGAAGCGTTCGGGCATACTCCGGCTCTGGTAATTGCCGATGGGAATACTATGAAGGTGGGAGGTTTTGAAACGCTCCGATCCTTGGAACAGAGTAGTATAGAAGTAAGGCAGTTGATATTTGCCCCATATCCCCAACCCTATGCTGATGAACATGCAATCAAGAAAGTACGCCTGTGCCTCGAGAAGGATAATAGCATCGCGGTGGTTCTTGGCAGTGGGACCCTCAACGACATTGTAAAGCGGGCAAGCTTTGAGCTTGATAGGCCTTACATGGTTATCGCGACAGCTCCTTCTGTTGACGGCTACACCTCCTTCGGCGCTGCTGTTTCTGTAGGAGGATTTAAACAGACTTTGCCTTGTACAGCCCCGATGGTCGTCCTTGCCGACACTCAGGTGCTCAGCGATGCCCCGTCAGAGATGATAGGCAGTGGATTTGGAGACTGTATGGCAAAGTTCACTGCAGGTATGGATTGGATACTTGCTGATAAGTTGCTTTTGCATCAAATCCGCTCGGATGTTTGGGATATGGTTCAAAAGCCGGTGCGGGACGTGTATAAGAGTCATCACCTGATAGCAAAGGGTGATGAGAAGGCTGTCGGGAAGCTTTTTGAGGCACTTTCTGCAAGTGGGTTTGCTATGCAAATCATGCACGACAGCCGTCCCGCAAGCGGGGCAGAGCACTTGATCAGCCATATCTGGGAGATGGAACACCTGAAAAAGGATGGTCTTGATGTAAGCCATGGCTTTAAGGTCGCTGTAGGGACATTGACGATTGCTTATCTATATGAGCAGTTGAAGAGTTTGGATATCAGCTGTTGTTACGGCAACCCCATACAGAGCTGGGAAGAACGGGAAGAGGCAATCAGGCATTTCTTTATTGATGAGAAGGTTTGTGAACAGACTCTTGCCATTGCCAAGTCCAAGTTTCTGCAGACAGATCAGTTGCTTGAGAGGAGAAGAGCTCTCTCTCATGCACTTCCTTTCTTGATTGCACAGATCGATCAGCAGATTCCTCCTTATGCACAATTGAAGACTGCTTTAGAGGAAGTTGGCTGTCCTGTTTCCCCACAGCAGATCAATACCGATCTTGCTGGGTTGCGTCATGCGGTAACCGGTGCTCAGATGATTCGCAATCGCTATACTCTCTTGGATCTTTACTATGAACTGGGCCTTTTTGATTGGGCGCTTGAATCATTGGAGGGTATGTAAGAATAAAAATTGACCGTGGTCAGTTTTTTCTTGACAGATCTCTTATCCCCTCTTAGGCTGTAGTGAAAGAGGGGGTTTTCATGCATATTGTCGTTCCTATTAAACAGGTTCCACAGACTTCCGATGTCCAGATGGATCCAAAGACCGGTACCATGATTCGTAGTGGTACCACTTCAATCATCAATCCTTTGGATGTGTATGCCTTGGAAGCTGCGCTAGAGCTCAAGGATCGCTTGCAAGCAACAGTTGCAGTGATCAGCATGGGGCCTCCCAGTGCCGAGAAGGTCCTTAAGCAAGCTCTTGCAATGGGCTGTGACGAGGCATACTTGCTTACTGACCGTGCCTTTGCCGGAAGCGATACTTGGGCTACCAGCTATACGCTTTCCCAGGCAATCCGTCAAATGGGACCGGTCGATCTGATTATCACCGGAGAACGTGCCACCGATGGGGATACCGCCCAAGTAGGTCCTGCATTGGCTGCTTGGTTGGACTTTCCTGTGGTAAGTTATGTTGCAAAGCTTGCCCAGGTCGATGCAAAAGCTTTGGTCTGCGAACGACTTACGGAGGAAGGGTATCAACGTGTGCAAGTCATGCTTCCTGCCGTGCTAACCGTTGTCAAGGAGATTGCAACGCCAAGGCTTCCTACCTTGCGGGGAAAGAAAAAAGCAATGAGGACACCTATAACCACGCTTACTGCACTAGATCTTAAGGCAAATGCCTCGTATCTTGGTCTTGGGGGATCCCCCACCAAGGTGGTCAAGATTGCCACGCCCAAGGTTGGTAGGACGTGCAAGATTGTCCATGCAGAGGATGAAAATCTGGAACAGGCTATCGATGAACTTCTTGTCTTTCTTGATGAGGGGGTGCAACATGCATGAAGTATGGACTATTGCAGAGGTTTTTAAAGGTTCAGTAAAAGATGTCTCCTATGAGCTGCTTGCACGCGCTAAGGCTTTGTCTGAAACGCTTGCTGTCCCTCTTGCTACGGTGGTCATAGGATCATCCATACAACAGAAGGATCTTGATAGCTTGTCAGAGAGAGGCGCAGATCGTATCTATCTCATAGATGATCCTTACTATGAATCATTCATCTGTGAACGATACTCTGACCTGCTTGAGATGCTGATCAAGAAAGAACAGCCTCAGATCATCCTCTCTGCAGCTACAACAACCGGTCGTACCCTGATGCCCTATGTAGCGGTAAAGGTTCACGCTGGTCTTACCGCCGATTGTACCGAGCTCGCGATTGAAAAAGATACCCTAAATCTTCTGCAGACACGGCCGGCCATCGGGGGAAATATCATGGCGACAATCAAAAGTCCTGATCATCGTCCTCAGATGGCAACAGTCAGACCTCGATCTGCAAGGATGTTGGAAAGCCAGAAAGGGCGAAAGGCAGAGATTATTAAGAGCGCAGGGCTTAGCAGAAACAAAAGTGAGCGAGTGACGGTATTGGGGATGAAAGCATTCGACGATCAGCTGGCCTCGATCGAAGAGGCTGATGTTGTCGTAGGAGGCGGAAAAGGTCTGAAGAAGCGTGACAATTTTGTGCTCATTGAGCAGTTGGCAAAGGCCTTGGATGCTCAAGTGGGGGCAAGTCGCGATGCAGTTGATAGAGGATGGGCGACCTATCCTCATCAGGTGGGTCTTTCGGGAAAGACCATCTCCCCAAAACTGTATGTAGCAGTAGGTATTTCTGGGGCGATCCAACACCTGGCAGGGATTAAAACCGCACAGAAAATCGTCGCAATCAACAGCGATGAGCATGCAAACATTCTCGATATTGCAGACTTTGCCTTGATTGGGGACTTATTTACCATCGTGCCGGCTTTGGTGAAGCGACTTGAAAAGAGGAAAACAGATGAGTAACAACTATACTGTCATAACCAAGGAACTGTTGGATGAACTAGCCTCAATCGTCGGAAGCACCAATCTAATCACCGACCTTGAACGCATCGAGCACTACAGCCATGATGAGACAAGCAAGGAAGAGTATGCTCATATGCCCAGCGCTGTCTTGACTCCTACCACGACCGAACAGGTTGCCCAAATCATGGCACTTGCCTTCCGAGAAACGATACCGGTGACCCCTCGTGGGGCAGGCAGCGGTCTCAGTGGTGGTGCGATTCCTCTGTATGGTGGAATTGTGCTTTCGCTTGAGAGAATGAACAAGGTGCTTGAGATTGATGAAGCGAACCTGACTGTAACAGCAGAAGCAGGTATTGTGACAAACGAACTGAATGAACAGCTTAAAAGCAGGGGCTTGTTCTTTGCCGGATACCCGATGAGTTTGGAAACTTGCTTTCTTGGGGGAAACATCGCCGAAAATGCCGGAGGGGGAAAGGCCGTCAAATACGGGGTGACAGGACGTTACGTCCTTGCCTTGGAGGTGGTGACACCTCAGGGGAAGGTGGTGAATCTGGGAGGCAAGGTCACCAAGGATGTAAGCGGCTATGATTTGAAGCAGTTGTATATCGGCTCTGAGGGTACCCTTGGGATTATTACAAAGGCGACTATCAGGCTTTTAGGCACGGTTAAATGTGCCGGTAATCTCTTGGTTCCGTTCTCTTCTGCACAAGCGGCGATCAGTGTAGTACCCTTGATCATGAAGCAAGGCATCATTCCCACCAGTATCGAGTTTATGGACAGGAGCAGTATCGAGATGGCTTGCTCGTATTTAAATGAGAGTCTGCCTCTTGACGGGGTCGGGGCGATGCTGTTGATCGAGATTGATGGAACTGATGAAACTCAGGTGGAACGGGATTTGATCAGTGTAGGAGAGCTTTGCGAAAAGCAAGGTGCGATGGAAGTGTACTTTGCCGAGGATGCGGCCACTCGTGAAAGAATCTGGGCCGTTAGGCGCAGCATCGCTGAGGCCATCAAGGTGTACAGCCCCCATCAAAGCCTTGAGGACATTGTTGTCCCCATCGGGTCCATACCGTTGGTGCTTCCTAAACTTGCAGAGCTGAGTGCAACCTATGATGTGACAATCCCCTGTTACGGTCATGCCGGTGATGGAAACCTGCATGCAACCATCGTGAAGAATCCTCAAAGCAGCATGGATCATTGGCATGCCATAGAGCCTAAGATGCTCACAGAATTGTATGCGTTCATCGTAGGGGAGTTGAAGGGAAAAATCAGTGGTGAGCATGGGATAGGTCTTAAGAGAAGACAGTACTTCAAGGACGTCACCGATGCCGATGAATATGAGTTGTATCGCACGCTCAAGCGGGCCTTCGATCCTACCAACATCATGAATCCGGGTAAGATTCTTGTAGAGGAGGTGTGATGGCCACATATCCCAAGAGCGAGAGGACCAAACAGAAAATTTTTGAGAGTGCTCTTTCCCTTTTTCGAGAAAAGGGTTTTGAGCAGGTTTCCATTCAAGAGATTACCAAGAAAGCAGGAACAAGCAAAGGAAGTTTCTACTCGTACTATGCAACCAAAAGCGATATCATCGTCCAAGAATTTTGGGCTATCGATGCATACTATAGGAGCATTGAGGATGCTGTGCGCAAGGAGGGAAGTGCAGAAGCAAGATTGCTTGCTTTTACAAGACTGCAATTGACCTATGTCCGGGACATCGTAGGCCAGCCCATGCTCAAGGTGTTGTACGCAAACCAGGTAACCCAGGAGGGTTCGGAGAAGGTAATAACCGACCAAAGTCGTTTCTGGTTTTCCTTCATCAAGACCTTGATCGAAGAAGGGCAACAAAGTGGTGAGTTCACCACAGAAGTGGATGCCCACCTCTTGGCATCATATTTCAATCGTGCAATTCGAGGTTTGTTCCTTGATTGGAATATCCGCAGCGCCTGTTTTAATTTGGTTGAGGAAGGTCTTGCCTATACCAAGCAATTTCTGCTTTCTTCTCTCATGAAAGGTTTGAGCTGAATACGTGTTTGTTGCGATATACATATTTAGTGACCGATTGTGAAGGTCAATCTTTCTTAAATGAGTGGTTTTACTACCCTGGAAAAATGTTGGGCATCATTATAGTGAGCTCATCGAGTTGCTTGTCGAGTTGGCCATCAATGAGCGATTCTTTTGTTTAAGAGTTTATATTTTGAAAGAAGACTCGGTTTACATAGGCATATGATTCAGTAAGTTGAGTTTCCCAATTATCACTACTTGTGTGCCAGAATTCGGTGACAAATCTGCGTACTCCCATATTCCAACAGGTTTCTAGGAGCAGTGAGAAGTCGACGTGGCCTGTCCCATAGGGAATTTCCCGGAATTTCCCGGGGATGGTCTCCTTGATATGAGCTGCCACAATATGACCTTTTCCTAGTAATAAGTCTTTTTTAGCAATAAGGTTGTCTCCTTCTGCTGCATTGACCATGTTGCCGATGTCTGGGTATATTTGCAGATACGGCGAGTTGATGAGTGAAATATATGCCATGGCTTTGGTAACATTGTTCATGAACGTTGTCTCCATGGTTTCAAACCCCAATACGATTGCTTGTTTTGCTGCCAACGAGGTACATAACTCAAGATTCTCGAGAAACAGGGCTCTTGTTTTGTCTGTTGAGGGTTCGTAATATACATCATAGCCAGCTAGCTGGATGATCGGGATACCCATATAGGAAGCAAAATCAATCGCTCGTTTCATGATATCAAGTGAAGTGTTTCTGGTTTTTGAATCCAAGCTGCCTAGCGAATATTTCCGATGGGCTGAGAGGCAAATAGAACCCAAGGCAAAGGATGTGCTTTGTACTTCTTCTCTCATTTCAAGCATTTTTTGAGGAGAATAGGCAAGACGTTGCAATCGATATTCTGATTCATCTATGCTGAGTTCCACAAAATCATACCCGATACTCTTTGCTTTTAAGAGTTTCTCTTTCAAGGAGAGCGTATCAGGCATTGATTTCTCATACAGGCCTATTGCATAAGGATTAATCATAGACATAATACAAAGCGGCCTCCCCGATATGACGACTTGATGAAAGTATCAAATCAAATTCAGGGCCGTTGACGACTGTTACATTGCTAGGACCAGTTCCGATGTCGAGGGTGTACTCGTAATACTCTTTGGTTTGAATGTCATACTGCACGAGAAATAGCTCAAGAGCATGGCGTCTATATCCAAATATCATGGTAGGGACTCCTCGAAGAGTTCCTGCCCAAATGGCATGGATGAAGTTCATCTTTCTTTTACAGTGATAGACTTCGGTATAGTGTTGATTGATTTCTTTATAGATTTTCAGTGTTGATCCATGGAATCCTTCGATGACGGCGATTTCATTGTTACCATCATTATCCATGTCCATCATACAGACGTCGCTTGTTTCTTGTTCTATCAGGTGGGTAACGTTCCAATCGCCATCAGAGGACTTTGGAGGGATGATCTTATATATGCCGCTTTCACAAGAAACAAGGGAAGCCGGCATCCCATCTTCGAGGTGGATACGTGAATAACCATGGTTTTTTACCAGCCCTTCGAGAATCACAGTCAAGGACAGCCCTTCTTGTAAATTATTCGGAAGCTTTGCTACATAGACCTTACCAGGATCAGACCAATCCTCCTTATCCTTTTTGGACGTGGCAAGCGTACTAACAATCAGATAGCGCTGATCGACAGTATGAAGGACATCAAATCGATGAATATAAGGAAGGCTTAATATGGTTTGTATGTTCCACATCTGGGTTTCTTTGTCAAAATGTCCACGTACTATGACACTGTTCTGGGCTTGGAAGGTGGGAAAAAAGTGCTGTACAGCAAGAAAATCACCATCTGTGTTTTCCAAGGGGACAATGCACATTGTCCCTCCTGGTTCTTCCCATACAACCTTTCTTTCCAAGGTTTCCGCGTCATACATGTAACAAGGGCCATGTCCTTCTGAAGCATAAAAGAGTTGCATGCGTCCTGAAACTTTGAATGCGGCTACCGCATAACAACGGTCCATCTTATCTAGAGTTTTCTTTTCTATAGTCATATCTGTTCCTTGTCAGCTGTTATAAAAATGAAGGGAAGGGTAGATTTGTTTCTACGGTGAAGCAATCATCAAAGCCGCGAGGATAATGATATTCTCTTTTGTCCCTGTCATCTGGATAGATGAATTTTCCACCTACCTGCCAAATATACGGTTTGAACTGATACTGAAGTCGATCTTTCTTCATATCGAATAAAACAGTGATTTCCTTGGGGTCTGCTTGAAAATTCGTCCAGATATCATGATGGAACGGAATTACAACCTTGGTGTTGAGGGCTTCTGCCATTCTCAGAATATCGCAGGAGGTCATCTTATCTGTGATCCCTCTTGGATTTTCTCCATACGAACCAAGGGCAACATCAATGGTATGTTCATTTCCATGCTTGGCGTACATGTTTGAATAATGAGAATCTCCGCTATGGTAGAGACTTCCCCCTGGGGTCTTTACCAGATAATTTACTGCTCGATAGTCCATGTCATCGGGAAGTTTTCCACGTATATCACCATCTGGAGGGGAGGTGATCAACGCTGTCCTATCAAAAGACTCCAGTGCTACTAGCTCCACATCTTTGATTTTGATTACATCGCCAGGTTTTACAGCGATACAGCGTGAAGCTGGAACTCCCCATTCTGTCCACATATCGATGCACGCTTGAGGTCCTATGAAAGGTACCGATTCGTCACAATTCTGCAGTACCGCTGCAGCAAGATTTGCGTCAATATGATCATTATGCATGTGTGTAGAAATAATTGCATCAACTTCTCGTATCGCAAAAGGATCGAGCACAAATACACTTGCGCGAAGGTTCGGTTGCAAGGTTTTATTTCCAGCCATTCTGGCCATTTGATGCTGAGGTCCGATAAACTTGTTCTTCTGGGTTCTTTTTCCAGAACCAACCCAGAAATCAATGCAAAGATTTGCATTACCCTCTGACTTAATCCAAATTCCAGTACAGCCAAGCCACCACATGGCAAAACTACCTGGTTTTACCTGCTCTTGTTCGATTTCTTCATTCAGCCAAGTTCCCCATTCAGGAAATGTATTAAGAATCCACGATTCTCTTGTAATTCCGTCTACCTTGCTCATCCTATACTCCTCATTATCTTATAATTATCCTTTTACAGCGCCTGCAGTAAGGCCCATAATTAGGGACTTTGCAGCTCCAAATGTGAAAATAAAAGCTGGAACTGCAATGATTGTTGCTATTGCAGTAATCTTTCCCCATTCTGTTCCTGTATCGGTAAGATATAGCGAAACAGCTACGGGAAGTGTTCTTGTAAATCTATTAGTCAGCACCAAGGAAAGAATGAATTCATTCCAAGCCATCCTAAATGTGAAAATTCCTGCAACGGAGAGCCCAGGCCCGATGAGGGGAAGCACAATTTTTCTGAATGTAGTGAAGTCGGAACATCCATCAATGATTGCTGATTCTTCGAGCTCATAGGGGAGATCCATTATGAAGGTACGGATTACCCAGATATTGAAGGGTAAATTAATAGCAGTATAAACAAGGATCAAAGCTATTCTTCCATTAACACCAGAGCCAAATGAATTGAATAGGACAAAGACAGGCACTGCCAAGATAGCTTCAGGAATCATGCGAAGCAATAATACACCCACAATCATGGTTTTCTTGCCACCAAATTTCCATCTAGCCAGTGGATAGGCTGCTAAGGCACCTATTCCAACACTGAGAGCTGTTGAGGCAACAGCAACTATCACACTATTGGTAAAGAAGCGTGAGAAATTTGAATCAAAGAAAATAGCCTTGTAATTAACCATTGTTGGTACAAATAACCAAACAGGAGGTATGACAAAGGCATCGACAGGAAGCTTGAGAGAAGTAGAAATCATTTCATAGATTGGAAATAAAATTACTACAGTAGCCAATGTGATCAAAATATATTTGATAGCTGTATTGATATATGTATGTGTTTTTCGCTTCATGGCTATTTCCCTTCTTTTTGTATCGAACGCACAATAAGAAATAGTGCGAAAAGGATGATCAATGCGAGCAACAATACTGAGACGGCAGAGGCCAAGCCCAGGCGTTGACTGGTAAAAGCGGTTTTATACATATGTAATGAGAGCACTTCTGTAGAGACTCCCGGACCACCTCCGGTCATGTTGTAGATGACAACGAGTGATCTAAAGGAGTCGATAGTTCTCAGTATTGCAGTAAGGGCCAAAACAGAAGCGATATAAGGCAATTTTATGTGAATGAGACTTTGCCAATAGTTTGCGCCGTCTACATAGGATGCTTCCATGATGTCCTGAGGAACGCCTTGTAGTCCTGCAAGCACCAAAAGGAATACAAATGGGAACCATTGCCATACGTCTGCAATGATTACGGAGGTCAAGGCAATCTGTGGATCAGAAAGCCAACCTACAGGGGCTATCCCCAGCAATGAGAGAAAGAAGTTAATCTTCCCATAGGTGGGATGATACATAAATCGCCACATGATACCTACTACAACCGGTGCGACCATGATTGGAAGAACGAAGAGCGTTCTGAAAAGTCTCATTCCTGGGAAATTTCCCTCAAGCATCAGCGCAAAAATGGTTCCAAGTATGAGTTCTATACAGACCACACTCAGACTGAATGTGATGGTTACGCGAACACTCGATAAAAAGTTTTCACTGCTAAACAGTTCTGCATAGTTTCTCAGCCCGATGAATGTGGGTTTTTGAGCCATGTTTCTCAGCGACCACTCAAAGAAGCTCAATCTCAACGTATTGAAAATTGGGACAAGCATGACAACCAAGAGCACGATGACTGCCGGGGCTATGAATAAATAGGAATTGGTTTTTCTTCCACCGATAGTGTTCTTCCTCATAGTTTCTCCAACAACAGCAGGCGAATACATACTGTATCCACCTGCTTTTCTGTGTGTTTATTTGATATAGCCTGAACGAATCATGACTTGTCTGATGGGTCCTACGACATCCTGCATGGCTTTCTCTGGCGTTTTCACTCCAGTAAGTCCTTGGTTGATTGCTATGCCAAGCATGTTGTTGATTTCGCCCCATTCAGGAATGATGGGTCTCCAGTCCGCATTTGCATACTCGAGCTGCTGGGCAAGAACTTCAAACTCAGGATACTTGTCATAGAGGGAGGCATCCTGTACTGTGGACATTCTGAATGGTGCTCCACCTGCAAGTACAATCTTTCTTTCTACTTCAGGTAGGGTAAGGTACTGCATCAATAAGAATGCAGCTTCTGGATTTTGGGCATTTGCAGGAATAGCTAGGCCGAATCCACCGGTTTCAGAAAGATTGGTCTTTGCCTTTGGATGGGGAGCGAATCCAAGTTTGTCGTATACTCTTGATTGTTCAGGATTTTTTGCAGGTCCTGCGAATACACTTGCATCAAGGTACATGGCTACATCGCCTTGTAGGAATGCTGCGAACTCTTCATCCTGAGTGAATCCTTCCATTCCCGGAGGGCCGTACTTAATCATGGTTTTCATGAACTCGATGGTCTCAAGGGCTTCCTTGCTTGTGAAGGCTGGTTCCCAATTCTCATCAAAAACAGTGGCTCCATATGGAGATGCATGTAATAACCATCCATGGGTTGCATGGTGCCCACTTGCAGCTCTCATGGTCAGCCCATATACACCCGGAACTTTTTCGGCAAAGAATTTTGCTGCACTTATGATTTCATCGTAGGTCGTTGGGACCTTGACGTTATATTTATCGAAAAGGTCTTTGCGATAGATCAAGAAACTTGTTTCAGCACCAAAGGGTAAGCCGAACAGTTGAGCTCCTGGGCCATCTTTGTAGATGTTCTTTCCTCCGGCAATTCCCGTTACTTCTACATATGCCGGTACGAGATCGTCAAAATCATAATCGGGTGCGGCGAGTCTTGGATTATCAAAGTAGGGTTGGAGTGGGCGGATGAGGTCTGCCATGGCATATTCTGATTTCCACATGACCACCATGGATATTAGGTCATAATCTCCTCTTGGCTTGCTCATCTGCAGAATCTGGGCATCGTGCATGTTCATGTACTGCATTCGGTCAGATTCGACTTTGATGCCGGTCTTGGCTGTGAATTCATCCAATACTCCCGATTCAACCATGGCATTGTAATGCACATGATTCGGGTAATTAAAAACTACACTAGAACCTGAGAATTGCTTCCAGTCGAATGTTTCACTAGCTACAGAGGTGGGTTTAGCCGTTTCTTGTGTCCCGGCAGCAAAGAGCATTGTTCCGATAATCAATGCACTTAGCAGTAAAATACTCACTTTTTTCATTTCTATATCCTCCATTTTTGTTGTCAAAGAGTTTGACATTTGCATGGTACCATGGGTTTTCTTAAAAGCCAAGAAAAATAAGTATAAAATTACTATTTGATTTAATTAGCTAGTAAAAACTTTCTTTTTGTTCTTTTAGAATGTATTAATTTGCTGTTTGATGCTATTTGCCTGCCGAATTTTCAAGTTGCAAGCAGTCGACGCAACATAGCTCCTTCATTTGAAGGAGCTGTATCAGAGAAAAAGTAATAGGAATATCAATTATGCAATTATGACTTCAATTCCGGACTTTTCAAGGCTTGCTTTAAACTCAGGAGGGCATTTGTCATCTGTAATGACGATATCTATGGACTCAAGAGGAGCCGAGATGAAATTTGAGATATGTCCCATTTTGGTTGAGTCAGCAAGAACAATTACTTTGCCATGTGTGTTCTGAATCATTGCTTGGTTGATGCTGCATTCTTGATACACCGTTGTTGTGAGTCCTTTTTCCAAGCTTATGCCATTGGTTCCCAAGATAGTATGTGTGCTGTAAATATTTCGAAGCGTAGCTAAAGCAAACTCCCCGATGAATGATCTGGGCTCTTTCAGATGTTGTCCGCCAAGGAAGAGCATTTCCACCTTATCGTCTATAACAGATTCTAATGATGCAGCATTGTTCGTAATGACTTTAACTTGCTTACCAGAAATGGCTTGCAACATGAAATTGGTTGTTGACCCACTATTAATGAATAAGATGTCCTGAGCTTTAACGAGCGAAGCACATTTTGCACCGATGCGTCGTTTCTCTTGCACATGAAGGATGTTCTTTTTTGCATAATCTTCATCGTTTAGTTTAATGTCTTGATTTGGTAAAAGAGCAGCTCCTCCATGAGTGCGTACCAAGAGGCCTTTTTCATCAAGATGGTCCAAGTCTCTTCTGATGGTTACTTTTGATACTTGAAGAAGTTCTTCAAGATGAAGAACAGAGACAGTGCCTTGCGTATATAATGCATTCAATATTTGTATATGCCGATTGTTTGCTATCGTGTTGTTAGCCATAATGCCCTCAATAAGTAGTGATAAAAATCAAAAAGAACAAAAAATAATCAATTTGACTTTTCTTTGTGTTGATTATAAGGTTAGTTACTAGAGCGCGTCTAGAGTAAACAGATAATGGTTTCTATTTGATTTCTGTATTGGAGGCATGTATGAAGACATTGGTGGTAATCGATACAGGTACAACAAGCATGCGAGCTACCATTTTTGACCTCTCTGGCAATGTGATAGAGATGTTTCAAAAACATCATCCTCCCCAGTATTTTCGAGATGGCAGGGTTGAGCATGATGGTCTCTCGTATCTAGCCATTCTTGAAGAACTTCTTCTTGCGTGTTCTTCCCATGCAGCTCATAACAACCAATATATTGAGGCGGTAGCCTTTACAAGCTTCCGCTCTGCCGTTGTTCCAGTTGATAAGAGTGGCCATCCTCTTTTTCCTATGATCATGTGGCAGGACAACAGAACCGATTCCCTTGTCAAGGCTTATGATGACCTGCGCGAATGTATATATCAACATAGCGGAGCTGTTATCTCTTCTGTTTTTTCCAGTCTTAAAATGCAATGGCTGAAGACTCAACAAAATGATTTGTATAAGAAAACCTATAAATTAATAGGGGTTCAGGATTTACTGATTCACCATCTTACTCATGAGTTTATCACCGATCATTCTCTTGCAGGAAGAACCAGTTTACTCAACATTCAAACGCTCTCTTGGGATCAGGAACTCTTGAAAATCTATAACTTGGATTCTTCATTGCTCTGTGATCTCATCGAACCTGGCTCCATTGTCGGAACTTTGGACGGTATTGTTGCTCTTCGTGTTGGATTGCAGGCTGGAATTCCGATTATCACCAGTGGAGGTGATCAACAGTGTGCTGCATTAGGGAGCGGATTATTGGATGAGGATACTGTCATTGCGAATACCGGTACTGGGTCTTATGTTGTTGGGCTTTCCTCTGAACCTCGATTTGATCCCTTGATGCGTGTATTCTGTACTCCATCTGCGATTGCTGATTTGTATCATCTGGAAGGTGGCATGATTTCTACCGGTTCAGTATATCGCTGGTTCAAGGAAATGTTTGATTCCTCACTTGATTTTGCCTCCCTTGATCGGTTAGCCGCTCAATCCCCCCCAAGGTCCAATGGGGTGTTTGTAATTCCACACTTCAAGGGAAGTGGATCTCCCTACTGGGATCCAAACGCAAAAGGGGTGATTAAGAACCTCACACTGAGCACATCCAAAGGAGATCTAGCCCGTGCAATACTGGAAGGCATAGCTTTGGAGATACAGGAGAATGTCACAATCTTTGAAACGATATCAAATTCTGTACAACAGGTTAGAGTGTCTGGAGGAATGGCAAAAAGCGTGGTCTTCAATCAGATACAAGCTGATATCCTACAGAAGCAGGTAATTCAGCCATTTAATACTGAAACCACTTCCTTGGGTGCCTGGATAAATGCATGTGTAGCACTTGGTATATATGCAAAGCATCTTGATGCATATACAAAGGCGGTCTCTCAAAAACAATCGATTGTGTACTCACCCAATCAGAGTCTTGCCGCTGTATATGATGAGTTGCAAAGCGAGAAACAAGCGTATCTTTCTAACTCAAAAATAATTTCTTCTAAAGTCTAAGACCTTGTTATACTAAGCGGTAAATCACTGTATCGAATATATATTTTCTAACTATTCCTCAAATGATTTTTGCCTGTCTGTTTGAGGTATGTGGTTAATGAGAAGAAGATCAGGGGGGAGGATCCCTGAAGGAGAAAAGGAAGAGGGTTGTCTTGTTGGCACATGCAAAAACTTCCTCTTCACCAAATACATTATAAAAACATTACCATCGAAACAGCTTCGATTCAACAGAACAACCATCCATCCTTGAGAAAGGCCTGACGACAGAGCCCTCAAGTGTCTTCATCGGCGATTGCCCGACAGATGGCCGCTACTCGACAATTTATTCCGACTATCTGCTGTACCACAATCAGGACAGCCTGAGGGACAACCAATTCTCAATTCTTGGCCTCGTATTTCAATCGTGCAATTCGAGGTTTGTTCCTTGATTGGAATATCCGCAGCGCCTGTTTTGATTTGGTTGAGGAAGGTCTTGCCTATACCAAGCAATTTCTGCTTTCTTCTCTCTTGAAATCCTAGGGGTCAAGCTGTTTTTTTACCTTCTGAAATGCTATTATTTTACTTGATTATGTGCTTGCTGGGAGGTGAGTATGCAGTGGCCGATGGTTGGGGTAAATCTTCCGAAAATAAACGGGTTTTCAGCCTTGGATGAAACGTTGAGCAACATTGAAGAAGAACACTTTGATGGCGTGGAAATCAACATTGAGACCTTTCCAATGATTATTGAGGGAGAGATCTGCCAGATGTGGGTTGACGTAGTGAAAGCCGTACTGCAAAAGCATAACCTCTTTTATACTGGTCATATAGGAAGGGGTCTTGATCTAAGGGACACTATCAATCCAATTCTGCATCGGTCTGTACTTGCATCAACCTTGGAGGTTTGTAAGCAGTTGGGAATGACTAAGCTTGTTTTGCATTATGAAGTCAAGAGTCAAGACCAAATGGTGGAGCAACAGTTTTTGGACGCCCATCGTTGGGCTAGTGATCTTGCTGCACAGAAAGGAGTGTTGCTCTGCGTTGAGAACATAGAAGTTGAGCTCATAGAACCAGTGGTAGAGTTAGCACTCAAAGTGAACCATCCCAACTTGAAGCTGAATCTGGATACAGGACATGCCTTCCTTGCTGCGCACTATTATCATTTTGATTTTCTCAAGGCGGTTTCGCAGATGGCCCCCTACCTTGGGCATATGCATCTCAATGACAATACGGGGACTTTCGAGCCGTTGAGAGTAACCAATCGACCTGTCTACGATGGAATGACGATGTCTTGGCGGCGTGAGTTTGGAAAGGGAGATATCCACCTTCCTCCTTATTTTGGGAAAATTCCTTTTGATGAGGTGTTCGCCCTTACTCGCAACTATGAAGGCTGCTATATCTGTGAATATACCTACGAGGACTATACGCCGTTCAATGCGATGATAGTGAAGAAGGTGCGTGAGCGTTTGTTGGCTTCACGAATTTAGTGCCTTGTTGAATAAAGTAACGAACTGCAAGGGGGCATTGCTGACAAACCAGCGGACCCCTCTCTCCAGAAGATCGAGTATCAACTCACTACTATAGTCGAGAGGGCAGACTTGCAAGGTCACTTGCTTTTGTCTTGTTATCAGTAGTGCCCTTTCAAGAAAGTTTTCAGGAAGGTCGACTATTATTTTTCCGTTTTCCTTGTGGGTGGGGTAGTGTATCTGTACTTGGGTGATCCCCTTAAAGTGGTTTGCTGCAAGACTCTCAAAATGGTTGACGATTTGCTCTCCAGTCCCAGAGCACCAGGTCATCGTCTGATTATAAGGAAGCAGTTTCTTGATTTTTTGCAAGTAGGATTGTTCTGCATGCACAAATAGTACTTGGTCTGTTACTTGGTATTGGTCCAGCAAAGTGACCACCGTCTTGAGTGGAGCATCTTTGATTTCCAGATATAGCTTTCTATCTCGTTCCTCAGCCAGATGACTTAAGACTTGCTTGAGCGTGGGGATATGATTAGCGTCTCCTAATTCAATGGATTGTACCTGCGCCCAGGTCAACGTCTTTACAGGAACGTCCAGATAGGGCGAGTCAGTATCTGCAACACGACGAATTGTTTCATCATGCAGGCAAATCAAGGTGCCATCGGCTAATTGCCGAACATCCGTTTCAACGATTGCGTGTGAGAACTGCCAAGCATGAAGAAATGAGGCGAGTGTATTTTCCAATCCTTCCTCCATCGTTCCACGATGTGCCTGAAAATACACTTCACGAAGATAGGTCTCTTTTGAAAATGGATGCATTATTACCTCATTGATTGATGAAAACAGACCGGATTCATTAGGAATCCGGTCTGTAGTGTACGCTATGCAATTTACTTCATCAACACGTTCTTGACAAACTCGCTGATCATGTAGTCCTTATACGGAGCGGGGAACCAAGCCAGTGCATTCTTTGCACGATCTTCTTCACTGAGCAACGTGCCAGAAATTTCGATATCGGTACGTGAGGGATATGCGCCAAGCATGTTGTACTTCTTAAGCTGTTGTTCTTTGCTGGTGATGTGAGAGATGAACAACAAAGCAGCAGCCTTTCTTGGAGAGTTCTTCAAGACGCCCATGGTATCGCCACCGCCGGCAGCACCCATGGTTGGAATGTACATTTGTGCTCTTGAGAAGAGATTGCCCTTGTTCATCATGTCCTTGACGTTGTCATCCCAGGCAAAGGTCATTGCGATTTCGCCATCGTTGAGCCTGATGATTGAGTCGTTGTTGGATACCGTGAAGGTCAACTTATCTTTTCTTGAATAAGCCCAATCCCATGCCTGGTTCCAGTTCGCAACCTTGGAGGCTACTACTTCAGTATCACCCACATATTTTTCAAGTCCGCCTGTGGTTTCCTTGATCATGGTGTGGACGAAGGACTGTCCTGAACCACCCTTTGAGGGGTCGTTGAAGCCGAATCTCTTGGGATTGGCATCAATCCAAGCTTCCAGCTGAGCCCATGTCTGCGGCGGGTTAGGAACACGCTGTGGATCATAGAGGATACCGGTCTGGTTGCGATGGAAAGGAGCCAGATAACCCTTGGTCAGAACACCTTCCTGCACTTCCCAAAGAGAAGGGGCAAGCTTGTCGGCATCTGGAATCAGGTGCTTGATCGGTCCCCAGAAAAGGTCGAGGTCCATCGTGGTCTTGACCCACTGCCCGCCGACGATCATTGCGTCGATGGTTCCGGTGGCCATATCCTTTTCACTGATGGCCTTGTTGAAATTTGCAGTTTGGTCTCCGATGATCAAATTCACCCTGATACCATACTTGTTCTGGAAATCATTGGCAGCT
The DNA here is from genome assembly GCA_964547185.1 of uncultured Sphaerochaeta sp. GTDB lineage: Bacteria > Spirochaetota > Spirochaetia > Sphaerochaetales > Sphaerochaetaceae > Sphaerochaeta. Next base: position 66,111 of record CAZJMG010000003.1, read on the forward strand.
TCCCTGAAATAATCGGGGAAATACCAAGCGTAGAACGTCACTTGACCTTCAGCCTTCGCCGCTTCAACAATTTGGTCCCAACTGGCAGTCTGCAAATCGATTTGAGTCGAAGCTGCCTGTTCCTTGGTTCCTGCTGCGAAGCCCATTGAAAGGACTAGCACCAATAAAAGTGAAAGCACTAAAATCTTTTTCATACACAGAACCTCCTTTTTGTCTTGTGTAAGATGCTACATTTTACCGAGCGAAGCCGAGAGGTAATCACTCTTGAGGAATCGCTCGACAATGAACAACATAATAATGTTTGGCGTCATCATCAGAAGCGAGACGACCGCAGCGTTCGTTCTAATGAAGTTGTATCCCATGAATGAGTAAAGAATTGTAGGGATAGTCTCGAAAGTCGGCGTTCCTATGATGAACGTAAGGTTGAACTCCTCAATACTTGTCGTGAACGCAAAGATCATACCGGCAAGAAGACCTGGTCTTATCATAGGTAGGAAGATGTCCTTGATCTTAACGTACGTAGTTGCTCCGAGGTTTTCAGCTGCATCGATTACATCCTGAGGGATGGAGGCAAAGCTGGTTGTCATGACCCTGATCATGTAAGGCATACTCATCAGGGTATGTGCTACAACCAATCCAAAGAAGGTTTGGCTGAGGCCGAGCATTGCGAAGACTCTGCTGAGAAAGAGAGCCACAACCATTCCTGGCATGATCATAGGAAGCAGTACGACAAGCATGAAGACTTTCTTGCCCGGAACGTTCTTCCTGCCCAGGATATAGCTTGTGGGCAACGAAAGTAAGAAGGAAAGGATAACCGCCAATGGTGCAACCGTATAACTGGTTCGCAGGGCTCTGCCGATATTGGTATACCTGAATACAAATCGCCATTGTTCCAAGGAGAAGGAGGGCGGAAACAGATTTGGATAGGACCATGAGTCTTTTGGATTTACTAAGGACCACATTACGGCCATGAGAATGGGTATGCCGACCCACAGAATCTGAACGATGACAAAAAACGCAGTCAAACCAATATAAAATCGTTTTAGGCGGCGCTTCTGTATAAGATGGAGAGGAATTGGTGCACTATTTTTCTGCATCTTTCTACTCCCCCTGTACTAATTCTGCGAATCTGGAGTATGTCCAGACGACGATGAAGGTGGTCACGATGATGATCACTCCCAGTACTGCTGCCTGATTCCATTCCTGGAAAATATGTGCCATTGTCTGCATCCGTCCGGCAACCGAGGAAGGATAGACAGGTCCTGCTACGCTGGTGATAGGGAAGTCTCCGAAAGCTCTGATGAACATAAGAATCATGGCCACCAAGATGCCCGGCATCGCGAGTGGAAGGTAGATTCTGAACAAAATCGACCAGTACCCTGCACCCAGATTTTTTGCTGCATCAATCGTATCATCGCGGATGGATGAGATGGCACTCATCACAATCAAAAGCACAAATGGTAGATTTTTCCACACTTGGATGACGATAACTCCCCAACCAAACTTATCATTGAGCATTCTCAAAGGCTCAGAAATGATGCCTGTTCGCATGAGCACGGTATTGATCAAGCCATGATAGGAGATGAGGTTGAGTATCAAGAATGAGGCAACCAAGGCGGGTATGAACAGAGGTATCTTTATAATTGAACCGAGCAAGCTCTTGCCGGCTCCTGCTTTTCTGAAAAACAAGGCCAGAGGAAAGGCTACCAGGACAGTTCCTGCAGAACTGAACAATCCCATCTTCATTGAGAAACGGAGGCTGTCCAAAGCCTCTCGGGAGAAGAGGATTGAATTCCAGTAGGACAAGGTAAACTTGCTTTGCCCGATTAGGCTGAACAGTCCGAAGCTTTGCAACACGGTAAGCGTGATGGAAGAACCTATAAAGAATACAATAAAACCGACACCAGGGAGGAGCATGAGGATTGTGGTGAGCGTATACGGATCTTTTTTCTTCATCCCTACCTCCTCAGAATACTGAAAGCTCGGCTGGATATGCCAAAGGTCACTTTGTCTGATGCAACAATTTTTTCTTCATCATCCGATTGAGCACGCATCTTGTTGCCATTAACATCGATGAAGAGGTCGGTAATATCCCCCATAAAGACTGCCTGTGTTACAGTACCTGTTATCTGATTTGGGCTCTCACGATCGCGAATCTTCATGTCTTCAGGCCTATAGCTGAGGTGAATAGTCTGACCCTTTTCAGGGATCTCTTGTCCCTTGGTATCTACGACAAGTGGACCATAAGGGGAGAGGACCTTGATGATTGGACCTTCTATGCTCAGAACTTCTGCATCAAAAATGTTCGCCATGCCAATGAATCCTGCGACAAAGCGCGTCTGCGGTTTTCGATAGATGGTGTATGGATCTCCCATCTGTTCAATCTTTCCTTGGTTCATGATGACAATGCGGTCTGAGATAGCCAACGCTTCATCTTGGTCATGGGTGACATAGATTGCCGTAATACCAAGGCGCTTTTGCATCTCTCGAATTTCCACACGAACCTGCACCCTGAGTTTTGCGTCGAGGTTTGAGAGCGGCTCATCAAAAAGAAGCACCTGAGGTTCAGTCACGATCGAACGGGCTAGGGCGACACGTTGTTGTTGTCCTCCAGAGAGTTGCCCAGGTTTACGTTTGCCCAGGTCCTGAAGTGAGAGCATCTCCATTGCCTTTTCAATTCGCTTCTTCTGCTCTTGCACTGGTATTTTACGCATTTTCAAGCCAAAGCTGATATTGTCCCAAACGCTCATGTGAGGAAAAAGAGCATATGATTGGAAACACATAGCGGTATCACGTTTGTTAGGAGGAACATTATTCATGATCTTGTCACCGAAATATACTTCTCCATCATCAGGATAATAAAAACCGGCAATAGTTCTGAGGGTTGTGGTTTTTCCACAACCGGAAGGTCCGAGTAGGGTAACGAACTCCCCATCAGCAACCTCTAAATTGATATGGTCTACTGCTATGACCTCGTCGAATCTTTTAACCAGATTATTCAGTCGCAAGGTTGCCACGTGTTTCTCCTCCTAAGATTAAGAGTTTGAGAATAATTTGAAAGTTTTCAGAAAACGTTTTCAAAATACTGACTCAAACCCGAACAAATATCTACTAAAAGTAATAAATTCCATATAATAATCAAAAAACTCTTAGTAAATAATTCTACTTTACTCAACATCCTATAAAATCGGGTGTTAGACTCTTTTAGAGTATCATGATTTTTCTATTTGTCAACATAGTTATCAAACAATGGCTCTAAAGGTTGCCTTCTGCTCTGTCGCATGGTATATACTATTAATATGTATATAAAAAACTATCTAATAGTTGTAATATTTAGGAGTTGTTGATGCCTCAGCATGCACGAAAACCTACCAATATTCGAGAGCATAATACTCGGTTGCTTCTCTCTTCTTACCAAAGTGGAGAGCCTCTTTCTCCGGCTCGGTTGGCTCCACAATTACAGATGAGCAGGACAGCGATCAATCAGATCAATGAGCTTTTACTCGATCAAGGTTTGATAGAATCGGTAGGCAAAGGGGACTCCTCTGTCTCAGGAGGGAAACGACCTTCACTATTTCGACTATGTTCGACCTTTGGGTATTTTTTAAGTATTCATGTAGAGTATGATGTGATTCGCGCACAGCTTCTAGACTTCAACTTGAATACGGTACATGAAGCGGCAATCTCTGTCGGGGGTAATCCATCCCTGCCTGTAGTGGCTGAAGCTGTTTCTACATTATATCGAATACTATGCAAAGTGAAAAATTATGCACTGTTAGGTATAGCAGTAGCGGTGCATGCACTTGTTGATGCACAAAGCGGAGTATGTCTTCATGCCACCCATTTCCCTAGTTGGGGAACCAACATAGAGCTCAAGAGAGTATTGGAAAAGGCAATTGAGGATCCAGTAATGATACATGTAGACTCATGGATGCAGTACAAGACGCTTGAACTGAGTGTTAATGCAGAAAATACTTACAATACTGATCGTTTTATTTTGGTACATGCAGGATCCTATGGTGTGGTTGCAGGCCTTTGGGAAGGAGAGCATACTGCGAAGATGGCTCTCGAGGTAGGGCATATGGTGGTCAAAGCGGATGACACTCATCGTTGTCGCTGCGGTGGCCGAGGATGCCTTGAGAGTGTCCTGGAATATAAGCATCTTATTACAAAGGCAAAAAGCATGCAAGAAGCATATCCTGATTCCTATCTCTTTAGTCAGAATACTATAAACATAGATACAATAACCGAGGGATTCAATAAAAACGATCATTTGTGCTACATCTTGCTCAAGGAAATAGCCCTGTGGGTCGCTATTGCATTATCAAACATTAATATGTTGTATTTCCCAAAGGTTATCATTCTTGAGGGTGATTTTCTCAAGGCAGGCCCTGCTTGGGAAGCATTGCTCCACCAGCAAGTTGATGCCATGTGTATGACCAGACTTCATAATAAGATAAAGCTTCTCTTTCACGCAGAAGAAAGCCAACATGTTTTTGTGGGTGGAGCGAGATGCTTACGTTCTTTGTATATTAAGCAATACAAGAGTTAAAGAAACAGCAATTGCATACTCTCTTTCAGAGCTTTCTTTAGCTCTTCGGTTGAGAGCTCTTGTACTTCGGCAGCAAACGGCTCAAATGAGAAGACTCCTGCAAATCCCTCTTTTATAAGACGTTGAATCTGTTCTCTATTTCCCAACTGGTCCTGCTTGGTGATAAATACGCGGTCACAGTCGAGCATTGAATCTATTGGCTTTGCAGTTTGTACCCCGCTAAGGTGTACCAAGCCTGTCTGTTTGGCAAAAAACATTTCTTCTTGGGCTAGATGGTGATGGAATGTATCGTGGGTAAGTCGATAGCATTCAGCAAATCCGCATTGCTTGATGGCAGAAACAGCATCCTTCTTGGTTCTTAAGGAGCTTTGCTTGAATCCAAGAGGTTCTACATACCCTAATAGACCCGCTTCTTTGAAGAGAGGACCATATAGTGAAAGGGCGTTGGTCGCTTGTTGTACATAGCGTGTACGATCCTCATTCTCTGCAATGCCGTTGATGGGGCACAGGACAATTGCCTTGCAGCCGATTGCTTTTGCCTCATCGATCAACATTTTCAGTTCTTCAAGCCTAGGTACTGTATCATTAAAGCGTTGTAAAGCATTGATGGATTCAATCTGAATTTGTGCATCCTTACACATTTGTATTACAGAATCTGGTTCCATATTGTCATAGATACTTACTCCTTTCAGGTCGTTACGCAATTCTATTGATGTTGCTTTCACATCAACTGCAAGTTGTATAAAATCAGGCAAGGAAAGTGACGGATTGATGATCCGATTCAAGCCAATGCATCTGTTGCTCATAATAGATCCTCCAATGCAATCGTAGCATGAGTATGGCTCTTGTCAATGGAATCGTTATCAAAGAATTTAGATAGTTTTCTAGTAGTTTTTAGCTTATTCAGATTGTGAGATAAGTCATATTTTTTGCATAAATAAGAATTATTTGACAAATGTCGAATTCAATGCAATCATCAAATTATGGTAACGTTTTCAAATCTGTAAAAAGAGAAATGAGAATAATGGGAGGAAAAAAACAAAAACGTTGCCGGCTCGCGTTTGAGTATGTTTTCAAAAGGAGGAATTGAAGATGAAAAAGACGTTGTGTATTCTAGCCGTACTATTAGTATTGACTATGGGGTTGTATGCCCAAGCTTCTTCAGAAAGTGGGCCCAAAAAAAGTTATCAAACTTTGCAAATGTATACAGCCTTGGACACCGAAGAAGCTCAGTACTATTTGGATGTTTTTCAGAAAACTACAGGCATCAAAGTTGAATATGTACGTATGAGTAGTGGGGAGGTCCTCGCTCGAATTGAAGCAGAGAGGTCCAACCCCCAAGCAAGTGTTTGGTTTGGTGGTTCCAACACTGACCATATCAATGCTCATTCAAAGAATTTGTTGACGCCTTATAAGCCGAAGATTGATTTTGAACTTGAAGCCATGCTGCATGCTGATGACTATAGCTGGAATGGTTTCTATACAGGTGCCATAGGATTTGTAACAAACACCAATTTTTTAAAGAAGCATAATCTCCAACCACCAAAGAGTTGGGACGATTTGCTCAATCCTGTTTACAAGGATCAAATCGAGATGGCCTATCCATACACCAGCGGTACGGCTTATACCACCTGGGCTACACTTATACAGATGAAAGGTCTTGATGCAGCTCTCGATTGGTGGGAGAAATTTGACAAAAATGTCCATCAATACACAAAAAGTGGAACAGCATGTATTGCTCGTGCAGGGCTTGGAGAATGTGCAGTCGGTATTTCATTCTCACATGACATTGTCGCAAAAGGTGTAGCGATGGGTTATCCCTTGGTAATGAGTTTCCCTGAAGAAGGGACCGGATACGAAGTTGGTGCTGTTTCCATGCTCAGGGGTGCGAGGCAAGTAGAGGAAGCACAGATTTTTATGGATTGGTGTTTTTCAGAGGAGGCTCAGAATTTGTTCAAGAGATATTCACGTCTTCCCGTGAATCCAAAGGCTACAGTTGCAGAAGGTGCCGTAAAGCTAAGTGACATCAAATTGATAGACTACGATGCTGTGAAGATGGGTCTTGCCAAGGATGACAATGTTAGGGCTTGGAGAGATCGTATAGGCAAGTAGTAAATTCTTGCATCATAATAAGTGCAATCTCAATCTCGCTATTTAATGAGATTGCACTTTGTTGTAACGAGGTGGGTGATGAGACAACAACAAAGTAGCCATAGTCAAAGAATTAATGAGATAAAAAAACTCATCAAGGAGCCGTTTTTACTCCTTTCTATCGTGGTGATTTTTTATCTTCTGATTCTTTTTGTAATTTTTCCAATTTATCAGGTTTTCAAGACCAGCTTGTCCGTAGGTGGGCGTTTTAGTTTTCAGAATTATATAGATGTATTGAGTAAATCATACTATCTCCAGCCGCTGTGTAATTCAATGATTCTTGGTGTCCTTGTTGCCAGCATCGGTACTTTGGTTGGGTTTACGTTTGCCTATGCAATTACCCGCACCCCTATGAAGGGAAAGCGTATCTTCCGCTTGATAGCAACGTTTCCTATGGTGAGTCCTCCTTTTGTGGTGGCACTGGCATGCATTCTGCTATTTGGGAGATCGGGTTTATTTTCTGGGATGATTGGAAATATCTATGGACTTACCGGACTGACGATTGTAGAAGTTATTGCGTATTCTCCAACAGCTTTCTTAGCTTTGGTAGGGGTGCTACAAGCGATTGATCCTGCCTTGGAAGAAGCTGCAATGGACTGTGGCGCCTCACGGATTAAAATATTCAGCACAATCATCTTGCCTTTGGCTACTCCTGGAATAGTCAGCGCTTGGTTATTGGTATTTATTCAGAGTTTAGCTGATTTCGGCAACCCAATGATTTTAAGTGGAAATTTCTCTGTACTATCGGTTCAGGCATATTTACAGATTACGGGTATGTATGATCTAGCTCGAGGTTCTACACTTGCAATTTTATTGTTGATTCCAACAGTCATCGCGTTTTACTTACAAAAATACCTCTTATCCAAGAAATCTTATGTGACAGTAACAGGCAAGCCTACCAGTGCTACTATCAAGAATCTGGAATGGTACATCAAGTTTCCTGTATATGGATTTTGCCTTCTTTTTGCTGGAATTGTTTTGCTTTTTTATGCAATGGTTGTCTGGGGGTCATTTCAAAAGTTGTGGGGCGTTGACTCGACGCTTACGTTACGCAACTATGTGCAAATGTGGAGGGTAGGCAAGAAATATATATTTGACTCTCTCTATCTCTCTGCGGTCATCACTCCAATTACGGGTGTTCTGAGCATGTTTATTGCTTATCTAATCAGTAGAAAGCAATTCTTTGGAAAGAATACGATGGAATTTTCAAGTATGTTGACGTTTGCAGTTCCTGGAACAGTCGTTGGGATCGGGTATATTCTTGCTTTCAATACGCCTTCTTTTTTAATGCCGACAACCTTGACCGGGACTGGATTCATCATTATGGCCCTGTTGGTCTTTAGGAACCTCCCGGTAGGAATTAGAAATGGGATTGCCGCGATCGAGCAAATTGATCCTTCAATTGAGGAGGCCTCCATAGACTTAGGAGCTGATAGCTCCCTAACGTTTCGTAAAATAACACTCCCCATGATTACTCCGGCTTTCTTCTCTGGTTTAGCGAACTGTTTTGTTCGCTCAATGACGGCAATTAGTGCAATCATATTTGTTGTTTCTGGTCGATGGAACTTCATTACTGTTGCAATATTAGGATTCGTTGACAATAGCCAGTATGCTCAGGCTGCTGCGATGAGTCTATTGTTGATTGTCATTGTTTTGCTGGCATTGGGATTGATTAAGCTTTTTACAGATCGAATGGGTAAGGGCATGCAAGGCTCATCCATTCTAGAATAGGGGTTGCAGAATGAAAAATGATTATTTGAAATTGAGGGATTTGACGAAGGTGTTTGGAAAGGATACAGATCAGGTGGTTGCAGTGGATCATATTGATTTGGATGTGAAGGAAGGAGATCTTGTTACTTTGTTGGGACCTTCAGGATGTGGAAAAACTACAACTCTTAGAATGATTGCCGGTTTTCATACTCCTTCTTCTGGGGATGTCTTTATTGACGGAAAAAGCATGAACGAAATTCCGCCTAACAAACGACCTACTGCAATGGTCTTCCAGAACTATGCATTGTTTCCGCATATGACAGTCTTTGAGAATATTGCCTATGGGCTTAGGATTAGAAAGGAAGATTCAGAGCAGATTAAAAAGAAGGTTTATCAAATCATGACCCTTATAGGGTTGGAGAATCTCGAAGATCGTCAACCACGCCAACTTTCTGGTGGACAGCAACAGCGCGTGAGTCTTGCACGTGCCTTGGTTATGGAGCCTAAGGTATTACTGTTTGATGAACCCCTTTCTAATCTTGATGCAAAACTTCGTGTTTCCACTCGTTTAGAGATTCGCAAGCTGCAACAAAGGGTTGGGATTACAAGTGTGTACGTAACGCATGATCAAGAGGAGGCCATGACCCTCAGCGATCAAGTAGTTATCATGAACAGAGGACTTATACAGCAGATGGGATCTCCTGCAGAGATATATAGTCATCCTGCAAATCGCTTTGTTGCAGGCTTCATTGGGAAAGCTAATTTTCTTGAAGCAAAGGTTGAATCCTTTGATGATTCAACTTTCTATTTATCCTTTATGGGAAAAAGAATAATTGCTCCAAGATGGAATAAATCCATCAAAGTTGACGATTCTGTTTTGATTGTCGCCAGACCTGAGTCAATCATATGTGAACACCCGGATGACATATTGGTTTCAGGGACAGTCATTAATTCTGTCTATTTTGGTTCTCAGATGCTCTATGAAGTGGAGCTGAATGACAAGAAGGTACTTCAAATTGAGGTGGCCGATCCTCAGTACCATCCACTTTTTACCAGTGGGCACAAAGTTGGCCTTTCGTTCAAAGATCGTAGTTTACATGTATTGCCGATGGAGGACTAGGATGCTTTACGACATTGTCATGATTGGACATATCTCACAAGATATTTTAATTGATCATCAGAACATTCGACAGGACATTGTTGGTGGGGCAGTTGTCTATTCCTCTTTTGCCGCTGCAGCAGCAGGCTCCCGAGTAAAAGTGATTACAAAGCTCGCAAAAAACGATCTGCCTCTTATAGAAAAACTGCAACATCCGATGGTTGACTGGAATGTTATAGATTCAAGGAAGAGTACTTCAATCAAAAACACTTATTTCACCCCTGATAAAGAACGCAGAGAGGTAATCTTGCTCAGTCAAGCAGATTCCTTCTCCTACGAGGAGGTGGACAGTACAGGAATTGTCTATCATTTAGCAGGATTGTTCGGTGGAGAAATCCCTGATTCTCTGATAGCACCTCTCTCGAAAACTTCAAAAGTAGCTCTCGATGCACAAGGAGTTCTTCGATGTCTTGATGCGCAGCAGAATCTGGTATTCAAAGACTGGGAACACAAAAGGGAAATACTCCCCTACATCACATATTTCAAAACGGATGCTGCTGAAGCTTTTATCCTCACTGGGCTTGAGGATCGTAAAGCGGCTGCCCGGTTGATCTGCAGCTGGGGAGCAAAAGAGGTGATGCTGACGCACAACACTGAGGTTCTGGTTTGCGCTGATGACAAAATCTTTACTGCTCCTTATACCAACAAAAACACAAGTGGAAGGACCGGACGGGGTGACACCACATTTGCCGCTTATCTAGCTTGGAGAGCCAACCATGATATAGAGGAATCTACCCGATTTGCTGCGGCTCTTTGCAGCATGAAGATGGAATCTCCCGGTGTTTTCAGAGGAAGCTTGATGGAGGTGCTCAAGAGAGCAGAGGAACAGTAACACAACCGTCAGCGAGCACCAAGATTGTCGGGTTCTTTCCATTGCTTACAGCCTCATCAAGGGCCTTCTGAAGATCATGTACGGGCTCGATGAAGAGCGATTTGAGTTGATCATCTTCCAAGTCTGTATAGGCTTTTACCTTGATTCTCTTACTCACTGCTGCCATCTTCGCAGCCTTGTGGTATCCAAGCTTGTATCCTTGCTTGATTTTTTCAAGGGCTTGATTTGGTGAGGTGCAAGAACCAAGTAGCTTGGCAAACTCTGCATCCCCGATACCTTCTCTGCAGGAAGAGACCATGATCAGTGTCCCTCCATCTTTTACTGCCAAAGCGCCGTTGTCGATAGCTTTCTGGCTTTGATAAAGGTTGATATCCATCGGGAATTTGGCGATTGAGATTACAATGTCCGCTGGTTGTTCGATAGGAACGCAGAACACTTTTTTGGCAATGGCTACAGCTTTCTCAAAGGAGGTGACGATATCACCAGAAGTAGCAGCCACTACTTTCTGGTCTTTGTCCAACACGGTCATTACTGAGAACACCGGTGCTTTGATATGCGTCAGTGCATCCATCATGTCCTCATGCACCGGGTTGCCTTCAAGGTTTAGTGAACATGCTTGGTCGCTGATCGCCAGCCTATGGTTTGCCTCTATGGTGGCGAAGCCGGCAATACCAGGGAGAAAGGCTTTCCTTCCACCGGTGTATCCGGCAAAGTAATGGGGTTCTACACTTCCGGTTACTATGATGCGGTCATAGGCGAATAATAGCTTGTTGAGCAAGATAGGTGTTCCATTTCTGGTCGTGCCTACCATTTGGAGGCTTGATTGGTCTGTAGCGACATGGCTGATAAGCCGATCGGAAAGGCGATCGGCATAACAGCCCAACAGTTGTACAAACTCATTCTGTTTAACCGGACGATGAGCCCCGGTTGCCACAAGAATGGTAAGCTGAGCGTCACTTAGGCCAGATTCTTCGATACAAGGGAGAATTACGTCAAGCATCGCCACGGTAGGAGTGGGGCGCGTAGCATCGTTGATGATCACGAGCACACTCTCTGCACCTTTTAAAAATCCTGCAAGGCTGCCAACTGAACTACTCAAAGCCTCTCTTTCTCCTAAGGAAGGAACCTCGTTCGGTTCCAGAACTCCTAAAAGATTTGCATCTGGAATTTCAATGTTCAGCTTCTGGTAATCACGGTAGGGGATGCTCAACTGCATGCTTTATTCCTTTGTATCCCGGTCATAGGCCTTTTCCATAGCCTCTATCAAGGGGAGTTTCTTGCCTGATAGGAAGCGAACCATCGCTCCTCCTGCAGTACAGACATAGGAGTACTGATTTAGATCGGTAAAACGCGTTGCCGCAGTAATCGTATCCCCACCACCTACTACCGTATAAGCCTTGGAAGTGGCAATGGCTTGCCAAATCTCCTTGGTAGCTTTTTCCCAACGTTCGTCCTCATACATCCCTGCAGGACCGTTGACGAAGATAGAACCAGCTTTTGCAATCTCTTGTTTGTACAGCTCGATGCTCTTGCTGCCCAAGTCAGGAAACAGTTTTGAAGAGAACGCCGGTGATCCGTCAATTTCTTCAATGCCGGCTTCCTCCCTTTTTCCATCCAACTCATAGGCAAGGTCGGAAGGCACGATAAAGGCATCAGGAAATTGTTTTAGAAGCTCTCTACCTTGTTCAATGAACACGAGCAGGTCACGATCTTCGAGAAGTTTTTTTGTCGCCATTCCAAGGTCTACTTCTTTTGCAATAAGCATGACCAGTGCAGTAATGCCTCCGCACAGAATCTTGTCAGCTGTCTTATTCTCCAGTACGTTGCGCATCATGCCAAAAGCATCGCTGATCTTTCCTCCTCCGAGCACAAAGACAGAGGGATGGATCGGTATAGCGGCAACCTTCGACAGGGCGGTGTACTCAGCGACCAACTGGTTTCCTCCAACGGTAGGAAGCAACTCTTGGAATGCAACCATCGACGGAGCATTTCTATGAGCGGCTGCAAAGGCATCGTTGACATAAAGGTCGGCAAGCGGAGCAAGGGACCTGATCAACCAGGTGTCGAGCATTTGCTCTGGCTTGAGTTTGACTTCCTTCTCAAAAGCAGTGATTTCTTCACTCAGATAGCGAAGGTTGCCCAGCACTACAGCTTCACCCTCTTGCAGGTTCTTGACTTTCTCTTGGGCAGCAGGACCGCATACGTCATCAAGATAGGCAACTTCATACCCTGTGAGGGAACTCAAGATTTTGGCATGCTCGGCAAGTGGTATGAGATTTTGGTAGTCCAAAGTGTCGCCTTGATGAGCAAGCAAGGCCACCTTTGCGCCCCCATCAAGCAGAGCTTTGAGGGTGGGAGCGGCCTTTTCAAGTCTGTTTGTGTTTACGATACGTTTGGTCTTGCTGTCGATGGGGGAGTTGATATCGGGACGGAAGAGTACCGTCCGCCCCTTCATTTCCACATTGTCAAGACTTCGCATACGAATCTGACTTACTTTTTCCATGTTCCGATTCCCAAATATTTATTGGTTTCGCTCGTACCGCTCTCGCGATTATCCTGCATCCTCATTGCGGCTCTGATGGCATCGATATTCTCTGGAATTACGACCGATTCCTGGGGTATGTTGATGGCGAACATCAAATCTTTTCCGCTCTTGACCACAGAATCCTTCCATAGGGCAATTTCGTACATGTCACCTCGAGGATTGCCAAGGTCGCGTGCATAACGGAACAGGCTTGCATTGCCCAAGAATCCTTCGTCGATGGATACAACCCTGATTCTCGGATGCTTCTCGAAGATTGCAATAGCCTCTTCGACACTGACGTCCTTCTTCGGTGTGAGCAATACGGTGATGATATGCCCATGGGTCACCGGAGTATGGACAAGAATTCCAGTTGCATCGACGTGTGGCATGATGGTCATCAGATCGACAGCCTGATGGCTGGGAGCCTTGTCCATCTGAAGCGCGTTGGTCAGTCCACGATGGTAATCGCCAGGGTCGGCAACACGGCGGATGATGGTGATGGCGACTTTCTCTGCACCTACTTCACGGTCAAGACAATCAACAGCACGGATAAGGCCGGTAGTATTGCAGCTGGTCAGCTTAAGATAGTCGACCCCCAGCCCAGCTTCATAGTTTGCATAACCATGGAAAAAGACGTCGGCTATTGCGTTCTTCTCACCACCTTGGAAGACAGCCTTCTTGCCGTATTTTTTGTAGATTTCCTTGTTTTTGAGACCTACTCCGGCACTGGTGGCGTCAAGCATGATGTCAACCTGCTGCACCAAATCCTCAAGCGAGCCACTGATTGGGATACCGGCTTTCTCAAGTGCAGCAGTATTCTCGGGCATTGCGGTAAAGAACTTGTAAGGCATTCCTTTTTCTTTCAGCGCCTGCACACTGAGGGTAGGAGCAACATCGGCAACTCCGACCAGCTGCATGTCACCTTGTGCGGCTACTCCATCAGCCAATCTCTGTCCGATAACTCCATAGCCTGCTACGCCGACTTTGATTTTGTTCATACTCAGTATCCTCCATACAATGGTGTCTTAGTGATAATTCACAATTCGTCATCAGAACTAACTTCCGATGCATACGGTCTCTACATAAACGAAAGAGGTGTCAACACCTCTACTTTATATTGGTTCAACAGATCTACTATGGCCTCAGTGATGCAAGTTATATCTGGGCAACTTCCCTGATATAGGCTCTTGCCTTCATGGCATACTCAAGTGGATTTGCTTTTGCAGGGTCTTGCTCTGCCTCGACAACCCACCAGCCTGCATAGCTGTTTTCCTTGAGGTAGGTGAGTATCGGTCTGAAGTCGATCATTCCATCACCGGGGACGGTGAAGACACCCTCTTTGACGCCTTTGAGGAAAGACCACTTCTCTTTGATCGCTTGTTCTCTACGCTCTTCTCGTACGTCCTTGAGATGTACGTGTCTGATTCGTCCAATCCATTTTTTCAGAACGGCCATTGCATCCTCACCACTGAATACAAGGTGCCCGCTGTCATAGAGCAAACCGACCAGAGCATCATCGGTATGCTGCATCAAGTAGTCGATCTCTTCACTTGTTTGGACACCTGTCCCCATGTGATGGTGGTAGGTGAGCGTAAGGCCCATCTCTTGGGCTTTCTTGCCAAGTTTGTTCAACCCAGTTGTCAGTTTTTCCCACTGCTGTGTTGTATTGATCGGTTTTGCATCAAAGACAGGCAAATCCTGTCTGCCTTGGATGGAGTTGCCTTGCTCTGCCACTCCCACTATGGTTGCACCCATGGTCTTGAGGAACATGCAATGTTCTACGAAATCTTTTTCAACTTGTTCATAGCTTTGTGTTGTGAGGAAGGTGCTGAACCAAGCATTGCAGATTTGCAAGTTTCGTAAATCAAGTGCTTTTTTAAGAACCTTGGTGTCACGAGGATACTTGTTGCCTACTTCGCTTCCAGTAAATCCTGCAAGAGCCATTTCACTGACACATTGTTCGAACGTAATCTCTCCCCCAAGTTGTGGCAGGTCGTCATTTGTCCAGCCGATCGGGGCTATCGCCAGTTTGATAGGTGTATTATCCATCTCATATTCCTTTCTAAAATTGTCGTACCTTCTGTATCTCTGCCTCAAGTTCTTTCCAAGCGTTCTCAACAGCTTTGTTTGTGGAAACCTCGGCAGTTCCAACCCTCCACCAAGAACCGTAGCCTGTGGTCATCGACTTTGGTGCAACCTGACAGTGGATCAAAACCGATCGCTCTGCTTTCAGAGCCTGCTCTACAGCCTCATTCAGCTCTGTAACCGTGTTTGCCTTCAGCCCGACGGCTCCCCAGCTTTGTGCGTTGAGGGCATAGTCAACTTTGAGCGAGGCACCGGTGAGCCTGCCCGTCTCTGATTCTCGAACCTTCCATTCATTGCCGTAGTGTTCAATGCCTTGGCTGTTTTGCAGGTTGTCGATGCAGTGGAACCCAGCATTGTCCAAAACCACGACTATTATTTTCTTGTTTTCCTGAATGGAAGTGAGCAGTTCAGTGTGGAGCATGGTATAAGCGCCATCCCCGATGATGGCAACCACTTCTCTTTCCGGCTGAGCAATCTTTACGCCAAGAGCTGCTGCCACCTCATACCCCATACAGGAGAAGGCATACTCCATATGATAGGTTCCCTTCTTCCTGGTTCTCCAAACCCGTTGCATATCACTGGGAATGGAGCCGGAACCGGAGACAACGATGGCGTCTTGGGGAAGCAATCGATCATTTAACTCTCCCAATACCCTTGCTTGAGAAAGGGAGTGTGGAATCTCTTGGCTGTAGAGGCGATTGACCTCATCATCCCACAGCTCTTTTTCGTTCTCGATCCTATCGCCCCAAGTGCTCTGATACTCTTCCAATTGAGGCTCATCAACCAAAGCCTGTAGTGTCAGCTTTGCATCCGCGATAATGGGAAGACTGTTCAGTTTGTAGGCATCAGAAGGTGCTGCATTTATGGAGACAAAGCTACACTTAGGATTTTGGAACAACCACTTTGAACACGTGGTGAAATCGCCAAACCGGGTTCCCACTCCGATGATCAGGTCGGCTTCTTTTGCAAGAGCGTTCGCACATTGGCTTCCGGTCGTCCCTATTCCGCTGAGGTTGTACGGATTGTCCCAAAGTATAGTCCCTTTCCCTGCCTGAGTCTCAGCAAAGGGGATGTGATAGCTCTCGCAGAAGGCTGAAAGAGCTTCTCCTGCTTCACTGTATCGTACCCCGCCTCCGCAGATGACCAAAGGATTTTTTGCTTTCTTGATCTGGGAGACCAACCTTTCAAGCTGTGCTTGTGTAGGTATTCTGCGTTCGATGTAATGCACCCGTTTCTCAAAAAACTCTACGGGATAGTCGTAGGCTTCTCCTTGTACATCCTGAGGCAATGCAATCGTAACCGCACCAGTTTCACAGGGGTCGGTAAGTACTCTCATTGCATTGAGCATCGCGCTCATCAATTGCTCAGGTCGATTTATCCGGTCCCAGTAGCGGCTTACAGAACGAAACGCATCGTTGGCCGTGTTTGTATAGTCGTGAGGAAGCTCGATCTGCTGCAAAACAGGATCAGGTTGCCTGGAGGCAAAGATGTCTCCGGGAAGCAACAGGACCGGAATATGGTTCGCTGTTGCTGTTCCGGCCCCGACGACCATGTTCAAGGCACCAGGTCCGATGGAGGACGTGACAGCCATGATTTTCCTACGGTTGTTCTGTTTTGCAAACCCTGTTGCTGCATGCACGGCACCCTGCTCATTCTTTGCTTGATAAAAGGGGAGTGTGTTTTCCTTTGCTGCCAAGGCTTCCCCGATTCCCACGACACAGCCATGTCCAAAAATGCCGAAAACACCAGCAACAAACTTTTCTTCAACACCATCGAATGAGATATACTGATTATCTAAAAACCGAAGCAAGGCTTGCGCCATGGTCAGTCGAATCCTAGTCATGAAATTCTCCTATTAATCTAGAGTCCCAACTCTTTCTTCATTTCCTTGATTGTCACCTCTCGCTGTTCTTTCAAGCTTTTTCCTGCAGCAAGTGCCGCTATCATATCCTCAAGGCCATCTTCACCGCTGACCACAACATCCTTGTCGTCGATAATGGCTTGAGCGAAGCAATTGATTTCGCTGATGAATGCGTCTTTGTATCGTTCAAGGAAGAAGTACAGCGGTTTGTCACTTACGACTTGTTCAGCTGTAAGGAGTGCCACATTGGTTGGCTTGTCGTTTTCTGCTTGGGCACAACCCTTGGATCCAAACACCTCTACCCGTTGGTCGTATCCGTAGACGGCTTGACGGGAGTTGTCTATGACCCCGATAGCTCCATTGGCAAAACGAAGTGTCACAATGGCGGTGTCAACATCTCCGGCTTTTCCAATTTCTGGGTCAACCAGGACTGCCCCGGTTGCATGTACGCTCACAATTTCAGATCCTGCCTGATAGCGAGCCATGTCAAAGTCGTGGATCATCATATCCAAGAAGATGCCTCCGCTGACGGCCACATAGGAGGCCGATGGAGGTGCCGGGTCCCTGCTCGTTATCTTTACGATATGTACATCCCCTAATTTACCAGCTTTTCTTAGATCATGAACTTGCTTGAAATTATGGTCGAAGCGACGGTTGAAACCCAGCTGTAGTTTGACCTTGTTCTCTTTTGCGACCTTGATGGCCTCCAACCCTTTTTGTGGGGAGAGGTCAATCGGTTTTTCGCAAAAGACATGCTTGCCTGCCTGAGCTGAGGCAATGATGAAATCGGCATGAGTGGCGGTGCTGCTGCAGATTAGAATGGCATCAATCTGTGGATGATTGATCAGTTCCAAGGGATCCTTCGTTACAAGCTCGATACCCAGATTGTTTGCCCAGCTTTTCATGGCGTCATTCATCATGACATCACTGATGCCTACCACTTGCACGGGTGTTACCCCTCTGGTTATGTTCTCTGCATGTAATTTCCCAATCCGTCCGGCACCAATGATGCCAACTCTTATGACTGTACTCATGGATTGCAATCCTCCTCTAAACCATCGGCTTTATGACGATGTTTTGAAAACGTTATCATATTGAATAAAGTATACTATAGGCTCGTAATTTGTAAAGACATTTCCACTACATGAGCAGAGAAGATAATGCTCTCTGAAAGAGAAATAATTTGACAAAAAAGAATTCAGATGTAAGCATACTAGTATGATAACGTTTTCAAGGAGAAGGGCTACGTAAGCCAGCACCTTGATATATTGCCATCCATCAAGGAGGTTCCATGCTGTGTTTTTCTGCAAATATTGAAATCCTGCATGACCAACAGCCGTTTCTGCAGCGAATAAAAAGAGCAAAGGACTCTGGTTTTGATGCAATTGAGTTTTGGTCTTGGGAAAATAAGGATTTACAACTGATCAAAGGACAGTGCGAAGAGAGCAGTCTCTTTGTCAGTTCTTTGAGTGGAGATGGGAATGAATATTCTCTTTGTGATGATGCACACCTCAAAGGCTATGTTGACTACCTGAGAGCATCGTTTGAAGCTGCCAAAAAAGTAGGGTCAAAGATGGTTGTGATTCATTCCAATGCTCTTGATAATGGAAAGGTGGTCAACGCGTATGCCGATATTCCTTCCCATAGGCTCTATATGAATATGATAAAAACCTTGCTCTGTGTCGCCCCCTATGCAGAGAAAGAGGGTATCTGTTGTGTCTTGGAGCCATTGAATACGACAGTAGACCACCAAGGAAATCTTCTCTCAACTATCAAGGATGCTTCGTTGGTAGTGGAAGCTGTTGATTCTCCTTACATCAAAGTACTCTACGATTTCTATCATATGCAGATTATGAGTGGGGATTTGTGCAACACCTATGATCGTTTTGCTTCGCAGATTGCCCATATTCATATAGCAGATCATCCAGGAAGACATGAACCGGGAACTGGAGAGATACACTATAAGAAGGTCATCGATCATCTTGAAGATCGAGGATATCGTGGTGTTGTAGCCTTTGAGTTGAGTCCGCTTGTCAGCTACGATGCGTCTGTAGAGGCGATTATGGCCCTCAGAAAGTGAGAGCCGTTTATACTTGTTGATGAGGCCCTGTTGCGGGTAAGATACAACAAAATAAGGTGGATTTCATGGTTAGTATCAAAGATATCGCAAAGATGGCAGGAGTTTCGGTTTCTACCGTATCTCGGGTGCTCAATCATCAGGCATGTGTAAGTGCGGATAAGCGTGCGAGGATTCTACAGGCGATAAAGCAAACCGGCTATGTGCCGAACAGGGCTGCACGGGACATGGTCAGCAAGCATACCTCTACTGTAGGTATCGTGATGCCTGGAACGTTCAACATGTTCCAAAGACAACTATTCAGCACCATCGAGCATCATCTAGAACAATTCGGGTATCATACCAGCTTCTATTTTGCTTCCACTGATTCGGAGGGAGAGCGGTCTTGCCTGAAAAGACTGAAAGCAGACAGACTCGACGGAATCATCCTCCTGCATGAGATAGAACTATTGGAGTTCAACCAATATCTTCAAGAAAACAAGGTTCCTACTGTCTTGGTGACATTCGAAAAAAGTGGGTGGAAAGCAACTTCAATTCATATCAGTGAGCAAGAGGCTTCCGTTGCGGCGGTCAATCACTTGGTCAAACTTGGGCATAAGAAGATTGCTTATGTAGGAGGCACCAAGTACAGTTTTCCTAGAGAACGGTTCGAAGGGTACAAGAAAGCCCTGAATGAAGCATCCCTGCCCTATGACGAGAACTTGGTGGTCAGTTCTGAAACCTATAGTCTTGAAGGTGGTTCTGCTGCAACAAAAAAGTTGCTTGAAAGGTCTGTTGAGTTCACGGCAGTTTTTGCCATCACCGATGAGCTTGCCTTAGGAGCAATCCGCACTCTCGCCGATCATAATCTGAAAGTACCAAACGACATCTCAGTCATCGGTTTCGACAACATCGAGCTCTCCTCTTTTTCCGTTCCTCGATTGACGACCATCGCCCAGCCGATGATTGAAATGGGGCAGACGGCAGTAGCTCTTTTACACTCACTGATCACCAGCCAAAACCGCTTTCCTTTGAGCATATCTCTTCCATTCGTATTCATTGAAAGAGAGTCAACAGCTCAAAGAAGATAGATTGGATTGGTAAATGCGTCGAGCAACTCCAAGCCGAACAGGTTTCGATACAGTTCTACACGATAGAACTTTCTTCTCTCCACGCCAAAGGCAAAAGAAACGTCGCCCGCATATGGGCAGCTGTATTGCATCTCTTCTCCAGCATCACTGTAGAGTATGACTTGATCTCCTATCTTTGCATTGCAGACATGTATTTCTGCTTTCAAATCGTCACTGTAGGCAATTTTTTCACCGATGGATGCGTCCCCGATAAAGAGCATCAGATGAGCAGACGACGGTGTTGCGCTCACGCTTACCCTTCCTTCTATGAGTGATGCATAGATGTCTTGTTTTCCTCTGGAGAGTGCATGCACCCACGTTGTAGGGGTTCCATAGCTTCTTCCCATCTCAATCTTATGAGTATCAGAGCCTCCGATGGCGACCAAGCGTCGGCCTTCAACAAGCATGTCATGCCACCATGCGATTGCCTTGGCGTCAGAGGGCTTGAAAAAACCATTCCATACCTCAACCAAAGCAAAGTCGAAGTCGAATCCAAACAGCCAAGGACAACTATCGTCAAACGGGTGGTTGATACAGATCAAGGCCTCCATTTGACGGGCTGCCTGGAATGTTTGGAGCATCTCTTCCTTAGTGTTGGAAAGTGGGTTTGCATGACAGTGGGCATCATGAGGGAAGTAAAAGTTTGCATGTCCTCTGTAATTGGTATACTCCATTCCTGACAGAACTGTTATCCCTTGTGGATTGCCGATCTCATCATTCTGTTGGGTGTTGTTGTGATCGGTCAGAGCGATGAAATCAAGCTTGGCATGCTTGGCGTAGGAGATGACCTCGCTCGTGGAATACTCACCGTCGCTGTTGAGTGTATGCATATGAAGATCCCCTTTGAAATAGCGCCGTTTTTTGGGGATCAACTTGATCGAAATTTCTACGACCACTTCGGTCTCTACCTTGTAGATTCCTAGTGCAACATTCCAAGTGCCTGCTTTGATAGGGCCTCGTTTGTAACCCGGGGTGGCATAGTAATCCGATATCGTAACGGAAAGTCTTTCCGACCCTGACCATCCTCGCAGTTGACCGTCGGCAGAGAAAAGTCCGAGGTCGATGATATTAATCTCTTTTTTCTCTACTCCCCACTGATTTGGTTCCATCCTGAACCGCTGATAGGTATAGGAAAGCTCGATTGTTTCTATCTGCTCTCCAACAGTGAAGCTGATGTTCTGGTAGGTTTGAACGGCTTCCTTGCCGTAGGTTTTGGTATAGCTCAGTTCGTTCATACGCTTCCCTTTAAAGAGGGCGCAGCAAAAGCTGCGCCCTGATTCAATGCTTACGATACGCTACTAGTCAATAAGCCTGTTCGCTCGAAGTTCATTCTCAGCACCTCTGATGGCGTCCCGGGCAGAAATCTTGCCCATTACACAATCGGTCATCCACTTTGACATGATATCATAATATCTGCGTGCGTCCAGTTCTCCGTTTGCAAATCCCATGGGAGCTACTTCTACGTCAGGACGTCGGCCAATGGCGACTGACTCAAGAACGCCAGGATTCATCTCGCCCAGGATGGTAAGATCAAACTGAGTGGAAATCGGGAACGGAGCCCCGTGATCCTTGGCATGAGCAATACCTACTTCTGTATACTGTATCTTGCCGTCTTTCCAAACATAATCATGCCCTTCGATACCGGCAGAAAGCAAGAGACCGCCTTCCTTGGTTGCCATGTACTCGATCAGCTTGAATGCTTCATCAGGATTTTTTGCGTTGGAGGGGATTGCCCATAACGAAGCTCCTCCCTGCTCAAGCATGTATTTCCCATCAGGACCCTTGGTTCCGGGAAGGCCAACTACATTGACCTTGCCGGGGTAGGTCCCCGCATTGCGAGCGTTGTTGTTGTACAAGCCTGTCCATGCCGCCCAATCAACGTCCATTACGATATCCTGGCTCTGCCACATCTTGTTGCGCATATCACCAGTTTTACCAGTAAAGGAGGTGGGATCCATCAAGCCTTCACGATAGAGTTTAGCAAGCCACTGCCAGACAGGTTCGGCCTTAGGATCGACATAAGGAGCATACTTTTTGCCGTTTGCATCTACAAATACACCACGTCTGAGTCCAACAGAACTAAACCAGGGCTGGAGGTCCCAGATGTCCGGCATGTAGGTGAAGAACGGATAATAGGGTCTGCGACCTTCTGTCTGCTCCATGTGGGTCTTCACTTTCTTGAGCATCTGATAGTAATCCTCAAGGGTGTGAAGCTTGGACAGGTCGATGCCGACTCGGTCCGTAATAGCCTTGTTGACATTAACCAAGGGAAAGACCTCCAGCTTATTGAATCCGGCATAGTACTTTCCATTGAGCGCAATCTTTGCTAGCTCATCCGGGTCAACATTCTCGGCATATACCTTGGAGTTCGCAATCCTGCTTGTCAGGTCGGTCAAAGCTCCCTGCCTTGCAAGTGTATACATCTGGAACTGATTCAGGTAGATCAGGTCGTAGACTTCTCCTGCGCCGAGCTTCTGCATCAGAACCTGATCATAACCGGAGGGTACTTTCTCCCAACTGATGTTCAGGCCGGTTGCCTTCTCCATTGCGGCTTCGAAGAGTTTGTTCTCAGCTTCATCCTTGCCTCCTGTTACCCCGGCAAGCACCCTTACCTCTACAGGTGCTCTTTCAGCCTGTGCTTGGGCAAAGAGACCGAAGCTGATGAGCAACACCAGCAATCCGATTAATACACGTTTTTTGTTCATATGCATCCTCCTTTGGATCCAATGTACGGTTGTATGCAAATGCACCTCTGTGATGCATTATTCTTTTATCGAGCCAATCATGATTCCACTTGAGAAAAATGACTGGGTGAAGAAGTAGAGTATTACCAGCGGTATTGCCGTAAGTACTACTGCAGCCATCTTTGCATTGGCGAAAATATAGCTGGTACCGCTGGTTGAAGTTTGGTCGAAAAGGATGAATCTCAGCAAAACCGGGAGTGTCCACTTCTTCATGTCGCTGATGAGCGTTACGACCATGGTGATGTTGTTCCACCTGCGTATCAACTCAAGAGTTCCTATGGTCATCAGTCCTGAGATGGAAAGTCTTAGATAGATTGATGCATAAATCGTCAGTTCAGAAGCTCCGTCGATTCTTGCCGATTCTGAAAGACTTTGCGGGATGGCTTGGAAATAGTTGCGCATGAGCAAGACGCTGAAACCGCTGATCATGCCGTTGACGATCAAGCCTGTATAGGTATTGATCAAGCCCAACTCCTTATTTACGGCATAAATACCAATCATAGTCAGTTCGTAGGGTACGGTCATCGTAAGAAGTATGAAAGTAGTCATCAGTTTCTTCAAAGGGAGATTGGGTTGACAGAGAATATAGCCGGCAAGGGAAGCCATGATAACATGCAGCACTGTTCCCACCACCGATACGTATACTGTGTTGAAGAATGGGGTAGCAATGTTGGTATGTTTCCAGATGAACTGAAACCCTTGGCCCGTGATCGGGGAAGGCCACAGCACCAAGCCCGGTGAATCGCTGTTTGCTTGGGTTGAGAAGGCTACCGCCAAGACGTTGAGCATCGGCAAGCCCATCAGCACCACAATACATACCAAGAATAGGATATTGAGGGTTCTGATCAAAATCGGCAAGGAGTCTTGCCTGGTAGTTGTTTTCTTCATTGCTCTACTCCTTGTCATAGTCTGTCAATCGACGAATCAAGGCAGTAAAAGCCAAGGTTCCAATCATCACCAGTGTTGCTCCTGCACTGGCCGTACCGGTGCGGAAGTTCAAGATTCCATTTTCATATACATAGAGAAGAAGCGTGCTGATAAGCCTCCGATTGGCTGGATTTACCATGACGTAAATCTCATCAAAGTGTGTAAGCACTCCTATGGAAAGCAATACGATGATGGTTTTCATCGTGGGACTGAGTGAAGGTACTATGATCTTTCTTATCTGCATCATTCTGCCGGCTCCATCGATACGGGCAGCTTCAAACAGTTGCTGGTCGATGTTCATGATGGCGACGGTGAAGAGTAGGGCGAAATATCCGATCGATCGCCATACCCCCATGGCTATGATGAGAGGTCGAGCCAGATTGGGGGTAGCGAGGAAAAAAATTGGATCAACAGAAAAAAGACTCAAAAAACGATTGGCCAAACCATTGAGATCGAATATCAAAGCCCAGACACCCCCGATGACAGCCCAGCTGAATAAGTACGGTATATAAGCGATTGTCTGGATTGTCTGTTTTATGTGCCGTTGCTTTACTTCATTGAGGATGAGGGCGAAGAGCAGGGCTATACAGAAATAGAGAACCATGTCCCAGATTCCAATAATCAAGGAGTTGATTATGGAAGAACGAAAATCAGGATCTGCCAGCACGAGTCTGTAGTTTTCCAGTCCGGCGAAAGGGCGGGCACCTAGTAATCGGTTCTCCTGGAAACTCATGATGAAACCCCTGACGAAGGGATAATATGTGAAGAGGATGAAGTACAGTGCTATTGGGATGAACAACAGATAAAAGACCCTGTGTTTTCGTATCTGTCTTGCTAGGTGTTTGTCCATGCTGCTTCCTTTTGGGCTGTGTAAGGACAGTATATCACGACTTGTAAAAAATAGACAAACGAAATTATTAAAAATTATAAAAAATAGACATTTTTTAGCATATTTTTATAGCCTTTTGGTTATAAAAGTAGTTAATATAATAATTAAGCATAATTTATATGATAATTTTAGGATAAATATTAATTTTTTGTTTGTAAATTATTAGACATTTATGTATGATGAATATCGAGCTTAGGTAGAATTTTTTCACGATAGGCACCAGGGGCTATTCCCTCGTGTTTACGAAATACATTGGTGAAATAGCTGGTGGAGGCATAACCAAGACCCTGGGCAATATCACCGATGCTATAGGAGGGATTTTCAAGCAATTTTTTGGCTTCTTCGATTTTTGCTATTGTTATGAAGCGCTTGGTAGAGAAACCTTCAGAAGCGAACACGATGCGGGAGACTTGCTTTTCACTGAGGTTCAGGTAGGCACCTATGTCCATCGGGCACAGAGGTCTGTGGATATTGTCTTGGACAAACTCCGCTATCCTATCCATCCTTGTTTTCTGGTTTCCATTTGCAAGGGTGGGGCCGAGGCCCATGCTTCTTGCTGCAGCGACCAGCATGGATACTATATAGGAATGGACGAGGATCCCATAGGCAGGTCGAGTATGCAAGGCCTCCTCAAGAGCTTGCTCAAATAAGGAGATGAGCCCTGAGGTGTCTTGGACCGGGAGACAGGGGGCATGCAAGAAAAAAGCATGCAGTTGTTCCCACTCTCCTCGGTCATGGTTCGAGGTTTCTTTGCGTGGACGGAAGGTGCAATCCAGGCTGTACTCGATGAGATCCTTCTCGTCGTAGCTGTGTTGTGCGTGGTGGACTTTCGGTCCTGTGAGGTACATGCATCCTTCTCCTGCAATAAAGGAATGGGTGTCGGTGACTACCCTGCAACAACCACGGGCGATTATGTGAAATTCAAAGCTCGAGTGGGCATGGCGGGGGATCTCCCATTGTCCTGTCTTTTGCATGACGCGAAGCCATTGTACCTCGATGATAAATCCGGACAGTTCGATGCTGATTGGCAACTCTGATAAACGCCTTGATGCTTTGTTCAGTTCGTAATCCACAGTAGGTTCCTCTGTTGACAGTATGCCTGTGTTGCAGTTTTGACGCAAGCAGGGAAAGGAGATAAGGAGTATGATCAAGAGAGTTCACGTAGTGTTTAAAACTCATCTGGATATTGGTTTTACTGATTTGGCATCCCGGACAATAGATCGGTATTTCGACCAGTTCATTCCCAACGCCATCGAGTGTGCAACTCTGTTGCGCCAAAGAGGCAAAGAGGAGCGGTTGGTGTGGACTACCGGGTCTTGGTTGATTAAAAGTTATCTGGCTAAGAAGGAAGGTCCTGAGGCACAGAAGTTGGTCGAGGCGATACGGCTTGGGGACATCACCTATCATGCACTCCCTTTTACCACTCATACTGAGTTGATGGACAGCAATCTTTTGCACTATGGACTGTCTCTTTCCAAGCAGCTTGATCGACGTTTTAACCATGAGACAATCGCTGCCAAGATGACAGATGTCCCTGGCCATACGTTGGCCATGGTTCCCCATCTTGCGAAAGCGGGCATCCAGTTTTTGCATCTTGGGGTAAACGGCGGTTCCCCTCTACCCAAGGTTCCTCGTCTGTTCGTTTGGAGAGCCCCTGGTAAAGAGGAGGTGATTGTCCAATATGACGCCTCCTATGGATCACAAGAGCCCATCGGGTCGCTTGAGGATCTTCTGGTCATTGAGAACAGTGCCGATAACTGCGGGCCTCCTTCCCAAGATCAGGTGCTCTCGGTTTGGGATAGATTGAGAAGACAGTATCCTGATGCTGAGATTCTTGCCTCTAGTTTGGATGCGTATGCCCGCTCTATTCTTCCTTTCAAGAAGGACCTTCCTGTGGTAACAGAGGAGATTGGAGATACCTGGATTCATGGTGTGGGCAGTGATCCCTACAAGGTAAGCGCCTTCAAGGCTCTCAACCGGCTTGCGCAGCAATGGAAGGAACGAGGACTGCTGGACATTGAGCATGCCTTTTTTGATACCTTTTTTGACAATCTGTTGATGGTCTCTGAACATACCTGGGGCCTTGATTTCAAGAAGTACCTTGCCGATTACAAGAACTGGTCGGTCGAAGATTTCCATCGTGCAAGAAAAGCCGATATCATTACTTCTGACGCGGTTCCTCCGGCCTACCACTTCATCGAAGAGTTTGCAAAAGCTGAGTATGCTCATGTTTTTGGCTCTCAAGATACGAGAAGGGATCTTAGAACATATTCCTTTTTTTCTTCAGCTCATCAGGAACAAAGAGACTATCTGTCAAAAGCCATTGCATCTCTCCCTCCGAGCTTGCAAACAGAAGCCCAGAGCGAACTGAGGAAATTGGAGATTGAGCCTTTTCATGCGGATGACGATCAAACGCTCCTTGTTGGAAGAGTGTATACCATAGGACTGCATCATATAGCATTCAACAACGATGGTTCGCTTGCTCACCTTATCGACGAACGAGACCACGATCTGGTCAAAGGAGAGGGGCTTGGAGTCTATCGCTACGAAACGTTCAGCGCAGAGGACTATCTACAATTCCACCATCAGTACAATAGGAACTATGATTTGGGTAAAGATTGGATCAGTGCTGACTTTGGGAAGCCTGGAATGGAGGCTGTCTATCCTCCTGTACAGCACCGCCTCTATCGGCCTGAGGTGTCAAAAATATATCTTAAAAGGGAAAGCGGGGGATTTTCAGCCATAGTTTTGCTCGATGCAGAGAAAGAGAGCCCAAGAGGAGCTCCCAAAAATCTTATTCTTCGGTATCGTTTTTCTGCTGCAGGCTCGCTTGAGAGCATCTGCCTTGACTGGATGAACAAGGAAGCAACCCGGTTGCCGCAGGCTATGTGGCTTGGTGTATCAGTACAACCAAGGGCTTTGGGAAGCTGGAGGATGCAAAAGCTTGGTTACAACCTTGCTCTTGATACAACAGTAGAGAATGGATCGCGCTCTTTGCATGCAATAGAGCAATTGACCTATGAAGGAGAGCAAACACTGACAATCAAGAATCTTGACTCTCCTTTAGTGAGTCTTGACGAGAGGAAATTGCTGCGTTTTGATAACGTAATGCCTAGAGCAAACGGGGTGTTTCAGTTCAATCTGCTCAACAACATCTGGAATACAAACTTCCCTTTGTGGTATGAACAAGACGGCAGAAGCCGTCTGGTTTTCACCTATGACTAAAGGTCGTACCCCCAAGTCTCAATCTGTGTCAAAGCGGGAAAGGGTGAAGGGTCATCAGCTTTCTTGAGATTGCACAAACTAAGGCTGGTGACCTTTTTGGGGTTTCTCACAAACCGTTGTGGCTGTGCCGTTTTCTTCAGCGGGAGGATTGATACTTCCCCATCGCTGTCAATGAGGGTTGCCTCTGTCCACCAGCTGTCATGCGGCCAATCGGCGCGAAGGGTAAGCCGTACCTCCTCAAGCAAGATTGGGCGACCGAAATCGAGATGCAGTTCGGCTTTGGGGTCTTGGTTGATACCCCAGCTTGCGTACGGGTACAGTCCATGTCCTGCATTTGCAAGCACTCCATCTATGGCATTGCGCGCTGCAAATACCATTTCTCCTCTTGTTTCTACATTCGCGCTGGCGTGGGGATATATATTGGTCGTATAGTGATGATCGTACGGGTTGCAGGCTAGGTTTCTTCGTCCTAGGCCAAAGGCTTTCTCCAGGGTAATGAGGTGCATCCTTGCTCTGAATGCACTTGGATGATAACACGTCAGCCTGTTTTCTTGGACTGGAATGAGAAAGCTTGATTCTTCTTTCAGATATACCACCTGTTTCCCCAGTACTTCATCAAGTTGCAGGTAATACAGGCCTTCTTCTTCAACAGAAAGGGTGATGTAATCGCCTTCATGATACGGTTCAGCATATACGAGATACAGCGAGTAGTCGTCGTGTTTAGTACTGCTAGCCAATATTTTGTCCTGAGCGTTACAGAGTGTAATGTGCATGTTTGTGGACTCCTTTTGTAGCTACTATAGCACAGGTGCTTTAAGCTTGACAGCTGTACGGCTATAGGCCATGGTTATAGTATGTTATGCACCTACCTTGGACACAGTGCCTTTTTGTTGGAAACAGAAGAGCAATATTTGTTGCTCGACTACACCTCTGGAGAGCTTTCTCTCTCTGATGAAAAGAAGCCTCTCTATGTATTTGCGAGTCACAGGCATTCAGATCATTATACTCCTAAAATCTTCTCTTTATCTCAGAGAAAGGGTGCTACCACGTTCATCCTCTCTTCGGACATCAGCATTGCCGAGGCTCCGTCTCTCGGTTCTCTGAGGCAGATTGGTCCGAATGAGGAAATAAACGTTGACTCTCTTTTGATCAGAACCCTGCGTTCCACTGATGAGGGTGTTGCTTTTGTGATTGAGGTTGAGGAAAAGACCATTTACTTTGCCGGTGATCTGAACCACTGGCACTGGGAAGGGGAGAGCGACCAATACAATGAGCAAATGGCTGCAGATTATCATCTGCAGTTGGAGTATTTGCCTCGCCATCTTGATCTTGCTTTCGTCCCTGTAGACCCAAGGCTCGGTCCCTTTTACAGCCTGGGAGCGAAAGACCTTGTGCAGAGGGTAGATGTCTCAACACTGGTCCCCATGCATTTTTGGAACGACAGTACTGTCTGTCAAAGACTGAAAAAAGAGCTCAAGGACATGGGTACGCAGGTATTGGAAGTAACGCAACTACAACAAAATTGGAGGATAGTATGACCTTTTCATTTGCACACAATAATTTCAATGTGACCGATCTCGACCGGTCTCTCGCGTTTTATAAAGAAGCCCTGGGCTTGGTGGAAGTTCGCAGGAAAGAAGCGAGCGACGGTTCTTTCATCTTGGTCTTTCTTGGAGATGGCTCTTCAAAGCACAAACTCGAGCTGACCTGGCTGAAGAACTGGGAGAAGGGGACCTACAACCTTGGGGATAATGAGTTTCATCTGGCCTTTGAGACAGACGATTTGGAAGCTGCAAGAGAGAAACATAGAGCGATGGACGTCATTTGTTATGAAAACAAGCAGATGGGAATCTATTTCATCGTCGATCCTGATGGCTATTGGTTGGAGATTGTACCAAAGAGATAAGAGAGCGAAGCTACTTGTTCTTTCTGTGCCGAAGCGCTATGATGCGGCCATTGTTCAATAAGTGAGGCATTTGAAGCATGAACTATGCTGTCTCTTTTCTTTCTGCTCTTCGTCGTGAGTTCAAACACTATTCACCCCAATCTTTCTCAAAAGATCTTCTTTCAGGTTTGACCGTAGCCGCAGTAGCCCTTCCTCTGGCTTTAGCTTTTGGCATAAGCTCAGGTATGGACGGCGCTAGTGGCATGATTACGGCCATTATCGCAGGCTTGGTCATTGGGCTTTTCGGTGGGGCTTCCTATCAGATTTCAGGTCCCACCGGGGCGATGGCCGCTATTTTAATCGGTCTTGCGGCAAGAAGCGGTCCTCAGGGTGTGTTTATAGCAGGGTTCCTCAGTGGGATTATCCTGTTGATACTGGCTGTTTTGCGAGTAGGCGCGTTGGTAAGCTATATCCCCAGAGCGGTAATAACCGGATTTACCAGCGGCATTGCCGTAATTATTGCTCTTGGGCAGATAGACAACTTCTTCGGGGTTCAAAGTCAGGGAGAGAGCGCTCTTATGCGTCTAGCTTCCTATGCTCAGTTGGGGTTTTCCGTGCATCTTCCCTCTTTATTTTACGGCCTTCTTGTTGTATTGCTCATGCTGTTTTGGCCAAAGTCCTTCAATGCACGATTTCCTGCTAGTTTGCTGGGAATCATTGTATGTTTGGTCTTGCAGAGCATTCTTTCCTTGGATGTCCCCGTGGTAGGAGCGATTCCCAAGACCTTGGTATCATCCGAGAGATTGCAACTGATGATGTTGCAACCCATGGCCTTGTTGCCGTATCTTTCTCCTGCTCTTTCCATTGCCGCACTGGGGATGGTTGAGAGTCTGCTTTGTGGTGCTTCTGCAGGAAAAATGAAAAAGGAAAAGCTGGATGCAACACAAGAGCTCTTTGCCCAAGGATTGGGAAATGTCCTCATACCCTTCTTTGGAGGCATACCAGCCACAGCAGCAATCGCCCGCACTTCTGTAGCCATCAAAAGCGGTCAACAGACAAGATTGACCTCCATTATCCATGCCTTGGGTTTGCTTGCCTCTATGTTTTTGCTCTCTCCATTTATGAGTCAGATTCCCCTCTCTGCGCTAGGAGGGGTGCTTCTGGTAACTGCTTGGAGGATGAACGAGCATGAGGCGATAGCTCAGATGTTTCGCTGTAAAATAAAGACTTCCATAGCCCAGTTTCTTATCACCATGATTGCTACTGTAGTATTTGACCTCACCATAGCAATCCTTATCGGAATTCTATTTTCAATGATCATGTTCATTATTAAAAGCCACAAGATAGCTATTCGGGTTGACCAGGTAAAGGATGCTCAGAAGCCCACGTTTGTCGTGTATGTTGATGGTTCATTGTTTTTTGGATCCCAAGAACAGTTGACAAAGATAACTCAGCAGTTGCTCACACAAAATGCAGCTCATATCATATTCTCCCTCAGGGGTGTGCCGACCATAGATCATAGCTCCATCGAGGAGTTTTTTGAGATTCGGCAAATGCTCGAAGAGAAGCAGGTTTCTCTATGGTTTTGTGGCTTGCAGGCTCCTGTTCACTCGATGATGCAACGGTTGGGGTTCATAGAATACATCGGAGAGCAGAATGTTTATGCAAGCGCCGTTACAGCAATTCAGGCGCTCAACTAAAGCGGCTGGAGAAAATCCTCTGATATTGCTTGGGGCTCATACCCATGACTTTCCTGAACTGCCTTGAGAAGTAATT
The DNA here is from genome assembly GCA_964547185.1 of uncultured Sphaerochaeta sp. GTDB lineage: Bacteria > Spirochaetota > Spirochaetia > Sphaerochaetales > Sphaerochaetaceae > Sphaerochaeta. The sequence continues at coordinate 97,617 of CAZJMG010000003.1, forward strand.
GGGGTCCTTGAATCCGCATGATTCACTGATCTGGCCCATGGAAAGACCTCTTTCCTGGATCAGTGTGCACGCCTTGGCAATACGCTTATGGATGTGAAACTCGATAGGGGAGAGCCCTGTAGATTGCTTGAACCAGCGGTTTAGCGTACTGGTACTCATGTTTGCCACCTCGGTCAGGTCTTCTGTGCTGAGACTGATGTCCAGATTGTCCTCAATGTAGGAGATGACCTCCCACAATCTTCTGGCTGTCTGGTTGGTTTCCCTCGGGGTTTGGTCATAGATTCTTGAGAGCCTGACCAGTAGCTCTATCAGGTAAGCGTATGCCAAGGTTCGTGAGCCTGAGCCGTAGCTTTGGTCATCAGCTTCCTTCTCTATGAGCTGGATGATGGGAATCAGTTCGGCTATCTGGGATGGGGAGAGCAGCATATTGGGTATTGCCTGTTCCTCAAGGAAAAATGCCCTGTATCCAGGCAGCTCTACAAGATCTAAACTTTGGGCATTGATGAGCATCTGTCCATAGAGGACGTTGTAGAGGACAAGATTATCCACCTCTTTGTAGCCGTGTTCCACACCGGGGGGAATGAAAAAGACAGACCCTTCCCTGAGCGGCATCTGTTCTGTAGCAGTGTAGTTGATCCCTCTTCCTCCTACCACAAGAACCAGCTCAAGAAACTCATGGCTGTGAAGACGATATGGCAGCTCCGGTTCTCGTTTGACTACCTTCAACTGCAAAGTCGGCTCATAAAAGTAGGAGTTGTCTGTTAATATGATTTCGCTCATTGGCAAATGGTTGTGCATCTTCTCTGGTTTGTCAAGTTGCTAAACTGCTTGTCCAGAGAGGGCTTCTGTGGCACACTCAAAGCAACTGGAGGATACAAGATGGACTTATTGCTTGACAGTGCTGATCTTTCGGAAATCAGTTATGCTTTGGACCATTATCCGATCAAGGGAATCACCACAAACCCCACCATGCTTGCACGCATCGAGTCAACTTCGTTGCTCTCTCATCTGCAGGATATCAGAAAGCTTATCGGTGATGACTTGGCCCTTCATATACAAGTGATGGGCTCCGATCCAAAGACAATGGTCGGCGAGGCCCATCGACTACAGAACCTTTTCGGTGAGCAAACCTATGTTGCCATACCTGTAACGAAAGCAGGGCTTGAGGCGATGAAGCTTCTTGCTAAAGAGCCGATCAATATTACGGCGACAACAGTGTTCTCCACCATCCAAGGTATTCTGGCGATGCAGATAGGTGTTCGATATATCGCTGTCTATTATGACCGGATGTTGAATCTTGACATCGACGCTGCGAAGGTCATCAAGGAATTGGCCTCTCTTTTGTGGACCAATACCAGTTCAACACAGCTGCTTGCTGCGAGCTTTCGTAACGTAGCAGAGGTTACAACCGCCTATAGTGCTGGCTCTGGGTGTTGTACCCTCAAGTTGGGGCTTCTCCAAACCGGTCTGAGCATGCCATCAATAACCAAGGCTGTCGAGGATTTCAACAAGGATTGGCGTTCTGTGTATGATCAGAAGACCTTGCTGGATTTCTAGCACGACAGAGCCTTTGTAATTGCCTTGAGCCAACCTGCATATCGGTTGTCCCTCTCAGCCTTGCCCATCTCTGGCACATACAGTGCTTTGGGCTGTTTCCCATAGGCACTCTGTTCTTGTAGCAGTCCTACCTTTTTACCCGCAAGTAATGCCGGGCCTTGTCCGCTGAGTTCCTCAAGTGCTGCAACACGTACCTCGCTTTGCAAAAGGTCGGCTTGAAACTGCATCAAGAAGCTGTCATTGGTAGGCCCCCCATCGACTCTCAGACTGGTAACATCCAGCTTGCTGTGCTGCTCCATCAAGAAGACGATATCGGCAATTTGGTAGGCGATTGCCTCTTCAGCAGCCTTTACAAGTTCTGCTTTTTTGCACCTTCGGTCGAGGCCTACGATGACAGCGCGGGCATCAGGATCCCAATAGGGTGCTCCAAGACCGCTGAAAGCAGGAACGAGATAGAGCGATGGAATGTCTTGTGCCTGTTTTGCCAGTACGCCGGCCTCTTTTGCTGAGGCAATCAGACCAAGGTCCTCCACCAGATACGATATGGTGGCTCCACTGTAGTTGATGTTCCCTTCCAGCACATAGTCGACCGTCCCATCCAGACTCCATGCAATACTGGTAACCAAGTCATCACAGAGTACCGGTTCTTTTCCGATATTCATCATGATCGATGATCCGGTTCCGTACGTTGCCTTGGTCATTCCAATTTCTCTGCAATTCTGGGCTGAGAGTGCTCCTTGTGAGTCTCCAAGTATGCCGCAGATTGGTACACTCTCTTTCAGCAGCCCGTTGAGTGTCGTATGGCCAAACAGTGCATTTGAGTCACAAAGCTGGGGCATCATTGCACGATCAAGACCAAAGAGGGAGAGCATCTCATCATCCCAGTCGAGGGTCTTGATATTGAGCAGCTGCGTTCTGGAAGCATTGGAGTATTCAGTCTTGATGACTTTTTCTTCACTCAGATGGTAGAGCAAAAAACTATCGACGGTGGAGAATACAAGGTGTTTCTTTTCTGCAGATGTTCTTACAGCCGCAATATGTTTAAGCAACCAGGCAAACTTTGCTCCACTGAAATAGGGCGAGAGGTGCAGTCCTGTTCTTTCATGGATCACCTCTTTGTGTTGTTCAAGATCCTTGGTAATGTCGGTTGCCCTTCCACATTGCCATACTATGGCATTGTAGAGAGGCTCCCCGGTCCTCCTATCCCAGCTGAGTGCGGTTTCTCGTTGGTTGGAGATGGATACAGCTTTGATCAGGCTTGTGTCAACATCACAAGTTTGCAGCAGTTGCTTAGCGGCAAGGAACGTGTTGTGAAGAATTTCTTTCGGGTCATGTTCCACCCATCCCTGTTCATTTACCAACTGACGATGTGAGACATCGTTTCTGGCTATCAACGTTCCACTCTGATCGAAAAGCAAAGCTTTGGTCGTGGAAGTGCTTTGGTCAAAGGATAAAACGTATGCCTTCATGTTGAGCTCCTGGATGAGTAGTCGAACAGCTCTTGCGCCGATGCTGCAATCCCTCTTGCATCAAGTCCGTAATGGGCAAAAAGCTCAAGGCTGTTTCCCGTTACCAGATATTCATCAGGGAGCCCGAGGGTCTTCACAAAAACCGGGTGGTTTGCACTGACAATTTGGCCCACTGTAGCGCCCAGGCCCCCGTTGACACTATGTTCTTCAATGGTGATGATCGCTTTGGTCTCTTTTGCCGCTTTGATGATTGCCTCTTCATCAAAGGGCTTTAGCGTCGCCATGTCAAGCACCCGTGCAGAGATGCCTTGTTCTTTAAGCAACTTCGCTGCCTCAAGAGTATGATGGACCAATTCTCCGCAGCTCACCAAGGTAAGGTCGTCACCCTCAGTAAGCGTGTTTGCCTTTCCCAAAACAAAGGGCGAAATATTTTGCTCCCTGTCATAGACTGCGGGAACCTTTTCCCGTCCGATCCTGATATACGCTGCATTGGGAATGTCCACCAAGGCCTTGAGCACCTCCTCTGTTTGGTATGCGTCGCAGGGGAGGATTACCATCAGGTCGGGGATGCATCGAAGAGATGCAATATCATGCAAGGTGTGGTGACTTGCCCCGAGTGCCCCGTAGCTTATTCCCCCACTGACGCCCAAAATTTTTACATTCTGATGAGAGTAGGCCACATCGACCTTTACCTGTTCAAAACTTCTAGCAGTGAGAAAGCAGGCAGGGGCGCAGACAAACGGCTTTTTCCCCACTCTTGCAAGTCCTGCTGCGATGCCGACCTCGTTTTGTTCTGCGATGCCGATCTCGATATACTGCTGTGGAAGTTCGTTGACATAGTTGCTCAAAGAACAGGAGCCCCGTGCATCACTACTGATGACGATGATCGAGGAGTCAGCTTTTGCCAGCTCAAGCAGTGTGGTTGCATAGGCTTCTCGGCATGCACGGTATTCACTCATGAGTCAACTCCTGTTGCATGGATTCAAAATCGAGCATGGCCTGCTCATAGAGCCCTTTGTTAGGCACTCCATGATGCCATGAGGCAATATGCTCCATCTCCTTGACCCCTTTGCCTTTTGTCGTGTGGGCGATGATCAAGGAAGGCTTTCGGGTTTGAAGAGGGACAGCTTTCAAGGCATCAACGACCTGTTCCATCACATTCCCCTGGATTTCCTTTACAGCCCATCCGAAGCTTTCCCATCGCTGTTTCAGAGGCTCGAGGCCCATGACGTCCTCGGTAGAACCTGAGATCTGCAGATGGTTGCGGTCAATGATGGCAACCAGGTTGTCCAGTCTGTAATGGCTTGCAGCCATCGCAGCTTCCCATACAGATCCCTCTGCGAGCTCTCCATCACCCATCAGGGTAAAGACTCGGTTCGGCTTTTTGTCTTTCTTTAGGCCAAGAGCCATGCCAACCGAAATCGACAACCCATGTCCAAGAGCTCCGGTGTTCATTTCAATGCCGGGAATCTTGTTGTTCGGGTGTCCTATAAGTGGGCTGTTGAACTGACAAAACGTAGAAAGCAGAGCTTCATCAAAAAAACCTCTCTTTGCAAGAACGGCAAGGTAGCCTTCTACACAGTGTCCTTTGGAGAGGATGAAATAATCCCTCCCTTCCCAACGTGGATTTGTTGGGTCGAGGGCAAGAATTTCAAAGAAAAGAGCGGTAATGATATCTGTCGAGGAGAGAGCTCCTCCGGTATGACCGGCTTTTGCCTGAAATATCATAGAGAGCAGGGTTTTTCTTGTCTCAAGCGCCTGCTTTTTAAGTTCCTGAATAGTCATCTACTTCCTCGCTTACTGCATCAAGGGGACATCTTCCCCGCGCAGATAGGCTTGTACCTCTTCTTCAATCGGATCATACAGATCTGCCTTGATGCCGATATATCTACAGGCTTCATACAGGATGGGGACGATGTTTTGGTGGATGCCTACACAGTGATGGATGTAGGGGCCGGTGACTACCTTGTGCTCAAGACGCTTGATGTTCTGCACCTCGATCCAGAGATAGGTCCCCATGCATTTTGGTCCCTCGACTCCTTTTGCGTTACCTAGTAACAATGAGTATTCTCCATTGTCTCCATCAAAACGACAGAGCGTGAGAACCCCCGGCTTTGCTTCGGCGGTAAGGCTGCCTGGATGTTCAAAGGCTAAAGGATACCCAAGAATCGGCTTGTCCTTGGCAACCGAGACCGGCCAAGGACCGCAGTGTTGCAGCAACTCTCCGTTGGGATTGTCTGGATGGCGGATGGTCCAGTCTGCAAAGAAGGAACGACTTTTTTCCATACCGGCTGCTTCTACAAGCAAGGCAGTAATGGCTCCATGGACATCTGTTTCACAGACTACAGGCACCCCTTCATCATTGAGCAGGGCGTTTGCCGCGCAAGGCATGATGCCCAGTTCTCCCTGAAGAGCGTTCCAGCATTGGATCGCTACTGCATTGCAACTGTATTGCTCTCTGAGTTTAGCCATCGCTACTTTCAAAGCAGCAACTGTTTCAAGCTGTTCTTCTGTAACTTGAATCACCATGGAAGAACGTATGTACTCGATTACCTTTGCTACTTCTTCTTTCTCGTCCTTCTTACAGGCTTTGATGGTATCGACCAGCTCAGGCATGGGGATTGGGGCAAGTTGTACATTGAATTTTTCAAGCAACTCCCCTTCGTTGCACATAGTGGTGAGAAAATCGTAGGGTCGGGTGGAAATCTGCAAGATTCGGATGGATTTGAACGTCTTTACCGTATTGCAGACTGCAAGAAAATCCCTCAGTCCGCGTTCGAAGACCGGATCGTTGAGCCGGCAATTGGTCATGTATGTAAAGGGTACTTGAAACCTTCTCAACACCTTTCCTGTGGCAAAGAGTCCACACTGCGTGTCTCTGAGCCGAACTCCATCCGGTTCAGGACGTTCATCAAGAGGTCCCCAGAGCAATACCGGGACTCCCATCTCTTTTGCCAACTTTGCAACTACAAATTCAGTACCGAAGTTGCAATGAGGAAGAAAAAGGCCGTCAATGCTTTCATCCTTGAATTTCTTGGCGATCTTGAACATGTCCTGCTCATCATAGAGCAACCCTTCTTCATTGATGTCGGTTATATCGACAAAGTCGATCCCAAGCTCAACAAGGCGGTCTTTGGTAAGGTTTCGGTATTTGATTGCGTCTGGTGCGCTGAAAATGCTTCTTCGAGTAGGTGCGTAACCGAGTTTAATAGTAGGCATGGGTTTCTCCTTTTTTCGAGTTTCGCTCGTCTTCATCGTATGATAACTTTCTTTATTAGTCAATGAAAAATATTTCGTTTGATTTCTTTTAGTTTTTCATTTAGTTACTATTATATAAAATAACAGCATCATTTTCTTCTATTATCACCATATGTACTGAACTGTTCTTTGTAAGAGAAGGGCTCGTTTCTTTTTGTATTTCACGTATTGTCATACATTCATAATCAATTCTTTTCTTTTTATTTGTTTTCAGCTATTATGAAATAGAATAGAGAAAGAGGGTGCATACATGTTTCAAGACCAAAGAAGAGAAAAGATTCTTCAGCTTCTGCAGGAGAATGGTAGTTGTCGTGTTCAGGAGCTAAAAGAACTGTTCAAGGTTTCCGAACCTACCATCCGTGGAGATTTAGAGAGCTTGGAGAAGAGTGGGCAGATTACCCGTCAGCATGGAGGGGCATATCTTAATACACTTGCTGCAACAAATCTTCCGTTGACCTTACCCCTCAGGGGCAATGAGGAAGAGAAGGCAAGAATTGGAAAGAAAGCTGCCGAATTTGTCAGCAATGGTGATAATATCATTCTTGATTCAGGTTCATCTGTGACCGAGATGGTCAAGCATCTTGGTGATCGCACCAATCTCAATATCGTTACTAATGCGTTGAATATCGCGCTTCATCTTGGAATGGAGCCTTCCAATCGTGTTTTAGTCGTTGGTGGAGAGTTCAAACCGCCCACACTCAGCCTTACAGGGGAGAAGGGACTGGATTTGTTTGAGAACTTATACGTTGAAAAATTGTTCCTCGCCACCGGAGGATTCAGCATAGATGCAGGGTTGACCTATCCTTCTTTCAGCGACATTGCCCTTAAGCGCGCCATGATTGCCTCAGCAAAGACAGTCTATCTGCTTGCTGACTCAAGTAAGCTAGAAAAAGTCCTCTTTGCTTCCCTCGGTTGTGTAGAGAAGATAAAGTATCTGCTCACCGACAGCGGCATAGATCCTGAATATGCCAAGAGACTGAAAAGTATGGGGATAAACGTGATCATCTGCTGATTTGTGTTGAATTACGTCGATGATTGGCATATTTCTTTGACGTTGAATTCAGAACAGGGCCCTTTGTACGGTAATCCTTTCTTCATAGGATGTGCGCGATTCTTATAGAGTACAGCCTGCACAGGACAAAAATTGTAGCATCTAGTGCATAGTATGCAGTTTTTTTTTGTTTTGATGACTTGCCCTTCACGATAGAGATTGTCTGAAGGGCAGATTTGTATGCAGAGCCCGCAATCGATACAGCGATCTGCATCTACACTGAAAACATCCCTGAAACGGTCAAAATACCTACGATACGGTTTGCGTTGCAGCAAGCCCAAAAAACGGGCAAACTGAGAGGACCCCTTGGTAGTCTGTGCACCATCAGCAATATGCTTTGCAAATCTTGCCAGTTTCTTCTCAGCTTTCCTCAGTACAGGAGTCAAGACTTCAGGATCGTTGGTGTAGGAGAATGGAGTACCTTTAATACACACATTGTTCGGCATACAGATATGTTCTGAATAAATAATCTGATACTGCTTGCGTGCAAGGCTTGGTGCATAGACGTAACACCCGTCACCGCTGAACATCAACTGGGTGCAAAAGACAAACAAGGGTTTCTTTTCGCTATTCAGAGGCAACAAGTCATCGACGAATTCTTTCATTATTTCTGGCAAGTCCGAACCATAGATGGGGTAGGCTAAGCCGATGAACTCACTGGTTTCTATCAATGCCAACGTAGAGTTCCTGTCAACTTGCTCGATGCTTTGAATGCTCAGCGATATGCCAAGCTCTTGAAGCTGCTTTGATAAGGTTTTTGCACACCACCAGGTATTTCCTGTACCGGAAAAATAGAAGAGTGTTGCATGTCGCTTTATATATGCCTTCATAGTGGAGATTGTATCATGAAAATAATTATTGCTGTACATTTTTGTATTCCATTTAATTCCTGAAATGTAGGTTTCTAAACAAGAGTTAGTATCTGTATAAGTATAAAAATAAATAAATGTAAGTAAAAGAAAGTTTTTTCTTGCTAATTCGAAAATTCAAGGGTACGATAGTGCTATATCGAAAGGAGGAGAAAATCGATGAAAAAGACTATTGTGTTGCTCATGATTCTTTTTTTGTTAGGATCTACAGCATTAACAGCGGCAGGTGCAAGAGAAACACCAAGCGCCGGTAAGACAAGAATTACATTCTGGACCTTGAGTGGTCGACAGGATGCAGTTGAACCAATCATAAAAGAATTTAATGCAAAGAATCCTGACATAGAAGTTGTTGCCGCATTCTATGATACTGATGGTATCAAAGATGCATGTAAAGTCGCAGCTTCTGCGAACACACTTCCCAATATGTGGTTTAACTGGGGAGGGTCTCTAGGAGGATTCTATTCAGACAACGGTTTGACCTATGATTTGACTGAGTATGCCGAAAAGTACAACTGGCATGACAAGTTCAATGATGGCGCCATGGCTCTCTGCACACGAAACGGAGAACTTACTGGATACCCAACGAGCTACAATGTGCTTGGTGTATATTACAGAAAGGATATCTTTGATCGTTTAGGTTTGAAAGTTCCTACCACATTTGCTGAATTCGAGCAAGTTTGTGCAACGTTGAAAGCCAATAACATCATTCCAATTTCCACAGCAGGTAAATATGGTTGGCATGTTATGCGGTTTGTTGAGCTTTTAGTTGAGCATTATGCCGGAGCAGAGTTGCACGATAAGATGAACAGCTTCACTGAATCTTATAACAATGAAGCGGTTGTGAAAGCACTTGCCAAATACAAGGAATTTGTGGATAAGGGATATTTCCCAGAAGGATTTGTCACAATTGATCCTAATGATACACAGATGGCAGTATTTTCAGGAAGAGCAGCAATGGACATCCAAGGTCAATGGTATGATGGAATTATCTTGCAGGAAGAACAAGATATGAACATCTACGGAACCTTCGCATTCCCATCCGGGGGTACAAATAGAATGTCCGCATTTGCTGAAATGACTCAATTCAATGCAAATAATACTCCTGCAGAAATGGAAGCAGGTATTAAGTTCATGGACTACTATTATAGTGAAGAAGTTGCCAACCGGTTTGCTGCATACTACAATATGCCGCTTCCTCTTAAAGGTGCAAAAATGCCTGAAGGGCAACCTAATGTTGCAAGAATGATGGAAATGTCTTCAAAGAATAGTACTTTCACTATTACAGACCAAGCGTTCCCAACTCAAGTTGCTGATGTATTGTTTAGAGCTCAGGATGCAATTGCATATGGACAGATGACTCCTCAAGCTGGAGCTGCTGCCATTCAGAGAGCAATTGAAGATTACTTAAAGTAAGAGAAACTTCGCATCCGCCAAAGTAAGGGGGTAGCAGAGATGCTACCCTCTTCATATCAAAAAGAAATGGAGAATGCTATGAGGACAAAGCGAAGAAACTGGGGAGCGTTTGGATTTCTACTACCCGCTACCATCATATATCTTTCCGTAATCGTTATTCCTGTGTTTTACTCTTTTTATATCAGCTTATTCCGATGGAATGGGATCAGTAAGATGCAATGGGTTGGGTTGAGCAACTATATAACGCTCTTTACCAAAGATCCTATCTTTCATATCAGTATCCGTAATAATCTGATATGGATAGCTCTTACTTTGTTTCTTACAATGTCTGTGGCCCTTCTTTTAGCCGTCTTGCTGAATAAACAGTTTCATGGAAGGACATTCTTTAGAGGATTCTTCTATTTCCCTTCAGTTATTGCTCCTATCGCAGTATCAATTATCTGGAGATGGATGTATGAACCAAATTTTGGGTTCATAAATCAATTTGCTCATACAATGGGGTTCACTTTTTTTCAAACTTGGCTTTCAAATCCAAAAACTAGTCTATATGCCATATTTGCAGCTAACCTTTGGGCAGTCGTCGGACAGACGATGATTCTTTTCCTTGCAGGGTTGCAGACTATAAGTGTTGATGCTTTGGAGGCAGCAACGATTGATGGAGCTGGTGCCATCAAGCGATTTATCCACATTTCCATCCCCTATATGAGAGAGACGTTTATTATTGTGTTCGCTACACTTATCATTGCAGGAATGAAGGTCTTTGATATTGTCATGGGCCTTACTGCTGGAGGACCGAACAACTCAACGGAGATGCTTTCTACATATATGTACTCCCAATCTTTTAGATACAACAATGTTGGTATGGGTACTACGGTTGCTGCAGTCATGGTGCTGATTATGCTATTCATTATCGTGCCATATATTTCATTTACCGCAAAAGAGCATTAAAAGGATTACTATTATGACACTTACAGGAAAACAACAGAAACATTTTTATTTGTTGCTGCTCTATGCCTTGCTCTTGCTTATAGCTCTTTTTTGGATCGCTCCAATGATTACATTAGTGTTAACAGCTATAAAAAGTAAACGTGATTTTTACAGTGGCCTGAGCCTATTCTCATTCCCCGAACAAATTGCATGGAGAAACTTTCTCATGGCATTAACTCGTGGCCGCTTACTGACATACATGAAAAATGATTTGATTATCAGTGGATTTAAGGTCCCTATCGGCATTTTTATTGAGGCCATGGCTGCATTTGCATTGACTCGCCTGAAGTTAAAAAATGCTACACCAATATTTATCTTCTTCTTGGTAGGTATGATGTTGCCGTTCCAGATAGCATTGGTGCCAATTAGTGTAATCTATAACAAATTAAAGTTGACTAATACTTATTTTGGGCTTTTCTATGTTTATATCGGATTTGGACTTTCATATGGGATACTCATCCTAAGAGGTTTTTTTCTAGGAATTCCTAAAGAAATGGATGAAGCAGCCTACGTAGAAGGATGCTCTAAATGGCAGATATTTCTTCGAATAATTTTGCCGATGGCAAAGCCTGCTATTGCGACTTTGTTTATTGTTGATTTTCTAGCAACTTGGAATGAATATCTGCTAGCGAGCGTCATCATAAACGACAATGCATTAAAAACTGTTCCCGTTGGACTTATGACGTTTGTTGGTGAACACGGTACTGATTATGGATTGCTCTGTGCTGGTGTTTTAATATCTGTAATACCAGTACTTGCAGTTTACTTGATCTTTCAACGTTATTTTGTGGAAGGAATGTCGGGTGCCGTCAAATCTTAGAAATGGAGTTTTAAATGAAGAATACATGTACGTATGCAAAACAAGTGGAACGATGGTCTTGCCTCGAGGTTTCGGTGCAAGGACGCACTGATGGGAATCCTTTTACTGACTATACGATTGAAGGAACCTTTACCAGTAAAAATGAGTCCAAGCATGTTGTTGGTTTCTATGATGGAGAAGGTGTTTATAAGGTCAGATTCATGCCTTCTTTTGTCGAGCAATACCATTTTGTAGTCTCTGGAACTTGTTGTGATGCAACCCATGAAGGTACTTTTGAGGTGACTATTGCTCAAGAAGGAAACCATGGTCCGGTGCGCGTAGCCAACACATATCATTTCGCCTATGAGGATGGAAAGCCCCATTACCCCATCGGAACGACCTGTTATGTTTGGGAACTGCAGAATGAAGAACTGCAAAAGAAGACCTTGGAAACTTTGAAGGAAGGCTATTTCAACAAGATTCGTTTCTGTCTCTTCCCCAAGCATTATGATTACAACCTCGATGAACCATACTCTTATCCGTATGAAGGAAAGCCTTGTGACAGTTCAATACTCACAAGTGACAACTTCAACAATTACACCGGAAGGGCTGAAGGCAATGATTGGGACTTCTCACGTTTCAATGTCGCTCACTTTCAACATATAGAAAGGTCTATTCTAGCCTTGCAAAAGATTGGTATCGAGGCTGATTTGATCGTCATGCACCCCTATGACCGTTGGGGCTTCAGCATGATGACCAAAGAACAGGATGACCTCTATTGGAAGTATGTCGTTACGCGTCTATCCGCCTATAGAAACGTTTGGTGGTCGCTTGCCAATGAATATGACCTTATGGGGGAGAAGACGGTCGAGGATTGGGAGCGCTATGCTCAGTTGATTTGCCAATACGATCCCTACACTCACCTTCGTTCCATCCACAACTGTAAGAACTTCTATGATTATTCACGCCCTTGGATCACTCACTGCAGCATCCAGCGGCAGGATACCTACAAAAGCGCTGAATATGTTGACCAATGGAGATTACGGTTTCAGAAACCGATTGTACTGGATGAGATCGGTTATGAAGGAAATATCCAGCACGGCTGGGGGAATCTCAGCGGCAAAGAGTTGGTCCGTCGGTTCTGGGAGGCAGCCTGTAGAGGAGGCTATGCCGGTCACGGGGAAACCTTCTACAGAGCAGATCGAATTCTATGGTGGTCACATGGGGGAGCGTTGCATGGAGAGAGTCCTAACCGCATAAAATTCCTCAGGGAAGTGACAGCGGACATCCCCTCTCTTGGTTTGATGCCCTATCAACTTCGATGGGATGAAGTAACAGCCGTACCAGATGATTTGACCAAACGCTCTGAAAGTGTTCAGGATTACTACTTGATCTACTACGGATTCAACAGGCCTTCCTTCAGGGAGTTCCATTTTGATGATGAGTCCTCCTTCGAAGTCGATGTCATCGATACTTGGGAGATGACCATGGAACCACAAGGAACTTTCAAGGGAGCATTCAGGATTGAACTTCCTGGTAAGGAGTATATGGCCATCCGAATCCGCAAAGCGTAATGTAAAGCGAACTGATATTTGATGGTATGAACATAGTATAGAAAAGAATAATCCCAGCTTCAAGAAAGACTGGGATTATTCAAAATCACGCTCTCTTCTACAAATACAGTGGATGCCAGATTTTCATGCCACCCAAGCCTCGGTTGTCCCAGACAAAATAGGGAATAAGGGTCACTGTAGATGGCTGGACCTGTAGGTTGACAAGTTCTTGATACAGATTTTTGTCACTCCAGTTAAGAGAAGCGTAGCTTACTCCGTCCTTGGTCATCAGAACAGGTACTGTAGTGTTTGCAATGCTCTTCATCTCTACAGTGAACTGAGCGTTGCTTCTGATGCCCAACGATGCATAATTGTCTTCTTGTTGGTCAATCTCTTCACTGCAGTAAAGAATGGGACCTCGCATGACAGCCACTTGATGAGTGCTCGCCTCGACCAAGGGATGGGCTGCCATGAGTCTTGGTTGCAGATCGAACTCAATGATGATGCTGTCCGGAGCTTTCCAGTTGTCACTGAAAGGGATGAAGGTATTTGCATCCTCTTCTGTTAACAGTCGTGTTTTTCCCTTTGTCGTGATGGAGCCTGATTTGACCCAAGAGGGAATCCTAAGGTGAAGGGTGCACTGAACAACCTCTTCTTGAGCAAATGTAAGTACTATCTTTCCATCGAATGGGTAGTCTGTCTGCTGTTCAATCTTTACAGTTTTTCCTGCAACGTGGAGCGTAGTGTTGCTTGCCCCATAGATGCCGATATAGATAGCTTCTTCCCCCAAGGCATAGGTGTATTCGCTTGCTTGGCTGAGGATCCTGAGCATGTTGGGAGGACAGCAGAAGGATGAAAGATATTCACTTCTTGTACGTTCCCATTTGAGATGGAAGGGAAGGGTTTCCTGCTCTCGTGCAAGAGGGTTTGAATAGAAGTATTTCAGACCGTCTCGACTTACCGAAGCAAGAATGAGGTTGTAGAATGATTGCTCAATCCTGTCGGCATGTGCAGCTTTCTTATCGAGCAAGAAAAGTCTCCAGTTGAGAAAAATATTGCCGATGGTAGCACAGGTCTCATTATATGCAGTGAGATTGGGTAGCTCATAGGGCCTTCCATACGCTTGGTGGGTGCGGTTGAGTGCAGGATGATCGCCTGCATATCCAGCAGGGGAGACTCCATCATACAATGCTCCACAGCCACTGTTGATATACATCTTGGTGTACTCTTCACTCTCCCAGATACGATCGAGCATTGTTTTCAACTCTTCTGAGCCAAGCTCTGCATACAGATCGGCAACGCCGCTGTACAGGTACGTCGCCCGCACTGCATGGCCAAGTATTTCAGTATGCTCGGCAAGCTTGAGGCGATCTTGGTTGTCATCGGTACCCTGTTCAACCTTGTCCCTTAGTTTGATCGCCAACTGAGCCGTTTTGAGATGCACTTCATCGCCTGTATAGCGATACAAATCCACCAAAGCCATATAATGTGAAGGACAGATGGCTGTTTTTGCCGTATTGCTTTTTTCTGCCTCCTCAAAAAGCTCCTTCAGGCAGAAGGCTGCCTTGATGCCGATCTTCAACAGCGTGTCTTCGCCTGTTGTCTGGGTGTGTACTATTGCAGTGGTAATAAGATGGCCGAGATTGTATGCCTCGAAGTTCAAGCTGTTTCCCAGCTTCTGGGCAGAAGCTCCTTCTTTAAGCTTGATCGTGTACTGCGTGAATATATATCCGTCTTCCCGTTGTACCTGCTCGATCAGGGATATGCTTGAGTCAATCAGAGCCTTGAGTTTTTCGTCTTTGGTCAGCCCATATATGTATGAGGCCGCCTCAAGCCATTTATAGAAGTCTCCGTCACCGAAGGGAGGCCCTTGGTGACTTCCTTTTTGCAGGTTCGCAGCAATCCTGAAATTGGCAAGGCAGTGGCTTATCTCATCCGAGTCAAAAAGGCGATAAATGTTTCCCAGGATGACATCCTTGCACAGATTGAACTGATCGAGCCAAAAGCCTTTGGAGAAGCGAGTGCTCTGCAGTGGAGGTTTTTCTAATTGAGTAAACGAACTTTTTTTGATTTTATACATGTAAATATGACCTAACCTTTTACTGCACCAGTGGTAAGACCAGCGATGATATGCTTTTGCAGTAGTGCGTATACGGTGAGAACTGGAAGGATCGCCATCATCATGAAGGCAAAGACAGATCCCCAGTTCGTATAGTACTGTGAGACGAAGTTGTAGATACTGATGACGATCGGCCACTTTCTGCTATCGCTGATCAAGTAGAACGGAGCTTGGAAATCATTCCAGACGTTGGTTACGGTAACGATGGTACAGGTTACTAAAGGCGTTCTGAGAAGGGGGATGATCAACTGAACGAACAGCCTGGTATAGCTGCACCCCTCAATCATGGCTGCTTCATCAATCTCTCTGGGAACAGTCTTCATGAAGCCGGTCAGCAAGAACACGGAAAAGGGGAGGTTGATCGCCGTATAGAAGAGAATTATCCCTAGAAACGTATTATGGATTCTTGTCTGCATCATCAACTGGATTGTTGGAATGATGGAAACAGGGACGATGATTCCTGCAAAGAGTGCAAAGTAGAGCATGTTTCCCAGCTTTCCGGCTTTTCTCTGTATTATGAAAGCAGCCATTGCCGCCGACAGGCTTACAAGAAAGGTGACAATACTGGTGATGAACAAACTGTTTCTCAGCCCTCTCCAGAAGTAGGGTTTGGACAGAACGTTGATGTAGTTCTCCAAGGTGAAATTGGTGGGTAGGGTAAGCCGGAACAAGGCCGACTCTCGCATATCCTTGAAGGAGTTAACAAACATCATGGCGAAGGGGACCAGAATGATTGCCGAAAGAACTATGCACAGAGCATACAAGAAGGCTTGGTAGGTTTTCCTTGATACTGTCATAGCTCAATCTCCCTTCTCTTGAGCAATAGCAGTACAGGAAGACCTATAATGATGATCAAGAGGCTGAGTATGATGTTTGCAGCGGTGCCGGCGCCATAAAGGCCAATACTGAACATGCTCAAGATATAGGTGTTCATGACCTCGGTGGCAAAACCGGGTCCTCCATTGGTAAGTACCAGGATCATGACGAAGACCTTTATAGTCCCTATCAAAGCCAACACTATATTGACGGTAATGGAGGGTGCCAACAAAGGTATGGTGACATGGCTGAGTTTCCACATGGCGTTGGCACCATCAATATCAGCACTTTCATAGAGGTCATAGGGAATTGCCTGTAGTCCGGCAAGATAGATCACCATGCTAAAGCCGGTGGTTCTCCATACGTCGGTCATGATTGTGGAGAATAAAGCGATCGAGGGGTCGTTGAGCCAATCACTGGCAAGAAAGCCCAACCCGATGGTTCTCAACCCTTGGTTGAGGATGCCATGCACAGGGTTGTAGATGGCGGTGAAAAGATACCCGATTACCACCGGGGCAATGACAAAGGGAAGAAAGATGACTGTTCTGAAAAGATTACGTCCTTTCAGTCTTGCATTATTGAGGAGGATTGCCAGAAATAGACCAAGGAAGTTTCTTGCTAACGTCACGCTGAAGGAGTAGGTGAGGGTATTGCCAAGTGTTGCTCTAAATTTTAAATCGGAGAACAGGTCTCTGAAATTGGCCAATCCTACAAAGGTGATGACTCGTCTGTTGATGTTCCAGTCGGTAAGACTGTAATAGAAACTGGTTATCGTAGGGATGACAAACAAAAATCCGAATATCAGGATTGTAGGAAGAAGAAACCAGTTGGGATAACGGGATCTTAAGGTGGAATGAGTCATAGGGACCTCTTATGCAAACACAGGGATAAGAAGCACCAGGTTCACTTGGGACCTGGTGCTTCACTGATTCAGATTGGCTTAGAAGCCGACAAGTGCGCGAGCGTTACCAGTTCTGCGGTAATTCTCATCCATCAGGTTCACTGCTTCGTTGACGTTGCCGGTGATCAAAAGATTCTGCAGAATCTTCGGGAAGTCGGTAAACGAAGAGCTGAGACGATTCTGGATGTTGATCTTTGCCTTGCCTGCCTGGTCGTATGCGAGGACGGACTCTTCGTACGGAAGCAGAGCCTTCTCAACTCCCTTGTATACAGGGATGCCGGCATTATACTCAAAGTAGATGTTCTGGTTCTCTACCTTGGTCATGAAGCGGATCAAGTCCATGGCGTACTCTTTGTTCTTGCCTTCAGAGGGGACAAGAATCTGATGAGCTGGTGTCAGCATTGCAATGCCTTGGTCGGTATCACTTGGAAGTGGGAACCAGCCGATTTTCTCAGAAACAAAGTCTGCTCCGAACCTGCTCATCAGAGCGGGAATGAAGTTGCTGATCTGGAATGCTACAGCAACCTTTCCGGTTGCAAGCAGTTCCATCTGCTCATCATAGGTGCCTGACTGGTAGTTTGGTTGGAACAAGCCTGCGTCACGAAGGGCTACATAGCGGGAGAATACATCCCTGAGGGCAGGAATCTGGTTCAAGCGCAGTTCGTTTCTCTCAAGCTTCTGCACTCCTTCATCTCCGATAGCCGGATCAACAAAGGTCGGCCATGCGATAAGGGAGAAGACCTGCAGCGGCCACTCTGTTCTTGCTGCTTCATAGACAGGGATATAGCCGGCGGCCTTTGCCTTTCTCAGGATATTCAAGAAATCAGCATAGTTCTTGGGAACATCAGCACCGATCGCCTTGAAGACATCCTTGTTGTAGTAGACACCGTAGGTTCCGGTACCGCCCCAGGGGGCACCATAGACTTTGCCGTTGAGCAATTGGAAGTCCATTGAGGCGTCAAGGACATTGTCAAACAGTGGGTCGCCGGTCATTTCGTGCAGGCGATCGACTCCAAATTTGGTGTACTGCTTGGTGCCTGGATCCATGATGAAAAGGTCGGGATAGTCTCTTGTTGCAAAACGGGTCTGCAAGAGTCTTCCATACTCTTCTCCACCGGGGAGAGCTTGGATCTCAACCTTGATACCGGTCTCTTCAGTAAATTTGTTGAATATTCTGACCAGTGGATCTTGTAATGTGTTGTTGGTGATCACGAATGTCAAAGACGATGGTTTTCTCGATGCAGTTTCAGCGCTTGGGGCTGCAAAAGCCACCGAGGCTACCAGTAGAAGCATCAATGCGATGATAGATACTTTTCTCATGAGTTCCTCCTTGGATGCAAAACATCATACATCATATCTCTAAGGACATTACAGCATGAGTTTTTGTGTTTGTCAAACAAAACTCTTTTGATTGTTTGAGAAAATTCTTTTAAGTTGTAATAAAAAAGAAAAACTACTTTCATTTGCTTACGTTTTGTGTGGTTTTTGATACCAGAAGAATGTTCTCAGAATCTCCTTGAGTCAGAACTCAATCATTACCTTCACCACATCCAGATGCCCTTGCGCAGCATACTCATATGCCTCGACTGACTGTTCAAAGGGAAACACTTTGCTGATCAGGGGCTTTACATCAATCAAACCGTTGGCTATCAGGGAAACTGCCCTGTCAAAGGTGTTGGTGTAACGGAACACCGTCTCGATGCGCAGTCCACGAACCTGCAGCAGTGCAACATCAAGGGGCACTGTACCGTTCATCATCCCCACCAGAACGACTGTTGCAGCGCGCTTTGCACAAGCAAAGAATGAAGGATACACGTGAGGGCTTCCTGATGCTTCGAAGATGGTATCCACACCAAGACCGTTTGTGTGTTCCAATATCGAGGTCAGGAGATCTTCCTTGCTGCTGTCTATGGGGATGATGTTCTTGTATAAGGCGGCAATGGCAAGCTTTTGTTGCTTGATATCACTGATATAGACCTTCGAGCATCCCGCTGCCAGTGCCGAGAGGGCGACCATGATGCCGATGGTCCCGGCTCCTATCACAAGGGCTGTATCTCCAGGTTGTACCCGTGCCTTCTTCACGGCTTCGATTCCTGTAGCCAAGGGCTCGACCATAGCACCTTCTGCGGCACTTACACCCAGGGGAAGTTTGAAACAGAATCGTGCAGGATGGACAACTTGCTCCCTTAAGCATCCATGCACCGGGGGCGTTGCCCAAAAGACGATGTCCTTGTCGAGATTGTAAGATCCCTCGAGCACCTCTTTTGCTGAAAGGTTCGGTACGCCGGGTTCCATGCATACCAAGTCCCCGATTTCAAGATCCGTTACCTTATCGCCCTTGGCAACGATCACCCCGGCAGCTTCATGCCCGAGTATCATGGGTTGTGTAACTATGAACTCTCCAATGGCTCCTTCCTTATAATAGTGAACGTCGCTCCCACAGATGCCGCAGGCTCGTATGTTGATCGTCACGTCATGAGGTCCCATCGATTCCACGATTGGGAAATCACGCAGTGTTACGATGTTTTTCGATTCAAGTACCAAAGCTTTCATGTTGTTTTACTCCTGTAGATGTTTGGTTTCTTTTGCTTAGAATTTCATCATAGCCCAGCGTCCGATAGTTTCAAAGCCCAACCTGTGGTAAATTGCCCCAGCTGAAGGATTGTCGTAAAAAAGGCAGAGAAAGGATAGTCCATGCTCAAAACACTGTTGGCATAGATGGCTCATCACCAACGAAGCGTATCCTCTGTTGCGATAAGAAGGGTGTGTAGCAACACCGACTATCATTGCACCTCTTGCAGTGGTTGCGGTGGTGTAAGCTGTACAGATCAGCTTCCCATTCTCAAACAAACCAAAACCAGAACAGCCTTTGCTAAAGTTCTTCCTTGTTTGTTCCAATTTTTCTGCTTCATGCTCAATATAGGGTTTTGCAAACTCCTTGATTTGCTTGTAGAGCTCTACGATGTCCTGAGCGTGGTTTGGGCCTAGTTTGACTATTTGTTCATTCTTGATTGAGAGGTTTCTGAACATTTCTCTTTTCAGACTGCACAGATAGGTTCCCTGAATCTGCATCGTTGGGTAATAAGGTAGGATTTGCTTTAATAGTGTCTCTTTTGCGCTGAGGCACTGCACATCCTGTTGTTGTAAAAATGATGCCACTCTTTCTGCATCATACCAATCCTTATTGCTGGTGATGATGTAGTTGTTGTAGTACTTCAGCAACAGGCAATCCCAATCATCGCCGAATGCATGGATTTTTACTATGTGGGATTCAAGACCATATTGCTGGATATCCCCTTCAAAGAAGAGGTTCATCTCTTTTTCAGCTGAGATATAGTGGTAAATCTCCGGTATATCACAATTAGAAAGTTCCCTTGGTGTTGTCATTCTCTCACTATATGTGCATTGTTGTTTGATTTCAAGAATTTCCATTTGACCTTACCTCCCAAGCCTTCTATGATGAACAACGTTGGGGGAGCTTCATTGCCCTGGTGCGAAGTCAACTTCTCCCCCTATTCTTTTTTCCCGGAGGTCTCTATGGACTTCTTGTTGGATGGACTCTTGCACACTACATACAAGCATTTGATTATGTATGGTGTGGGGAGTCTTCTTATCTATCTAGCGATTGCAAAAAAACTGGAACCCTCGTTGCTGCTTCCCATGGGATTCGGTGCAATCTTGGTCAACCTTCCCTTCTCAGGGGCGGTTTCACAGATGATGGTTGGGCTCGGTGAGGTCCCTGGCATTCTCGACTGGCTTTTTGAGATTGGAATCGAAGCCGCTGAGGCGTTGCCCCTGCTTCTGTTCATCGGCATAGGAGCCATGATCGACTTCGGTCCCTTGTTGGCCAACCCAAAGTTGATCCTCTTCGGTGCTGCTGCCCAATGGGGGATTTTTGCGACGATCAGCGTGGCAACTTTGCTCGGTTTTGATCTGATTGACGCGGCCTCTATCGGTATCATAGGAGCTGCCGACGGGCCGACATCGATTCTTGTTTCCCAGGTTCTGGGCAGCAAGTACATCGGTCCCATTGCCATCGCTGCCTACTCCTATATGGCCTTGGTTCCGATCATCCAGCCATTTGCCATCAAGTTGGTGACCACGAAAAAAGAACGGATGATAAGGATGGCGTACAATCCCCGTTCAGTTTCCAAGCGAGCGAAGATCTTCTTCCCCATCATTGTGACGGTGGTTGCCGGCTACGTGGCTCCTGCCTCGGTCTCTTTGGTGGGCATGCTGATGTTTGGAAACCTCATCCGTGAATGTACCGTTCTCGATACGCTCTCCACTGCAGCGCAAACAGTACTGGTGAATCTGATCACCTTGTTGCTCGGTATCACCATCTCCTCCACCATGAAAGCGGAGGATTTCGTTACACTGCAGACGATCATGATCATGGCACTTGGCTTGTTGGCTTTTATCTTCGATACGATTGCCGGAGTGGTGTTTGCAAAATTTCTCAATTTGTTTGTGAAGCAGAAGGTCAACCCGATGGTGGGAGCTGCCGGTATTTCAGCTTTCCCGATGTCGGCGAGGGTCATCCAACGCATGGGTCAGCAAGCTGATCCTCAGAACCATCTTCTCATGCATGCAGTGGGTGCAAACGTAGCCGGACAGATCGCCTCGGTCATCGCAGGTGGCGTCATCCTTGGTCTCGTGCCAGGGATGTTATAGGAGCAGAGAAATGGATTCATTGTTCTACACATCATTGGTTTTGATGGGCAAAGGAATGTTGGCCATCTTTGTAGTGATACTCATCATCTTTCTGGTATTGCTGTTTTTGGGAAAAAAGAAAAAGAAACAGGATTCAAACTAGATATCGTCGAGGGGAGTTGTTCTCCCCTCTTTTAGTACATCAAGGTATAAATATATCGATATGTCTATACAACAAAGAAAAAAAGTATGAAAAAATTGTTGACAATCATCACTTGTATGATAACCTATGAGTGTCGCAAAGTTGGGAGGAGTCGTATCTGTTATGAAAATTGTAAAAAGTCAGAAGGTCTCTGCCCAAGTCTATGAACAACTGCTCGACCGGATCAAGAGCCATAAATGGGTGGAAGGAACAAAGCTTCCTTCGGAAAATGAACTGAGGCAGGAAATGGGAGTCAGCCGCATCAGCATCCGAGAAGCGATGCAGAAGCTTACTGCCTTGGGTATCGTGGAAACTCGGCAGGGAGAGGGATCCTTCGTCAAGAAGGTGACCAGCGACTGCTATAAAGATATGCTTTTCCCCATGTTCATGATCAATAAGAATTCCCTTCAGGAGATTCTTGAGTACCGGATGGTGATGGAAGTAGGAGTGACCGAGATTGCTGCTACGAGGATTACGAAAGAGGAGTTGGTCGACCTTGAGAAGATTGTGCAGCGTATGGAGCAAAATGAGGACAATGCGACTACATTTGCTCATGACGATCTGCTGTTTCATATGGCCATAGCAAATGCGACAAAGAATCAAATGCTGATAAATGTTTCCAATTTCATGCAGGATTTGCTTACCGCAAGCATGAGGTCGATCGTCAGTCATTTGGGTATGCAGGATGGTAAGTTCTATCATCGCCTGATTCTTGAAGAGTTGAAAAAAGGGAATACCGCCGGTGCAGTCATGGCAATGCGCGAGCATGTAGCCAAGACGGTAAATAGGGTTTCAGAGCTCAACGAGCTGTAAAAAGTAGAATGGTTTATATTTAATAAACTGTTCTAGGATAATATTATACAACAGCTTGTAAGACAACATATAAGTAGCAAACCAATGGCTTATGCCATGGAATATAAAAGGAGAGTTTTGTTATGAAGAAAAACAAGATTCTAGGTACATTTTTGGTCCTATTGTTCACTACTTCCATTCTGTTTGCCCAGGGTGGAGCAGAGGCACAAAGTACACAGCTTTGGCCGAGAACCCAGCCGGTGGTCTATGTAGGCTTCGGAGCAGGTGGAGGAACGGATACAGCTGTTCGCCCAATCATTGCAAAGATGCGGGAATATCTTGGAGAGACCATCAATGTAGTCAACCAAGATGGTGCAGCATCAGCAGTTGCTGCAAACAACGTCATGTACAGCAAGGCTCATGATGGATACAGCATGTTTGCAACCGGCAGCGGTCCGATTTCAGGGTTCCGTGTAATGGGCACCAGCAAGACCTACTGGGCTGACTGGGCATCCTTCCACCCTTACATGGGCGCTGCTGCTCTGGTAGTCCGCGCTGACTCCCCGATTCAGACGTATGAAGAAGCCATGGCTTACCTGAAGAGTAAGAAGGTCAACTTTGCCATCAGTGGATTCGGTGTTGGTCCCCATGTTTTGTTCGAGGCAATTCGTGACATCGCAGGTGTTTCCTCTCCTAACTACATCACCTCCGGCTCCTGCCGTAATGCTGGTGTAAGTGTTATTGCCGGTGATGCAGAAATCGCAATGGGAACCTTCTCCTCTTTGATTGATTTCGTAAAAGCAGGTCAGTTGCGCGCCTTGACCATTACAGATACGAAAGACTATACCGACTTCGGTCTGAATATTCCTTCTATTCTTAAAGTGCAGGCGAATTCAGACAACATCCCGCTGCTCAGCGAAACTTGGCCGATCTTGATCCCTCGTGATGCTCCTAAGAATATCATTGACAAGCTCACCGAAGCTTTCCTCTGGGCCGTTGCACAGGACGACATCGTCAAGTATGCAAAGGATCAAGGACTCGTGCTTGCCGGTTACGTTGGTGAAGATGCTGATCGTTTCCTCGCCATCCAGGAGGCTGGATATGCTTGGACACTGCATAACATCGGTTCCACCGTCGAGAGCCCAGAGAAGTTTGGTATCCCCAAGCTCGCGGACTTCGATTGGAACGTAGCTAAGCAGCAGATCAAGAAATAAGACTTTGTTCGGGAGGTGGGCCTTCCCTCCTCCCGAAACTATGAAAAGGACAGTTGCATGAGCCAGTTACAGAAAACTACAACTTCCGATCTTGTCATGGGCATTCTCCTGCTAGGATTCGGAATCTTTTTAATCGTTGAAGCACTCGGCATGAGAGTGTACAACACGTTTCTTGATGCTCCGGGGTTCTTCCCGTTGATATTGGGAATCATCTTTATCGTGTTTGGAATTGTCATGCTTATCGGTGCGTTGCGCGGTGGCAGCATTGAAGCAGCTAAGAGCACCCTGCACAAAGACAGTTTGCTCGCCATGGCTCTCAAGCCTACCACCAAACGCGTCGTAATCCTCTCGTTTATCATGGTTGTCTATATCTATGGTTTAATCGGACGAATACATTTTACCATCGCTACCGTTCTCTATCTCTTTGTGACCTTCTGGTATCTTAAGTCAACGACACTTGTTAAGAATATCATTATTTCGGTTGTGGCCGCGCTCCTCATAAGTGCTGTCTTTCAATACGTCTTTAAAATTCCTCTTCCGTAAAGGCAGGAGCTCCTATGTTTGAAGCACTATCTCAGCAATTTGCCCTGTTTGGATCCGCTGCAGCACAAGCTTTTGCGTATCCTCAGGTATTTATTACAATGATGGCAACCGTGGCCGGTATCGTGGTTGGTGCAGTTCCAGGACTGACCGCTACCATGGCCCTCGCACTACTGATCAACCTTACCTATTCCATGCCCCTTGCATCTGCAATCGCCTTCCTTTTGGGTGTGTATGTTGGAGCCGTAATGGGTGGTTGTTATTCAGCGATTATGATCAACATTCCAGGAACCCCCTCAGCTGCGGCTACCGCCTTGGATGGGTTTGTCTTGGCGAAACAAGGGAAAGGTGGACAGGCCATCGGCGTAGGTATTGTAGCCTCGTTCGTAGGGACTCTTGTTTCAATCCTTCTGTTGATCTTCCTTACTCCGTTTTTATACAAGATAGCCTTGCGTTTTGGTCAGTGGGAGTACTTCTTGATTTCCGTCTTCGGAATCATGATTTGCGGCAACCTCTCGACCCAGAGTACACCTCTGAAAGGCTGGATTGTTGGATTCCTTGGATTCTTCACTGCCATGGTCGGCCTTGATGCAGTCTATGCATTCCCCCGGTTTACCTATGGCAACTACAACCTCATGGGTGGTATCTCCTTGATTCCTGCTCTCATCGGTGTCTTTGGAATCTCAGAAATTCTTACTGTTTTGCAAGAGGATACTCCTTACTCCATCGAAAGTCAGCTGGGCAAGATCCTCCCCGATAGGGGTATGGTCAAGGAAGTGCTTAGTACCGCAGTCCGTTCAGGCTTGATCGGAAGTGGTATCGGTGCTGTTCCCGGTGCCGGTGAAGATATCGCTGCCTGGGTCAGCTATGATGTCGGCAAACGAAGAAGCAAGAGAGGACATCTCTTTGGCAAGGGAAGCTACGAAGGCCTCGCATCTGCAGAAACTGCAAACAATGCCTGTATCGGGGGAGCCATGATTCCTCTGCTTACCTTGGCGGTTCCTGGCTCACCTCCTGCTGCCATGTTTCTTGCTGCCATTTGGCTCCATGGTATCAAGCCAGGTCCGATGCTTGCTTTTGAATCACCAGATTTCCTTTACTTGACTGCTGTTACTTTGCTGATAGCTACAGTCTCGATGTTGGTGTTCGGGCTCTTGCTGACCAAACCAATGGTCAAGATCCTGAAGCTCAATCGAAAGATTCTGATGCCGATCATCGTACCTTTGACAGTAATCGGAGCCTATGCGGGCAATGTCAATATCTTCGATATCCATGTCATGTTCATCTTTGGTATCCTCGGCTACATCCTGCGCAAGCTCGATTATCCCATGGCTCCTCTGGTATTGGGCATCATTCTTGGCCCAACGGCTGACATCAGTTTCAGGCAGGCTCTCATGCAAGGCCAGAGGTCGATCATCCCGTTGCTCGGCCGCCCTGTGGGTATCGTGCTCATGGTAGCCATCGTCTGGATTCTCTTTACTGGAATAAAGAACAGTCGTTTGCAAAAAACTGCTTCTCAATGACAAGGAATTAGCTATGAACGTACAAGATAAGGTCATCCTGGTCACCGGCGGAGCCGGTGGTCTGGGGGCCGATATGGTAAGCCTTTTGTGTAAGCATGGGGCAAAAGTATATATTTTAGATCTGGATGAGCAAAAAGGGGAACTTTTGGCTCAGGATATTGGAAGCTCAGCTCGCTTTCTCAAGCTTGATCTGACTTGTGAAGAAGCTTGGCAGCAGGTCATCCAAACCATCGTGTCAGAAGCCGGCAGAATTGATGTCCTGGTGAATAATGCAGGGATCAACATCCGCAAGCCGATCGAAGAGATGTCCCTCACTGAATTCAATACGATGATGCTCGTCAATGTTGGCAGTGTGTTTTTGGGAACCAAATACGTGTTGCCGGTGATGCGCAAGCAGGGAGGGGGAGCAATCATCAACACCTCCAGTGTATGTGGCCTGATCGGGCATAAATATACCCCTGAAGCGTATACCACCACCAAGGGTGCGGTGACATTGTTGACCAAATCCATTGCAAGCCGATATGGAGCTGAAAATATCCGATGCAACTCGATTCATCCCTCCACCGTCGATACTCCCTTGGTTCAGGAGATGTTCAAGGATCCTGTCAAGAAACAGCAGCGTCTTGATGAGGTCCCCCTTGGCCGGTTGGCTGTCTCCAGTGATGTAGCCAATGCTGTGCTGTATCTTTCGAGCGATGAAGCTGCCTTTCTTAATGGGATTGCCCTGCCGGTTGACGGTGGAGTTACCTGTTGTTGAGCGAGAACTATAATGAGGAGTGAGACAATGAAATATTCTCAAGAATTGATTAAGGAACTGCAGCTGAAAGCCATTCAGGTGCGGGCAAATATTCTGCAGATGATCCCCCCGGGCAAGGTGGGTCACCTTGGCGGAAGCACCTCGATAGCCGATGTGATGGCCGCCCTGTACTTTCACGTGATGAAGGTGAACAAGGACGACCCGAAGGACCCGGGCCGGGACCGGCTGATCATGAGCAAGGGGCACGCGGTGCTGGTGCAGTACGCCTGCCTTGCCGAGCTCGGCTACTTCGACCGCAGCGAGTTGGACAAGGTGAAGACGTTCAAGGGACTGCTGCAGGGGCATCCCGACATGGATAAGACCCCGGGCATCGAGGCGGTTACGGGCTCGCTTGGGCAGGGCCTTTCTGTCAGTCTGGGTGTAGCACTGGGCCTGAGGCTGGATGAAAGCGACAGTCGCGTGTATGCAATCCTGGGCGACGGCGAGCTTGCCGAAGGACAAATCTGGGAAGCTGTGATGGCGGCCAACGTCTATAAGGCGAGCAACCTGACTGCAATCATTGACTGGAACGGGGTACAGGCTACCAGTACGACAGCCGAGATCTTCCCGATCGAGAACCTGGTTGAGAAGTGGAAGGCGTTCGGCTGGAACGTAATCGAGATTGATGGCCACGACATGGTACAGATTCTAGAAGCTCTTGAGGCTGCAAAGGAATATACTGAAGGACCTACGGCCATCATGGCCCATACCGTCAAGGGAAAGTGCTTTCCGTTTGCAGAGGGCAAGGCGAAGTACCACAATGCAGCGATGAGTGAGCAGGAGTACGAGATTGCCTGGCAGTGCATCGAGAACATGAAGAGGGAGGTAGAGGCATGAGAACGAGTGACAGCCTGAGAAAGACATACGGTGAGACGCTGGTCGAGCTGGGAAAGGACAATAAGAACATCGTGATGATGGAAGCCGACCTGGGCAACTCGACGATGAGCAGCCTGTTTGCACAAGCGTATCCCGATCGCTACTTCCAGATGGGGATAGCCGAGCAGAACATGGCTTCTGTCTCTGCAGGTCTTGCCCTTGCAGGGAAGATACCGTTCATGAACTCGTTTGCGGTCTTTGCCTCCGGACGTGCCTACGACCAGATTCGTTCGTCGGTTACGATTGCCAACCTAAATGTGAAAATTTGCGGCTCGAGTGCAGGACTCAGCGACTTTGGCGACGGTAAAACGCATCAGAGTATTGACGACATCGCCTTGATGCAGGTGCTTCCCAACATGACCGTTCTCAGTCCTTGTGACGCGGTGGAGACCGAGCAGATGGTCAAGGCGATGGTTGATACCAACGGGCCGATGTACATCCGCATCAACCGCAATGACCTGGAGGTGATCACCGATCCTAATGAAGAGTACCACATCGGCAAAATGCGTCAGGTGGTGGACGGCAAGGATGTGGTGATCTTTGCCACCGGCATCATGGTGCAGCAGTCAATGAAGGCTGCCAAAATCCTGGCCTCCGAGGGAATCTCTGCTCGTGTAGTGAATGTGAGTACGATCAAGCCGCTGGATACAGAGGCTCTTCTTGGCTATTGCGAGGGCGTAAAAGGTGTCGTAACAGCCGAGGAGCACTCTATCATCGGAGGCCTAGGCAGCGTGGTGTGCCAGGCGCTCTCCAAGAGCCGGTTGCCGATAGAGATGCTGGGCGTGGACGACCGCTACGGCACCAGTGCCGAGAACTACGAGATCCTGCTCAACCACTATGGTTTGGAGAGTGAGGATGTAGCTAAGAAGGTCAGGTCGGTTCTGGCCGTATAAAGGAGATGAGGATATGAAGATAGGATTTATCGGTTTGGGGATCATGGGCAAGCCCATGGCCAAGAACCTGTTGAAGGCCGGCTACAGCCTGGTCGTCAATGATATAAACAGTGATGCGGTGGCTGAGGTTGTCGCATCCGGTGCCGTCTCGGCATCAAGTGCGAAGGACGTGGCTCAGCAGAGCGACGTGGTCGTCACGATGCTTCCCAACAGCCCGCATGTGAAACAGGTGATGCTGGGCGAGGGAGGCGTGCTTGAAGGGGCCAAGGAAGGGACCATCGTGGTGGATATGAGCTCGATCAGCCCGATTGTGAGCCGCGAGGTTTCGGCCGAGCTTGCAAAAAAGGGCGTGGTCATGCTCGATGCGCCGGTGTCGGGCGGCGAACCGAAGGCAATCGACGGGACCCTGGCGATCATGGTCGGCGGAAGCGAGGAGGCCTTTGCGAAGGTGGAGCCCGTTTTAGCGGTGATGGGTGGCAGCGTTACGCTGGTGGGCGAGATCGGCAGCGGAAACATCACCAAGCTGGCCAATCAGATCATGGTGGCGAGCAACATCGCAGGTATGGCCGAAGCCCTGGTGCTTGCAACCAAGGCGGATGTGAATCCTGAGAAGGTGTTCAAGGCTATCCGTGGAGGTCTGGCCGGTAGTACCGTGCTTGATGCGAAGGCACCGTTGGTACTGGGTGGCAACTTCAAGCCAGGATTTCGCATCGACCTGCACATCAAGGACCTACAGAACGCCCTCGATACTGCACAGAGTGTCGACACCCCCACTCCTATCACAGGCTCGGTGATCGAGATGATGAGAGCACTCTCTGCCGACGGCAAGGGTTCTGACGACCACGGCGGACTGATCCAGTGGTATGAGAAACTTGCCAAGGTTGAAGTTCGCAACTAGCTCACTATGGGAGCTGCAACCTTAAAAGGGTTGTGGCTCTTTTCATAACAAGAGGATCTCAATGAATTACTTACAATGGTTGTCTCAAGAGACTGATTCTGTTTGGTGGCATGACTCTGCCAATATCGATGAGCAAGAACGTGCATTTTCCTGGGGGGCTGTGGGAATGACCACCAATCCCTTCTTGGTGAATCAGACGCTTTCCTTGCAGGCAGAACAGTGGAAAGGGCGTTTGCTCACTATCCAGAAGGGAATCAGTGGTGATGAAAAAGCACTCTCTTTGATCAAGGCTGTGACCGGCTATTATGCAAAAGCTTTTAATCCACTGTATCAAAAAGGTTTATTTGCTCAGG
Source organism: uncultured Sphaerochaeta sp. (assembly GCA_964547185.1). GTDB lineage: Bacteria > Spirochaetota > Spirochaetia > Sphaerochaetales > Sphaerochaetaceae > Sphaerochaeta. The sequence goes on from CAZJMG010000003.1 coordinate 127,149, forward strand.
GCTTTGTATGTGCCCAAACCAATCCAAACAAAAGCGGTGACTTTGCCTACATGTTTGAGCAGGCTAAACACTATGCAACCTGGTTTCCAAATGTGGTGATCAAGCTTCCTGCAACCAAGGCAGGTATCAGAGCTTATGAGGAGTGTGTAGCGTTAGGTATCTCTGTGGCAGCGACTGTTAGTTTTACCGTTGCACAGGTACTCTCTGTTGCTGAGGCTGCAAAGCGGGGAAAACAACGTGCAATTGAAGCAGGCATCAAGATCCCTCTGACCATTGCTGTGATGATGGTCGGACGTCTGGACGATTATTTGAGGGATGTAGCTCAGGACCAGGACGCTTTGGTCAGTGAAGACGACATCCGTCAGGCTGGGACTGCATGCATCAAGAAAGCTTACAAGCTGTTTGCCCAGAGAGGATATGACACCATTCTCATGCCCGCCGGCTGTAGAGGGGCCTATCATATCACAGCTCTTTCAGGGGCAAAGATGATCATGTCCATTTCGGTAAAGATTCAAGAAGCACTTGTTGCGAAAAAAGGTCCCTTTACTGCAGAGATAGACAAGGACGTTGACCCTGCAGTAATCGAGCGTTTGCTTACGCTCAAGGAGTTCAGAAAAGCATATGATGAAGATGGTATGGCAAGTGAGGATTTCATAACCTTTGGCTCGTGTAATCGTACTATCGACCAGTTCATCAACAGCGGCTGGAATCCCTTGCTCTCGATCGAGGTATAACATGAAGAAAAACCTGTTTGACCTTACTGGAAAAAATGCCCTTGTCACAGGATCCTCCCAAGGTCTGGGCTGGGGCATGGCCAAAGGTTTGGCAGAGGCTGGAGCCTCTGTCATCCTGGTTGATATTTGTGAAGAGGTGCATGAAAAAGCTCAAGAGTTGAGAGATTCTGGTCTGATTGCTCATGCCTTTGTTGCAAACCTGCTTGAGAGAGAAGGGCGGAAACAACTTAAGGCCGATGTTGAGGCTTTTGTGAATAAGAAGCTTGACATCATTGTCAACAATGCAGGAATCCAGATCCGTCATCCGGTGCTTGACTTCCCTATTGAAGACTGGGATAAGGTCATTGAACTCAACCTTACTGCGGTGTTTGATCTGGCTCAGTGGGCTGCAAACCTGATGGTCGATCAAGGGAAGGGAAAGATCATCAATATCGCCTCGGTCAATTCACTTGCTGCCGGCATCAATACCGTCGCCTACTGCTCTGCAAAAGGCGGGGTGATGCAACTGACCAAGACCATGGCAAATGAGCTTTCTTCTTTAGGGGTGAATGTGAACTGCATTGCTCCGGGGTATATGGCTACCCCGATCAATACTGCCTTGGTCAATGACGAACAACGATTTGAGGAACTCAGTCAAAGGATTCCTGCAAAACGCTGGGGTCAGCCTGAGGATATGGCCGGAGCTGTTATATATCTTGCAAGTGAAGCCTCGAACTATGTGTGCGGTGCCATGATTCCCGTCGACGGTGGATATCTTGGAAGGTAAGAGACAGCTCCTATGGCAAGAATACATATGAAAAGAAGATAACACATATTCCTTTCTTGCATATTTACTTGCAAACTCTTGGTAAGAGAGGGCTTCTCATGGAACTACAGAAAAAAGCATTGTTGCTTGCAGGCGGTTGGGACGGTCATGAACCACAGCTGGTCGCCCAACGATTTGAATCATTCCTCGATTCTGAAGGATTCTCGGTACGCATTGAGCACGATTTGGCAATTCTTCAGGATAGAGCATACCTATTCAGCCTGGATCTCTTTGTGCCCATCTGGACAATGGGTACTCTGGAAAGCAAAGAGACCAATCACCTTTGTGATGCAATCGCAAGCGGTGTCGGGGTTGCCGGTTGTCATGGCGGCATGTGTGATGCATTCCGTACCAACGTGCTGTGGCAGTTCATCATGGGAGGCAACTGGGTTGCTCATCCTGGATCAGACGGTGTTCCGTACAAGGTGCATATCAAGCAGAGTTCCAGTCCACTGATTGAAGATATCGATGATTTTGACGTAGTGAGTGAACAATACTATCTCCATGTCGATCCGGTGGTTGAGGTTCTGGCGACTACTACCTTCCCGACTGTACCATGGTATCATTCTACAAATAAATCGGTACAGATGCCTGTCGTATGGACCAAGCGGTGGGGTCATGGAAGGGTGTTTTATAACTCTTTGGGGCATCATGATGACGTTTTTGATATTCCTCAAGCCTGGGAACTGATGAAACGCGGTTTGCTTTGGGCTGCTGAAGGAAAGGCTCTTGCCATGAAAAATGGCTTGAGTATTGAGATGTTTGCCAGTGACAGGAAGATGTTTTGATATGAAAAAATTACATGTAGCAATAATTGGACTTGGCAAGATCAGTTCAATCTATCTTGAGAACCTGAGCACCACCTTCAATGATCGAGTTCAATTGGTCGGGGTCGTTGATTTAATTGCATCCAGAGCTGGAGAGGTTGCACAGAAGTATCAGCTCAAGTCATATGCAGATGTAGAAGAGTTGCTCTCCGATAAGGATGTGGATCTGGTTCTTAATCTGACCACGCCACAAAGTCATTTCGAGCTTTCCAAGAGAGCGCTTGAAGCTGGGAAGAGTGTGTATGTTGAAAAGCCTCTCTCTCTAACAGTGGAGCAAGCTTCAGAATTGGTTGTTCTTGCTAAGAAGAACAATGTCCTGCTCGGCTCAGCACCTGACACCTTCCTTGGTGCTGGGATCCAGACTTGCAAGAAACTCATCGAGGATGGTTGGATCGGCAGGCCTGTTGCTGCTACTGCGTGCATGATGAATCACGGGCATGAAAGCTGGCATCCCGATCCAGAGTTTTATTACAAGAGCGGCGGAGGTCCCTTGTTCGATATGGGTCCATACTATATCACCGCCTTGGTCCATCTTCTCGGACCTGTCGACTCTGTAAGTGCATATGCCAAGAAAAGCTTTGAGACAAGAACTATCAGCAGCGAGCCAAGGAAAGGAGAAGTCATATCAGTTGATGTTGATACGCATATTGCTGGTTTGCTTCACTTTGAGAACGGGTGTGTAGCTACCTTGGTTACCAGTTTTGATGTGCACCACCATACTCTGCCCAATATTGAGATATATGGCACATCGGGCACTCTCAGGGTTCCCGATCCAAATACGTTCGGAGGCCCTGTGTTGTTCTGTCCTCATACAGAGAAGCAATTCTATGAGATTCCTCTGCTTTTTGGCTTTGCAGAGAATTCACGGGGCTACGGTGTCGCAGACATGGCTCAGGCAATCAATGAAAACCGCCCGGTTCGACCGAGCGGTGCGCTTGCTTTGCACGTTGTGACAGTGATGAACCGTTTGTTGGAGGCCTCTGAGCAAAAGAAACAAATAGAGATCTAACTCTGATCAATAATTGCTTCAAAAACTCCTTTTTCCTTGTTCTTACGGCAATTGTCCCAGTTGAAAATCCTTCCGCTCATGGTGATATACACCCCCGGTGGAAGGATTTGAACTGCACTTACTGCACACCCAAGATTGAAGACCGCATCAGATCCTTCGAGAGAGTAGGGAATCATGGCGCCGGTGAGAACCACTGTTTTTTTGATTTCCGGGCCAAGGGTCTGTGCGACAACCTTGGCCGTATTGCAGATGGTATCAGTTCCATGGACGATGATGATCTTGTCCTCAGCACTGTGGATGCACGTGTTTGCGATTTCACTGCGCTGCTCCTCTGTCATGAAAAGGCTGTCCACTGCCAAGGGTCCTTCAAGATGGACTGTAAGGGTGCATCTCGATTGTCCTAGAATTCTCGGAAGTTGGGATTCTCGAAAGGTAAGCTCCCCGCTGATTGCATCGTACTGCTTGTCAAACGTTCCTCCGGTTGTGATAATTCTCAAGTCCTGCGCCATGGGTTCCTCCTATTTTAGAAATTAGTATAGCTCGAGACTCATTCAATTGTAAGTAAGTCCTTGACAATCTCTGTCTATCATATAAACTTGAAACAAGTATCATGAAAGCAGTTTCAGAATTTATGGATGCAAGGCGTCCTACCATTTATGATGTGGCACGAGAAGCAGGGGTGAGCCCTGCTACTGTTTCACGGGTACTGAATACCCCTTCATTGGTGAATGAAGACAAGCGAAAAAAAATCCTTGAGGTTATTGAAGACCTGCAGTTCATACCCAAAGCAGAGGCAGTGGCAAAGGCTCGTCAGAGGTATAAGCGCATTGCAGTGATTGCGCCATTTTTTACAGAACCTTCCTTCATGGAGAGATTGAAAGGCATCAGCAGTGTCCTCGGCTCTGAGCACTATGAGCTGGTCCTCTATGCGGTAGACAGCTATGAAGAGCTAATCGGGTATATCGACTTGATCGTCACGACCAAGCAAGTTGATGGTTTGATCTGTTTATCTTTGAATCTTGATGAAGCGGTAAGCCTGAAGATAAAAAAAGCTCAACTTCCTGTTTGTTTTGTAGAACAGAAGCATGCTGACTTCGATTCGGTCTGTATAGATAATCATGAAGGAGGATGGCTCTGTGCAAAATTCCTGTATGACAGAGGGTGTCGGTCTCCGGCTTTTGTGGGGGAGTTCAGCTCACAAAACTTTGTAACGCATGCTTCCCAACAAAGGCTGGATGGATTTGTCTCTTTCTTTCTCCGCTATGGTATAGAGATTGAAGAACAATGTATTTGTATGGGGATGAGCGGGAAGGAAATTTCAGATAGCGAATTGAAAGCCTTGCTTGAAAATGCCAATCAGGTAGACTGTGTGTTTGCAACAAGTGACATATTGGCTGTTCGTGTGATAAAATGTGCTATGGAACTAGGAATGCATATTCCAGATGATCTTGCTGTCGTGGGATTTGACGATATTCAGATGGCTGAATATGTAAATCTTACTACCCTGGACCAATCCTTGGTCGACTCAGGTTCTCTTGCTGCTCAGATGTTGCTGCAGAGACTGAGAAATCCAGACCTCCCGATTCATGCAAGCGTAATCCCTCTTAGGATTGCACAACGCGGATCGGCTTGACAACTGAAGGAGCCCCCCTGTGAAGAGTATGAAGTACACCGATTCTGTTTGCGATCATTCTCTAGTAAAGAGGAATGAAACACTCTTTACCTTGGCTAATGGATATCTAGGTTTGAGAGGAGATACCGAGGAAGCTGATGGGTCGTTCCATAAGGGTACGTACATCAACGGCCTCTACGATACAGAACCCATCATCTATGGGGAGACTGCGTACGGTTATGCAAAGAACCATGAGACCATTCTCAATCTGCCCGATCCCAAACGCATTGAGTTGGAAATAGACGGTCAGCCGTTCTCCTTGAAACGAGGAGTGGTGAGTAAAAGTACCAGAACCCTCGATTTTTCAGAGGGTACGCTCACTCGTCACGTAGATTATCTTACTGACAATGCCAAACATATTCTCCTCGATACCCTGCGTTTGGTCTCTTTTGAAGAGAAGCATTGTGCGGTCATCAGGTACAAGGTAACAGCTTGCGAGAAGCCCGTACATATCAAGATAACAAGCTATCTTGATGTTTCTGCCCAGAACAGAGGGGCTGAGGAAGATCCTCGGATCGGATCAAAGTTTTCCTCAAGGCCGCTTAGGATTCTCGGCACTGAAGCTTGTGATGATATGCTCTTTCTTTCAGCAGAGGGCAGGCATACAAAGATACCGCTCTCTTGTTGCATTGTTCATACACTCTCTTCTTCTGCAGAGCAGAAAACCTATGATCAAGAGGCTGCATCGATTAGTTATTTTGTAGATCTCGAAGCAGGGAGCTCTGTGACTTTGGAGAAGTTCATTGCATATACTACCGAGGCAGAGAGTGCTCAGCAGCTGGCTTTGGATGCAAAACAGAAAGGTCTTGGGTATTATGTATCCAGACAAACAGCTTTCCTTGAGGATTTTTGGCGTATTGCACGTATTGGCATCGATGGGGATCAAGAGTGCGAACAAGCCTTGCATTTCAATCTGTTTCATCTGCTACAGAGTTGTGGTCGAGATGCAAAGAGCAGCCTTGCTGCAAAAGGTCTTACCGGGGAAGGATATGAAGGCCATTACTTTTGGGATACCGAGGCCTATGCCTTGCCGGTTTTTGCCTATTTGAAGCATGATGTAGCCCTCTCTCTCTTGCAGTATCGTTACAACACTCTGGAAAAGGCTCGCCAACGCGCAAAAACGATGAGCTTAGAAGGAGCTCTTTTCCCGTGGCGTACAATCAGTGGCGAGGAGTGCAGTGCCTACTATCCTGCCGGAACAGCCCAATACCATATCGATGCAGACATCATGTACGCTGCAGAGAAATATCTTTATGCCAGTGGCAAGGAATGTCCTTCATTCATGGTAGAAATGGCCATTGAAACTGCCCGGATGTGGGTGAGCCTTGGATCATTCATACAAAACAAGGGTGGCGCCTTCTGCATCAATGAGGTTACCGGTCCTGATGAGTATACTGCCTGCGTGAACAACAATGCCTACACTAATCTTATGGCTCAACACAATCTTCGGTTTGCCTTAAAGCTGGTGCGTGATTTTGAGAACGAGAATCGGTCTTTGCCGATAGCGTTGGAGGAAGGGGAGCTTGAGCTTTGGGACCGTGCCCAAAAGGCGATGTATATCCCTTTCAATGCCAAGCTCGGCATCTATGAACAGGATGATTCCTTCTTATCCAAGCAGCCTTGGCCGTTCGACCAAACTCCCAAGGATAAGTATCCTCTCTTGCTGCATTACCATCCTTTGGTAATTTATCGTCACCGGGTTCTCAAGCAACCCGACTTGGTTTTGGTACAGTTCTTGTTGTCCGGGCTTTTCTCCAAAGCTGAGAAAATCAGAAACTTCTCGTTCTATGAACCGTATACCACCGGTGACTCTTCTCTTTCGCATTGCATCCAGAGCATTATGGCGATGGAAGCTGGATATTACGATAAGGCATGGGATTATTTCAAGAAGACGGTACGAATGGATATTGATGACATCCATGGGAACTCCGTCGACGGTATACATACAGCGGCCATGGCCGGCAGTTGGATGAGTGTTGTCTATGGGTTTGCAGGATTCAGGGATTGGCAGGGAGTTTTCAGCTTTGATCCCAAGCTTCCAGAAGCATGGACATCGCTGAAGTTCCGTCTGCAATTGCGCTCGTCGGTGGTAGAGCTTTTCATTACCAAGGACGAGGTTTGCTATCGACTGCACAGTGGCCCCTCGATAGAGCTGAGGCACCGTAATGAGATCTTCACGCTTGTACAAAATGAAGAAAAAGTATTCAGCCTCAAAGCCAAGCTCAAGGCGGTGATTTTCGATCTTGACGGTGTGTTGGTAGATACTGCGAATTTACATTATCTTGCCTGGAAGGCTGTCAGTGATGAGCAGAACCTGGTCTTTGACAGAGAGGTGAACAAAGGCCTGCTAGGCATAAGCCGAGCTGCGTCCCTGCAGGTGATTTTGGATCACAACAACGTACAGTGGCCAGAGGAGCTGAAGAATGAGGTGTTGAAAAAGAAAAATGAGATATACAAAGAGTCTCTGAATACACTCAATGCTGAATCATTGCTGGATGGGGTAGGCCCGATGCTGCAGGAGTTGAAAGAGAGCGGCATCAAGATTGCTCTCGCTTCGGCAAGTAGGAATGCCAGGACTGTATGCGACCGGCTCGGAATACTCTCCTACTTTGATGCAATATCTGACGTTGATAAGGTGCAGCTTCCCAAGCCGCAGCCGGACCTCTTTTTATATGCCGCACAGTTGCTTGATGAATATCCTCTAGATTGTCTGGGCGTGGAGGATGCCCTTGCCGGCATAGAAGCGATCAAGAAGGCAGGGATGAAGGCCGTGGCGGTATCGCTCGATACAGCTCTAGCAGATTGTTGTGTCAAAGACAGCAGTCATCTTAGCCTGAAGCTGTTTGAAGAGGTGATGCAGAGCTAGCGCAAAACTTTACCAAATATTTACCTTCTTTCCATCTTGTAAGAACCTTCCTGTGTAAGGCTTTGCAGTGTATGGATCGAATACCGATTTGGAGGAATCAATGAAGCGTCTACTCACTGCCTTGATACTTTTTGCTATCCTTTCGTTCACAGAGCTCTGGGCCTGTGAATTCAGTTATACCATCACCGATACGCAAGAAAAAAGCGTGAATGTTATCCCATCTCAGCCGGTGATGCTCGAAATAGGAGAAACTTACACCTTTACGATTTCGTTCTATGAAGACCATAGAAATTGTACCGTAAGCCCTTCAGACACCCTGTTCCTGCTCGATGGTGGGCGCTGGAGAGTAGGAAGGGAAGCACAAGGTCTTGTGTTGGACACGGCAATTGTGTGGAAAGAAAACTCTTCTCGGCTGAATACGGGAGTGGGGACTTTTACCGCATTGCGTCCTGGTTCCTATACCCTTGAAGTAATCAGAGAGTGCAGTCGTGGTGGATATACCGCAGATCTTCGCTTCATAGTCTCCTGATGATCGCTTAAAGAGGTATATGCTATGGCTAAGATTAAAAAAAACAGTACAAGAAGCATGATACAGGCGATTATGCTGGTGGTTGTCATTGGTGGGGCTAGTTTGAGAAATCTCAGCAGTCCTGAAAGTAGACTGGCTGCAATGTGGCCTGAATTGCAGGGTTTTTGTCCCTTTGGGGCTGTCCAAAGCATCTTCAAGGGTTTGTTCGATGGCTCATATCTTCTCAGGGCCAATCATTCAAACCTTTGGGTTCTCCTGGGGGTTTTGCTCATCACCATCTGGTTCGGTGCCGTGTTCTGCAGCACCCTCTGTCCGTTGGGAACCGTACAGGAATGGGTGGGTAAGCTGGGAAAAAGGCTTTTCAAAAAGCGGTATAATCCTCAGCTGCCGGGTAAGTTCGATGTATTGTTGAAGGTGTTTAGATGGATTGTCCTTGCTCTTTTGTTTCTATCGGTGGCAGGTCTTGTTGCCTGGAGCCTGGACCTTATTAATCCTTCTTATGCCCTCAATCATCTATGGACCTCGGTAGTGCCTGTCTCAGCAATTGTAGTACTTGTGCTCTTTCTTGCTCTGTCTCTTGTCTTTGAGCGTCCTTGGTGCCGATGGTTTTGCCCCTATGGCCTAGTGTTGGGAGCTTTGGGACGACTGAGTTTTTTCAAGATCCGCCGTTCAGCACAGAGCTGCATTAATTGCGGCAAGTGTGATAGAACCTGTCCTGTTCATATCTCGATCTCGAGCAAGGACGCTGTATCAGCTGCTTCTTGCAATCGATGTATGGCTTGTGTGTCGTCATGCCCGGTGCCCCAGACCTTGGTTTTTTCTCTAAAGGGCAGGACGATCATTCCTCTTGTTCTGCCTATCCTTGTGTTTGTCTTGTTTTTTATCCCTCTCTTCCTCGCCTCGATTACAGGGTGGTATATACCGCAGTCTTTACAAAAGAGTACGACAACTGCCCAAGCTACAACCTTCTCTGTAGATGATATTTCCCCGATGATGTCTCTTTCTACGCTAGCGCTGCAAGCCGACCTCTCTCAAGAAGCGTTGGCATCTCTTTTGGGGTTGCCTCAAGAGTATGATTTTTCCACTCTTTTGATCGATATCGAGGAAGATGATGACTTTATGGACATTACCGTTGGCTATATCAGAAAGACTCTGAGTCAGTACTTCTCTGAATAAGTATCGCCTTTACCTACTCTTTACCGAGTGTTCAAATATCTGTTATCTGGTGGTGCTACGATAGAGTCAACCTAAGAACAAGGAGTCCATGATGAAAAAGATAACCATGGTTATGACACTGGCATTGATCGTATCTGCAGTAAGTTTTGCAGCAGGCATACAAGAAGAGCATCCTGTACACGCTGTTGAAACTGCTGAAGAAGTAGCTGCAACCCAAGTTGCCGTAGAAGTGGATTTAGACGATCCTTCAGGAAGAGAAGTGGCAAACATCGGCGTACAGGGGGTGCTTAAGGGAGTGATGCACAGAGACAAGGATGAGTGGTATCTTAAAACGGATGATCAGCTCTATGAATTGCACATGGGCGTAATCGGACACAACTCTCCCGATATGTTCAAGGCTGGATCTGCGGCTGTAGTAACAGGATTCATTTATAAGAACCACGTAGCCCCAATCCTGGTTGAAACGGAACAACGCAGTGAACAGTTTTGGAGAGAAGATCGGTTTCCAATCTGGGCAGGCGGTGGTGGTTCAAAGAATCAGGTTGAATATCCTGGTGAACGGGGAGAACCCACTCGATTGGAGATTGGAAAATAAGCTAATGCAACAGGGGGGCGAAAGCCCCCCTGTGTTTAGCTCTCTTCTTCTGTTGTGTACACTGTCTTATACCCCTCTTCGGTGGCTTCATAGACAGCTTGCAGATCTTTCATGACAAAACCAGTATCCCATGTTTCACTGTTGTAATAAGCACAGGTTCCGCACGAGGATGACAAAACTCTCGGTACCGGTGCCAATCTACAGGTAACATGGCTTTTTTTTGCCTGTTTGGAGAACTGGACAGCTCCGTATTGGCTGTAGAACGTTGCTATAAATTGGGTCATCGCTTCTTCAGTCCCAGTTTCCATCCATACTCGGTTGCCTCTGTTGATACATCATACTTCATAGCGTTTGCAAATCGACTTACATTTTCCTTTGCTGCGATGTTGTCGACCAGTACGGCCAATTCTGTTACTTTCTTGTCAATTACTTTCTTCGTCTCGATAACCGGTTGCGGACAGGAAAGCCCTCTTGCATCAATTTCCACGGGATGCCTCCTTTTTCTGTGTAGATAGTATCACCAATGCGATCAGTGTGATCACTGCAAATCCAACTATTGTTGCCACTTTCCCTGCTGTGGTAGCACCTTGGCCGGAAGAGGCCAACCCGAAATTGTGAGAGACTGCAGCACCGGCCATCATACCCAAAACACTCATGGCGCTGTCGCTGTTGCCTTCTCCTGCAAGAATGGTCTGCCTAAGGGGGCATCCACCAAGCAATACCGATCCGTAGCCAACCAGTGCCATGCCCAGGAAGTTCCAGAGCCAGTCGGTATGGGAGACACTCTGACCGGTGAAGCCAAGCTTGAAATTCCCTGTTATCAAGTTCATGACCAAGGCTGCAAGGAACACCATGATCAGACCTGAAAGCAGTGTGGTGTCCTTGAACAGAAAGATATCACGGATGCCTCCTGCCATGCAGAAACGATTGCGCTGGGCCAACGAGCCCACTACAAGGCCTCCGATGAGGGCTGCGATGATCGGAGCACGCATACTGCCCGGTCCAGAGGTGCTGAAGACGAGCAAAGAGGGAATGAAAAGAAGAATGATCAACAAGGCGAAAAAGAGACCGCTGATCGTTGCTCCCTCTATATTCGATTGCTTGTAGCTTCTTCCCAAGGTGAAGCCTTGGTTCAGCAACAAGGATCCTGCGATGATGCCTGCGATAAAGCCAAAGAGGGCTACCAACGCATTCAAATCACCACCGGCGAGTCTAAGCACCATCCTGAATGGACAACCTAGGAAGACCAACGCCCCAATCATGACAAAGAACGAGATGATGAACCGCAGTGAAGGACTCGACCCGCCTCTGCTTTTGAACTCTTTTCTCGATACGGCAATCAGCATTGATCCCAAGACAAGTCCGATGATTTCCGGTCTTGCATACTGAACTACTTTTGCACTATGCAAGGAGAGGGCTCCTGCAATATCCCTGTAAAAGCAGGCGATGCAGAACCCCATGTTTGCAGGATTGCCGAGCAGGACCAACACCACGGAGATGATTCCTGTTATCGCTCCTGCAATCATAAGAGCTGTTTTTTCTTTCGTAAGTTTCATGATACCTCCAATAGTTTCATTGTATCCTTTATTTATTCAAAAATACAATGGGAATTTTCTATTTTTTATGCTACGCTGAAAGCATGGATACCATTTATTTAGATAACGCAGCCACTTCCTGGCCAAAAGCACCCAGCGTTGCGTCTGTCATGGCTTCTTTCATTACAGAGCGTGCAGTCAATATCGGCAGGGGTGGATATGAGCGAGCCTATGAGGTCGCCGCTCAAATTGATGAGTGCAGGGATAAACTTGCTTCTTTTTTTGGATCTCCCTCGAGTCGCAACGTTACCTTCGCTCTCAATGTAACCCATGCGCTCAATACCCTGATTGCCGGTACTCTCGATAAGGATGACCATGTCCTCGTCAGTGGGATGGAACACAATGCTGTAATGCGGCCATTGACGGAGCACAAGATTCCCTATTCCATGATTGCCTGTGACAAGGAGGGTTATCTGGATCTTGAGCAGATTCCTTCTCTGATTCACAACAAGACTAAAGCTATCATCATCAGTCAAGCTTCGAATGTTACAGGCTCCATCCAAAACGTCAAGGCTGTTGCTCAGATTGCAAAGAAGTACGGGCTTTTATGTATGCTTGATGCAGCACAGCTTCCGCTGTCATGTCCACTATCGCTTGATGCTGATGCTCTGGATGCCATCGCCTTCACCGGGCACAAGAGCCTTTTAGGACCCCAAGGCGTTGGAGGGATTGTCTTCTCTGATGAGTTGGCAAGGAGGGTAAAGCCCTGGGCTGTCGGGGGAACCGGGAGCAAAAGCGATCTTTTGCAGATGCCTGATTTTCTTCCTGACAAGTTCGAGGCGGGTACTCAGAATCTTGTGGGTATCGTAGGACTCTCAGCAGCTCTGGACTATATTGACGAGCACAAGACAGAAATCGTTCAACGCGAATACGAGCTTACCCAGCTTTTACTCTCTTATTTTCTTTCAGATCGGCGTCTGAACGTGGTAGGACCGAAGGAAATGAAAGATCGCACCAGTGTAATCAGTGTGGATGCTCGGACATTGGACAATGCCCAATTTGCCGATAAGCTCTTTCTGGATGCAGGAGTTGAGACAAGGGTCGGCCTTCATTGTGCTCCGGTTGCGCATAAGAGTGTGGGAACCTTCCCCAAAGGAACAATACGCTTCTCCATCGGCTATGCAAACACCAAGCAGGAAATACTGGCGACAATCGAATCCTGTAAGCGTGTGCTTGATGCAACTGCTCAAAAGTGAGGATATAATAATGAATGAAATTAAATTGACACAGATGGTTAAAACAAGCGGCTGTGCGGCAAAACTACCTCCAGGGATGCTCCATCAGGTGTTGGACAGCCTACCTGCAATGCATAGTCCTGATCTTCTGGAGGGATATGAGGGAAGTGACGACGCGTTTGTCCACAAGCTTCCTGGAAATACTGATATGGTCATGCTGCAGACCGTTGATTTCTTCCCCCCGATGGTGGATGACCCTTTTGTGTTCGGTCAGGTGGCAGCTGCAAATGCATTAAGCGATATCTACGCCATGGGAGGCGACCCCAAGGTTGCTTTGAATCTGGTGTGCTTTCCCTCTTGCCTGGATCTCTCGGTCTTGCGCGAGATTCTGTTGGGAGGGCAGAGCAAGGTCCTAGAAGCCGATGCGGTGATTGCAGGGGGCCATACCATCAGCGATCCTACCCCGAAATACGGGCTTTGTGTGACAGGTTTTGCCCACAAGGACAGGGTATGGGCAAACAGCGGGGCGCAAGAGGGTGATTTGCTGGTACTGACCAAGCCTTTGGGCGTGGGAATTCTGAATACTGCGGTCAAGGCTAAAATGGCCAGCGCTGAGGCAGCAAAGAAAGCCTTGGACTCTATGACACAGCTGAACAAGCATGCCAAAGAAGCAGCATCGAGATACACGGTCCATGCAGCTACCGACATAACCGGTTTTTCCTTGGTAGGACATGCTATAGAGATGGCCATCTCCTCCAAGCTCAGCCTCTCGTTGTTTGCCTCAAAATTGCCTATTTTCGAGGAAGCGCTTCTATATGCTCAAATGGGATTGAACCCTGAAGGGCTGTATAATAATCGTGAATATCTAGAAGATAAGGTGCAATTGAACTCAATTCTCGAACAAGCATTGCTTGATGTGCTCTATGACCCGCAGACCTCGGGGGGCTTGCTCTTGAGCATGCAGGAAAAAGATGCTCTTGCCTACAGCCGTGATACAGGATTTCCCATCATCGGGTCGGTTGGGCCTCAGAAGGAAAAGCCTTTGATTGTGCAGGTTTGAATTTTAAACGCTTCAAAAGGGTTCCAAGGGATTCTTGGAACCCGTATTTTCATCTTCTTTTCAATTACCTCTAATTCCCGATGATTTTTCTCACCACAAAATTTTCCAAGCTACCTGG
>CAZJMG010000004.1:0-5019 GCA_964547185.1 uncultured Sphaerochaeta sp.
ATCTTCGGTCCATACGCTTTATAACGACCAATTGGAAATTTTAGAATTTGTGGTCACTGAGGAATGCCAGGTGTGCAACAGACTTCTGAAGGACATCAATATGAAAAAGAAAGCAATCATTGCCGGAGTCACACACACGGGAGGACAAAATGTCATTCCTACAGGATCAACCCTGCTCCAAGCAGGAGATACTGTGTTGGTGGCAGCCCTCAGGGATTCGATTGATTTCATCCAAAAACTTTTCGGGTAGGAATGCATATGCTCAACTGGAAGCTTGACCTGCGCCTCTTGGCGTTTATTCAACTATTCATCAGCCTGCTGATGGGCGTCCCTACTGCATTATCCTTCTATTATCAAGAGACAGAGGCGCAAACAGGCTTTCTGATAGCCTACCTCTTTGTTGCAATCTTCTGCTCCTTGGTGTTTATTTTAGTGAGAAAGCCACAGAAGAAAACCATGCTTGCAAGAGATGGGTACCTAGTCGTTTCCATCACCTGGATCATGGCCACTGCGTTCAGTGCAATCCCGTTGGTAGCCAGCGGAGCATTTGTTGATTACAGCAGCGCCTTTTTCGAGATAATGAGCGGTTTTACCACTACCGGAGCAACCACCCTGACAGAAATAGAGAGTCTTCCCAAGTCGATTCTTTTTTGGCGTTCAATGACCAACTGGTTGGGAGGCATGGGAATTGTGGTTCTCTTTGTTGCGTTGCTCCCTGCCCTAGGGGTAAGCGGAACGTTGCTGGTCGGAGCAGAATCGGTTGGACCTACAAAAGATAAGCTGACACCAAAGATCAAGAATACCGCCTTGATCCTCTGGTCCATTTATGTAGGATTCTCCATCCTTGAAACAGTACTGCTTCTTTTCGGCGGCCTTTCTCTTTACGATGCCGTCACTGTCACGTTCTCCACCATGGCTGCTGCAGGATTCTGTGTCAAGAATAGTTCAATCGGGAGTTTTTCCAGCGCATATGTAGATGTGGTAGTTACCGTCTTCATGCTCATAGCAGGGGCGAACTTTGCGCTGTACTACAAGATCATTATCGGTAAAGTTTCTTCTGTCTTCAAGGACGGGGAACTTCGAGTCTATTTGGGTATCTGGGCCGTAGTAGCTTTTCTCTCTGCAGCATATCTTTTTGCAAACAATACCTATACATCATTTGGACAATCACTTCGGTATAGCGGTTTTATGACAGCCTCAGTCTTGACCACAACAGGTTTTGCAACCACCGATTACCTCTACTGGCCGGCTTTCCCACAACTCTTGCTCTTGCTGCTCTTCTTCATCGGTGGAAGTGCCGGATCGGCAGGCGGGGGTATCAAGGTAATCAGGATAGCTACCCTGTTCAAGATGGGTCGTGCTCATGTCAAACACAGGATTCATCCTCGAGGAGTGTTCCAAGTGCGGGTGGGAACTACCACAGTTTCCCAGGATCTCATGACAAGTATTGCCACTTTTTTTGGGGTTTACATCCTTACCGGCGTAGTAGGAATGGTAGTCATCTCCTTAAGCGGATCGGATGTCGTGACCAGCTTTGCTGCTTCTTTTCTTCTGCTTGGAAATATCGGAATTGGGTTTGGAGAGGTTGGTCCAAGTGGAAATTTTGCCTTCATGCCTTCTGCTTTAAAATGGTTTTGCTCGTTTCTTATGCTTGTGGGAAGACTCGAACTCTTTACTGTGTATGTGCTGTTCTCAAAGTATTTTTGGAAGCGATAGGTATTTGCATAAATACAAATATATGCAAAAATCAGAGTTTGTATACAACGAGCATACATTCCAAGCTTGATTATTTGAATTTTACATACACTATCGTATGAAATGAACGCTAGGAACCATTCCTGGTAGAACTATGAGGAGCCTTATATGAAAAACATCCTGCTTATCCCCGATTCCTTCAAAGGAACCATGAGTTCTGAGCAAATCTGTTCCATCATGGACAGAGCGATTAAACGTCACTACCCACAAGCAAAGGTAACAAGCATTCCTGTCGCAGATGGAGGAGAGGGAAGTGTCGATGCGTTTCTCCAAGCTTTGGGTGGAGAAAAAAAGACCCTCACGGTTCAAGGTCCTTTTGCGTTTCCTATGGAGAGTTTTTACGGCATCATCAAGCAGGATACTGCAGTCATAGAAATGGCAAGCTGTGCAGGACTTCCTTTGGTAGGAGATGACCTTCATCCAGACAAGACAACCACCTATGGAGTTGGAGAATTAATCCTTGATGCCGCTAAAAGTGGATGTAAGCACATCATCGTTGGCCTAGGAGGAAGCGCTACAAACGACGGTGGTTGCGGAGCAGCTGCAGCCTGTGGTGTTGTGTTCAAGGACAAAGACGGAAACAATTTTGTACCCACCGGAGGCACCATGCACAAGGTGGCATCCATCGATGTCTCAAAACTTGATCCGGCTCTTGCAGGAATCGATATCACCACCATGTGTGACATCGACAACCCCTTCTACGGCCCCACTGGAGCAGCATATATCTTTGCTCCACAGAAAGGAGCAGATGAAGCGTTGGTCAAGGTTCTTGACGCAAACCTCCAGAGCCTTGCAGCAGTAATCCAGAAAGATTGCAATATAGATGTACAGGCTATCCCTGGCAGCGGCGCAGCCGGTGGCATGGGCGGCGGCATGGCAGCATTCTTTGGTTCCCGTCTGCAGATGGGAATCGAAACTGTGCTGGAAACAGTAAACTTTGACAACCTGTTGCAAGATGCTGATCTGGTGCTTACCGGAGAAGGCAAAATCGACGGTCAGTCACTCAGAGGCAAGGTGGTCATCGGTGTTGCCCGTCGGGCAAAGAAGGCTGATGTTCCAGTACTGGCCATTGTGGGCGACATCGGCGATGATGTCGAAGGCGCCTACGAAGAGGGTGTTTCAGGAATCTTCTCCATCAACCGTGTTGCTGTAGAGTTCAAGAAAGCAAAACCTCGTGCCCCACAGGACATGGAAAAGACGATCGACAACCTGATGCGCTTTGCCAAGCGCATGGGTCTATGACCCAAGACTCGTTACGCAGCAGGCTCAGCGACTTAGCTGAGCCTGTTTATTACACCTTCCTTGAAAAACTTAAAGCCTCAGACCGTACAATTTTTGGAGTAAGGTCAAAGCATATCCACACAATAGCCAAAGAATTGTCAAAAAATGAGGGCAAAGAGGCCTTTCTATCCATCTTGGACTATCCGTCACTAGGGTATGAGGAAATACTGATTCTCTACCGACTCTTCGGGCTGCTTGATTTTTCAACACAAGAGCGGTTGGCCTATTTGGATTCGCTTCTTTCATACAACCACAGCTGGGCCACCAATGATACACTCGCTTCAGCATTAAGCTGTATTTGCGATGAAAAAGAAGCGTATTATTCCTATTTTTCTTCATTGCTCTGCAGGAAAGAGCCCTATGAGGTTCGCCTTGGAATCGTCACGTTGATGCTCTACTATCTGGACCCTCCGCATATAACAGAGGTGCTTCAATGTTTGAAAAGAGTTCCTTCAGAGCATTATTACGTCATGATGGGCTTAGGATGGGCCTTTGCAACTGCGTATTGCAAGAATCCATCACTTGTGTATCCCTATCTGGAAAAACAAACAGGCTTGCTTGATGAACGAGTAAGAAAAAAAGCCATCCAAAAGATTATTGAGTCGAACATGGTTGATGAAACAGAGAAAATTCGTATCAAGGCGCTCAGGTAAGGACACGCCTTGCATTGTCGTACCACATCTTCTCCAAGATTGACGAGGGAAGACCTTTTTTGTGCAGTGCGTCCCAAAGCAACATAAATTGTGGGTAATGCGCAATTTCCAGCTCTCCGCTCATACCATCAAAATCAGTACCGATGGCCAGAGTTGAGGCTCCCCCGATCTTATAGAGATGAAGAGCATGACGCACCATATCATCCACCCTGCTATGCAACCAATCAGTACTCAGAAAGGAAGGACAAAACGTAAGCCCTACGACCCCTCCCTTTTGGGCGATGGCACGTATTGCATCATCGCTGAGATTCCTGCTGTTGTTGGTGATGGTTCGGCAGTTCGAATGACTCGCAATAATCGGCTTTTTCGCTATCGAGAGGACATCTGAAAGACCTTCGTCGTTCAGATGTGATACATCAACAAGAATGTCATGATGCTCCATGGCTTCAACGGCAGCGAAGCCAAACGGCTTAAGGCCTCCCCTTTTGTGATGAGGGAACCCTAACTCGTTCTCAAAATTCCACGTAAGAGTTGCCAGTCGTACGTTCCACTGTGCGAGTTCTGTTATGCGATCAATGCAACCTTCGAGAATATAAGAATCCTCAATGCTCAAAATTGCACTTTGCGTGCTCTGATTTGTGTGCAAAGAAGGTTTTTTAACATGACGAAGCCTGCCATCGGCTGACGCAATCTCTTGTATGTAACGCGCGTGTAAAAGGCTTGCTTGTTGCCAAGGGCTCTTACCTTTCTCAGGGTACGTAAAAAGAGCAAAACAAGTGGTGACATTCCCAGCTTTTTCCATCCATCGCACATCAGTGTTTCCTGTATTGCTGATAATCGATTCGTCACAGCCGTTGATTCTGAACAAGGTATCACAATGTAGGTCTATCAGGGGGTGCATGAAAAACTTCTCCTATGTAGTTGCCATTAGCAAATAATTATAGTATGTTGTCTATACGATAAGAGATTATCGGTGTATAGTATAGCAAATGAGGAGTAAACAATGATTAAACACGTTACGAAGAGTACATATGAAGCAGAAGTCTTGAAAAGTGAAGTTCCTGTAGTAGTCGACTTTTGGGCAGCTTGGTGCGGACCTTGCCGCATGCAGGGCACCATTCTTGAGCAATTGGACAAAGAGATTACCGAAGAACAGGCAAAGATTGTAAAGGTCAACGTTGACGAAGAAGGCGAATTGGCCATGACTTTCGGGGTACAGTCCATCCCCACTCTCTTGTTCTACAAGGACGGAAAGGTGATCAACAAGGCTGTTGGCGTGCGTGACGCCGCTGCTTTGAAAAAGACTCTCGGTATCTAAAGCAGAAGAACT
>CAZJMG010000004.1:5119-139692 GCA_964547185.1 uncultured Sphaerochaeta sp.
CGTGCGTGACGCCGCTGCTTTGAAAAAGACTCTCGGTATCTAAAGCAGAAGAACTTGAGCTGAACAAAACCCACAGATGTATGTTCTGTGGGTTGTTTTTTTAAGTCATCTGCTGCATTTTGATTCTTTTTATAGAAACTTTAACAAATCCTCTTGACATATTGTTTCTACTTACAGTAACATCTCCCCAACAAGGAGAACATCATGATCAACATGCTGACCAAGGACCTCAACACCACCAATCTTCCTGACCAGAGCGGATATTTTGGAGAATTTGGAGGTGCATATATTCCCCCTCAACTGCAGAGCGTGATGGATGAAATCACCAATGCCTATCAAGAAATCGTACAAGATCCATCATTCCTTCAGGAATTAAGCAGCTTGCAAAAACACTATGTGGGCAGACCTTCTCCTGTATACTATGCAAAAAGGCTCAGTGAAGCTGTCGGGGGAGCTCAAATCTACCTCAAGCGTGAAGACCTCAATCACACAGGAGCCCATAAAATCAACCACTGTATCGGGGAAGTCCTGCTTGCAAAGAAACTTGGAAAAAAGAAAGTAATTGCAGAAACAGGGGCAGGTCAACATGGAGTGGCTCTTGCCACTGCAGCTGCCTTGCTAGGGTTGGAATGTGACATCTATATGGGTGAAATCGACATCAAGAAAGAAGCTCCAAACGTAAGCAGGATGAAAATCCTCGGTGCAACAGTAGTTGCGGTGGACAGAGGAACCAAAACCCTCAAGGATGCCGTTGATGCAGCATTTGAAGCCTATCTTCAAGATCCCGTCACCCAAATATACTGCATAGGGTCGGTTGTTGGCCCACATCCCTTTCCCATGATGGTTCGTGACTTCCAAAGTGTCGTAGGTCTAGAGGCAAAACAGCAAATTCTAGAAATGACCGGACGCCTTCCTGACTCTCTGATAGCTTGTGTTGGAGGCGGGTCTAATGCCATGGGTCTTTTCAGTGCCTTCCTTGAAGATACTGACGTAGCTTTGTATGGTGTAGAACCAGCTGGAAAAGGCTTGAATACACCTGACCATGCGGCAACCATAACCAAAGGCAGTGTCGGTATTCTTCATGGGTTCAAGTGTTTGCTCCTTCAGGATGGCTCAGGAAACCCCTTGCCGGTCTACTCCATTGCCAGTGGTCTTGATTATCCGGGTGTCGGACCTCAGCACAGTTACCTGCATACCATCGGCAGGGTAAACTATGTAAGTGCAACCGACCGGGAAGCTGTAGAGGCTTTCTATGGGCTGAGCCGGATGGAAGGCATCATCCCCGCCCTTGAATCCAGCCATGCGGTAGCCCATGCCATTAAAATGGCACAAGGCTTGAGCAAGGATGTAAACCTCTTGGTAAACCTTTCCGGTCGAGGAGACAAGGACATCGACTTCGTCATGGAACACTACCCACTGGTAGACTATGAACCACAGGACAGTGTAAACGGGTTTGAAGAATTCCTGGCTCATATCAAGCAGAAGTAAAACATAAGACTACAGCAAACAGGGGTTGGAGGTGCGAACCGACAACCTCTTTTTTGTGCTATTTCCTGTTTTCCAATACAGAGTCCAAACTCTTTTGATCGTCTGCCGACATAACGAATTGCCGCTGCTGTAGTTTTTCCCTATTGTTGAACATCGCCACCCCGATCAGTATCAATAAGCCACCACCAATAGTGCCTAAATCTGGAAAATCCCCGATCAAGAGAATCTCCAGCAAGGTGGAGAGCAAAGGAGTGACAAACATGAAATTGGTGACATCACCGATTTGCTTGGCTACCGAGAGTGCCTTGGTCCACAACAAAAAGCCGATTGCGCTGGGAAAAATGCCCATGAACAGGACGGCCAACAGCGACGTAAGGGGAGCTGTTCTGACTTCCTCAAGCCCCTGGGGAAGGAAGAAGAGGAACATCAAGGCACAGGCTGTAATGGTATATATCGTTGATTGTACTGACGAATAGCGGGTTTTGACAAATCGTTGAATAAGATTGTAGCATGCAAAGCAAACAGCAGCCAAGATCATCCAAACCATACCCGATCCTATAGAGACTTCTCGCTCCCATAGGGTGAGCACCACGATTCCTGCAAACTCAATCCCGACTGCAACCCATCCGATTCTTCCCAGCTTCTCTCGAAACAGGAGAGAGGCAAAGAAGGCAGTAAGAACAGGAACAGTAGCGGTCACGACACTGGCGGTTGCAGCAGTGATGGTCATCATCGCAATGTTGAAGAATATCTGATAGAGAAAAAACCCCAAGGCACCTAAGAAAAGAAACAGGGGAACATCCTTCAATCGGGGCAGCCCTACCCGCTTGACCAAGCCGATTATCACAAGAAGCACAGAAGCCGAGCCATAACGCAACAAACCCAAAGGAAACGGGCTGATATCACGAACTGCTATTCGGGTAAAGACAAAGCCGGAAGACCAGAGTATTACTGTAAGAAAGGCTAAGACCAGAGCTTGGTTGGCGGCACACTCATCCGATTGTTTCATGCAAGCAACGGTACGCCTTTGGTCGTTAATAATCAAGATTTAGATACATATTTGGTTGTTTTTATAACGCCACCCGCATCCCGACTGTTGGACCGACAAGAATTTGAATAGAATCATCCTTGTAAAAGAGCTTATTGGTCAGATACGGACCAAGAAAGCCAACGGCAGAACCGAGAGCGGCACCAGCTAGCACATCGACAAGATCGTGGTTGCCGCTCGCGACACGAAGGGCCGCTGTCGTACAAGCAAGAGACCACCCAACGATGCTTGCCGTTTTCAAGGTCTTTGAGTCTGGATACCAAAACCGATATGCAGTATGGGTATAGGCTGCGGCACTGAATGCCATCAAGCTGTGTCCCGAGGGAAACGAATCATAGTCTTTCGAGGTATCAGGGGGACGATTCACTTCTCCTACATACGGACGAGGCTTGTCGATCAGAGCCTTGAGCGGTGAACGAACACCAAAGTAGGAAGTCAAGATTGTGGTTGTGTAGCTTGTTCCGATCTTCAGATAATCGGAGGGCGGCGCGCTCAGTGCAAAAACAGCGGGAAGCACCAAGGTCAGACCCATTGTCATATCACTGATAGTGGAGAGCTCTTTATTATACTCAAAGGATATGGCATTGAGACTCCCACAAACCAAACATACTACAAGCAGTATGCTAAGCACTCTTTTTGCACGCATATAGCCTCCCTTACCCTTGAAAGGGTACTCTCAACCTTCAAGTCTCTCAAGCCCAAGGCGAATCTCATATGAGCTGAATCCTTTCTTCTGAAGCACCATAAGAGCCTTCTGTTCATCCGATTTGCGCTTTGCTAGCTGGTACGCTTTTTGTACATACTCGATGATCTGCTCTTCGTTGTATAGTAGATCGAGGGCTTTCTGTGCCGTTTGCCGATCAATACCTTTTGAGGCCAAACGCTGTGACATCAAAAACCTACCCTCAGGATTCTTTCGCTGTCTGCTCTCGATAAACATCGTTGCATAGCGAAAATCACAAAGTAGCTTTTTTTCTATAAGATCATCGAGCACCACTTCAATACTCTCTTCCGAGAAGCCCTTGAGCAATAATTTTTGTTTCAGCTCATGTTGCCCATGTTCACGCCTAGCGAGCGCATCAAGAGCCTTCAGTCGGCAGTCTCTTCGCTCCTGTATCTGCTTGAGCTTGAAATACTCCTGCTCACAGAGCTCTTGTCCGATTGAGAGATGCATTGAACCGACAATATCTGAACTGAGGGAAAAAGAAGAACCCTCGACACAAGAGGCACAAAGACCTCCCTGTGAGGGTTCCTTTTCGATACGCGCAAAGGACACTTAGCGCTTGGAGAACTGGAACTTGCGGCGAGCACCAGGCTGACCGTACTTCTTACGTTCAACCATACGGGAGTCACGAGTCATGAATCCAGCGGTGTGCAACGCGGGGCGGAAAGCCTCATCATGTGCACAAAGAGCCCGAGCTATGCCATGGCGGCATGCACCAGCCTGTCCAGAGGGTCCACCTCCAACAACATTGATCAAAATGTCATATTTGGCAGCAGTCTCGGTTGTCTGAAGAGGCTGCTTTACGATAAAGGTAAGCATCGGGTTACCGAAGTATGCATCAACATCTCTTCCATTGACGATGATCTTGCCTTCACCTTCACGCAGGTAGACACGAGCGACAGCAGTCTTGCGGCGGCCAACGCCCTGACCAAGGTTTTCTACTTTCTTTACATCTTTCTTTGCCATTTTTCGCTCCTACCTTAAATTTCAACCGTGATGGGCTGCTGGGCCTGCTGCTGGTGGTTGGCTCCTGCATAGACCTTCATGTTGGTGTACAGCTTGCGACCCAGTGGTCCACGGGGAAGCATGCCGCGTACTGCACGCTCCATGGGGTAGACCGGATTACGCTTGATCATATCGGCATAATTGGTCTTTCTCAGCCCGCCGGGGTAGTTCGAGTGGCGATAGTACATTTTATCCTGATACTTGTTGCCTGAAAGAGCAGCTTTCTCAGCATTGATGATAATCACAAAGTCGCCCATGTCCTGGTGGGGAACATACTCGGGCTTGTTCTTCCCGCGAAGGATGCGTGCAGCGGCAACTGCTACCTTGCCAAGCTCCTTTCCCTCTGCATCAATCAGATACCATTTCTTCTGAATCGTCAGCGGTTTCACAAAAATAGTCTTCATCTATTCATCCTGTTCTACAAGGCTTAGCCTTGCGTGTGGTGTTTGTGCATGGCTTATCAGCCATATCTATGTTACAGCGGCATACCGGCGAGATAACTCCAAAAACGGTCGCACATCACCTTCAGTATAAGAACCTGGGATGATAAACGGTATATCCGCTTTGGGAGGAAGCACAATCTTGAGAGCCAAGGCTTCCAAGGCGAATGCTTCATAGCGCACATCAGAGAGACCGGTTAATCCGTACGGACCTCTCGTGTCAAACACCCCCTCAAGAGGGTTGTTCATGCGCTCTTTTACCATTTCCTCCGACTCTAAAACCTGCATCAGTGACGCTACTGTCTTGACGAGCAAATCAAGCAACAACGGTGAAATACAGTCTGAGGGCGGAATAGCAACAGTACAGGCTTCTTCCTTGAGGCAAACGACCTGAGGTACGAAACTCCCTGGGAAAGGTAGGATAGGGAAGAGCATCACGGAATCTGCCCCGCCAAAACCTAGGAACGGTCGCCAATAGGACACTGTACGGCTTGCCTGCTTGATGGAAAGTGCAGGGTCGAAGATTGCATCATCCGACACCAGCCTCGCCACCTGCACAGCTTTCTGTTGATCAGAATACAATCTGATTACAGGAAAACTGGGAAACAGTCTTGCCAGCAGCTTTTCGAGCCTTCCTGAGAATACACTTGGATATTCACTTATCAACCCTCTGCTTACAGTAGACTTTACAGCCTTCTGAATCAGTTGCGGTCGATGGCCTAGGATGGCTCTGCCATAATTCTGAAAAAAATCAGTATACCGTACACCATATCGATCATATAGATGGAAATTGCGCGCACGGACAACGGTAGGCATTGTATAACCTTCTGACTGTTCTTGTCTAGTAGTTTGGTCTTTTCTCTGCATATCATTCACCCCCTATTTTCTCTAGTTGGGCAAACTTACTGATGAACGTCGCCTTTCTTCCTGTAGAAAAACAGACTTCGATAACCTCACGGTCCCCGCTCATCTTCAACGAAGTTACTTCACCTTCACCATAACTGTCACTGTATACTCGCTGACCTACAGGAAACAAGACAGAGCCCTTTGTCTGCTGATGCTCTGTGTTCATAGAAAACACCTTCGCCTTTTTTCCGAAGCCCTGCTGAATCAGATTACCTCCACCGGTACCCCAATGTGGTTTCACCACAGGTTCTCGGTACGAAACCTGGGGACTTCTTTTCCCCTCGGTTTTGCACAATTCAGAAGGAATTTCCTCCAAGAACCTGCTGGGTGTCTGAAAATTAGTCTTTCCCCAAATCTTCCTAGAGCGTGCACAGAGCAAGTACAGATCATTGCGAGCTCTGGTAACCGCAACATAAAAAATACGTCGCTCTTCTTCTACATCTTCCTCACTCTCTGATGATCGACCGGGAAAGAGTTCTTCCTCAAGGCCGGAAACAAACACCCGGTCGAATTCCAACCCTTTTGTATTGTGCATGGTTATCAAGGTAACCCCCTCCTTGTCACGAGGGTCTTCTGTTCCCAAGGTTGTAGGATCGAGTGAGAGCTGCTCCAAAAACAATTGCAACCCATCTGCTGAAGAATCATATGAGGAAAGCGCATTTACCAATGCTTCAAGGTTCTCGGCTTTGGAGGTGCTGTTGAGTCGATCCTGATTCAGATAATGCTCAAGAAGACCGGATTCCCTGATCAAGAAATTCACGCAATCGACCAATTCACCCTCTCGGAGCATCGTATGGGCATGCTCATACATCCTTATAAAATGAACTGCTCCTGCTTTCGCCTTAGCCGAAAGTGCGTTTGCTTCTATAGCCTTTTGCAGCATCCTCAGCAAATCCCCCTCACCGGCGAGGGAATATGACAAAATGGTTTCCAAAGCTCCAGGGCCAATTCCTCGTGCCGGCTTGTTTATCATGCGCTTGAAGTTGACCTCATCCTTGGCATTGGTCAACAAGAACAAGAGGGACAATGCGTCCTTGACCTCTTCCCGTTCATAGAACTGCAAGGCGCCCACTACCTTGTAAGGTATTCCTAGACGCTTGAAGACAGTTTCAAATGCTACTGATTGAGCGTTTGTGCGGTACAACACTGCACTTTCATTGTAATTGCGGTCCTGCCGGACAATTGAGGCGACCCTCAGCGCCTCATCTTGTTCATCCTGGACGTAGAGGAGCGTCGGCTTTGTGCCCTTGGTATTAGCTGTCCATAGTGCCTTCGGATGCCTTGCCTTGTTGTTCGAGATGACGCTGTTTGCGACTGCCAGGATATGTTGGGTACTGCGGTAATTCTGCTCAAGCTTCACTGTCTTGGCATTAGCATACTGCTCTGCAAAACTGAGGATGTTTTTTATCTCTGCACCACGAAAACGATAAATCGATTGATCGTCATCCCCTACAACACAGATGAAACAATGAGGACCCACCAACTTTCTAAGCAGATTGAACTGAGCTAAATTGGAATCCTGGTATTCGTCAACCAAAATCATACAAAACCGATTGTGCACCCAATTCAGGACAGAAGTGCTCGAATCGAGCAGTTCATTACTGCGAACTATCAGATCAGCAAAGTCTACATTCCCTACCTGATGCAACTTTCTTTCGTACGTCTCGAACATCCGTTTGAACGTAGCATCAACACCAAGGGAAGAAAGGTTGTCAGAAGGGCCGAGCCCCCGATCCTTGGCGTAGGAAATCTTACGCATCACCGGGTCGAGTTCCTTCTTCTTGTAGTTGGGAAAACAAGAAGCGAGCAAAGAAAGAGAGTCCTTATCATCATAAATGGAAAAATTCGACCCCAAGCCAATTTCACTGCCGAATCTTCTAAGAAGCCATGCTCCGAAAGAGTGGAATGTACGGATATTGCACTGCTGAATATCGAAACTGCCCTGCACCATTGAATGCACACGATCTTTCATCTCTTTTGCGGCTTTGTTGGTGAAGGTGACAGCAAGAATCCTATAGGGAGCGATACCCAACTGCTCTACAGCATAGGCGATTTTTGTGGTAATGACTCTGGTCTTCCCACTACCTGCCCCGGCGAGCACCAAAAGAGGATGGCTGTTTTCCAATACTGCTTTCCGTTGTTGTTCATTTAGTTGGTCAAGCAGTCTCCACTGTTCAGCCATTGCCCTTCTCCTCAATTCTTACAGCCTCTAGATCGATTCCATTTACAGCGGTGATGCCGCATCGAATGACCTCACCGCTTTTGAAGTTTCTGCCCATCACCACAGTAAGACCATCGACCTCGGGAGCCTGGGCATACATTCGTCCGATTGCCAAATCCTCACCTTCCACCAACTCTTCGATCAATACGTCAACCTCTTTATTAATAAACCCTACAAGTGCATCCCTGGTTATTGTTGACTGCAAAGCCTCCAGTCTCTTCTGGTACTTTGCAGCAGTTTTCAAGGCTTTCTTATGATCCTTCTCGCCAATCAGGGCACCTGCCTTGGTGCCTTCCTCCCTGCTGTAGAGAAACGATCCTACCCACTCGATTTTTGCCTGAGAAAGAAAATCAAGCACTTCTTCAAACGCATTTTCAGTCTCACCAGGATATCCAAGCAATATGGTTGAACGAATTACAGCATGAGGCAGAGTGCTCCTAATGGATTCGATCAACTGCAAATAGCTCTCTTTTGTTCCCGTCCTCCCCATGCTTCGGAGAATACTTGTATCGGCATGTTGGAAAGGGATATCAAAATAGGGCAACACCTTGGGATTTTGCTTCATAAAACTTGGCAACTCAGCAGGAAAAGCATCCGGATGGATATATAAGAGACGAATCCAAAAATCTCCATCAAGAGCAACCAAGTCCTCTAGCAATTGCATGAATTTGCTCTCGCCGTCCTCTTGGTCAGTACCGTATGCGGCAAGATCCTGTGCGATTAGGTTGATCTCCCGAACACCCTTTTGTATCAAGGCTCTCGCTTCATTCAGGATTATCTCAGATTTTTTACTCCTCAGGTCCCCTCTGATCAAAGGGATGGCACAATAGGAACAGCGGTGATTGCAACCTTCACTGATCTTCAGGTAGGAACTACCGGGAAAGTTGAGCAATTCATTTCGTTCATACACTTCTTTTTCTGCAGGAGGATAGGCAGGAACCGCCACAACCCGATCACCACTGAAAATTCTGCGAACAACATCAGTTATTTGGGATAAATCACGATTTCCGAAGATTGCATCTGCCTCAGGCAGTTGCTCTTTCAGTTCTTTTGCGTACCGCTGGGCCATGCAGCCGCTGAGTACAAGCTTTGCTTTAGGATTTACTTGGTGCAAATCAAAGAAGGTATTGATAGACTGCTCCCGGGCCGATTCAATGAACCCACAGGTATTTACCACAATCAAATCTGCCTCTTGAATAACCTGAGTACGCACCAGATTCTCATCTTCAAGAATCTTTATCATGGTCTCTGCATCGACTTGATTTTTAGAACAACCAAGGTTTTCCATATAGAATGTTATCATTATTTACTCCACTGTTGACGCGATGTACCATAGCATATTTTTTACAATTCTTCCTACCGGTAGAGTCTCACTCAAATCCCAAATCTGACCTAAAATGCTATTTAAACTGGAGTAACAGTAAACTATTACCCCAAAATCGCTTAACAATCCAAACAAAGCATCAATTCTGTATAAATATTACTATTCTTGCATAATTGAAAAACTTGGTATAGTATCAGAAATACTGCAGGAAAAGCCCATTGCGGCTTTT
The DNA here is from genome assembly GCA_964547185.1 of uncultured Sphaerochaeta sp. Classification (GTDB taxonomy): domain Bacteria; phylum Spirochaetota; class Spirochaetia; order Sphaerochaetales; family Sphaerochaetaceae; genus Sphaerochaeta. The sequence continues at coordinate 14,505 of CAZJMG010000004.1, forward strand.
TTTCGTGCTATACCCATCTCACAAGAGGAAACAAATGACGAAATATATCGTGAACCGTCTATTGGGAATGATTCCTACACTCCTAATTATCATCACCCTTAGTTTCTTCATTGTTCGCATTGCTCCGGGAGGACCTTTTGCCACAGAGCGAAATCTTCCCGAAGTTGTAAAGAGGAACATTGAAGCAAAATATCATCTGAATGAGCCGCTATTGCAGCAGTATGGAAGATACATGTTTGACATTCTGCGTGGAGACCTTGGTCCATCATTCAAGTACAAGGATTATGATGTGAACTATTACATTGCAAACAGCCTTCCCAAGTCAGTGGTATTGGGAAGCTATGCAATGCTCATTGCGCTGGTTTTCGGCATATCAGCAGGCATTATTGCAGCTGTAAAACAGAATTCCTGGGTTGATTACCTGAGCATGGGAGTGGCCGTCATCGGAATTTCGGTACCGCTGTTTGTCATAGCTCCCGTCTTGCAACTCATCTTTGCGATGAAATTGAAATGGCTTCCCACCAGTGGCTGGTACACAACTGGAGAGGGCTGGAAAACAGTCATACTGCCGGCTGTCTCCCTTTCTTTTGCCTACTTTGCAAATATTGCTCGACTGACCCGTTCCTCCATGTTGGAGACACTCAGAAGTGATTATATCCGTACTGCCAAGGCGAAAGGCATGAAAAGCTCCACCATCATCTTCAAACATGCGATGAAAGGGGCCATGCTTCCCATTGTAAGCTATCTCGGGCCTGCCTTTGCTGGAATCATCACAGGCTCCATTGTCGTTGAACAAATCTTCAGGGTTCCAGGACTCGGAAGATTCTTCGTTCAGAGTTCCTTCAATCGTGACTATACGCTGATTGTGGGAGTCGTCATTGTCTACTCGTTGATTCTCATAGTCATGAACTTCCTTGTTGACATCGTCTATGCACAACTAGACCCACGAATTACTTACAAATAAGGAGAGGACCATGTTCTTGAGAAAAAATACAAACAAAGAAAAGGCCCTCAATGAATTTGCCCAGGTAGTTGAAGGCAATAGTTTGGGAAAGGATGCATTCAGGCGCCTGAAGAAGAACAAGATGGCAGTGGTGGGCATGATCATCGTCATCATATACTCCCTTCTGGCAGCAACAGCCATGTTCCTACCCATCTACCCCTATGATCAAATCATCCTTGATCACCAACATCTTAGGCCTTCGATGTCCAAGACAGCGGGAGACCTTATGATGGAAACCAGGCTCAAGGACCTTTATTTCAAGGCTTGGAGAGCAGGATCGTTGGTGGTTACAGACGCTCAGTCCAACCAGATTCGCAAGTGGATTGCCGACAACGAGACAAACAAGGTATGGAATTTTGTGTATGCAGAAGGTGAACGGCAAAAAGAAGCGGGAACCTTCAGCTTCAACAGTGCAGACCAAAGAATCATCGATCGCTTGCAGACCAAAATTGACACAGAATTCCTCATCAATGTAGATAAAATGTTCTTCACTGACGAGAACGACAAAAAGCACAATATTGCACGGATGGATTACCAAGATATCCTGAAAGTATATTCTGAGTATCTTGGAGTGGATGCCTCTGTGGTAGAGGCACAAATCGAACAAGAAGTTCGAAACCAGGTGCTCAATTCAGTAAAGGCTGCAACGGCCAACCTTACTGCACAAGAGTACGAAGCCAATCTGGAGATGGAACTGGAGAGCATGGGCGAGAAAGGGATTATAGCCCTTGGAAAAACAAACCTTCTGGGTAAGATGAAAACAGCAATCACCCAATCCCTGGAGCGTGGGCTGCGCACAGAAATCAGGGAAGGGACGGCACAGTTTCCAATCAATCGAAGTGTTTCAGTCAATGAGGTGATCACCTCAGAGATTACGGCTACCAAAAAGCACGATAGAATTTATATTCTAGGAACCGACTACAGTGGAAGAGATATGCTTTCACGCATTATTTACGGTGGGCAGGTATCCATTGCTATCGGCTTGGTCGGAACCATCACCTCTGTGATCATCGGTATCGTCCTAGGCGCTATTGCCGGATATGCCGGAGGAAAGATAGACTTCTTCCTTATGCGCTTTGTAGATATCATGTATGGTTTGCCCTACATGCTCCTGGTTATCATTTTCATGGCCATCTTTGGGCGAAACATCATGAATCTGTTTGTAGCCTTGGCTATGGTAAGCTGGCTTACTGTTGCGCGCATGGTTCGAGGGCAGGTCATGAGTCTGAAAAACAGTGAATATGTAGAAGCCGCCAGAAGCATGGGCGCCTCTACAGCAAGAATCATTTTCAAGCACATGGTACCCAACTCCCTCTCTGTAATCATTGTATATTCTACACTTCGGGTCCCTGCTTTCATCATGCAGGAATCCTTTCTCTCCTTCCTCGGACTCGGAGTCCAGGCTCCCTATGCTTCTTGGGGATCCTTGGTCGGAGATGCCGTCAATGGCATGACACTCTATCCGTGGAAGCTCGTCTTCCCGGCTATCGCGATGACCATCTTCCTCTTTGCCATGAACTTCTTCGGCGACGGGCTGCGAGATGCGTTTGATCCACAAAGCAAGAACCAGCTCTAGGAGGACACACATGAGTATTAAGGCCGATGCAAAGGTGGTCCTCGAAGTGAAGGACCTCAAGACATATTTCAAAACTGATGCCGGTATAGTCAAGGCTGTAGATGGCGTATCCTTCACCGTCCGTGAAGGTGAGACGATTGGTATCGTAGGAGAAAGCGGAAGCGGGAAAAGCGTTACCAACCTATCTCTTATGAGGCTCATCCCCTCCCCTCCTGGAAAAATAGTAGGAGGAGAAGTCCTATTTGAAGGCAAGGATATTCTCAAGCTTTCTGAACGGGAAATGAGAAGTATCAGAGGGAATAACATCTCTATGATTTTCCAGGACCCGATGACCAGCCTCAACCCGTTTCTCAAGATATCGACACAAATGGTCGAGACTATCTGTTTGCACAACAAAGACGTTTCCAAGAAAGAGGCTCTCAAACGATCGATTGAGATGCTCAAACTTGTAGGCATCCCTTCTGCAGAAAAGCGAATACAAAACTATCCTCACCAATTCTCAGGAGGCATGAGACAAAGAGTCATGATAGCCATGGCGCTTTCTTGTAATGCCCAGGTTCTGGTGGCCGACGAACCGACTACCGCTTTGGATGTCACCATCCAAGCCCAGATTTTGGAACTCATCGACAAGCTTAGTACAAAAATGGGTGCAGCGGTCATTCTGATCACTCACGACCTTGGTGTGGTTGCAGGAATGTGCGACCAAGTGTGTGTCATGTATGCCGGGCGTATTGTGGAAAAGGCGGGAACCGAGGAATTGTATGCCCGTCCGAGCCATCCCTACACAGAAGGCCTGATAAAAAGTGTTCCTCGTATGGATACAACCAAAAAAGGAAATCGCCTCTTTTCCATCGATGGACAACCGCCGAACGTAATTGACCTCCCTCCCTGCTGTCCCTTCCATCCTCGTTGCCATAAGGCTTTGCCTGTATGCAAAGGAGCCTATCCTCCCATCAAGAATCTAGGCAACAATCATGAAGTTGCCTGTTGGCTTTATTGTAGTGAAGAGGAACAGACGCAGGCGCTGAATACAGCAAAGGAGAGTGCTCAATGAACGAAACCAGAAAACCACTGCTGCAAGTGAAGGACCTCAAGCAGCACTTCCCCATCACCAGCGGAGCTCTGCTGCAACGCCAAGTGGGTGCAATCAGAGCAGTAGACGGCATATCCTTTGATGTATATCCGGGCGAAACTCTCGGAATCGTAGGAGAGTCGGGTTGTGGAAAATCCACCACTGTTCGGTCTATCAGCCAACTGTACAAGCCTACCAGCGGCAGCGTTATTTTCAATTCCGTTGATCTGGTGAAAGCCGACAAGCGTACCATGCTCAAGGCAAGACGCGACATCCAAATGATATTCCAAGATCCATACGCCTCGCTTGACCCTAGAATGACGGTCCGTTCCATCATTGCCGAACCGATGGTCATCTATAACAATCGCAGACTGCTTGAAAAACCTATGAGCTCCCTGGACATCGAACGTCGTGTTGAAGAGTTGATGGAACGCGTTGGCTTGAACAAGGCTTTCAAGAACCGCTACCCTCATGAATTCAGTGGCGGCCAAAGACAAAGGATCGGCATTGCCAGGGCGTTGGCACTGAATCCAAAGATAATTCTTGCTGACGAACCTGTTAGTGCTTTGGACGTATCCATCCAGTCGCAGATATTGAACCTCTTGGGAGACCTGCAAAAGGAATTCGGACTTACCTACCTGTTCATTGCTCACGACCTGGCAGTCATCCAACACATTTCTACAAGGGTAGCAGTCATGTATCTAGGCAAGATTGTAGAAATCAGTGAGGCCGTTGATCTATACGACAATCCATTGCACCCCTATACAACTGCCCTGCTCAGTGCAGCCCCGATTCCCGACCCAAAGGTCGAGAGGGAAAGAAAGAGGATCATCCTAAGCGGAGATGTACCTTCTCCCGACAAGGAGCGGACAGGGTGCTATTTCTATGACCGTTGTCCTAAAAAAATGCCTTGGTGCAGTTGCCACATTCCTCCAATGTTCTCCAAAGGGCCAAAACATCAGGTGGCCTGCTGGTTGTACGACGAGAAGGATTACAGCAACATTTCGCTTGAGCAAGCCCAAGCGTCAACTTGATGGTAAAAGGGAGCCTTTTGGCTCTCTTTTTTATTGCCAGAGAGAGTCCTTATAAGAGACAAGCAAATCCATATCCCTAGGACGATCCATGAAGAGAGACAACCCTGTAACCAAGCCGATTCGATTGAAGGCTGCTTCAACTCGCCCTGCCGATACTTTCTCAGCTATAATTTCAATATCCTTTACACGCTCATCAGTCAAACGCAGGGAAAATACAAGCATTGACCGAAACCTGCGCTTGCTTGCTGTTGCGTCCTTGTCGATCTTTCCTTTTACGAAATGAGTAAGCTCCAAACGTTCCACCTCTGCAAAATCGAACCGGGATCTCTTACAAAAAGGACCAAATCCATAGATGTTGGTAATCGTTTTTTCTTTGGTATCAAAAACCCAGCTATCTTTATACAAGGCACCGAAGAGAGTGAACAACATAAGTACAAAAATATGAATCATACTTGTAAAAGAAACTCCTTCTCTCAGGTTCATACTCATGCCCCATACTAAGAAAAGAAGAAAAATTGCACACAAAAATGAGAAAGTACGGGATATTTTGTAACTAATACCATTCTTCTGTAGATATGTTGCATGACGTACCATAGGAAACCTCTCTATAACTCTCACTATACCTCATTTCAGGAGAATATGCATGGAGCTTGCAGTGATATACAAAAATGCAAAACTTGTATGAAATATCAATTTTTATGCATCCTAAACCAGTTTTCAAAGAAAGGTCTCACCGTTTTTACTTGATTCATTGCTCATTGTGACGTAAGCTAAATTGAATATGTACACAAAGAACTACAAGGAGATATGTCTATGAAGAAATTTCTAGCTATCATGCTTACTGTGCTGCTTGTAAGTGCCCTCTTTATTTCTTGCGGAAAAAAAGAAGCACCGGCACCTACAGTAACAACCCCGGCTCCGGCAGCTCCCGCTCCGGCTCCTACCCCGGCTCCAGCTCCTGTAGCTGAGACACCGGCTCCTGCTGTGACGCCAGCCCCAGCACCTGTTAAGGATGAAATCGTATTCCGCATCACCAATGGTGCAGAGCCCGAGTCCTTGGACCCCGCTTTGATCCAGGGTGTTCCCGAGCATAGAATTTACGAGGCAATCTTTGAGGGCTTGGTGGCAAATCATCCAGAGACTGCATTGGCCGTCCCCGGTGTTGCAGAAAGTTGGGAAGCAAATGAAGATGGTACCCAATACACCTTCAAGCTACGCGAGAACGCACTCTGGTCTGATGGAAAGCCCATCACTGCCCACGATGTCGTATACAGCTGGCTGAGAATCCTCGCTCCCGAGACAGCAGGTCCCTATGCTTGGTTCCCCTGCATGTTCCTCGAGGGGGCAGAAGCTTACAATGCTGGAGAAGCTGGTCCTGAGGCTGTGGGTATCCGCGCCCTTGACGATCACACCTTCCAGATGGACCTCATCGGCCCGTTGCCGTACGCAGTCGACGCTCTGACCCACTACAGCTTCGCCATCGTTCCCAAGCATGCCATCGAAAAGTATGGCTCTGACTGGACCGATCCTGCAAACTTCGTAGGAAACGGCCCGTTCGTCCTCTCAGAGCGTGTTGCACAGACCTCCATCACCGCTGTGAAGAATGAACTATACTGGGACAAGGATGCTGTACAGGTTGACAAGGTTATCTTCTACTCCTCCGACAACGATACAACCAACTACAACATGTACCTCAATGGTGAGATTGACTGGGCGACCAACGTTCCCCCAGATCAGATTACCGCTGCACAAATGCGCGACGATTTCCAGATTGCTCCGCAGTTGGCAACCTATTACTATGTCTTCCAGACCGAGATTGCTCCTTTGAACAATCCTTTAGTAAGAAAAGCCCTCGCCTTGGCAGTCGACCGTGAAGCGTTGGTTGAAGGTGTCACAAAGGCTGGAGAAATTCCTGCTTGGGGCGTTGTACCGCCGATGGCCGGCTATGAAGGACTTGAGTTCCCATTTGACAACCAGGAAGATGCTGTTGCTGAAGCAAGAAGATTGCTCAGTCAGGCTGGCTATCCCAATGGTGCAGGATTTCCGACCATTCCCGTACTCTACAACACAAATGAGAGACATAAACAGGTTGCTGAATTCATCCAGCAGGAATGGAAGAACAACCTCGGTATCAACGTGGTGCTCGAGAACCAGGAATGGCAGACCTACCTCTCCAACCGAAACCAAGGCAATTTTGAGATTGCACGCGCAGGTTGGGTAGGCGATTACCAAGATCCGAATACCTTCCTTGACATGTTCATCACCGGTGCCGGTATGAACGGTGGAAGATTCTCCAATGATGTTTATGACCTGTTGATCAATGAAGCAGCAAGAATGCCGGCTGGCGAAGATCGCTATGGCGTATTGATGACCGCTGAAGATATCATGATCAATCAGTATCAGGCTTTGATGCCACTCTACTACTACGTAACGCTCAACATGATCGATACCAACAAGTGGGGCGGATGGCACACAAATACCATGGATTATCACCCGCTCAAGGACATCTACCTCAAGTAGTCGTTCTCTAGTCTATTCCAGGTCCCCGGATTTTCCGGGGACCTTATTTATGCTGGACGGAAGAGCCCCTTTGGGCTATAGTTTTAGGCAGCTCCAAGGAGAGATTGATGCAATACTATGACCTAAGAAGTGACACGATTACCAAACCAACGAAGGAAATGCGAAAGGCAATGGCAGAGGCTTGTGTTGGAGATGACGTCTATAGGGAAGATCCTACCACTACCAAGCTTGAAGCAATGGCAGCAGAGCTGACTGGAAAAGAAAAGGCTTTGTTTGTAAGTTCCGGTTGCATGGGAAATCTGATCAGCCTCTATATCAACGGAGGCAGAAGCAATGAAGTGCTGACGGCCATGGACAGTCATATCATGCAACATGAGATAGGCTCCCTGTCTGCTATCGCAGGAGTGCTCCCTATTCCGTTTACCGTACAAAGAGGTATTCTCAGCGCCTCGAACTTCGTAGGCAAGGTTAAGAAGGGTTCCTACGATATGGCTACAACAACCCTCATTTCTGTTGAGAACACCATCGGAGGATACTGCTATCCTCTTGAAAACTTGGAGGGGATCAAGGATTTTGCATCCACTCATGATTTGAAAGTACACTTGGATGGAGCTAGAATATTCAATGCCCAGGTTGCTACTGGAGTATCGGTAAAGACCTATGCAAAATATGCAGACACCATTACATTTTGTCTTTCCAAAGGTTTGGGTGCTCCTGCTGGAAGTATGCTCTGTGGTGATCAAGAGTTCATCAACAAAGCTCTGACCATCCGAAAGATGCTCGGCGGAGGAATGCGACAAACAGGGATACTCGCCGCTGCCGGCCTGTATGCACTCGAGCATCATGTCGATCGACTGAAAGACGACCATGAGAGAGCACAAGCGATAGCTCAAGCTATCCATAAGGCAGGATGGGCTGAGGTTGACTTGGACGGTGTACAAACAAACATCCTCTTTTTCAGGGTTGAGGCTGTACAAGCCTGTGACGTGGTTGCACAACTGAAAGATCATGGAATCTTGGCCAATACAGAAGGAGACAAGGTTCGCCTGGTCACAAACTTGGATCTGAATGACGAGGATACAGCACACGTTTGCTCCATTCTCAGCGCCTTCGAACCAAAGAGGGTCTCATGAAAACAACGTTGATCTGTTTTTCAGGAACCGGCAACAGTTATTACATTGCAAAGCGTTTGAGTGAAGAACTCGGCGATTGTCAAATTCTTATGATTCCTCATCTGATGAGACAAGAGCATTTTGAGCTAACTGAACAAGTGGGGTTTATATTTCCTGTCTATAAAGGTTTTCCACCCAATCTTGTAGTGCACTTCATCCAGGAAGTCTTTGCCAAACAAGACGTATCTCCTATCAAATATCTTTTTTTGATAGCTACGCGTTATCTCTTCCAAGCCTATTCATTCCAAGCAATGGATGTGGTACTCAAGGAAGCCGGGGCGATGCCAAGCTACGTCAATCATGTGGTCATGCCCGACGGCTACGTACCACTGCTTGCAGCCCCGACTGAAGAGAAGATTGCACAGCTGTATAATCAGGCAGAAGAGAAGATTGCCCAAATTGCATCTGATATCAAACAAGAGGTCATAGACCCTCCAAGAAGACCTCTGCTTAGTAGAATAGCGATCAACATGCTCATGGTACCCATCCATCGAGCCTTCATGGACACCCCGCAGTACTTTGCAGTAAGTGATGCATGCATCTCCTGCGGCCTTTGCTATCGCATGTGTCCATCAGCAAATATTGAGATGGTCAACGGCAGACCCGTATTTGATCGTGCATGCACAGGATGTCTTGGGTGTTATCACCGCTGTCCTGAGCAAGCAATCATATTCAAGAATAAGAAAGTAAAGCCTGGACGCTATCCAAACCCACGTTCAGGGTATGCAATGGAGTATCGTACGTAATGAGCTACATGTTTGACTCGCATATTGATCGTAAAGCTAGCTTATCAGTTAAGTGGAACAAGGAAGCAATAAAACAAATCTGCGGCAATGCTGAGGCCGACGCTTTCTGGGTAGCTGACATGGATTTCCAGGTGGCACCAGAAATCCGCAGTGAGGCCATAGCTCTCGCAGAACATGGCATATTCGGCTATCCCTATGCAAACAACCAGCGACAGGTGTTCTGCTCATGGGCAAAAAACCGTCACCGCATGGATGTCAAGCCTAATCAGGTGGTAGTCAGCGGGGGAGTACTCAACAGCATCTCCTTATTGACAGAAATGCTGAGCTCTGAAAAAGACCAAATCATCGTCCCGATGCCGGCATATCAACCATTTGTAACCATAGTGCATCGCTTAGGACGTACTCTGCTTGAGTGGCCTTTACTGTACGATAAGAACAATCATCGCTTCAGCCTTGATTGGGAGGCCTTTGAAAGGCTTTGCACCAAAGCAAAGATATTGATTTTCTGCAATCCCCACAATCCATCTGGCCTAGTGTTCAGCAAAGCAGAATTGACTCGACTGTGCAACATTGCCAAAGAACAGAATGTGCTCATCATCAGTGATGAAATCCATGCCGATCTCTCATTTACAGAGCATGTCAGCATTCTTGAGGTTGCACAAGAAACCGGTTGTGAGGCCATAGTGTGCATGGCTCCCTCGAAAACCTTCAATATTGCAGGAGAGCATTACTCGATAACACTCTTCAACAACCAAGTGCTGAGAGAACAATTTATAACTCGCCTCGAGCAACTTTTTCTCAGTGGAACATCAAACTTTGCTACCACCATAGCCCTTGCAGCGTATGAAAAAGGCCTGCCGTACATCCAAGCCTTGCTTCAATACCTGCAAGAAACAGCAACAAGCATAGAAACATTTCTTGAAACAAGGATTCCCTCGATACATTTTATTCGCCCCCAGGCTTCTTTCATCGCCCTGCTTGATTGCTCAGAAATACTGAGCCTCGTAGAAGCTGACGCAAAGGCCAATCCAGAACTGTATGATCGGAGCCTCAGCCCTTCTGGAGGTCTGCTATCACGCTTCTTCGGACAAAGGGCATCGATTGCCGTAAATGATGGCACTTGGTTTGGTGGTGAGGATTATCGCTATTTTGTTCGGTTTAATTTTGGGACACCCAAAGCAAATGTAAACCGTGCATTGCAGAACATCGAGCAGGCTGTGAAGTTTTTAGAAGAAACCTACTCAAACTAGAGGTCAAGGAGCGTTTGGCTCTGATATACCGCTTCCCAATCATTCGAAAAATCATCAACAGCCTTGGTGATGGACGGCATCGTCAGGGCGGTGGTAAGCAGATGCGGGGGTACAGTACAACAACTCGCTCCACATGCATAGGCAGTCGTAATTTCGTTGATGTTCTTGAAGCTCGCCGCCAAGACCTGTGTCTTGGTTGTGTTTGCCCAAAGAAGCCCGCTGAGTTCCTTGATCACCTTCGCAGCATCTATATCAATATTGAGCATGCGGTTGTAGTACACTGCCAGATACCGAGCACCGGATAGCATCGCCAAAATACCTTGGAACGTAGTATAAATGGCAGTAGCTGTGATATTGACCCCTCTAGAGGACAGCGTCTTGATGGCCTTCAGCCCTTCCTGGGTAACGGGAATCTTTATATAGGTTTCCTCGCCTAAGACAGAAAGAATCTTCTCGGCCTCCCTTATAATTGCTTGGGCTTCTTGGGCAATGACTTGTACATGCAAACTACGCTCTTGCCCGATAAGAGTGCGGACAGCTCTCATATGACTGAAAAAGGGGACACCACCTTCGGCCTTGATGATGGTAGGATTGCTGGTAATCCCACTGATGGGATAATACTCAAGTGCCTTCTCAATCTCTGCAAGATTTGCAGTATCTAGCATCAATTCCATAAAAACCTCTTGGCCTATAATGCCACAACGGCGAGTATAGATGAAGTACCTTTACAACGTTTTTTCAAGTGCCTCAAGCTCGAGCATAGCATGCAAACTCGGTTGAATGACCACTGTCGAGGGAAAACCACTCAAATCACCCTCCAACCGCCTGATCAACAGGTCTGCAGCCCTCTCACCCATCTGCACGATAGGTTGAACAACCGCATAATGGCAAAACTGCAGCAGAGGAGCATAATACAGATAGTCAAACGTTGCAAACGCAATCGTTGAGCGTATCTCTATCGGGGCCTGACTCATCAAGTAACTGGTGGCTCCGATATGTACCATATCATTGACTACGAAAAAGGAGGTGGGACAATCACCCTTTGCAAGAGCCTTTTGCATGAGAGCGTATCCAGCCTTTTGAGTCATCCCACCAAGCAAGATAAATCCTGCGTCAACAGTAAGGGAGTGCTCTTTCATGGCATCAAGAAAACCATGCAAGCGCTCTTGCGAAGTATGGACATGTACATCACCTCCAAGAAATCCTATACGAGTCCTCCCTTCCCTGATCAAAGCAGAGGTAACCGCATAAGCACCCTTTCGGTTGTCGGTCAGCACCACATCACACGAAATTCCTTCAATCTTTCGGTCGAGCATGACCAAAGGGACATGATCGAAATTAATCTCCAGGAAGTGCGACCCCACATCACTAGTTGGGATTACCAACAGAGCATCAACATTGCGTTCAAGCAACAATTGCAGCTTGCGCTTCTCTTCAGCTATGCTGTTTTCAGAACTGCACAGCAACAAGGCATACCCAAGCGGACCTAATACTTTTTCTAACTGCTCTACGATCTCGGCAAAGAAGGTATTGGATATTTCAGGCACTATGACCCCGATGGTTCTCGTTTTCTTCAGTTTTAAAGAACGGGCGACCGCATTTCGCTGATAGTGAAGCATACTGACCGCATTGAGCACCTTTCGCTCGGTTTCAGGATTCACCACTCCGAGATTATTCAGCACCCTGCTGACGGTGGCAATCGAGACACCAGCTAGATTGGCAACATCCTTGATCGTGGCGTTCTCCCGTTTGCTCATACTCTCCCCTTTCCTCGTTCTGCAGGTTGTTGTATCTTCCCACCATGACAGGAGTTTGTCAATAAAATGTGTAAACGTTTACATAATCATGCCGACACTAGCACTATACTGACAAATCATCGTAGTATTGGTCATGGCAAATATCCAATTCGGCAATACTTGGTGGGGAGAGCGATTTCTCGATGCTCTTGAGCAGATTGATTTTTCCAATCGTCTGCCTAGAGGGGTTCGCTACGCAAGAAACGGTTCAGTTCTGAAGATAGTACTAAATGATACCCTGATTCAGGCCTCCGTCCAAGGTACAAGGAGAACTCCTTACAAGGTAATGGTCAAGGCCAAGCAGTTCAGCCCGCTTGAGGTCAAGGAAATTCTTGAGGTCATTAAGACAAGTCCTTACTATTTGAGCCAATTGCATGCAGGATTGCTTCCTGTTGAACTTCATGAAGAATGTCAGAAGAAAAAAATACAGCTCTTTCCCCGTTCATGGAGAGATTTGGGAATGCAATGCAGTTGCCCGGACTGGGCAGTCCCGTGCAAGCACCTTGCAGCAGTCATCTACATGATCGCCAATGAAATTGACAAGGACCCGTTTCTCATCTTCCGCCTGCATGGCTTGGACCTGAAACAAGCCCTGCTCGATGAAAACGAGCACAAGAAGGAGAGCATCCCCACGTTCCTTTCTTTGACAGAACCGACAAACACTGAGTTGGTGCACGATACAAATGAGATAGACTTCTCCACGATCACCGATATGCTGCCCACCTTGGAGCAGGTTCTTCTTGCAAAACCCTTATTCTGCCCTGACCGTGATTTCAAACGTGATTACCTTGTGTTCGTAAAAGATCTTTCCAAAAAAACCAAAGCGTTGCTCAGCTCGATTGAAACAGCAGAGCAACAGCCAAGGATTCTGTATGATACATGCAAGGTAACCTATAAAAAAGGCAAAGCGAATATCGTTGTATCGAGAGGGAGCCAAAAGCAATCCTTCAAAGAATCGAATATTCAGGAATTACTCACCTATCTTCAAGCCTTTTCCCTTCAAAACAGGGAGACATACCCTCTTCATCTGCAGATACTCCTGCTTACTCATAGCTTTGCCCTTCGACTGCTTGAAAACCATGCTGTAGTCCCTGATATTCTTTCAATATCAAAAGATACGTATCTTATACGATGGATTGCTGCATCTTTCAATCCCTCAATCCGTCATATCAGAGACCAGCTTGCCTCCCTTCTCGCTGGAAAGAATCTGGTGTATCTCGATACTGATGCATTGAATTCAGAACAGCAAGTCAATCAACTGGTGAGTCTTTTTGCTTCAGCGTATATGCAAATACTGATCCCTGAGGAAAAAATTGCTGATTCGGACGAGCACACGCTCTTCTTCCAAGGCAAACTGTATCAACCATCCTCATTCTCACAGAGGGGCAATCCGTTGGCAATGCAACTTTGGCTTGGAAGACTCTTTTTATCTTCGAGTAAAGTTCATCCAGTCATTTGCCTCAAGGAACATGCAGATGATACCTTTATCTGTGAAATTAAGGTCCAGGAAGGAAACCAACAAACACAACCCCTTTCAAACCATCTTTCACAGAAGAATGATTGTGCGGCATTACTGCGAGACCTAAGCCTGTTAGGGACATATCTTCCTGAGATACATGAAGCGTTGAAAAACAATGGTACCACCTTGGTTGGAGGCGATGCATTTTTGCAATCCTGGTTTGCTGCAATGGACATACTCAGTGCCTTGGGAGTGTCTCTGATCATTCCCAAATCCCTGAAAAAAGCGCTCACACCCCACCTTAGGGTGGCCATCAGCAAAACCTCGAATGAGGCAGCACAAAGCTTCGTCTCGCTGAAAGAACTACTTTCTGTATCTTGGAAGCTGCAAATCGGTGATGATTCCATCGATCCACACGTCTTGGATCAGATGATTGAAAAAGGTCGTTCCTACGTACAGTTCAAGGGACAATTTGTGCATCTAGACGAGAAAGAGATCCTGAAGTTAAAAAAGCGAATGGAAAAAGAGCTGCGTTTTTCTTCGCTTGACTTACTCAAAGCCCATCTTCTGGGAACTTTTGAAGATCAGCCGATTATTGCTGACAAACAGGTGAAGGATGTATTTGACTCCTTGCTCGCCCAAAAATCGGCAAAACTACCTGCTTGCTTTACTGCACAACTCAGGCCGTATCAAGAGCGGGGTTATCAATGGCTGGTACACAACCACAACATCGGCCTGGGTTCTCTGCTTGCCGATGATATGGGACTAGGAAAGACCGTTCAGGTAATCGCCTTGCTTGCCCACCTGCAGGAAAGAAAGGTGATACATCTTAAAAAGCCCGCTCTGATCATCGTACCTGCCTCACTGATCTCAAACTGGATAGCTGAAATCAATCGCTTTACTCCAAGTCTTTCAACCTATGCTTTTCATGGGCAAAAGCGTAGCGAACAAGAAAAAGCACACTGTATCATCACTACGTATGCGACGGTGCGAAACGATACCGAGCTCCTTTGCAAAACCAAATTCTCCGTCGCTATCTTGGACGAAGCACAAAACATAAAGAACAACCAAACAAGCCAAAGCAAAGCAGTACAAAAAATCAAATATGACTGGGCCTTGGCACTCACCGGCACCCCGGTGGAGAACCGTCTGCTCGATTTTTACAGTATCGTCGATAGCGTGATGAAAGGGTATCTGGGATCTAGAGCTAGTTTCGTGCAGCAGTACTCTATTCCTATTGAACGCTATCAAGATGCTCGTACATCACAAGCTTTCAAGACCCTCACCGCACCTTTGATGCTCAGAAGGGTTAAGACCGATAAGACGGTCATCGCAGACCTTCCTGATAAATTGGTCTCTGACAAGTATGCCAATCTTACACTCGAGCAGAAAGTACTCTATCAACAGATTGTTGAACAGACAGAGAAGACACTCCAAGACAAGGACGGAATAAGTAAAAAAGGTGCTGTATTTGCTCTGATGACAGCCTTGAAACAAGTATGTTGCCATCCTGCTCTCTACTGTGAGACGGCCGGGAAGGAGGCTGCACTATCAGGAAAGACAACCCTGCTGCTAGATCTCATCAAGACCATCCATGACCGAGGAGAGAAGGTTCTTATTTTCACCCAATATGCACAGATGGGGCATCTTCTGCAAGAAGTCTTTCAAGACCAGCTGGGAGAAAAAGGACTGTTTCTCTACGGAGGTTCGAGCAGGGCTCAACGCGACAGCATGGTTGAGGCATTCCAAACCGATCCCTCTGCGTATCTTATGATTCTCTCCATAAAAGCAGGGGGAACAGGGTTGAACCTTACAGCAGCGAGCCATGTCATCCATTACGATCTATGGTGGAACCCAGCGGTTGAAAATCAGGCAACCGATAGAGCTTTCAGAATTGGACAGGACAAGAATGTACAGGTCCATCGACTGATTACCAAAGGCACCTTCGAAGAGAAAATCAACGAGATGCTGCTTACAAAACAGGAGTTGGTGCAACAAGTAGTAACCAAGGGTGAAACATGGCTGACCGAACTATCGGATGATGAACTCAGAGATCTCATCAGTCTGAGAGAAGAGAGTACATAGGCTAACCAGCTTTCTATACGAAAGCTGGTTTTACCTGATTACGGATGAAAGACTTTTACCTTCTGTTCTTCTCGGATACGATCGCGACCCTGCTGAAGATCTTCAAGTTCACCGGTTGCCCACGCCTGCACAACGAGATTTCCGAGCGCCGTGGCTTCCACCGGGCCGGCATAGACGGTCAGTGAGGTCTCTTGAGCTGTCCATTGATCGAGAATCTCGTTCTTGCACCCGCCTCCTATGATGTACAAGGAGGTGAACTTTTTACCCAGCACCGTTTCAAGATCCCGTATTGCCTTTGCATACGCTTTAGCGAGACCTCTATAGATGGCCACCATGTATTCACCCTTGCTCGAAGGGCACTTCATTTTGTGCTCCGTACACCAGGCATTGATTCGATCGATCATAAGATTGTCATACCTGTTGGGCTTCAAGAAACGGGTGTCTGAAGGATCGATGTACCCTTCATAGGCGCTACAGACCAGAGTTTCTTCATCCAATTCTTTCCAGCTGATCGCCTCGCCCTGTGCTTCCCAATATCGTACACACTCCTGCTGGATCCACATGCCCATGATGTTCTTGAGAAACCGAATCTGACCACTTGCCGACACCTCATTGGTAAATCCACTAGAGAGAGCCTGCTCATCAGTACGGGGTTCAGAGAGCTCAACGCCCAACAATGACCAAGTTCCACTTGAAATATAGAGCGGGGTCTCATCCTTTGAGGCAGGAACTGCCGCTACAGCACTTGCTGTATCATGGGCTCCCGTAGCAATGACCAGGACATCGGCAGAGGCTCCAAGCTCGTGGCATATCTCTTTGGTCAAGGGACCAAGGATGGTGCCACTATCTACGATCTCACCAAACAAAGAACGTTCAAAACCCATCTCATCAATGATGGGCCATGCCCAAGAGCCGGTTCTTGGGTTATACAACTGTGTGGTGGAAGCGTGCGAACGCTCATTCTTCATCACACCGGTAAGCCAGTAGGCCAGCAGGTCGGGAACAGAAAGATATCTTGCAGCTGCTTTGAGAGCCTGAGGACGGTCACGCTTCATTGCTGCAAGTTGAAAGAGCGTATTGAATGGCTGAAAAGCAATTCCTGTCTCTTCAAAAATACGCATCTTGCCACCGAGCTGATCTGAAACTTCCTCAATAAGACCATCGGTACGGCTGTCCCGATAGTGATAACACAAGGAGACGAGAGCTCCTGACTCATCCACCAATACATAGTCCACGCCCCACGTATCGATACCGATGGAGCTGATCTGATCCCCATACTGGGAAAAAGCTTTCTTCAGACCGATCAGTATCTCGGCAAACAAGCTCTGGAGATTCCAATACAACTCTCCCAATATCTTGTCGTTTTGGGTAACAAATCTGTGCACAACTTCAAATTGACCCAAGTCACCCACCAGAACCCGACCGTTGGAGGCTCCCAAGTCGATGGCAATATGCTTTTTCATCCTTACTCCTTGATTCGCTTTGTGCAGTTGGCCAATAGATAGGCTTCAGCCTCTACGGACCACAGTCCATTATGCTTATCCACAAGTTTGGCGAGCTCTGCAAATACAGGATTTGATGCACCCAGCTCGGCCAAATCGGTCAGAGCGGTAAGGGGGAAATCTAGATGTGTATACATCATCTTTTTCCCACCAGGAATATTCGGAAGGTTGATCACAGCCTCAGGGACAGCAGAAAGACCACCGATATGGGTTACCATGGCCGCAGGATTGATCAAGCCTTTCTCCATCAGCATCAGTGATTCTCTCATATCTTCGGTATTGCCACCGCTGGTTCCAACAATATGGGTGGAAGCGTAATGTACATTATAGAAGTTCAAAGTTGCACTGAAGTCTGTCTTGTTCGGACCGGCAAAGAAGTTCAGACACCCGTCTTTTGCAAGGATGGCATCAGCCTGTTCAACCAGTGCCCGTACCGGGGCCATGACCATGACATCATCATAGCCGTGACCTTGGGTCAGCTCCATCATTGTTGCAACAGGATCGTCGCAATCTTTGGTGTTGAGGTACACCAACTCAACGCCGTTCGCCTTTGCATCATCCACGCTATAAAGCTGTGCAGCACGCTCAAGACGATCATCATCAATATCGGTAACCACCAAACGTCCAGGTTTGCGATGTGTGTTATGCAGGGCATAATCGATGGCGCTCAGCCCCATCGGACCCACCCCTGCAAGGATTGCAAGATTGCCTCCCTCAACTATACCCATCTGATGGACGTAAGAGCCGTTTGTTGTGTGATACATCGCATGGAACGTACCCACTACACATGATACTGGCTCGGCAAGGCTTCCAAGAAAGAAGGCATCCCCATCATAGGGAAGCAAGCAATCGAGTTCCATGACCTGATGAGGAATGATGACATACGTGGCATCACCGCCGATATACTGAAATGAGTACCCCGGGGCGTCCAGAGTCCCTTGGTAGTTGAGTGCCGGCTGGATTGAGAATCGAGAGCCTACCTTGAATTGGTCCTGCCACTTTTTGCCGACCTCGACAATCTCACCACAGAACTCATGACCGAGTATGATAGGATTCTGAGCAATATCAGAAGGTATTCGTTTATGGGAAGGCCCCTGTTCTGCAGCCTTATGGTCACTCATGCAGATGCTGTTGGTGATTACTTTTGCCAAAATCTCATCTTCAGCAATCTGAGGAAGTTCAAACTCTTCGAGGCGGAGATCATTTACTCCATAAAGGCGGATCGCACGTGTTTTCATATCTTTCCTTACTCCTAATTTAGCATGACCTGGCCACCGGTGACAGGAACCGCTTGTCCTGTCTCGTAGGTCTGTTCGACTATGTATAAAAGAGCCTTCATGACATCCTCTGTACGACATCCACGGTTCATAGGCACTTTTGATTCATAGAACCTTCTCACATCTTCGATGGTTTTTGCCCCCGGAACCTTTTTGGCTTGTAAATACTGTACGAACAAGCCTTTCTCAGGATCCGACCAAAGTGGACCATCTAGGAAATTCCCAGGACAGATTGCATTGACCTTTATATTGTCCTCTATCAGCTCCAAGGCAAAGCTCTGGGTCAAACCGATGGTTCCGAATTTTGCCCCTGCGTAGGCTCCATTCTTGTTCGACCCCTCCAAGCCTGACTTGCTGGAAATAGCGATGATATCAGTAAAATAAGACTTTGAGCTCAGATTCTGCAATCCAAGTTGACGTGATGCAAATTTGGTGCAAATGAAAAACCCGGTATAATCAACATTGGTGACAAACTGAAAATCACCAAGACTCATCGCTTTGACCGACCCGGCTCGAAGAACCCCGGCATTGGAAACAAACACATCAAGAGAGCCGGTTTCCAGAGCCACCTGATTCATCATCGCCTCTACACTTGCTTCGTCGGTTACATTGACAGCGAGGCTCTTAGCTACGGTGATGCAAGCCTCATAATTCAGCTCATCAGCCAGTTTCTTTGCTCCTTGCTCATTCATATCGGCAATATAGACAAAGGAGCCCTGCTCAACGAGTGAACGAACCATGCCTTCACCAAACCCCTGGGCTCCCCCGGTTACCAAGACAATCTTGTCTCTGACCACATCACTACGACTATCGCTAGGAGGCAGAACCGGTAGGGCACTTACACCCTCGGCACGAACTGCTTCATCATAATTGGTGCCCAAGCCATAGGTAAAATCAGTTTCCCCAATCCCTATTACTGCAGGATATACTCGACGCTCCTCGGTATAGGCATCCAGTAGTCTTTTCCACTGAACCACTGTTTCTTCCATCGATTCGGAGACAGGGTTGAGCATGAGGTCAACTTTTTTACCTGTCACAGCATGGACAAACAGACCTTTCTGACCATCAAAGGTCAAGCCTCTTACAAGAGGTGGAATCTCATACGCTAAACGATCGGTAAAGGTCATAGCAACTCCTTCTTCAGTATCTCTATCAAACCAAGTGGATTATGAGCATCCATCCTTCTTCCCAATGACGCATATACAGAGAGCCGCTCATCAAGATTCTTATGCGATAATGGATTATCTTTGCTGAACAAGCCCAGAGCAGGATCTACAGAACTGAGTTTTTCGTGAGCTACCAACGCCCAGGCATTGGATACAAGATGCCGTGCAGAAGGTCCAAGCAACTCAGGGCAGTTCATGCTTTGCCGACTTGAATTGATATCAACTCCACTTATTTCCATCAAATTGCGCTCCTTGGCAAGCGCCTGCAGCCGACTCATCTGCTCGATCGTATTTCGAGGAGGCATGTAGGTGATAGCAGGAAAGCGACAGTCGACCAAGAGATCTAAAAGCTCTTCTAGAAAATCGTCCTCAAACTTCTCTGCTTTCTTATCTCCGGTCACACTCTCTGCAACATCCCCAAGATAGGCATATGCAGCGATTGCACCGATGCTATTTGCAAAATCGACCACGTTCCTAACATCAAGACATTCCTCTTTACTCGGTTGAATAAAAAACCTTGAGAGAAAGTTGCTCTTGTACACGCCTAGAAGATCATAGGCATAATGGGGATTCTGTTCATCAAGCAACCAGCTTTCCACTTTGTTTGCCAAGGATATCTTCAGGTCATTCTTCAAGAACCCTACCAGTCTTTCTCCCTTACCGAACATCTGTATGCTCTGTCTTGCCATGGCGTAGAGAATATGTCGCTCAGTTACCGAACCTCCCTGCCCATAGTGAGAAAGAGGAAGCACATCCCGTTCAAAATCCAACTCAAACCCATAGCCGCCCACAAGCGACTGCAAAGCTTCAACCTGCTCTTTGTTTCTACGGTTTCTCACTGCCTGCAAGGGTGCAAGGAACGCTTTGGCTGTCGGAATATGCTGTTTGGGAACACCATGTACACACATATAGACAATGCCTTCACTGTCGGGATTGTTGATTTTCTTTTTGGCCAATGGCGTATCAAGAAAACTCACGCGTAGTTCAAACCCAACTGTAGTGGCAATGCCCAACTGTTCACCGGCTGTTAGCATTTCATCTGCAGCGCCGATGGAGTCATGATCGATGCTGCCGACTATCCCAAGGCCTGCTTTCAAGGCGGCGTATGCTGCCGCTGCAGGTTCATAGGGACTGAAAGAGTACGTGGTATGCACATGATTGTTCACCTCCTCCAAGACAGCAGGTGAAAATTCCCCTGTTTTAATCAGGGAGCCGATCTTACGACTCGCATCGAGGCGAGTTGTAAAATCGGCAGCATTGATGGCCTTCTCTAATTGTAGAATATCCATACATCTCCCTTTTTTCAGTTATACACCTTTTTTACTGGTCCTGAAGAATTCACCATCGGTGAAGTTCTGCTTCGCCACGTAATTGGGCAGAGGCACAATCTGTTCATGTATTGCATCAAGCAACGAGTATGCCTGGGCAAAGTAGTACTCTTCCATCTCTGCCGGAGGAGTAATCCAGTTCTTGGAACCCACGACAACAACAGGAGCATCAAGATAGTCGAAGGCAAGTCTGCTCAGGTTGGAAGCAACTGTGTGCAGATAACTTCCACGTTCAGAACTATCGGTTACCAACACTACCTTTCCTGTTTTCTTCACTGACTCGATCAGAAGCTCATATTTAAGAGGATTGATCCATCTGAGGTCGATCACCTCAGCGTCAAGGCCGTACTTACTCAATTCAGTTGCAGCATTCATTGCAGTATAGAGGGCAGGGCCAAGAGCAATGAGGGTAACATCCTTACCTTCCTTCCTGATAGCCGGCTCCCCTTCAGGTATTTCATAATACCCCTCAGGAACGCCTTCTTTGACAAACATTTCTCCGATTCCATAGAGCTTCTGACTCTCAAAGAACACTACCGGATCGGTGCCTCGAAGTGCATAATTGAGCAGGCCCTTCACATCATACGGAGTTGCAGGATACATCGCCTTCAAGCCGGGAACAGAAGCCACCATGCTTGTCCACTCCTGTGAGTGTTGTGCCCCGTACTTGTTTCCAACCGACACACGCAATACCAAAGGCATCTTCAGTACGCCTGCGCTCATCGCCTGCCACTTGGGCATCTGGTTGAAAACCTCATCTCCGGCACAACCGAGGAAGTCACAGTACATCAACTCAACAACAGCCCGTCCGCCTGCCATAGCATACCCTACACCGCTTCCGACAATAGAGGACTCGGCAATGGGAGAGTTGAAGAATCGGGAGGGAGGAAGCAACTCAGTGAGGCCACGGTAACAGGCAAAAGCACCACCCCAATCACGATGATCCTCTCCATAGGCTATCATGGTGGGATCGATGGCAAACCGATGGGCCATGGCTTCAAAGACTGCATCACGATACTGGTATTGCCTTGCAGCAGGTAGTTCCTTACCGTTTTCGTCATAGGCATAACGACTTCTTCGTGCTATCTGTTGTACCCGAGGATTCTCCTCAAGCTTCTGCAGCAAAACAGGCTCTGCATCATCAAACTTTTCTACTGTTGTGTTTGAGAACATCACAGATTCAATGAAAGCTTCATCAACCATAGGGCTGAGCTTTTCATCGACAGTAATCTCCAAGGTTCTCTTCATCTTCCCTTCCAAGAGTACATCAAACTGATCAAGCTCTTCTTGGCTCACCAACGCATTGCTGATCAGATAGTTGCCGTACGCTACGATGGGGTCTTGGTTCTTGAAGGCCTCAAGCTCTTCCTTGCTGCGGTAGGTCATAGCATCACTCGGACTGTGACCACTGTACCTATAGGTCAAGGTATCCATGAAGGCAGGACCCTCGCCCTTGATCAGAAGCTCTTTCTTTCTTGCTGTCGCCTCAGCAACAGCCAAGGGATTGAACCCATCAACACGCTCGGTGTGCATCGCATGTTCGTTGATCGCTGCACCCATCCTGGCTGCAACCTTGTAGCCCATCGTCTCACCGATCGGCTGTCCACCCATTGCATAGAGGTTGTCAAAACAGTTGAGCATGAAGGGAGGGTAGCCGGGATTGTCATCCCAAAGCGTCTTATACTGGTCCATGGAGGAGAGAACCAGGGCTTCATAGACTGGACCACGGGCAAGCGAACCGTCACCGATGTTGGCAATGACAATTCCCTTCTTGCGATTGATCTTCTTATACAAGGCCGCACCCACAGCAATGGTAGCAGAACCGCCTACTATGGCATTGTTCGGCATACTGCCAAAAGGTTTGAAGAAGGTATGCATCGAACCGCCAAGGCCTGCATTGAAGCCTGTCTTCTTTGCATAAATTTCAGCTAAGGCACCATACAGTACAAAATTCTCAGCCAAATCCTTGATATCTTTGCCTGCGAAATGTTTTTCGACTACTTTATAGGTCTGTCCATCCATGAAGGACTGCATGATAGAAAGCAAGTCTTCATCGCTCATCTTCTGAATGGCACTCAGACTCTTTGCCAGGATCTCTCCATGGCTGCGGTGACTGCCGAAGATCTGGTCTTCGGGTTCAAGGACCATCGCCTGCCCTACCGCGGCACTCTCCTGCCCTGCTGAAAGGTGGGCTGGGCCTTTATGGTTGTAGCTGACTCCTTGGTACACACCTTCCTTCTTGATGGTGTCGAGCATGGTCTCGAATTTTCGAATCAAGAGCATGTCGTAATAGACACGAACCAAGCGCTCTTTGCCATACGTCTTGAGCTCTTTCTTGAAATTGCTCTCATATTGGTTCACCGGAATCGAAGGAATCTTGATGGTCTCTTTCTTTCGAATCTCAGCTGGATCAAACGGTAATGCTTTGGACATGATGATAACTCCTTATCTTTAAAATCCTAAAGGGAATGGTCTAGTGCGAAACACGCATCCTTGATCAACTCTGATACACTTGGATGTGGAAATACGATCTCTTTTACGTCTTGGACTCTCAGCTCAGCCTCGATCAGGGCTGAAGCACCCCAGATCATCTCGCTACTATAAGGTCCCAAAAGATGGATGCCGAGGATTGCCTTGGTCTCTTTTGAGCAGATCACCTTCACAAGACCTGCACCCTTTTTTCCATGCTCGGCCAAGAAACGTCCATTGGCACGCATCTGCACGGTCTGTGCCATCACATCGATGCCTTGCTCCTTGGCTTCTCTTTCGGTCAGGCCACAACCAGCAGCCTCTGGATTGCCATATACTGCCCAGGGAATCGCATGATAGCGCATGCGCATGCGTTTGGAACCGAAGATATTGGCTACAGCAACCTCAGCCATGCGTGAAGCGCTGTGAGCGAGTAAGCTGCGGCCGTTGACATCGCCGATTGCATAGATGTTGGCCACATTGGTCTGCATGCGGTCATCGACCACTATTCCACGGCGATCAATTTCAAGCGCCAGGTTCTCAAGGCCCTGCGTATTGGGCTTACGTCCAACACTCATGAGAACCAAGGAAGCATCCACTGTTTTCTGTTCGCCCTTTGCATCTGTGTAATACACGCTCTCTTTATCAATCTTTCCAACCTTGCAGCCCAAATGGAAGGTGACCTGCTTCAACTCGCGTCTCATCAGTTTGGCAAACTCAGGATCCATCATGGGGAGAATCTCATCCATCATCTCGATGACGGTGACCTTGGTTCCTATCATGGAGAAGAAAGAAGCAAATTCTATACCGATCACTCCGCCACCGATGATTACAAGCGAAGAAGGAATCTCATCAAGGGAAAGAATCTCCGTGCTGGTAAGCACATGAGATAAGGCAGCTCCCTCAATAGGAGGGATAAAGGCTGATGAGCCTGTGGCTATAATCAGATACGATCCTTCATATATCTTGTTTTCGACCTGTACATGGTGTGCATCGATGAATTGAGCTTCACCAAAGACAGTATCCACCTTGTTTGACTTCATCAAGAATTCTATGCCGGAGCGCAGCGTCTTGATCGTCTCTTCCTTCCAAGCCATCGCATCGGACAAGCTGAATGTGACCGAGGAAGCCTTAACTCCAAAAGATTCTGAGTGCAATGCATGAGTATAGAGTTTAGCACTATTGAGCAAGCTTTTTGTCGGTATGCAACCCCAGTTGGTACACACACCTCCATAGTATGCTTTTTCGATCAGCAATACCTTTTTCCCCAACGCACCAGCTCGTTCTGCAGCAACATAGCCACCAGGCCCACTGCCGACCACTATCAAATCATAAGAGTCCATACCTACCCTCCTACAGGGCCATCAGGAGGTCAATCGAGGCGATATTGTCCATCAAGGCTTTCAAGAAGCGTGCGGCATCAGCACCATCGACAGCCTGATGATCCATCGTAAGAGAAAGAGCTATGTGCTCAATAAACTGAACAGCGCCATCGCTATCAGCTATCGGCTTGAGCATGATACCACCCACCCCGAGAATCGCGACCTCAGGCACATTGAGTACTGGAGTGAAGGCTTCAATCCCAAAGGCTCCTACATTGCTGACCGTGAACGTTGAACCGGTGATTTCATCGGTTTGAGCTGTCCCATCCTTGCATTTGCCTATCAAGACCTTGGAGGCCTCTGAAAGTTGCCTGAGGCTGAGCATGTCACTGTTTCGCACTACCGGCACAAGCAATCCTCTTGGCGTGTCTGTAGCTACTCCGAGATGCACATGATTGAACTGCAGTATTTTGTCACCGAGGAAATGCGCATTGAAGGCTGGAAACTGCAAAAGCGTCCTCGAGACGGCAAAGAGAACCAAGTCCCCGATGGTGATGTTGTTCAAGCCAAGTTCTAGTCGGGCATTCTTGAAGCCAGAGCGCAGGCGCTTGAGAGCACGTGCATCGGCATAGGCATGCAGCGTAAGCTGG
Organism: uncultured Sphaerochaeta sp.; assembly: GCA_964547185.1. Taxonomy (GTDB): domain Bacteria; phylum Spirochaetota; class Spirochaetia; order Sphaerochaetales; family Sphaerochaetaceae; genus Sphaerochaeta. The sequence continues at coordinate 39,932 of CAZJMG010000004.1, forward strand.
CAGGTGGAATGAATCGACTCCATCATCCTGCGGGCAGTAACTTTGCGCACTCCCTTGACAGGAATCTCAACTACACTCTCTTGTATCGGGACACTGCTTACAGTAGGTACTGCAACAGATGGCTGTTCTTTTCCTAGATCGGAAGAAAGGATTCTTCCCCCGATACCACTGCCGCTCTTCGGGGCACTGATGCCTTGTTTGAGCGCCTGCTCTTTGGCAACTGGACTCAAGGGCTCTGTTTGAACAGCGAGCACATCCCGTTCAATGATTCTGCCTTTAGGCCCTGATGGTTGTACGGTATCGAGCACCACACCAAGAGAGGATGCAAGGTTTCGAGCCCGTGGGCTAGCTCCACTTGCTTTCTCAGCAGTTGCAGGTGTTGATACAGCAAGCTTTACTTCTTGCGATTCTTGCTCAACAGGCTTTTCTTCTTCCTGTTGTACTGTATTTTCAACAAGCTCAACCTGTTCTCCTGCCTCACCGATGAGAGCAATCGGGACCATGACCGGGACATCCGCCCCTTCTTCAAAAAGCCGGGCCAATACCACTCCATCAGCACTCGACTCTACATCAATGGTCGATTTATCCGTTTCAGCTGAACAAAGTACATCACCTGTGGTGACGGTATCCCCTACCTGTACTTTCCATTCAACAATGATGCAGGATTCCACTGAATTTCCCTGCTTGGGCATCACTACCTGTTGTGCCATCCTCTTTCTCTCCTATGCAATCAGGACCTCGACACCAAGCTCTTCGAGCTCGGCGACAAGGTCCGTGGGGAATCCACTGTCGGTGACAATGGTATCAATCTCTGTAATGGGCATGATCCGTACAAAACCACGATTCCCAACTTTTGAGGAATCGACGCATAGAACACGTCTTGTTGCCTGTGAACACATCCGTTGCACCACTTGTGCATTTTCAATCAAACTGGTGGTAAGCCCATACTCCATGGTAAAACCATCAGTGCCGAAAAATGTGGTGGAAACGTGGTAATTTTCAATCTGACTGATGGCAGCCGGTCCTACAAGAGCCTCCGCTTCTGCTCGATACTCACCACCTACCAACGTAACATTGAGCTGGCTGTTGGCCCTTGCATAGGGAAGTATCAGCGTTGAGTTGGTCACCACCCGGATATTGCGCTTTCCAAATAGATATCTTGGCAGCAGGGAACAGGTCGAACCGTTGGTGATCATGATGAAGTCATTGTCCTTGACCAAGGTGGCTGCCAATTTAGCTATCAACTCTTTTTGGGCGGTATTTGCCTCATTTCGAAAGGCTGATTGTGGAGCAGAGGCTACAATCACCCGTCCATGAGAACGGACAACCAAGCCTTTTGCATCCAAATCCCTCAAATCGCCCCGAATGGTGACCGCAGAAACACCCAACTCTTGGCTGAGGCGGGTCACAGGGTACTCTTCACCACTTTTCAGCAGTTTGAGTATTTTCTCTTCCCTAGCGGAAAGTCCTATCATTATCTTCTCTCCTGCTTTCAATACACTTTCGTAACGCTTTCGATTCTATACTACTTCATGTACCATTTCAAGCAAAATTGAAAGAAAAGTGTTACTCCATATGAAAGACTTCTTCGAGAGGAATCGAGATCGGCTCATTATCAGGATGAGTTTCCATAAGATCGGCCATATAAGCCCACCACTGTTGTACAATCGGGTTTGAACCGAGGTCTTGACTGCCTCCTTCTCCTGTTACCTGCTGAAAAGCAAAGAGCTTTCCACTCTCGCGTTCAAGAAAAATAGAATAGTCATGCACGCCATGTTCACTCAATAACGTTTTGAGCTGCGGCCATATTTCATCATGACGGCGCTTGTACTCTGCTTCGCACCCCTTTTTCAATTGCATGACAAAGGCTTTTCTCATCATCCCTCCTTCCGTTGGGCCTGAATTTTCAGTTTCCGGTTTGCCTTGTACAGATCCAGCAAGCGAGGAAGCAAGACAGCAGTAATCAACAACGAACCGATGACGATCGTCATCAGTGTTCCGCTGAATCGAAGCAGACCCATGCCGAACTTCAGATACCCTACAAGCAAAGATCCAACAAACACCCCATATACTGAGCCGCGGCCTCCTGTGATGGCAACACCACCGAGCACCACCAAGGTGATGATCTCAAGGTCCCAACCGGTGGCTATATTGGAGCGAACCGAGAGAATGCGGCTAGAGAGAAGAATGGCAGCCAATCCACAGAAAAAGCCAGTGAGAGTGAAGTTGATAATCCTTGTCCTCTTCACATTGATTCCTGAGAATAGTGCTGCTTCAGCACTATTTCCTATGGCATACAACCTTCTTCCATAGGTGGTCTTGTGCAGCACAAAAGCAAAGATGACGACCATGACCAGATAGAAGACAAATACGAAGGGGATGATGGTCCCTGCAATGAACTCCTGGCCGAAAAACCCATACCCGGAAGGAAAGGAGGTTCTGGCTTGGTCCCCAAGCAAACCGATGGCAATACCTCGATATATAGATTGGGTGGCCAAAGTGACAGCAATCGCCGGCATATTCAAGCTGGTGATCATAAGCCCATTGAAGAGTCCTGCAAGCGTTCCAACCAACAAGGCTATAAGCATCAAGGAAGGAATGGAAGCTCCTGCTTGAGCTGCACTACCCACAGCATAGGCACACAAGGCAATGATGGATGCGATCGAGATATCAATATCACCACACATGATGATGAAAATCATCGGCAAGGCCATCAACGACCGCTCAGAGAATTGGAATGTGGCATTCATCAGGTTGAAAATATCAAGGAAAAAAGGTGTTCGGATTGTAAAAAAGACAAATACCGCGATAAAAATTATTACGAGCAACACTTCCCATTTGGTGAAGAACTCGATCATTCTATTTTTCAGTGACATCTCATCGATCAAACGACTTTTTGCCACAAAATCTTTTTGCTCAGCCATATTCTAGCCTCTCCTCTGTGCAAGTAGTTTCGTTTGTTTTCTCTGGTCGCTTATGGTGTTCAATGCCAAGGCGATGAGTATGATCAATCCTTGGACAAAGGTCTGCCAGAACACAGAGAGATAGACAACAGGAAGCGCATTGGTGACCACCCCTAAAAACAAGGTGCCCAGAACCACGCCCATGATCCCCCCGGCTCCTCCTGAAAAGTTTACTCCTCCTAAGACACAAGCAGCGACTGCCTGCATCTCAAAACCTGTAGCCATCTCGTTGACCGCTGAAGCATATCGGGCGGTCCATAATGCACCAGCAAGACCACAAAGCGTTCCACTGATCAAGAAGACCACCACACGCACACGATTCTCATTCACGCCTACAAATTTTGCAGCGGTGGGGTTACCCCCGATTGCATACACCTCTCTTCCGGTACGGGTGAACTTGCTGAAATAGTAAAAAACAGCAATCACGACAAAGGAAATCCAGAGCAGAAGCGAGATTGAGAGAAAGGTCGTCCTTGGAAAGCCTATATAGGATTCACTCATCTCATGGGCGGTTACCCAGGTTCCCTTGCTCAAGAGGAAGGTAAGCCCTCTATAGATATTTACCGTACCGAGCGTAGTGATGATCGGAGGAATTTTTCCATAAGCGACAAGCACTCCATTGAAAAGACCCATTACCGCACCGATACTCATACCAACAAGCAAAAGCAGTACAGGATGAACGACCGGGTAAGATTCATTGATCATTCCGGTCGCCATCCCGGTAAAGGCGATGATGGAACCGACTGAGAGATCGATGCCGTTGGAAAGAATGACAAAGAACTCACCGATGGCGACCATTGACAGGATTGCCATGTCATTGAGAATCCTGTTTATATTGCTGGCAGAGAGAAACTGTGGACTGCGGATGGATATGGGAACCAAAAGTACAGCCAACAAGATGATCAGGGTAGACTCTCTGCGAGCAAGGGCTTTACGCACAAAGGAGGGGAGCATATGTTCAGCCATCAAGGGCCTCCTTATCTATCGTCGCAATTGCAGCGCGCATGACTGACTCTGCCGTCGCTTCACTTCTATCGAGGATGGCTGTCTGATACCCTTCATGCATTACCAGAATACGATCGGACATACCAAGAACCTCTGGAAGCTCACTGCTGATGAGTATGATTGCCACCCCTTTAGCGGCCATGGTACACATGAACTGATGCACAGCTGCCTTCGTTGCTACGTCGATGCCTTTTGTAGGCTCATCGAGGATGAGAATCTTGGGGTCCGTCCCTATCCATTTGGCAAGTACCACTTTCTGTTGGTTGCCGCCGGAGAGGGTCTGGGCCTGTACATGATACCCTGCAGCTTTTATCTCCATCCTTCTGCCATGCTTCTGTACATACTCTTGTTCCTTCTTGGCCAGATTCACCACGCCTTTGAAGGAGAGCTGCTTGAGCACAGGCAGGGAAATGTTGTTTGTCAAGCTCATTTTTAACACTAAGCCCTGTTTTTGCCGGTCTTCTGGAACAAGGGCAATTCCCTTGAGCATGCTCTGTCGTGCATCCTTGCTTGCAAAAGGCTCCCCTTCAAGAAGCATGGTGCCACCCGATGCTTTATCAATCCCAAAAATGGTCCTGACCACCTCACTCCTTCCGGCTCCGACAAGGCCGAACAGTCCAAGGATTTCTCCCTTATGGAGGGTGAACGAGATATTTTTAAAAGCTCCGAGTTGCGAGAGGTTCTCCACCTTGAGAATCTCTTCACCTATATTGGGGGTATGTTCAGGATACAGCAGGTCTATGGAACGACCGATCATCATATTGATGATGCTGTCCTCATTGCTTTGGGACACCTTTCCTTCGGCTATATATTTTCCATCACGAAAGACCGTGTAATAATCACAGATTGTAAAAATTTCATCAAACTTATGGGAGATGAATAGAATTGCCTTGCCCTCCTCCTTCAAAGAACGGACAATTCGGAACAAATCCTCCACTTCGCGTTTGGTGAGTGCACTGGTCGGCTCGTCCATGATGACCAGCTTTGCATCCAGGCTCAACGCTTTGGTGATCTCAACCATATGGCGCTTTGCCACGCTGAGATTCTTGACCAGCGTATTTGGATCGATATCAAGCTGCATCTTTGAAAGCAGGGCTTTTGTCTGCTCTCCCATCGTCTTCCAATCAAGTTTCTTGGTTTTTGGATGACGCAGATGATGACCCATGAAAATATTTTCAGTGACACTGAGTTCAGGAAACATCGAGGCTTCCTGATGAATCGCTACGATTCCTGCATTCTGAGCATCAATTGCATTTCTGAAGGAAATCTCTTTGCCTTCAAGCGTCAACGTGCCCCCATTGGGGAAATAAACCCCGGTAAGAATTTTTACCAAGGTTGATTTACCGGCTCCATTTTCACCGATCAACGCATGCACCTCTCCACTTCGTATGGTAAGTTGCACTTCATCCAAGGCTCTAATGCCGGGAAATATCTTCGTAAGATTGCGTACTTCCAACAATGCGTCCTGCATTGTTCCTCCTTAGCAAAGGCTCCCGCATACATGCGGGAGCCTGATACATATCAACTTAGAATATTGCTGCAAACTGCTCGATGTTGTCCTTGTTGAATACATAGGGGGTGCTCATGTAGATGAGACCATCCTTTTCAACCTTTACTGAATTCATGCGACCTGCAGGAATGACTTCACCGACGCTACCCTTTGAGGTACCCTTGATCAGTGCATCGAGGATGTATGTGGAGGTATAGCCGAGGTCGATGGGATTCCACAAAGCCATCTGGCGGCAAGTGCCGTCAAGGATGTAGCCCTTCATTTCAGAGGGAAGACCAAGACCGGTAACTTCTACGATACCCACCTTGCCTGCATCCTTTACTGCCTGGGCGGTAGCGAGCAAACCGACGGTAGTCGGGCAAATGATTGCCTTGAGGTTGGGATACTTCTGCATCAAGGAGACGGCTTCACGGTAACTCTTATCCGGTGCATCATCGCCATAGACGACTTCAACGAGTCTCATATTGGCATACTTCGGTTCCTTGATCTCTTGTCTCATCCACTCGATCCAGAGGTTCTGGTTTGTAGCCTGTGCAGAGGCAGAGAGAACAGCAACGTCACCGGTGTAGTTGGTCAGTTCTGCTGCAAGCTGAATCTGCTGGCGGCCGATAAGTTCTGCATTACTGGGAAGCAGATCGACAATACGTCCACCAGGATTGATGCCGCTGTCAAAGCTGATTACCTTGATGCCGGCTGCCATTGCCTTCTTGGTTACAGGAATCAGAGCATCTGCATCGTTGGCACTGATGGCAATACCGTCAACACGCTGGGCGATCAGGGTCTCGATGATCTCGATCTGGCCTTCTGCTGTTGCCTGTGAGGGTCCCATGTAGGTGGTCTTGATACCGCCAAGTTCGGCAGCAGCTTCCTGACTTCCTCTGAATACTGCATCAAAGAAGCCATTTCCCATGCTCTTTACCAAGATTACAATTTCCTTTTCACCTGTAGCTTGTTCTTTGGTACCCTGTGCAAAAGCACTACTGAAAACCAAGCTTGCGATAAGTACGAACATTAACGCTTTTTTCATACACTCACTCCTTTTGTGATCTCATTCCGCCTTTTGCGGAACCTATTTATACCTAGCCATGCCAGGAAAAACAGCCAAAGAATCTCTTTCCACTCTCAGCTATAAGTTTGACACCTTTTTAGGAATCCGCAATGACTGAATAGTCATTTTTTAGCACAATTTTATCAGCAAAGGGTCAATCATAGGATAATCGAAAGCTCTCAGACGGTACAAAGAAACCAATACACTTACTTTTCCTTCCCTCCAGAAGAATTTTCCTCAGACAACAGCACTGTCATCTCACGTACTTGCCACCTGAGCTCGGTATTTTTCCACTTCCCAATTTCGGATGAAATCAATCATCGCATCATCCATGAACCGGGGACCTCCAAAACTCTCTGTGTAAACGCTGATCGCTACGCTGTCAAGAAATAGCGGCATCGGCTTCTCCCCGAGGGAGAAAACCCCGAGCTCTTGAACGCAGACAATCTTTGGTTGGACTCCATACTCAGAGGCATACGTCTTGCACGCTTCAAGTACATTTTCATCTTTGTGCACATACAGCGGCTTAAAACCAGCATAGACAATATGATCGGGAGTGAAGGCAGAAGACACTGGATAGAAAGAACTCTCATCGGCAAGACAGCGAGCAAATTCTTTATTCCAAGCAACCTGAACAGCACATTGACTATAGCTTGCAAGCTCAGCCTTGGTTTTTTCGACTTTCTCCTGCTCCAAAATTGCAAGTTCACTGAAATCGGGTTTTCTTATGAGTTTCTGTTCTATGCTCTGCATGACCAGACGATAGATTTCATCAATCTCCTCAAGCGTATCGCCGCCGACAAAGATCCCATGGTTTTGCAAGAAAATCAACGAGCTGAGCTGTTTCTCCATTTCTTTTCTCACCACGTTGGCAAGAATAAAGCCAGGCTTCACCAAATCAATCCAGATTGCATTCTCAAATAGTCGTGCAACCGCTTCTTTTCCTTCTTGGGCACAGGTTATTCCGTTGACCAATGCTGGATGCAGATGGATTACATACCGAAACGGAAGCAACGCATGCAGCAGGGCCTCCACCGAAGGACGTGCACTCTCTCCCTCAAGACGACACTCCATCATGAAAGAGAGCACCTCTTCCTCTCTCTTCTCATCATCGCTGCTGTATTGCTTGCTCCAGATTTTCTCCATCTTGCTCAGGTCCATGCGGACAAACCCGTCAGCACCAATAGTTGCCAACGCATGCCCGCTCGCCTTTACATAGAGAATCCCTTCTTCCTTACAGGAGGTGTTTCCTCCTCCAAGCAATACGTAGGAAGAATCTGCTCCATATCGTCTTGAATGCTCTAGCAGCTGTGTAAAACTCATGACCGCTCCTTCAGCACTTCTTCCTCGTACTGGCCAACCAATCCGATCAAGGCATCCTCATGCGGGACCTGTTCACGAGCACACGCCTCATCCCAGACGAAGCCCAAAGGAAGAACCGCCTGCTGTTCAAGAAGTGCCATTGCAGCATAGCCATTACCACTCTCTTCATACTCGAGCAACTGATCGATGGGCTGAAGCAGTGCAAACAGCAGTGCTTTTCGCATCGCCCTGATGCCTGTTACGTAAGCTCCTATCCTATTGATCGATGCATCGAAGAAATCAAGGCCGATATGACAGCCTTCCAGCTTCCCGCTGCGTACCAACTCCTGGGCAACCATCTTGATCTTGTCATTGAACAGGATTACATGATCGCTATCCCAATGCATCGGACGGCTGACATGCATCAGTACTTCATCATCGAACAGAAGTATTGATGAGAGCTTATCAGAGACATCCTCCTCTGTATGGAAGTGTCCCATGTCGATGCAGAGCATCTTATTGTTTCTCGCTGCATAATTCATATAAAACTCATGCGATCCTACCACAAACGACTCGCTTCCGATGCCGAACAACTTTGTCTCCAAAGCATCACGCATATACTGAGCGGGGTATTGTGTTTTAAATATTTCATCCAAGCTTTCCTTGAGGATGGCCCGATAGCCGAACTTGTCCACCGTGTAGTTCTTGCATCCATCAGGAATCCAGGTATTGAGAATACAGGGACTGCCTTGTTTCTCTCCTATCCACGCTGCAATTTTTCTACAACGCTTTGCATGCTCAACCCAGAATCGGCGGATCATTTCATCCTTGCTTGCCAGGGTGAATCCATCATCGGCATTCGGATGACTGAAGAAGGTTCCGTTGAAGTCCAAGTGAAGATTGTGCTTGAGTGCCCAATCGACCCATCCTTGAAAGTGCTTTTCCTCAATTTGATCACGATCGACAAAGCTGTTTCCAAACTCACCGTAGCTGGCATGAAGATTCAGCCTATAGGAGCCGGGAACCAGTTCGAGAACTTTTTCGAGATCTTGTCGAACCTGGGCGATGGTACGAGCCTTTCCCGGGTAATTTCCGGTACTCTGTATTCCTCCACCACTGAGCTGGGCATCGGAGCGTTCAAATCCACCCACATCGTCAGTCTGCCAGCAATGTATGGAGATGGGAATCTCCAAAAGCTTTTGGATCACAGCATCTGTGTCAATTTGGTATTTCGCATATATCTGTTTGGCTCTCTCATAGTTTGTCATGGCAATCCTCCTAATACTTATTTCATGCTATCAGTTTGCCACCGATTCGTATTTTTGCCTTGACAGAATAGTCAAATTCTAGCACGATTTTACCATGTCAAAATGCACGCTCACTGAAAGCATGTTTTTCAGAGAAAACCGCCTTGCCGTAAAGGTACTGCTTCGCGACCCTGAAATACCATTTTCGTTGCATAACCACGAGTTTTATGAGTTGGTGGTGGTAGTTTCTGGAAGAGGCGAACACCTTCTAAGCCAGAGCAAAAGCACGGTACAAGAAGGGATGGTTTTCTTCATTAGGCCTTCGGTGATGCACGGGTATGCAAAAATCGACAACTTGGTTCTCTACAATGTGCTCATTGCCAGAAGCGTCATGAACAGACACCTACACGATCTCAAAGAAGTTGCCGGTTTTTCTGAAGTATTTCTGCAAGAGAATGGAACCATACCCTTCGTACGTTTAAACAGTCATCAGCTTGCTGAGATTACCGCTTTGGTCAGTGTCATGAAACAAGAGTCGGAAAACCAGGATTATGCCGATGGTTCATCGGCAATGACCTACTCAAAGCTTCTACAGATCTTGATTCTTACCTGTCGATACCACACTTCACGTAAGGGCAATGCGTATCAGAACGACCCTCGCCTTGAACAGGTGATAGCCTACATGGAAAAACATCTTGACCGCAGCATCTCACTGCCTGAACTGGTGAAGATCTCCAATATGAGTGCGAGTACGCTCAACCGCCAGTTCAAGCTTTCAACAGGTTGGTCGCCGATAGATTTCCATATCCATCGCAGGATTGCCTTTGCTTCAAAACTGCTCTTGACGACCGACCTGAGTATAGAGCGAATCAGTGAAAAAACCGGTTTTTCAGATGGGAATTATTTTGCTCGGCAGTTTAGAAACCATATGCAGATGAGCCCAAGGCAATACAAGCAACTCTGGACCACACCAATCAACGATTAGACAACTACACCTTTTTTGAGAATCACATTCGCATAGAGTGCTGTTTCACCTGTAGCAATGATGGCATAAGCATTTCGGCTTCGTTCATAGAAAGCATATCGTTCCAGCTTCCCAAATCCTTTGAACGCAGGATCCATAGCAGCGGCAACCTCTGCAAACTGGTCCCAGATCGGGGTCTGTACCGTATCACCACTGACTTTCTCCATCAAGAAAGCATTCTCTGCATAGGTATCCAAGGGAAACAACGTAAGAACGGCCTTCAAGACATCCGCAGCCTGATGACCATCGAGACGCACCACCCTTTCATTCATGCTTGCAGAAGGATAATTCCCATCAGAGATGACCAGCTCATCTCCATGACCCATTTCCATGAGGATTTTTAAAAGTTCAGGACTCAAAATGGACGGAATAGTTTTCAACATTCTCAAACTCCTTGCCGATTATAGATTGCAAAGGCACCAAACACATGCGATACTCTCTTATGTAAACGATTACATAGCTCATCATATACCAAGGGGGAACCAATGGCAAATACATTTTCAATCAGTTCTGTAGGAGCAGAAAAGCGCTATGCAGGATCACTTGCCAAAATCGGTATCAGGCCGGTCATTGACGGAAGGCAGAAAGGAGTACGGGAATCGCTGGAAGAGCAGACGATGAACATGGCCAAGAACGCCGCAAAACTCATCAGTGACAATGTTTTCCACGGAACCGGGGAAAAGGTCGAATGCATCATCGCTGATACTACCATCGGCGGGGTTCGTCAGAGCGCCGAATGTGCAGAGAAGTTCGCCAAGGAAGGGGTTGCCATCACCCTTACCGTAACTCCTTGCTGGTGCTATGGGACAGAAACCTTCGACATGGATCCTATGACGGTCAAGGCGGTATGGGGTTTCAACGGTACCGAACGACCGGGGGCTGTCTATCTTGCCGCCGTTCTTGCCGCACACACACAAAAAGGACTTCCTGCCTTTGGAATCTATGGTCGTGATGTACAAGACAACGACGACACATCCATACCAATGGACGTACAAGAAAAAATCCTTCGTTTTGCCAGGGCTGCTCTTGCAGTGGCGACCATGAGAGGAAAGAGCTACCTGTCCATCGGCGGCATGTCGATGGGTATTGCCGGGTCGCTTGTCGACCAGGATCTGTTGCAAAGCTATCTTGGTTTGCGCACTGAAGTTGTGGATATGTGCGAGATTGAACGACGCATCGATGAAGAAATTTATGACAAGGACGAGTATGCAAGGGCAATTGCCTGGGTACGTGAGAATTGCATTCAGGCAGAAGATACGGTCAACCCTCCTGAGTACCAAAGAAGTGAAGAGCAACTTGCCAAGGACTGGGAGTATTGCACCAAGATGACCATGATTGCTCGCGACATGATGGTCGGAAACGAGAACCTTGCAAAAATCGGATACCAAGAAGAAGCTCTTGGCCATAATGCCATCTTCGCCGGGTTCCAAGGACAGAGACAGTGGACCGATCACTGGCCGAACGGCGACTTTATGGAAACCATGCTCACCACCAGCTTTGATTGGAACGGAATCAGAGAACCCTATATCATGGCGACCGAAAATGACCATCTCAATGGTATTGCAATGCTCTTTTGCAAACTCTTGACCAACCGTGCCGCCATCTTCAGTGATGTACGCACTTACTGGAGTCCTGATGCAGTTGAGCGGGTAACCGGCTGGAAACCCGAGGGCCTTGCAAAGGATGGGTTCATCCACCTGATCAACAGCGGAGCAACCACGCTCGATGCTGCAGGACAGATGAAGAACGAGAAAGGTGAGAGTGAAATGAAGCGTTTTTGGGAGATCACCGAACAAGACGTGCAGAAGACTCTGGAAAACTCCCGCTTCAGCGTTGCCAATGGTGGATACTTCCGTGGTGGTGGATTCAGCTCAACCTTCCTCAGCGAAGGGGGAATGCCTCTTACCATGGTTCGAGTGAACATGGTCAAAGGCATCGGACCTGTCTTGCAACTTGCTGAAGGCTGGACCTGTGAAATTCCTGAGGACGTCTTTGATACAATCAACAAGAGAACTGACAGAACCTGGCCGACAACTTGGTTTGTGCCCAGAATCAACGGCAAGGACGGTCCCTTCAAGGATGTCTACTCGGTAATGGCAAACTGGGGAGCCAACCACGGTGCCCTAAGCTACGGTCATTTCGGAGCCGACCTGATCACCCTCTGCTCCATGCTCCGTATCCCGGTATGCATGCACAACGTCGCCGATGATGACATCTATCGCCCAAGTGCCTGGTCGATGCTCGGCATGGATAAGGAAGGTGCAGATTTCAGAGCTTGCAGTACTTTCGGACCTTTGTACGGCAAGTATTGATTTTTCAACGTTCTGCGATATTCAGGGTTGGCGGTTTTGCCAACCCTTTTTTTTGATGAACAACAAAAGAGTCTGCCACTTACAAGGACAGAATTGCCTGCCAGATGGTCGTATCGACAGGAATACCGAGCCTAAGGTTCTCAGAGCGGATCTTCTGCCGGTTTTCTCCAGGAAATCGAACCGTTGCATTCCCATCAACCGGTTCTGATTGTCTTAGATCATCAAGCGTTGCCTGAATCTCCTTTTCGATGTTCTTTCGATCGGAGAAAGCGGCAAGATTGAAAGCTAGAAACACTTGGGATACTTTCTTTTCTGATCCCATCATTCCCACTGAGCGGGTCGTGCGCCCTCCACTGAGGCTTGCAGCTATCAGATCAAGGGCAAGAGCCAGGGAGGTTCCCTTCCAGAATCCGATGGGTAACGGTCGCTTGCTTAAGAGAATCTGAGCCGCATCCTTGGTAAGTTGACCCTCTTGGTCGTAGCCACCGGCAACAGGAAGAGGACGATCCTCTCGCGCATAAGTTTCCAGTTTTCCATAGCTGAAGAGCGACATGGCCATATCGACCAAAATTGGGCCCTCTTGTGCAGGGATGGCCAAAACAAGAGGATTGTTGCCAACTTTAGCATCCAAACCACCCCAAGAGGGCATCAAAGGAATCGTATTGGTCCAGAGAATACCGATACAGTCTTGTTCTGCCGCCATCAGGCCATAGGTGCCGGGGCGCATCCAGTGGTTGGTGTTCTTCAGGGCGATACAACCAATTGTATGCTCTTTAGCCAGTGCTATGGCGCGCTTCATGCAGGCATAGGCGTTCAGGTTTCCTACTCCGCCTTGCCCATCCCACCGCTCAAAACAACCAAATGATTCATACGGCATTGCATGAGCCTGTACATCCACCACCTTCTCATCAATTGCCTTGACCAGGACAGAGAAGCGATTTGCCCCGTGTGTGTACACCCCGTCCAAGGAGGTTTCGGCTATCAAGGTAGAGCAGAGCTCTGCATCAGAGCACTGCATACCTCTTTTGAGCAACACGCTTTTGAACTGCTCTTTCATCATCTCAAACGGTATTCTTATCATTGCCTTTCTCCCATGTAACCATCGCATCAAGATTGCGCAGGTAGAGGACACAGCCACGCACCGGCTGTCCATAGATTCTTCTGACAGCCTCCATGTATGTTTCAACCTGCTGACGATGAGCCTCAGCTGAGTAGTATCGATCTGTCTTAAAATCGACTACCAAAAGCCCTTGCGAGGTATGAACCAACAGATCTATCGATCCTTCCACCACAATCCTTCTTCCCTCATGCTCCCACGCTTGAAAAAACCCCACTTCCGTTTCACAAGGATAGGGAGCAATTTCTTCGGCATACCAACTACTGCGAAAAAGGTTTTCACAAAGCAGTTGGGCGTCCTTGATGATTGTTGACAACTCTGAAGCGTTGAGCACCCTCGAAAGCTCGCTCGGCAAGAGATCTCTTATATCTTCCAAAGAGGTATTACGCAGGTATTGCTCACAGAGCCTGTGCACAAAGGTTCCAAAGCCGGTGACCTGCTCCTCTGCATAGGCACTGAGAATCTCATCAGCAGGCAGTGAAGGAAGCATGGCACTGACAACAGGCTGGCTTGGTTGAACCAACGCAGTCGTAGCATATCGAATTTTCTGAACCGAATAGGGAGCACTTGATCGGTCATACCAAAGGCGAGCTTGTGCAATGTGTTTGACAAATAGTTCCTCTTCTGTTCTATTGCCGGTATAGAACAGGGTCTCGGCGACGCTCTGAATCTTCCTGATTCGGAGAAAGTCATCCTCTCTCTCGTCAATCTGGTCTATAGCCAGTCCAAGACTGTCACACAGCATTTTCAAGTGTGTTGATGCTTGAGCATCCTCAGCGGTATCACGGTTCTGTTTTCCAAAAACACCACTGATAACAAGATGTGTCTCAGCTCGCGTCAGAGCAACATACAAGAGGCGCTTGAGCTCAGCTCGATCGAGAGCCTGATCAAGGCCTTCTTCAAAGAGCTGCCCTGCATGCTGGGCGTACTCTTGCTTGGTCTCACTGACGAAATACGGGCTTTTCAAGGCAAAGGGCAGTGCGCACGGTCCATAGTCAGAATATGCTTTGCTCCGATTCTTAGCCTTCGATCCAGTGTTGGCAAGGACAACAATCGGGAATTCCAAGCCTTTGGATTTATGGATGGACATGATCTGCACCCCTTGTTCCAACTCCTTGATTACCTGCAAGTCATCAATTTTCTCATTCTGGGCAAGGTTCTCACGTAAAAAATCAAGAAACTGGCTGATGCTCTTGTCTTGTTGCTCCTGCATTTGTGCAAGTCTGTGAAAAAAGGTGAAATGCTCCAGATATACCTGACTCTCCGGTTTTGTTGCCAGAGAAAGATAATAGCCACTCTCATACCACAGAGCCTGTGCCACGTCGGACAAGCCTTGGTTTGCAATGACCCAAAGCAACCTCTCATAAAAGGCTTTACAGGTGAGCAAGCGACTTCGGTCAGGCTCCTTTAAATCAAGATCTTCTGCAAAGATTGGATTATCGACTGCTATAGCGATTGCAGAATCGCTGAGATTACAAAAGGGAGAACGAAGGACAATGGCATAAGCAAGTTTGTCATCAGGATAGAGGGCAAGCTGGAGCATGGCATAGAGATCATTTGCAACTGATTCAAGCATCAACGACCGTGCAGCTTGTACTGTATAGGGGATGTCCAGCCGTCTGAAAGCCTTCTCAAAACTAAGCTGGTTCGAGGTTGATCGAAGCAGCAGTGCAATATCATTCGGCTGGGGTCTTCTCCTCCCCTGCTCACAAGGGATGAGGTACTCATCACCATCGAGCATATTCCTCAGCATTGAAGCAACAGCATACGCCTCTGCATCACTGTCCTTGGCCTCCTCTTCTTCTGCCTCTGATTTATCCGGCTCATAGTCCTTGATCAGCAACGTACAGCTGCTATGGATCCCTTGTGTAGGGTTCCTAAACGAAAGCTCCTTGAAATCAGCCTCATAGCTCTCATTTCCATGAGCCATGATTGAGGGAAAAATCATATTGAACCACTGAATCAAAGCTGGTTCACTTCGATAGTTTGTAGCCAGTTCATAAGAAGCTCCACCGACAGAGGTCAATTCAGCACTTAATTGCTTGAAGACACTCACATCAGAGCCACGAAAGCGATAGATCGACTGCTTTTCATCCCCGACAAAGAAGAGCTTGTCTCTCTGCAGGCAAGAAGCAGAAGGCACCCCCTCTCCTTCTTGACCCGGTTGCTCTGCCAAAAGATAGAGCAAAGCCTTTTGTTGTTCGTTGTTATCCTGAAACTCATCGATCATGATATAGCGGTACTTGCTCTTGTAGTAGGCGCGCAAAGACTTGTTCTTGATAAGCATCTCCACAGCCAGGGAGGAGACGTCGCTGAAGGTAAGAACACCACTGATTCGTTTCTCTTTCTGGTATGCATCTACAAAATCGGTACAGAAATCAATTACGGCATCGAGCTGCTCCCGTCCTGTCAGGATGCTCAACGCAATACAAAGTTTTTTCCGTACGAGTCTAAATTCAGGAAGACTCTCCTTCAAGTACTGAAAATCCTCTGATTTTCCCTTTCCCGGGGCCCTGCGATGGCCTATCTTTGAACAAAGCAATTCCTTGAGCTCTGTTATGCTTGCACAAGATTGTATCTTGTTTTGCAGCAACAGGGCATCATCCTTATATCCTTGTACGGTTTTCGTACTGTCGGTAAACGCAGCATATCGATCGAGCAGCGTAAGAAATTGTTGGAGTGAGGATTCATACTCTGCTCGTACTGCTTCAAAAATTGTATCGGCAAGCCCTTCTTCGACCTTTTTTGGAAGAAAGTAGTGTTTTGTTGCAAGAGGTAGCAGAACCTCATCAAGCAATATATCCGGAGCATAGAGCTCACTGACGATACGCGCTCCTTCGCTTTGCGGCCAACTATCGATCAATGCTTTTGCAACCTTCCGGGCATTCTTCGTATTTTGTTCGTCATCGATGACGAAATCCTGGGCAATGCCGAAGGCAACTGAATCACTGCGGACAATGGTTGTACAAAAACTATCGAGGGTGGAGATTGGAGCCTCGCTGAAGGTGGCAAGTTGCTTCGCGATTTCTGGATCGTCCTTGCAAAGCAACAGATGTTGATGAATCCTTTGATGCATCTCTGCTGCTGCCTTTCTGGTGAAGGTAAGGGTGAGAATTTCATCAACCCTCGCCTTTCTCTGCAACACAAGACGCAAGAATCGATAGCTGAGTACTGTTGTCTTGCCCGATCCGGCTCCTGCCGATACCACGCAATTGGTATCGGCATATACAGCCTCCAGTTGATCTTTATCGAGCCTTTTCTGCGTCTTTTGCAGGATATCTTCAAATTGCATCATTGTGTAGCATATCTCCTTCTACACAGAGCACGATATGCACACTCCATGCAATGGTCCTTGCTTGGAGTGGCTTCAAGCTCTCCGTTTTCTATCTTTTTGACAAGAGTCTCAAGCTGCTCTTGCAAGGCTTCTTTGCAAACAAGAGCCTCCTGAGAATCAGCGCTTTCCCAGAGGCTGTAATATTTCCCATCCTTGATGGAGTAATAACAGGCAACCTCCACCTTGGCCTGGCGTATTCCTTCCAACAGAGCCTGATAGAGCAGAAGCTGATATGACTGTATCCCCTTTTTGATATTTTTAAATGTAACAGATCCTTTTTTGTAATCGATCACGGCAAGATGCTTGTGAGCAGCACCGTCAAGACTCACCACACGATCGATTCGACCGGTGAGCAGCAGCGATCCTTGTTTGAGTGCATACTCCTGTTCAAACTCAATCGACAGCCCCTGTTCGAAGAGTTGTGCCTCCTGTTCAAGAATCAGAAGTATTTTGTGGCGATACTCACTGATCAGATACCTGCGGATCGAAGGCGTAGGTCCCCTCTGACCATACAAGTCATCAAGGGTGGCATCGAAGAGGGAGAGCAGCTGTGTTGTATAGGCTTGTCTCTTGGAAGGATCAAAGCACTGAATCTCACTGAAAAATTGTTGGTAGACTCTATGCAGCAACATTCCAATACTTCGATGGTCAACTAAGGGAACATCATACTCTGCTTGATCCACCCCATACAGATATTTTGCCAGATAGGCATACGGGCAACGAACAAAAAGATCGAGGCTTGTCGGAGAAATGGCCAACACTGTTTCCCCTTGATGCAGAGAGAAGAGCCGATCGCAGAAAGAGAGGGGAACGCGATCTCGGGTATAGTCCTCCGATTTGGGAAGCAACGCTGTCGACAAGGCATGCTCGAACCAAAGTTTCTGTGCAGCAGTGGCTCTATGTTGCGGGAGTCTGTGTTCTGTAAAAAGGGAGAGCTCTGCAAGAAAGGGGTCTTGGTCAATATTGGGACTTTGGTTGTGATACACAAGACGGTCGGCTTCCAAAAAGCTCGAAGGGGGAAGCTTCTGTCCTTCATAACTTCTCAGGTGACAGCTTGCTGTGAGTGTTCCGAAAGGAAGCTGTAGTGCAAGGAAGTTTGCATAGGTGGTATCTACTTCTTTACAAAGCGTGCGGTCGACCTTCTGAGGAAGGAAAGAAAGCGGGGTCTCGACAACTGTGGAACCTTCCTCGTCCAAGGCGAGCACAAACAGATGTTCAAACACAAGAGGTGCAACCTGAGGCCATTGATAGACGGCTATGCCGTCAACGACAGCTTGGCTCACATACCGCTTTTGTTCCAGGTGTGAGAGATAAAAAGAGTAGAGACCTGAATACCTTGGAAGGTTGCAAAGTCGCAAGGCTTCCTTGATATCATCCAAGGCATCCATGCAGAACGCATAGACAGCCTCCCCTTCAGTACCGACCCACTGTTCTTGGGTAAAATACGTATCCTGGAAATGGTTGAGCTTCCTTCTGAGCTCTTCAAGGTCTTTTGAGGTGATGATTTCGATGACACTGTGTTTGAATCGACGATACCAATGCACCAAGGAAGCATCCTGTACACTTCTGGTGTACAGGTCTTCTGCCCCCAAGGAGCCTTGCATCACAGAGGCCCTGACTGCCGCCTTGAGAAATGCATGATGCAAATCTTTATCCTTGAAAGGTATAGCAAGATCCAGAAGCAATGATTTCAGGCTCTCGAGACTGAACTGGTCATCGTAGACACCCTTGAGCAACGAAAAAAACCGTCCACTACTGTAGCTCAATGGAGACTTCCCTTCTCTGACAGAAAGAGGGATGTTATAGAGCTTGGCTTGCTGGGAAAGCAAAGGAATCATGATGTCAGCAGAGGCACAACCAATACCGATGGCATAGGCAGGAACCCCATTTTCAAGCAAGCATCTTATCCTGCGCAACGTCGTGTGAATCTCCTGCATATGATTGGGAAATACTTCCAAGGCAGTCCAGGATTCCGTTGTCGGTGTAGGAGCAAGTCGAATATAGGAGGGCTTCCCAAGCGTCACGTACAACTCATTAGCTTCTGCGATTGTATCGCAAAAGAGGATGCAGTATTTTTTTGATCGGTCCAGATCGAAAGGCTCTAAAAACTGTTCATATCGTGGCTCGAACAGCTCATGATCATCCAGAAACTGTACATAGCTTTGATAAAGCAGGAGGATATCCTGCACCATTGGACGTTCAAGCTGGGAGAGCAACCCTGCATCCAACGTCAAGGAAAGAGAGGGAAGCAGTCGTGCGAGATAGGTTGAAAACCGTACATCCGCTTCAGGATACTCAGGGTTGAGAAAATACTGCAACGTATTTCCAGCTTCCAAGAATTGGTGGATGAACAGCTGCCTGACGAGGTTGTTAGCCGGATGCTTGTGTGTATGACGGGGAAGAAACTGTGCCCTGAAGGTATCATAGGAGATTGCCCGGGAACAGAGAATCGCTTGTTTTTTGCTGTTGAGCGCATAATCAAGAAGATAGGACCTTGCGACTACTTCGGTGGGGAATACGCAAATATATCCTTCATCAAATGCCTGATGTACATACGAACGCTTTGTTAGTGACATACGTTGCAGTATACCATGATTGTGTGTAGGATAGACGTACACCATGCAAAAACCGAGAGAAAAATCCGCAAGCGAGAAGACCTACTGTGCAAGCAGTGTTGCCACTGCTCTTTCCATGGTCTTGATTGTGCTCTTTTGGTTGTCATTCGGACCACTTCTTGCAGTGTTCATACAACCGCTTGGGAATGACTATCTGAGTGCAAATGCATCGTTTCTGATGATGGCATTGGGCATATTGGTTGCGAGCAAACTCCTGTTGCAATGCTCCATCAAAACCTTGGTGACAGATACCCCTGCGTTTCGTTTTACTCTTTTTTTTAGAACCTTTGGTGCATATATCGGGGTCTTGGCCATTTTCTTGGTCATTGATCTGCTTCTGCACCCAACCTACTACAGACCAGGGCCTGGCACCTACAGCCAGAAGCTCATCATGCTACTTCCAACTCTCTTGATCACACCCATCCAGACGGGATGTGAGGAAATTCTGTTTCGCGTGTTGCCGATACGCCTGCTATTCAAAGGAAATCTTCCACGCAAAACCAGCAAAGCGGCCGCTGCAAGTCTGCTTACCATGGGGCTCTTCAGTTTTGCCCATCTAGCAAATCGGGAATTCGCCCATGCACAACAGCAACTCTATGTTCTGCTTTTCTATGCGGTGTTCGGCTTTTTTGTCACTTTTTTGAGCCTCAAAACGGGAGGCTTTGAATTGGCATTGGCCCTTCATGCAGCAAACAATCTTTTCATTGCGCTGATTTGCAATTACGAGGCCTCATCCTTGCCAAGTTATTCCTTATTGCTCTCAAAAGGGCCGATCGGAACCTTCTCTGATCTAGCCAAATTGCTCGTAAGTCTCATTGTCGTAGCCCTTTTCATACTTAAAAGCGGGGAATTTGCAAGTCAAACGAGCTGAGAGACCGTCGCCACCTTGTCCTCTGGTACCAGCACTTTCGGCTTTTTCAGCATACATTACCCTTTCCAAGCATCAGGCCACCGCACTGCGGTGGCCTGATGAACAATACAAACTCAAAATGTCTTACAGTACGCGGAATACTTCACGACCAGCATACTTTGCGGTATCACCAAGGTAGTCCTCGATGCGCAGAAGCTGATTGTACTTTGCAAGACGGTCGGATCGGCTCATGCTTCCGGTCTTGATCTCACCGGTCTCAAGAGCTACTACGAGGTCAGCGATGAAGTTGTCCTCGGTCTCGCCTGAGCGGTGAGAAACAATGGAGGTATACCCATTGCGCTTTGCAAGGTCGATAGCCTCGAAGGTCTCGGTAAGGGTACCAATCTGGTTCACCTTGATGAGGATTGAGTTGGCAACGCCCTTTTCAAGGCCCATCTTCAATCTCTCTACGTTGGTGACAAAGAGGTCGTCACCGACAAGCTGGACACGGTCTCCGATACGATCGGTGAGCATCTTCCAACCTTCCCAGTCATCCTCGGCCATGCCGTCTTCGATGCTGATGATCGGATAGCGGTTCGCCCAATCTTCCCAAAGGTCAACCATCTGAGCGCTGCTAAGCTTCTCACCGGTGGTCCACTTGAGGGTATAGGTCTTGGTCTTCTCGTCATAAAGCTCAGAAGCAGCAGGATCGAGAGCAATCATGAAATCGCCATCACGGCCAGCAGAATAACCGGCATTCTTGATTGCTTCCATGATGACTTCAAGAGCCTCTTCATTGGACTGCAGGTCGGGAGCAAAACCACCCTCGTCACCGACGCTGGTATTGTACTTCTTGCCCTTCAAAACTGCCTTGAGACTGTGGAAGACCTCAGCGGTCCATCGCAGACCCTCGCGCAAGGAAGGAGCGCCGATCGGCATGACCATGAACTCCTGAAAGTCGACTTTGTTGTCACTGTGTGCACCACCGTTGAGGATGTTTGCCATCGGAACGGGAAGTGTGCAAGCATGGTATGCTCCAAGATACTTGTAGAGCGGCAGACCAAGATAGTCGGCAGCAGCGCGGGCAACAGCCATGGAAACGCCCAAAATCGCGTTTGCACCAAGTTTCGCCTTGTTCTCTGTTCCATCAAGAGCGATCATGGCACGGTCAATAGCAACCTGGTCCAGAGCATCCATGCCCTCGAGTTCAGGAGCGATGATGTTGTTGACATTGTCGACAGCCTTCAGCACGCCCTTGCCCAGATATCGGCTCTTGTCTCCGTCGCGAAGCTCTACAGCTTCGTGCACACCAGTGGAGGCTCCGGAGGGAACTGCAGCGCGGCCCATGGATCCATCCTCAAGAATTACGTCGACCTCAACAGTGGGATTTCCACGTGAGTCAATAATCTCTCTGGCTTCGATAAATTCAATAATGCTCATGAATATACTCCTAATTTCGTAATTAAATAACAGTAAATATTGTCGTATCTTTTCCCTCTTATGTCAAGGCGACTGACTTTAGGCAACTCTATGCAAACCCAAAAAGTGAGGCTATCATACTAGGTATGGAAGCTATACTCGAAAGACCTACGTTACCACCGCTTACCCAAGCACTTTTGGACTGTATCATGTTCGCAATGGAAGATCAGGCAAACACCTACTACATTGACCTGAAAGAGGGTGAATTGCTCAACGAAGATGAGATGAATTACATCATAGACGAACAGGGTCTTGATGCAAAAGTATTTGACGAACGCTTTTTACCGATACCCGACTGGGAACCTTCAGATGGTTTTCAACTTATGGAGCAATTTTCCTTGCAAGTACGCAACCCATTGTATCGTGAACGATTGCTCTCTGCATTGCAAAGCGGAAGAGGGGTATTCAGGAAATTCAAGGACGCGCTTGCAGAAATTCCTATACTAGAACGTAAATGGTATGCATTCAAAGACGAACACCTGAAAAGAGCGGTGGTAAGCTGGTATCGTGACCAAGAGGGGTCTTTCAATCTCTTAGCGTTGAACGATGAGGATTCAGAAGTACTGCTTGATGATATTTTGCTGGAGGATTTTACCTTCGAAACATATGAAGGATCACCATCTGAGCAGGTTCTGGCTCTTGTACAGGAACTATTTGAAGAGATGGAGAATGGTTCTGAAGAACAGCAAATATCAGCTCTGCTCTTGACCAGGCATTTCGAGAATGAGGATATAAAACACTTTCAGCTTGCAAAAGCACAAGATGGAACCCTTGCAGCCTTTCTTTCCTATATTCCCTTGAGCGATTCGCTTGTTGAGGTTCCCCTCTTCGGAGTCAAGAAAGAGTTCAGAGGATTGGGTCTTTTCAGGATGATCTTCGACTCTTTTGCCCGGCAGATGGCACGCTTCCACTACAGAAAAATCGTTGTCACTCTGGCCGGGGATGCCGTGGGGCTTGAAAGAATCTTCTCTCCTTACGGAGTCTATTGCGCTACCAAGCAACTTTTGCTCACCTCAGAGAGCTGGAATCTTGAGCATCCAAGCAGTGAACAAGCATTTGTATAAATGTTGCTCTTCTAGTAGACTCTCTCAAACAGGGAGTACTACTAGCGATGCGTGTGACAATTTGTGAAGATAAACATGACATGGGTTATCAAGCTGCCAAGCTTGGTATCAGCCTCATCAAGGAAGCAATCGAAGCCAGAGGCGAGGCTGTCATTGCTGTTGCAACAGGATTGAGCCAATTCTCCTTATATGAGCATCTGGGCAAAGGAGATCTTGATTGGAGCAAGGTTGAAGCGTTCGGACTGAATGAATATGTCAATCTCCCTGACACCCATCCGTCGAGTTTCAGTTACTACCTGAAAAACAGATTCGTCGGAAAGGTTCAAAATCTCAAGGCTTTTCATCAGATCAACGGAAAAACAGAGCCGCTTGGAAGTGAGCTGGAGAGACTGAACACCCTGCTTGGAGGAAAAACCATCGATGTAGCCTTCCTGGGAATAGGGGAAAACGGCCACATAGGATTCAATGACCCTCCAGCAAATTTCGAGACCAATGACCCTTACATCATTGTCAACCTTGAAGAACGTTGCAGAAGACAGCAAGTAAATGAGGGATGGTTCTCAACACTGTCTGAAGTTCCTCAAATGGCAATCACGATGTCCGTCAGGCAGATTCTCAAGTCTAAGAATCTGATTTGCTCTGTTCCTGACCAACGAAAAGCCCGGGCTGTGGCCATGTGCCTGTACGACCAAATTTCTGCCTATGCACCTTGCTCCGTTCTTCGCACTAAAAAAGAGTGTACATTGCTCCTCGACCGCCCGTCATCGATGCTGGTCATGGGTGATAGAAGGTAATCTGGAAAAAAGAACAAAAAAGAGAGGGGAGCTTGATATTGTTTATCTAATATATTAGTATGCTAGAGTATTAATATATAATAACGGGAGGCATGCACCATGATGCATATGTCACTTCGCTGGTTCGGCAGCAAACACGATACGGTAACCTTAGAGCAAATCAAGCAAATCCCTGGAGTAGAGGGAGTCATCACCACCCTCTATGATATTCCAGCAGGCCAGGTTTGGCCTCAAGAGAGAATCAAGGCATTGAAGGCTGAAGTTGAGTCCGCCGGGTTGAAAATTCTTGGGATTGAAAGTGTCAACGTCCACGACTCCATCAAGATCGGCAATCCTGATCGTGACACCTATATCGCCAACTACATTGAATCCTTGGAAAACTTGGGCAAGGAAGGCATTACCACAGTCTGTTACAATTTCATGCCTGTCTTTGACTGGACAAGGACTGATCTTGCCAAGATGAGAAGTGATGGAAGCACCGTTCTTGCCTATGACCAGAAGGTTGTGGAGAGCATCGATCCAGAAGCTTTTTTTGACAAGACAAATTCCAGCAGCCAAGGGTTTGAGATGCCTGGTTGGGAACCCGAGCGCCTTGCAAAGGTCAAGGAACTTTTCGATGCCTACAAGGACGTCAGCGAAGAGAAGCTTTTTGACAATCTCGTCTACTTCTTGAAGGCTATCCAACCTACCTGTGAGAAGTGGGGCATTAAAATGGCCATTCATCCAGATGATCCCGCTTGGCCGGTTTTCGGTCTTCCCCGCATCATCACCAGCAAGGAAAAGATCCTCAAGCTCATGAACGCAGTCGATGCGCCCTTCAACGGGTTGACCTTCTGTGCAGGATCATTCGGGACAAACCCCAAAAACGATCTTCCTGGAATAATCCGAGCCCTCCCTGGAAGAATTCACTTTGCCCATATCCGTAATCTCCATCACTTTGAAGAGGGAGTCTTTGAAGAAGCCGCACACCTCTCCTCTGATGGCAGCTTCGACCTGTATGAAATTGTAAAAGCACTGTATGACATCAACTTCGAAGGCCCTGCTCGTCCAGACCATGGTCGAATGATCTGGGGCGAAGTCGCAATGCCCGGCTATGGCTTGTATGACAGAGCCCTTGGAGCCTCCTATATCCTTGGATTGTATGAAGCCATCCAAAAAAGCGCCAAGAGGAACTAAGATGCCACCAATTGTCCGAGTTACAGCCTCCGAAGAAATCTACCAGACCTTGCGCTCTGAAATTCTTTCGCTGCGCTTCAAACCGGGTGAGGAGCTGAATCTGCAGTTGCTTTCGGTGCAGCTGCAAGTCAGTCGCTCACCGGTACGGGATGCCTTGATGCGTCTGAGTTCTGACAATCTGGTTGATATTTTTCCTCAAAAAGGAACCCGCGTCTCCTTGATCGATCTCAAACAGGTCGAGGAGGAGCGGTTTTTGAGAAAGAGTCTGGAAGAAAGTGCTGTTAAAAAATTCATGCATCTAGCCAACGATGAACACTTCATTGCTATGGCCAAAGCAATTGAAGAACAACAGCGCTGTGCACAGAGCGAGGATTTCATCAGCTTTTTGGATGCAGACAACCAGTACCATGAGATTATCTTCAAAGCCATAGGAATGCAACGAATCTGGAAGATCATCAATGCACAAGGGGGTAATCATCACCGTATCAGGTTGCTTTCCTTTTACGAGAAAAATGTACTTCCCAATATCATCGAACAACATCAGAGCATGTTGCAAGCGTTCAAGGCCAACAATCTGGATGCAATTCTCAAGCTGGAAGACAAGCATCTTTCCAAACTGCTGCAGGAGACAGAAATCATGGTCGAGCACTATCCTCACTACTTCAAGCAGGAGAATGGATTCTCCAGTTTGCAGTTGAGGGTGGCAAATCAATAAAAGAGGTATAGATAATGAAACTCACAGATACTGGACTACAGAATAAAGAGTCATGGCTGGAGAAAGGGTATAAACTTTTCAACTACGACCGGCAGGCCATGATTGCTCAAACCAAAGAGACTCCAAGTTGGGTTCACTTTGGTGCAGGGAATATCTTCAGGGTGTTTCCTGCAGCCCTGCAGCAACAGTTGCTCAACGAAGGGCTGAGCAAGACAGGCATCATTGTAGGCGAAGGTTTCGACTACCAGATTATAGACAAGGTCTATGCAAAACATGACAATTTGACCTTGATGGTGACCCTCAAAAGCGACGGCAGCATAGACAAGGAAGTTATTGCTTCTGTTGCCTGTGCTTATAAATGCGATCAACAATTCAAAGAAGAGTGGAATTTCTTCTGTGACACATTCAAAAAACCCTCGTTGCAGATGGTCAGCTTTACCATTACAGAAAAGGGATATTCACTGAAAACAGGCAATGGGGATTTCTACCCCACAGTCATTGAGGATTTTGCACAAGGTCCTGCACACTGTACCATGTTCCTCTCCAAGCTTACCGCCCTGCTCTATGAACGTTTTCTTGCCAACGGTGGCAACCTGACCTTGGTCAGCATGGACAACTGTTCTCATAATGGTGAAAAGCTTTCAGAGGCTGTCTTGACCATTGCCGAAAAGTGGGAAGCAAACTCTTTGGTAGAGCGTGGTTTTGTAGACTATCTGAAAAAGCAGGTGAGCTTTCCTTGGTCGATGATTGACAAGATCACCCCTCGTCCTGATGCCAAGGTGGAAGAGATGCTTACATCTGATGGGTTTGAAGACACCTCTTTGGTCATCACCGACAAGAACACCTATACAGCAGCCTTTGTGAACGCTGAGCAATCACAATACCTGGTTGTCGAGGATCTTTTCTCCAACGGCAGGCCTCCTCTTGAAAAGGCCGGTGTCTATTTCACCGATCGCAATACGGTGAACAAGGTTGAGAGGATGAAGGTAACCACTTGCCTGAATCCATTGCATACAGCTCTTGCAATCTACGGTTGCTTGCTTGGCCATAAGCTGATCAGTGAAGAGATGCAAGATCCTCAATTGAAACAACTTGTTCAAATCATCGGATATCGGGAAGGCATGCCTGTGGTGGTTGATCCCAAGATACTGAATCCAAAGGATTTCATTGATGAGGTGCTGAATGTCCGATTCCCCAATCCATTCATGCCTGACACACCGCAAAGAATTGCAACTGACACCAGTCAAAAGTTGGCTATACGATTTGGAGAAACAGTCAAAGCGTATCTTGCTGATGAAAAACTCGATGTCAAGAATTTGAAACTCATTCCTTTGGTCTACGCTGGGTGGTTGCGATACCTGATGGGCCTTGATGATGAGCTAAACGTCTTTACACCGAGCCCAGACCCAAGGCTCAGTGAAGCGCAAACGTATCTGAAAGACATCAGCATCGGAAGCAAAGCACCCTTTAAGAATCTTGAAGGACTGCTCACCGATAAGAGTATTTTCGGAGTCGATCTCTATGAAGCTGGCCTGGCTGATTTGGTGATCAGTTACTTCGAAGAGATGATCCAAGGCTCTGGTGCTGTACGCAACACTCTGATACAGTATGTGCATTGAACATGCACCTAAAAGATCGGAGAGAGTATGAAATACACTTCGACATGGCGCCTCGTTCGCGAGGCGCTTTATATCGTAGGGGGGACTGCTATATCTGGCTTCGCCATTGCAGTCTTCATCACTCCTGCCAAGATTGCGAGCGGGGGTGTAAATGGCCTTGCGACCATAGCGTTCCATCAATTCGGCTGGGACACCGGTCTGGTCATGCTTGCATTGAGCATACCTCTCTTTCTCATTGGCATGGGGATCTTCGGGAAAACCTATGGGATGAAAAGCCTGATCGGAGCCTCGCTGATCAGTTTGTGGGTCACCCTCTTTGGGCAACTGACGCAATATGAGGGAATTTTGCCCTACGTCGATAGGATGGATACCCTCTTGTCTGCCCTCTTTGGAGGCGCCCTGCTGGGTTGCGGCATCGGTCTTGTCATGCGCAGTGGAGCAAACACCGGCGGGACGGACATACTTGCACAGATTATCGCTCGTCTCACACCCATTCCTTTAGGAACTGCCCTTTTTTTCTGTGACGGGGTGGTCATCGTACTCGGGGCAATGGTCTTTGGTCTTGAACGAGCTCTATTTGCCATCATCACCCTGTACCTTGCTGGACAGATGATCAACTATATGGTGATGAATCTGGGTACCAAATATGCTAAAACAGCCTACATCGTAAGTGATAAGCACGAATCAATAGGCAAGAGGATCATAAAAGAACTCAGACATGGAGGCACCATGATCAGCGGCGTTGGAGTTTTTACAGGACAAGAACGAACAATGCTGTTGACTGTAGTGCATAACCAGCAGATCAATCACTTGACACAAATTGTCCATGAGGAAGACCCCAAAGCCTTCATGTTTGTCCACGAGACATTCCAAGCCTTGGGAGAAGGATTCGTCCCTATGCAGCGAATCCTGAAGTCAGAAGAAAAACGGCGCAAGCAAAACAGTCCAGATCGCTGAAAAACTGATGGAGATGCTGCTCATCGCACCCTGAACTTCACCGAGTTCCAAAGCCTTGCTGGTTCCGAGGGCATGGCTGCAGGAGCCAATACCCACCCCGTGTGCAACAGGATCCTTGATCCAAAACAGTTTTGCCAAAAAAGGCGCCAGCAGATTGCCTGCCAAACCTGTTATTACCGTAGATGCAATGGTCAGGGCAGGAAGACCTCCAAACTGCTCAGTCAGAGCAATGGCAATCGGGGTGGTAACCGACTTTGAGAGCAGGCTTGCAATCATCTGTTGATCAAGGCCAAGCATCTGGCTACTTAGTCGTATCGAGCTCAAGGCAGCCAAAGCTCCTGCAAGTGTTCCGAGCACTATGGGAAAGAAATACTGTTTCAGGATTGCTCTCTGACGATATATAGTCAAGGCGAGGATGGCGGTAACCGGTCCTAAAAAGAGGAGGATGATTGACGATCCTTGTTCATAGGCATCCAAAGGGATCTTAAAAACAGTGAGGACTGCCACAACCAAGATCATGGCAATGATCAAAGGATTTGCTAGTGGGGTTTTGAGTTTTTGGTTAATCCACATCCCTGCCCTGAATGCCAGGATGGAGAGCGTCAGGCCGAACAACGGGGAGGAAAACAGCTCAGACATGGGACCTCCTGAGCAATCGTCGTTGCAACTTCATCACCAACACAACAGTCCAGCTGCTTGCTCCAAAACAGAGGACCAAGCTGATCAGGTTCACTAAAATCAACTGCCACCAGATGCTTTGCACCAAAGCCGCATATCGTAGAATTCCTACACCAGGTGGAATGAAAAAGAATGTCATGTTCTTGAGCATGAAGTCCGCACTCTCTCCTAAATTATGTTCTTTCAAGACCCCTAAAGAGAGCAAAGCAAGAACCAGCAGCATGCTGATTACGCTGGCGGGAAAAGAGAACGGAAGGGCCAAGGAGATGATGTCTCCCACAAGGCACATTCCAAAGATGAGTGCAAGTTGCATAAGGTATCTCATGTGAGGATACCATACCCTATTGGAAGGGTTTCTGTGAAGAGGTATCATGGTATGTGGAGGATCATATGAACACAGCTATGCAGAGTATTCTTACGCGAAGAAGCGTGCGCAGTTTTACAGACAAGCAAATCGACGACGAAGCATTGGATTTGATTTTACAGGCGGCTGTCAACGCCCCAAGCGGAAGGGGCCAGCAACCTTGGCATTTCACGGCCTTACAGAATCCTCAACTGCTGAGGCAATTGGATGAGTTGGTAGTTGGGCCGAACGATTCTTTTTTCTACAATGCCCCCACCTTGATTCTCGTCTCTATTGAGATCGGCAATGCCTATGAGAAAGAAGATACCGCTTGTGCATTGACCAATATGATGCAGGCAGCACATGCCCTTGGATTGGGATCGGTATGGTGCAACCGGATAAACTCAAATCATGAGATAGATACAAATCTAACCGATTTTGGTGTTCCCGAGGGGTACAGGGTCACAGGCACCTTGGCTGTTGGCTATCCCAATGAGAGCGCGCCTTCTGCAAAGATTCTTAAAGAGAATACGATTACCTACGTAAGGTAGTAACTTCGTACAATAATAATGGTTCCGTTTCTATAAGCTGAAAAAGGAAGCTTCCGTTTTTCAGCTTTTGGGGTATACTCACAGCTCAGAGGGGAGAGATTCATGGCAAGGCGTAAGATAGCAAACCGGGTGAACAAGGCAAAAAAACGAGGAAAGAAGCTTCTTATACTTCTTGCAGTACTCTTCATTCTTTGGATTGTGACTCTTGTCCTTGCTCCAAGCGAAGCAGAGTATGTGCATATCCCCACTTCGGGTATCGCCGATCTTGAACTTCCGTACTTCGAGAAAACCGATATGGTCATCTCTCACCCGGGGTTCACCCTTCTCTATGACGAGGAACATGAACAGGCTCTCTGGGTGGCTTATCATCTTACCCGGGAAGAGCTGTACGGCCTTTTTGAACGCAAGGACAATTTCCGCAGCGATCCATCAATCCCCACAGAATCTGCTTCATTGGCTGACTATCGAGGAAGCGGATATGACCGCGGCCATTTGATTCCCGCAGCTGACCTCACGTGGTCAGAGGAGGCAATGAGCGCTTCCTTCTTTATGAGCAACATGAGTCCCCAGGCCCCTGCATTCAATCGAGGGATTTGGAGTGATTTGGAGGCTGTTGTACGTAATTTTGCCGATACCGAGGGCAGTGTGTATGTGGTAACCGGGCCGGTTCTTACCGACGGTCCATTCAAGAGGATTGGTGCCAATCAGGTCTCGGTTCCCAATGCTTACTACAAGGTAATACTCGATTACCAGGAACCAGAGTTAAAAGCAATCGGGTTTGTACTCCCAAATGAGGGATCAAAAGAAGATCTTACCAACTTTGCCTTTACCGTCCGCGAAGTAGAGGAGATAACCGGTCTTGATTTCTTCCATCGACTTGCTGATCCTCAGGAAGAGCTGTTGGAAACGACGTTGTCCATAGATGCTTGGGATTTTCAAAAATTCCAGGCAAGCAGGGCTGATCGAGAAGCGTTCAATGCAAATCCAAGCCCCGTTGCTCAAAAAACAAAAGGTTCAAACCTTTATTCCATGGCCAGTGGAACTCTAAGGATGGTTCTATTTGTAGTGAAGCAACAGAGCCTGAATCTCATCGAGCTTTTCATCCCGAAAAACACCCTCAAAGAGGTTGCTCCTTTCCTCTATTAAGAGGATAAGAGCGAAGCAAAGAGGTCGGCGAACTCACTGTTTTGACGATAGAACACAACAGGCGATCCTATCGGTGCTTCAATGGTATAGGAACCACCACCATAGGGTTTCTTGGTGCACAGATGCACCCAATCATCGTCCGGAAGCAAAACCTTTCTTTGTGTTGCGCCTTGTTCAAGAACGGGAGCTATTAAGAGATCACGTCCGAGCAGATAGCTATCCTTCACAGTAAAGAACTGTGGTTCTTGATAATGAAGGAACAACGGCCTCATAACAGGGATTCCGAGCTCTGCATTCTCTGCTACGGCTGCCTGTAGATACCTCTTCAGTTTTACGTGAAGCTTGGTAAGGTTTGCAATCACCTCGATGGTCTCTTCATCACTGTCAAACTGCCAGTTATCCTTAGGACGATTTCCTTCATGTGTGCGCATTAAAGGGGTGAACGCGGCAAACTCTGTCCAACGAAGCAACAGTTCCTTGCTTCGTTTCATTCCGTACAGTGTGGTATAACCACCGATGTCGCTATGATGCAAACCCATACCGCTCATGGCAAGAGAGAGCGCTGAGCAGAGGGCTGAGGCAAGTCCGTCATCCTCAGACCAGTCCACATTCTGATCACCTGCCCACATCATGGGGCAGTAGGCAAGAGACAGGGAAGAACCGGCGCGCATGAAATAGAGTATCTCGTTCTCTTTTTGGCATGCCTTGATTGCATCGTGGTTCACCTTTGCCCAATATCCAGGCCAAGGATTATGCTCAAGCAACGCACTTCTTTTGTTGTGAAGCAGTACATCTGTCGGCAGATACTCACCAAAGTCGGCCATCCAACCAGCGAGACCAAGATCAATCATCTCGCGTTTGATTACCTCTTGGTACCAAAGACATGCTTTTGGATTGGTAAAATCTACAACTGCAGCATCAAATTCTCCAAAGTCTACAAAATAAGGTTCACCCCGATCATTCTTGGCCAAAAGATCAAAGCTTTGAGCTTCCTTGAAAAGTGCTTCATCCTTAAGTACATATGGATTGATATACCCCAGGACCTTTACCCCTTCCTCTCGTAAATTCTTAATCACTTGGTCCAGATTTGGATAGAGCTTTGCATCCCACTGCCAGTTCCATCGCAGTCTCTTTCCAAAGCTGGTATAACGCTCCCCTTCCCAATCCTGTATCCAAAGACCATTGACGGGCATACCGAATGATTGCATCCGTCTCAGCTTTTGAAGAACGGTAGCAGTACCGCCCTGGATGCCAAGTATTATGCCGTCATAGACCCAGTCAGGGAGTACCGGTTGCCGGCCAAGATAGCTTGAAATGTCCTGGACAACAGCAAGAAGGCTTTCCTGTACTGATATTGTAATAGTCGAGGGGACATCCCAAAAGAGCAGCTGATGGTAGTCTGTATTGCAGAAATCAAACACTGCATAGCCGTCGGTTTGTGCGTGCAAAAAGAAGGATCGGCTCGACACAAATGTCGGTTGGGGATAGAAGGTGGTATGATAATCCCCACCGGCACGATCAAGCTTGTCCGCTATCTGGGTGATTTCAGTATTTTTATTGCGGCCAACGCCCTGTTCCTGAGTCCAGAGTGGGTACTTTTTCCCTCTCAGCCCAAAGTAGGAAAACTGTTCACCACAGCCCCAGACTTGCTCGTCCTCCTGGGCATAGAACCGGAGCATCAATCTATTGTATGGATAGGGTAATTCAGAAAACCGAACAACCAGACGACCATGTTGTTCACTCACCTCACAGCGAAAAGAATACTCCCCGGAGGAAAAAGTCAGATTGGTGACCACCATCCCGCCTTGATAAGCTTCTTGCAAGGTATACTGGGTCAAAGCAAGTTCTTCCATCATGGTATCATCGATAAAGTAATTACCACGATACATATCGATGGACGCAGAGGCCTTGCCCAACACTACGCAAGGATTCTCTTTTGAGTGCTGCAAAATCTTTACTTTATTGAAGAATAAGGCGAACTCACCATTCTGCTTGGAAAAACTGATCATAGTTACCCCTTTACTCCGCCGGCAGTCAAGCCTCCGATGATTTTATCATGCAGGAACGCATAACCTGCAATACTTGGTATAATGGTAATGATTACAGCCGCATACATGCTGCTATAGTCAGTGATGAACTGGCTGGAGAAGAACTTGATACCCAGCTGGATGGTCCTTGACTCTATGGATGAGGTAAGCAGCATTGCCATTACAAATTCATTCCAACTATAAATGAAACAGAAGGTCGCCGCTGTGACGAGCCCTGAACGTGAGAGAGGGAGTATGATGGCAGAAAACCGTTTGAAGAAGTTACAACCATCAATGATGGCAGCTTCCTCAAGCTCCTTGGGAATTGACTTCATGAATGCAGTGACTAAAAATATTGAAACAGGAATATTTACTGCAGTATATACGAGAATCAAGGCAAATAGGGTGTTATACAGTCCGCTTCTGGTGATCATCGAAAAATATGGAACCATAAAGGAGATTACAGGCACCAGCACGCCCGCAGTGAGTATCGTATACAGGACATCTCTGAACCGGAATTGTTCTCGTGCAAGGATGAATGCTCCCATGGAAGTCACCAAGCTATTGAGCAAGACGGTTGAAGCTGCTACAAGAATTGAGTTGAACAACAATCTTGGCAAGCTGGCCATACTAAGTGCTTTTGTATAATTTCCCCATTGCAATTTCTCAGGCCAACCAAAAGGACTTGTCTGCAACTCCAGATTCGTCCTCAAGGAACTGACAAACAGCCAAACCAAGGGCAGTATTGCCAAGGCAAGCAAAGAGAGAAGCAATATCCACTTCAAACAATTCGCAATTATGGTTTTAGTAGTTGGTGTATTGTGCATCTCTTTCTTCCTCATTGTGCCATTTCACTCATTGGGTCGGAAGATCCAAAGACTTTTCTCAAGATTGTAATAACCAGCGTTCCCATGATAATGAGAAAAACTCCGGCTGTACTTGCTTCACTGTAGCGCAAGGCATCCATTCTCAGATAGAGATCGATACCCATAGTGGTTGTAGCGTAGGCAGGGCCACCCCCTGTCATAAGGAATGTAGATTCAAAATGCCTCATTCCATACGCCATTGCCAGAGTCATGGTGGTGATCAAGGTACCTCGAAGCATGGGCAGAGTAATATAAATCTCCTGCTTCAGAGTCCCTGCCCCATCAATCTTTGCTGCTTCATAAAGTGACTGCGGTATGTTCATCGCAGCAGCAAGTAAAATGATCATGAAATACCCTATATAGATAACCGTCTGGAAAATTACGGCAAATAATGCAGTATCAGGGTTGCCCAGCCAATTCCGGCTTTCTTGACCAAAAAGAGTTCGAAGGATGGCATTGAGAGGTCCCTCAACATTGTAAATTGCTATCCAGACCATGGCCAAAGCAACAGTCGAAATTACATTGGGAAGATAATATATGGTTCGCAACGTACGCCAACCAAAAGGTTTTCGCACCAAAATCATCGCCACAAGAGCGGCAAGGGGAACTTGGATAAAACCTTGGCAAAGGGCCCAGATGATATTATTCCCTATTGCCTTACGGAATGTTGGATCTGAGATGAGCTTTGTATAATTGGCAAAACCGTTGAATTTCATGGAACCAATTCCACGCCAACTGGTAAAACTGGTCAAGACTGTGAAAAAGAATGGATAGATGAAAAAGAAAAAAAACAAGAGGAATACGGGAAGCAGAAACAAGAACCTTGCCACCCAAACCCATCTATCTTTTGTACCTGCTGCTTGCATCTGCGGCTCCTGGAAACAAGGTGTTGTGCCGCTGTCGATGGCAGCGGCACAGTAAGATGTTAGCGTTCAATCTTTCGGTCAACCAAACGACAGAACTCTTCAGCACTAATACGGCCAAGGGCAAGAGCTCCCAGCTGTTGGGCAAACTCAAGAGTAACTTCAGCACCCAATGCAGCTTCAAGGTCAAATGCAGTGGTCTTTGCAGATGCATTGACATCATAGAATTGCTTCTGCAAATCCTTGACTGGTCTATAATCAGTCTTGATTGCGAACATAGCGCCACTTGTCTCAGCAATCTTTGCAATTGAGGAAGGACTGGTCAAGAACTTGAGGAAGTCAAGAATAGCGGCTTCACGAGCCTTGTCTCTCGTTGCGGCAGCACAGATATTTGCCTGCAAACGACTGATCATGATGTCCTGATACGGGCCAACTGCAGGGAATCCTCCAATCTTGATTGAATTGAAGAAAGGTGTTGCAGCAAGGTCAGCTCGTCCAGCATACCATGGGCCATTGGAGAAGACTGCGGTTCGTCCAGCAAGGAAGTGACCACCACTGCCGCCGGCACCAAGGCCTACAGCATCGCTGGTGGAATAATCTGTAATCATGCGCTTAAGCAGGTTGGCAGCTTCAACAAACGCAGGATCAGTGAAGGGCTTATCCCATACATTGGGGCCACCAAGGGAAACTGCAAAATGGCTGAACCAAATCATGGAGGTCCATGCATTGGTGTCGCCTGTCATCTGACTGGTAGGAGCAATACCGCTTGCTTTCAGCCTATCAAATGCAGCAAACATTTCGTTCTTGGTAGTAGGAAGTGTGGAAATACCAGCTCTTCGGAATGCATCCATGTTATACCAAATCGGCAAAATGGCTGTTTCCATGGGCAGTGATTTCAGCATGCCATTGACTTTTGATTGTTCGATAGACCCGGAATCGAACGTATTTTTCCAACCATCATCCATTTTCTGGGCAAAATCCATCAAGAGATTTGACTGATAGAACGTTGCCGTAGTTGGATTGAACTTGATGGTAAAGATATCTGCTGGGGCTTGACCTGCAGCCAGACTGGTTCTTACCTTCTGCTCATAGGCGTTGTAATCCGGTTGTGGTTCAATAACAACTTTGATTTTACCAGCGTTTTCTGCATTAAACTGCTCGACGAGAGCTTCAACTGCTGGAGCCTTACTGTCTGCACCAACCCAGATACTTGCCCAACGAAGCTCCACTTCCTTCTGTGCACTACTGTCTGTCTGTCCCTGTGCCATGAGTGGGAACAAGAGACATACCATCAACAATGTTGCGATAAGATTTCTTTTTTTCAACATAAATTCTCTCCTTTTATATCATTGCTTTTTCAGCAAACTAATATCTGTTTACTCAATCACCTTCCACCCTTTAAGCTTGGCCACGATCTGAAGCGGGCGTATGTACGTGCCGTACACGACCGAGGAGTGGTGTGCAAGGCCGTTGTCCAAGACCAGGTCCAGGACCTCTTTCACCGGCCTGTCGAAGACCGCCTTCATGTAGGTGCCCTTCAGAAGCTTCTCCATCGGCACCGCCTTCGCCTGTTGCAGGAACATGCGGTACGCCCCGCGTGCTGAGTCCATCCTCAGCACAGACAGCTGACCGCTCTTGAGCACGAAGTCCGCAGTAACCCCCTTGCCCCCGGCAAAATAGGTGTCAAGGCTGCGGTTGCACGCGCCGTCCCACAGGTTGCACGGCGCCACCCCGCAGTGCCAGAAAAGAGCGAAGTCCTGCTCAAAATCAACCTGCGAGAAATCAAAGAGGAACGGGGTCTCTGCCCCAAGGGCCTTGTGCGCTATCATCGAAAGCGCCCCGTCTATATCCCCTTCGCAGGCCAAGATCAAGCCTTCTGACTGCAGCAGGCTCATCGCCGCACACGGCGAGACACCAAAGTCCCGTGCAAACTCAGGCCAACAGCGGATGGCCAGGGCCGACAAGCTGTGCATCCGATAAAACCCGTCCAGCTTCGCTGACAGCTGGGCCACCTTGTCTACCTGGTACTGCGAGAGCGTCGACACGTCGAAGGTCGCCTTCAGCTGCTCTTTGCGCTGCTCCACCTGCTCGTCCGTCACCTCATGGTTGTGCACGTCACTCAGCTCATAATGATCGACCAAGGCACCGGTCTGTCCATACAAAAGGTTGTCCTGCACCCCGACATTGAAAAATCCGTCCGCCCGGTAGCCGATGATCCCGATCTTGGCCATCTTCATGGCCTTGATCACCCTCAGCGCATCCACCCAGTCCTCGTCGATCGAAGACTGTACAATCACTGTGTAATCATCAAAACCGCTCTTGTACAGGTTCGAGGCGTTGAGGTTCACTCCGCACACGCTGTTGAGCCTGATCTTCCCCCCGTTGTAGGGCAGCTCCGGCAGGCCCCACAGCAGGATCGGCACATCCAGCTGCCGCTTCAGCAGCAACACCAGGTGCCCGAGGTGGAAGGTACCCGATATGCACACCAGTCCGTCAAGCTGGCACCTTGACAGCTCGTCGGCCGCCCTCATGCCGTCTTCCTGGCTGATCACAAGCTCGTCCACCATCTTCCAGGTGACAGATTCAATATTTTGCAAATTGGTTTGTATAGTCTTATACAACTGCTCGGCTGCCTGATAATCGTAGGTGGTCCTCGCTAGACAGACGACTCCCAACGTTATATGTTGCTTCACGCGTCACTCCTTATAGAGAAAAAAAGGACAAATAATCCTTTCTTTTCTTTACTTTCTATAAGTAAGTAAATAACAGAAAACGCCATCCGTCAATGAAAAGTTTGAGATTTATCTAAAATACTCTTGCAGGACCAAGTCAGAAGCGCCCTTCTGTGCATACAGAGGATCATAGCTTGTAGAAAATATCTGTGGACACTGGGCTGTAAAAGCATCGGGTTCACAAAGCAACTGTTGCTCAACCTGCTCTCTTAATGCATCAGCGATGACATCACAACAGCCGACAAGCAAAAAAGCCTTGGGAGCAAACAGACGCATAAGGATTTTAATGGAAACCACCAAATATCCGGCAGCACGCTCGATAGTCCTCAGTGCGGCCTTGTCCCCGCTTTGCAATTTGGTGTCCAACCCCTCAAACAAGGCTAATCGTAAATCAAGGGAGTTGGGATCGAGATCCTGTAAATACGCTTGCAGGCATCCTCGTGAACCACAGGTGCATTTAGGACCATCGGTATTAATGGGAATATGACCGGTCTCGATGGTTTGCTGCATGCTGTTGACATAGATTTGGTCGTCGTGCACAAAGGCGCCGTTTACACCGGTACGAAGTAAAAAAGTAAACAAACTTCCATTATGTTCATAGCCACCATGACGATACTCACTCAGGGCAAGAGCACTGCAGTTGTTGTGAATCTGAACAGAAACACCTAACCTATTTTGCAACTCATCAACCAAGGCAATGTCTTTCATTCCCTTGATTCTGGGATAATACCGTACTCTTTGGTTTGCAAGGTCCACTTGCCCAGGAGCAGCAACACCCAGACCAATAACCTTGTCCTTGGTGATGGAAAGCTCGGCCAGGATACGCTCAACCTCACTGACTATCAAGTCTATCACCTCATAAGCCTCTACATTCTCACAAAGAGGATGCATTGCAGAGTATATCCTTTCCCCATGGAAGTTGAAGACTCCCAAGGAAAGAAAAGCAGTCCAAAACTCAAGCCCGATGGTAAAGCGTGCATCCTTGACGACGCGAAAAAGGACAGGGCGCCTACCCTTTCTTGATATGGTATCTTCTGCACTATTGGAAACTGGCTCTATCAGGCCTTCTTCCTCAAGTGCAGAAAATATTCTAAAAATGGTCGGAGCTTTCAACCCTGTCTGTTGCACTATAGTTGATTGGCTAGTTCCCTTCTCTTGGCAACCATGTATTATTGACAATACTATGTTTTGGTTGTGCACACGCAAATCTGCAGCACGCAATGGATTTCCTTGCATTGTACCTCTCCTGAAGTCAGTCTAATCCCTTCAGAGGAAAAAATCCACATGACAGGAAATATATGCAAACAAAGCATAGAAAACTTTACGGTTTGCCAACAGACCAGTTACTCAATCACCTTCCACCCTTTAAGCTTGGCCACGATCTGAAGCGGGCGTATGTACGTGCCGTACACGACCGAGGAGTGGTGTGCAAGGCCGTTGTCCAAGACCAGGTCCAGGACCTCTTTCACCGGCCTGTCGAAGACCGCCTTCATGTAGGTGCCCTTCAGAAGCTTCTCCATCGGCACCGCCTTCGCCTGTTGCAGGAACATGCGGTACGCCCCGCGTGCTGAGTCCATCCTCAGCACAGACAGCTGACCGCTCTTGAGCACGAAGTCCGCAGTAACCCCCTTGCCCCCGGCAAAATAGGTGTCAAGGCTGCGGTTGCACGCGCCGTCCCACAGGTTGCACGGCGCCACCCCGCAGTGCCAGAAAAGAGCGAAGTCCTGCTCAAAATCAACCTGCGAGAAATCAAAGAGGAACGGGGTCTCTGCCCCAAGGGCCTTGTGCGCTATCATCGAAAGCGCCCCGTCTATATCCCCTTCGCAGGCCAAGATCAAGCCTTCTGACTGCAGCAGGCTCATCGCCGCACACGGCGAGACACCAAAGTCCCGTGCAAACTCAGGCCAACAGCGGATGGCCAGGGCCGACAAGCTGTGCATCCGATAAAACCCGTCCAGCTTCGCTGACAGCTGGGCCACCTTGTCTACCTGGTACTGCGAGAGCGTCGACACGTCGAAGGTCGCCTTCAGCTGCTCTTTGCGCTGCTCCACCTGCTCGTCCGTCACCTCATGGTTGTGCACGTCACTCAGCTCATAATGATCGACCAAGGCACCGGTCTGTCCATACAAAAGGTTGTCCTGCACCCCGACATTGAAAAATCCGTCCGCCCGGTAGCCGATGATCCCGATCTTGGCCATCTTCATGGCCTTGATCACCCTCAGCGCATCCACCCAGTCCTCGTCGATCGAAGACTGTACAATCACTGTGTAATCATCAAAACCGCTCTTGTACAGGTTCGAGGCGTTGAGGTTCACTCCGCACACGCTGTTGAGCCTGATCTTCCCCCCGTTGTAGGGCAGCTCCGGCAGGCCCCACAGCAGGATCGGCACATCCAGCTGCCGCTTCAGCAGCAACACCAGGTGCCCGAGGTGGAAGGTACCCGATATGCACACCAGTCCGTCAAGCTGGCACCTTGACAGCTCGTCGGCCGCCCTCATGCCGTCTTCCTGGCTGATCACAAGCTCGTCCACCATCTTCCAGGTGACAGATTCAATATTTTGCAAATTGGTTTGTATAGTCTTATACAACTGCTCGGCTGCCTGATAATCGTAGGTGGTCCTCGCTAGACAGACGACTCCCAACGTTATTTGTTGCTTCATGAAATTTCTCCCTATTTTAACTACGTCCACTATTCATTGATGATCAAAATCTTCTCCGATTCATACCGCTTGCCATCCAAGGTATATTCATAATAAGGGTATCGTCCTGTGTGGGTCAGATTCTCGTTTCCATCAGCAGTAACCAAAATGGTATTTTCTGCCTTGCTCCCCTTGATCGTGGGGTTGAATGCGTACACTTCATGCATTCTTACCGTATGCTTCGCATTTTGATCAGCCTTTATCTCCCTGGCAAGAAACCCCGAAAGACCTCCTTGATGATGAGCTTTCCACTCATCTGGATGACCAACGTGAGCATATCCTTCTAGCAATGTGTGAAAAATTGCATCGAGGGTGTTTCCTGCATAGGTTTTTGACTGCAAGAGAGCATCTAAATAACCAACACTCTTTTGCTTTTTTTCCAACTCAAAATCTTTTCTTAGGCTTACCAGTCTTGTAACACTACAAATCAGACCATTGCGACGAGTACATACAGCTATCAAGGCATAATTTTCGAGTCTTTTTCCTGTAGGCACAGGGTGCCGAAACTGCAAAGCCCTCTCATCAAAACCAATCAAAAGGGTAATTGGTTCCAAATTCTTCTTCCAAAAAGCCTCAGACAACGACCCTGCAAGCGAATATTCATCTATACCTTTTGAAATGGAGAAGCAAGTATCTTCACAAATTCTTGCTGTTTCTTGGGCTGTTTCCCGTAAAGACGCAATCTCCGCTACATCGAGTACAGACCGTAACATAATAAACTTTTCTTCAAGGCAGGAGTCTTCAGCTATTCTGGCATTTTTGACAATCTCTTTAATGATCTCACTTTTCCTCCATGGCTCATACCATGGGAATTGTCTGTAGCAAAACAATGCTGACTCACATCGCTGTTCCTTTCGCAACCTGTCCATTTCAATATTGTTTGCAAGCATATAAGCCTTATCTTTTCCAACTAGAAAAGAAGCACAGGCTCCGGTTGACGCCAAACCGATAAATCCACGTCCAGAGGTAAGCCAACTAAAATTCTCCTGCCGTTCAATCAGGATGTAATCAACATCCTGATCTTCGAGCAAATGACGCAACCTAGCAAGCTTGTTCTGCAAATCGCTATCCTGATTCATACCTCTAATACCTAATTATCACACAATCATTGATGGACAACAGCCATCTTCTTATTCATCCTCATTACCAAGTATGTAAAGACAACAGAGAAGATGAGAATTCCACAACTGATAGGTTCGGTGAAGAAAATGAGAAGATTACCATCAGAGACAATCATGCTTCTGGTAAAATTCTCCTCCAAGATCGGTCCCAAAATAAGGCCCAACATGATAGGAACTATGGAAAAACCAAAGAGATGCATACCATAAGCAAGTATTGCAATCGGGACAATCAAGAACATCTCGTTGATATTTCCGCTATTGGCAAAAGCTCCAGCAAAACAGAAGAAA
Organism: uncultured Sphaerochaeta sp.; assembly: GCA_964547185.1. Lineage (GTDB taxonomy): Bacteria > Spirochaetota > Spirochaetia > Sphaerochaetales > Sphaerochaetaceae > Sphaerochaeta. The sequence goes on from CAZJMG010000004.1 coordinate 81,377, forward strand.
ATAATACAGACGCCTAAAACTCCATAAGGAAGATTTATAACCTTCGCCACTTGTTTGGTGAAAAGTCTGCCCAGAACATACAGAATCACATTACAGAAGATAAGTCCGATGATAATCGAGTAGGTAATGACCGCTTGATCAGTAAATAACTTAGGACCAGGAATCAGACCATGGAGGATGAACGCTCCAAGCAAAACTGCAGTTACTCCATCTCCAGGGATACCAAGGGTCAGAAGAGGAATGAGAGCAGATCCTACAACAGCATTGTTGGCAGACTCCGCTGCAGCAACACCTTCGGATGTTCCTTTTCCAAAACGCTCGGGATGCTTGGATGAACGACGTGCTTCATTATAGGCGACAAAGGATGCAATATCTCCACCTGCTCCGGGCATTACCCCGATTATTATTGCAATAATCGTCGATTTTACGACAGTAGGAACGAGCTTTAGCAAATCAAAGAACTTCACAGGAGGATCGGCAATCGTATCATCTACACTTCCCTCAGGACTATCGATTTCAAGTTTGTAGGACACTGATTTGATAATAACCTGATTCAAAGCAATGAAACCAATCAAAGCAGGAAGCAACCCAACTCCAGCAAATAAAAGAATAGTGTCGAAAGTATAGCGTAATGTACCAGAAAGACTTTCCAACCCCAAGAAAGAGATAAAAAGACCGACGGCAGCAGACATCAATCCTTTCACGATATTTTCGTTGCTCACCCCTGCAATTACAGTCATACCAAAAATTGCAAGCGCAAAATACTCAGGAGAACGGAAACGCAAAGCAACCCTAGCTATAGGAGGCGCGGCGAACAACAGCACAACAGCTGCAAGGAATCCTCCGAGCACTGAAGAAAAGAGAGAGATGCTCAATGCTTTGTTTTTTCTTCCCGCTTGTGCCATGGGATAACCATCCAAGGTGGTGGCAAGAGCGGAATTGGTCCCCGGGGTGTTGATCAAGATTGCACTGATTGAACCTCCATAACAACCTCCCACATAAATACCAAGCAAACCAATAAATGCAGTGATGGTATCCATTCCATAGGTCAAAGGCACAAATAAGATTATTCCAAGGGTAACAGTAAGACCTGGAATACAGCCGATAATAATTCCGAGCAAAACACTTCCTACTGCAATAAGAAAGTTCGGAACAGAGACAAGTTCTGCAAAAACCAAGGTAAATATGTCACTCATGAAAGAAACACTCCTCCGATTCCAGGCAAACTGATGTGGAATAGATTGATAAATATGAAGTACACAGCCACGGATATTGCAACAATCACTGCAATCTGTATCTTGCTCTTGATCCTAAAAAACCAGACCATTGCAGCAATCAAAAGAAAACTGGCTATCAAAAAACCAAAGAGATAAATGCTCAAGGCATACCCGATGAATATCCCCATGACAGTCAAAGCATGCTTTTGAACAGCAAAATCCAACGTGACAATTTGTTCTTTCTTGAATACAAGGCTTTGGATTATGAGTATTATTCCTCCGACTATCAGCATCAAGAGTGCGATAAAGGGAGCTGCCTTAGCACTCTCTAAAAAGGGAATGCTATCTTGGACGATAATCTGGTTCGGCATCAGCAACAACAGTACTGTACCGAGTACAATAAAAAAAATACCACCGACTAGGTTTGTCTTGATTTTCATTACTATTACTCTCTGTATTGGTGCGAAAAGGGCTTGCCTGTATAAATTTGGCAAGCCCTTGAAAGAACTGAATTAAATCAAACCAAGAGACTTGGCTGCAGTAGTAGCATTCTTGACTGCAAACTCAATATGAGCATCAAGCTCTTCACCATACAATTCAAAAATGTTCAAACCAATGGATTCGGTCCAATCCCTAAAATCAGGATCGCTCCAGACTTTTCTCATCAAAGCCTCAACCTCATCAATATATTTTTGATCTGTACCTGCTCTCACACTAAGGAAGCCTCCTCCGATGATTGCGCTTTCGGGGTACCCAAGATCAACAACATTAGGAACTACGAAGCCCTTGAAACCTGTATAATCTTTATCAGTAAATGTAGCGATAGGAATAACTGCTCCTGTCTCAACATACTGCATGCCAACCTGGGAAGTTCCCACAAACACATCCGCCTCACCATTGATCAGGGCTGTTATCTGCTGTGCACCGCCTTCATAGGATGCAATCTTTGAAGAACCGCCAGCAGCATTGATAAGGCCTCCAAAAGCGAGATGAGCGTCGGCCCCGACAGCACCAGCTGAAAGAATCACGGTTCTCTTCTTGCTTTCTGCAATAACCTCATTCAGATTCTTGAATTGTCCATCATTTCTAGCATAAAGAATGTAGCTACGATCATCAAAAACTCCAACGGGATCAATCAAGGATAAATCCAATCTGATCTGGTCGCCTCGGATGATTTTCTGATAGTACTTTCCATAGGAAGTACAAAGCAATTCAGGAACATTCGGTCTCTTTTGAGTAAACTGAATAGCTGCAACAATACCGTCTCCACCTGTTACGTTCTCACAAATAATAGGCCTGTTGGTATATTTTGAACCAACTTCAGCAAACTTCCGTGAGACAACATCATGAGTTCCACCAGGTCCGTATGGAATGATGATTTTAACAGTCTGGTCAAAGAAACTTTTTGAGCTAGTCTCTTGACTTCCGGCACTGAAGAGAGACCCTGCAAACAAGGTCAAACACACAAGCAGAACAATTACAACTTTCGAGCGATTCATACGCTACTCCTTTGTTATTTACTGAAAATAAGTAAACATGAGGACGGTCATTCTGTCAACTGGTTTTTTCATAAATTGAATTTTGCTTAAAACAGAGCAACACGATAGTCTTTATCAACTTTATTGAGAAAACAAGTCCATATCTAGCTATTAGTAAGGATTTCATGAGTACCTCTCGAAGCTCGAGTGAGCATACCTCATTTCCTGGAAAGAAACAGAAAGAATTTCAGCAAAGGAACTTTACAACAAGGCATTAGTATTTTATAGTTACTTTCACAAAGAAACTTTTAAAGGGGACACAGAATGAATTCCTCGTTCACACAACAGCAGCTTGCTGAATTCTCAAAAGAAATTCGCAAACAAACAATTTGGATGATCGGCAATCTAGGAGTCGGCCATATCGGCGGCGCACTCTCCATTGTCGATTTGCTTGCAGTACTGTATGCAAAGACGATGCGTATCGATCCGAACAACCCAGATTGGGAAGACAGGGATCTTTTGGTACTATCCAAGGGTCATGCCGGACCTGCATTGTATGCAACACTGGCGTTGAAGGGATACTTCCCTCTTTCTGAACTTGCGACGCTCAATCAGGGCGGGACAAACCTCCCCAGCCATTGTGACCGTACCAAGACAAAGGGCATCGACATGACAACCGGTTCTCTTGGACAAGGGCTCAGTGCCGCGTGCGGCTTGGCTTATGCAAGAAAGATTGATGAAAATGATTGTTATGTCTATGCAATCATAGGTGATGGGGAGAGCCAGGAAGGCCAGAACTGGGAAGCTGCAATGTTTGCCTCCCATCAAAAACTCGACCATCTGATCGCTTTCACCGATTACAACAAGATGCAAATTGACGGGACAACCGAACAGGTATTGGACCTTGGGGATATAGAAGGAAAATGGAATAGTTTTGGCTGGCATACACTTCGTATCGACGGCCATGACCTGAAGGCAATCGAAGAAGCCATCCAGAAGGCAAAAGAAGAGAAAGGTAAACCTTCGATGATTATCCTCGATACCATCAAGGGCAAAGGTGCCTCATTCTGTGAGGGCAAAGTGACCAACCACAACATGGCCTATGACCTTGAAGTTGCAAACGCAGCAATCAAAGAGCTTTTGTAGGAGATCGAAATGCAGAATAAAGAAATGAGAAGTGTCTATTGCGATACCTTGATTGAGCTTGCAAAAGATGATAATCGTATCATGGTTGTTGAGGCCGATTTGATGAGAGCCAGCGGCACCATGGCCTTCAAGGATGTGTATCCCCAGCGTGCTGTGGATGTAGGAGTTGCAGAAGCCAACATGGTCGGCGTCAGTGCAGGCCTCAGTGCAGCGGGGAAAATCCCTTTTGCAGCAACCTTCGGGTGCTTTGCTTCACGCAGGGTATTCGACCAGTTCTTCATCTCGGTTAACTATGCTAAGTTGAATGTAAAACTGGTTGGAACCGACCCCGGCATCAGCGCTGCTTTTAATGGGGGGACGCACATGCCGTTTGAAGATATCGGCTTGATGCGCATGATTCCTGGTTTGACTATTCTTGAGCCATCCGATCCAATCAGCCTAAAGGCACTTGTAAAGGAATGCGCAGCCTCTGAAGGCTCTAGTTATATGCGCCTGCATAGAAAAGCCGTAGAGCCATTGTACAGCGAGGACGAAACCTTCACATTAGGAAAAGGCAAGGTGCTGAAAGATGGCACTGATGTTACCTTAATCGCCCTCGGAGCCATCATGGTTCCCCAAGCCCTGAAAGCGGCAAAACTACTTGAACGCGAAGGCATCACGGCTGCGGTCATCGATATGCACACCGTCAAACCCTTGGATGAGGAGTTGGTTCTCTCCTATGCAAGAAAAACAGGTGCAATTGTAACAGCGGAAAACCATCAGGTCTCAGGAGGCCTTGGCAGTGAGGTAGCAAACCTGCTTAGCACCACCCTTCCTACCCCCATGGCCATGGTGGGAATCCATGATGCATTTGGCCAGGTGGGAACCCAAGACTGGCTGGCTCAACACTATCGCCTGACCGCCGAGGAGATAGCAACCCAAGCAAAAAGACTTTGTGCACAAAAGTAAAGGAGCAAGAATTATGACAATCGCAATTGCAAGTGACCTCTCCGGCTATCCGTTGAAAAAAGAGCTGACCGAGTATTTGAAGGAACAAGGCTATACCATCCTTGATTATGGCATCGAGGACGAAGAGCATCCACAGCCCTACTTCATACAAGCACCGAAAGTAGCTCAGGCAATCCAGGAAAAACGTGCTGAAAAAGGTATTCTCATCTGTGGAACCGGACAAGGCATGGCTATCGTGGCCAATAAGCACAAGGGAGTCTATGCTTGTGTGGTTGATGATGTTTTCAGTGCTGAGCGTGCAAAAATTGTAAACAATGCCAATGTCATCACCCTTGGCGGATGGATTACAGCTCCCTTTGTCGGAAAACAAATCGTCGATGCCTATCTTTCTGTCTCCTTTACCGAAAAGATGGAATTCAAGAAAGACTTCCTGACAAACGCTTACAATCAGGTACTGGCACTTGAAGAGGAGCATTTCAAATGATTAGCAGTCTTCTGAGCAGTGTCCATCTTCTCAGCTATGACGAGATTGATGGCTCTTCGCTGTTTACCATTCTTTCCTATGCGGCAAAGAAGGAAGAGAAGCTGAATGTGTGCGTCGTCTTGGACGACGCACCTATTGCAGCAAAAGAGACATTGATCGAGCAGCTGAAAAGCTACTGCACAATTTCCGTTTTTGACAAGGTAAGACCGAATCCACAAACAAAGGACATCATGTCGATGGTCCAGGATGAACGCTTTGGTGCCTGTGATGTAGTGCTCGGAATTGGGGGAGGAAGCGTCCTCGATTCAGCAAAAGCCATGGCGATGCTTGCCACCAACAAGGGAACTCTTGATCAGTATCTCGGCTCACAGCCCAGCATGACCGTCCAAAAAGCATCCCTGCCGTTGGTCCTCATACCCACTACAGCGGGAACAGGATCGGAGATGACTAAAGTTGGAGTATATACTGACGATACCGGTCGAAAGTATACGCTTGGATCGCCGTTGATGCATGCCCATACAGCAGTCTTGGTTGCTAGCTTGCTTGACACGATGCCCCCCGCTCTTTGTGCAGCAACAGGCTTGGACGCCTTAGACCATGCCCTGGAATCGATTTGGAACAAGAACAGCAACGCCATAACAGCCAGCTGTGCAAGAAGTGCCGCCATCAAGATCCTTCAGGTGTTGCCAAAACTTTATGACGCTCCAAAAGAAGAGAGAAGAGCGCTGCAAAGAGCGATGCTGGAGGCAGCTAGTGAAGCTGGCATTGCCTTTAATCTTACCGGGACTGCCAGCGGCCACGCCATATCATTCGTCCTAAGCGAATCATGGCATATTCCTCATGGACTGAGTTGTGCTTTCACCTTGTTGGAAGTGTATGATTGGGCATTACAAGACCAAGAGAACCGAAATCAGTTGAGCTTGATCAGCAAGCATTTCCATCCCGAACTGCTACAAGAGGATGAGCTTGTACAAGCGCTTCGCTCGGATCTTGCATTGCTGCTCGATCATCTGAACATTCCCAGGATATTCAAGGAATTGTCTGTTGAGATTGACAAGGATGCAATAGAACAGGAGTTCAGTCGAGCTCTCAACGACCCTAAGTTGCATAACCAGAAGCCACCTCTGGATGCAAAGTCCTTGTACGCCATGCTTGAGGCAAAACGTTGAGCGCCCTGCTTCTTAGCGGGGTTGTGGTCTTTGTGACCCACACCCTCGAGGCAATAACAGGTTTTGGATGTGCCGTCTTGGCCATGCCGTTTGTCAGCGCCCTGCTCGGGGTAAGGACAGCGGTAATGGTCATCACAGTCCTTGCATGGTTGCTGGCCCTGTATTTGGCAATTCGGAATTTCCGCAGCATTGATTTCAAGCAGTGGCTCATCATTACCTTGTGTATGTTGCTTGGACTTCCGTTTGGCATGTATCTCTTCAGAAGCCAGCAAAGCGACGTCCTCTCACTCATACTGGCAATCTTCATCATTTTCGTCTCAGTTTCGCAACTCTATCGGCTGACAAAGGGAAAGGAACTCGAACCACTGCCAAAAGGAAAGAAAGCCTTACCCTATTACATTTTACTCGTGGCTGCCGGAGTAGTGCATGGAGTATTCTCCTCTGCAGGACCTCTGGTTGTATTGTATGCCACCCGGGCATTGAAGGATAAAGCTTCATTCAGAGCAACACTCTGCCTCTTGTGGACCACGCTCAATACGATTATCATAGCAACGTATTTGATAGAAGGATCCTATACTGCACCAATTGCCAAGACAACACTTATCCTCATCCCGTTTGTAATTGCAGGGATTGTTGCAGGGGAGCGCATCCATGATAAAGTGAACGCCAAGACTTTCTCCCTGATTGTATTTGGTATGCTTTTAGTCACTGGTATCTTTATGTTATATGCGAGGTATGCTTGATGCAAGAATTAGATTTTCGGGTTCCCCAATCATTGGTTGCAGAAAACCCTACAACCATGATCTTGAGCGCAAAGAGTTCGCGATTCAAAAAGTATGGAAGAATCGTAGAATCGGTGGTCGTTGATGAACTGCTAAAAAAGGCACATGAGCTCATCACCTTGAGCGACGAGGAAAAAACGTTCTACATCCCCTCCATCAAGGAATTGGAAGAGATGGAGCAGGGGAAGAACCTAAGCCTTTTCTTCGGGGGAATGGATATTGAAATAGGCAGTTGCTATGGCAAGAATGAGCGGATCAACGGCGCAGAATACCATAAGAGCCCAGAGCTCTTCATTGCCGTCACAGACTGTCTGCAATTTCTCAGCCCTTATGATGAACTGGATGATTTTGCTCAGCTAAACAGTTGCAAAGCTGAAGTCTTTTACTTCCCAAAGGGATCGGTGGCTCTGATTGAACCCAACGTCCTGCATCTTGCCCCCTGTTCTGTACATAAAAATGGGTTCATCTCCCTCATTGTACTTCCTCAGGGAACCAATCTTCCTTTGGATGCAGAAGACCTTGCAAGAAAGAGCAATTCTGATGATCCCGAACTACGTCTGCTCTACAAGAAAAACAAGTATATGTTGGCTCATCAAAGCCGTACCCATCTAATCAATGATGGAGTGCTCGATGGCCTCAAGGGTGAAAACAGACACATCAACCCAATTGCTTGAGTGTTCAATGAGACCGACCTGTGAAGGGTCGGTCTCTTGCTTACATGGCCAATGGTACACCAAAGGCCGCTTTCGCGGCCTTTGTGTGAACATTACTTGGAAATGAGCATGGTCTTGGGATCGAGAGAAACCCTCATAGGCTTTTCCACCATCCCTGCATTTGTCTTTACGGCGGTCATCACCACCTTGTCACGCTCCTCATTGTAGACAAGCCCGATGAGAACGTCGAGCAAATCGACATATTTTTGCATAGTGTTGGGAACACCATACTTATCATAGACAACATCGGCCCGAATCGGAGAAACGCTGAACCAAACCTCCAGATTCATCGCCTGTGCAAATTGCTTGATTTTTTTAACATCCTCTTCTGTTGCGACTGTTAGCTTGTATCCGTCAAACAAAATCGCATCCGCCTTGAAGCTGCCGTGCTTGATCAAAGTTTCCAGACTGGATAGCACCTTCTCAATGGTGACATTTTCCTGACTAAAATTCATGACCACACGATTGGATAGAATATTGTTGTACACGGTCGCTGCATCATCTAAACTGCGTCCTTCAGAAACTTCACGGAAGACTTCCTTATACCAATTGATGACATGCTCCACATTCCCTGAAAAGGACACATGAATAACATGCTCACCTCTGAGCAGCTTATCGGTAGCAAGGTGCACCAAACAAGCAGTCTTACCTACTCCATGTCGAGAAACAAGAACTCCGAGATTCCCACGACCAAGTCCACCATCCAAAGATTCGTCAAAAACACGGAGAGGACTTAGTTCGTTTAACTCTTGAATTACCATAATGCTCACCTCCAAGTAGTAATTAGGTTCATCCCCATTATACTATGGAAAATCGCAAAAGGGAAATTTTTTACAGTTTCTTCATAAAACGCTCATGTTTTTCCTTTCTGCAATTTCAAACCCTTCGCTACATTGACAATGAAATCCTGCACATTGGTAACTATTGCTGTGGCACTGAGGCTGCCGCGATCCTTGAGCTTGTTTACAGCAAACTCTGAAATATCAACACTATAAAAGTACACAGGCCGTACCTTTTTATCAACCACCCTGAAAGATGGGGACATGTTTCCGGTTGCGATCGTGTGCAGTTGTGTAGCCAAGCTAATAATTGTTGTTGCGTTGCGAATGACATTCCTCATGGCATCCTGAGCCTCATACACATTTGCATATACCTCAGGAAGCGGACCGTCATCCCTGATGGACCCTCCTAACACAAACGGCTTTTTCTGCTTGATCATTGCATACATAATTCCCTCTGTTATATGCTCCTTCTCGATGAAAGCCTCGATCGACCCATACGTGCGAACCAGGTTTAGGACATCCAGGTGGTTGTAATGCCCGTTGGGCATGCTCTGCTGACTGTAAATATTCTGACCTAGGGCAGTCTTGAAATATCCTGCCTCAAGATCATGGGTGGCCAAGGCATTCCCTGCAAGAAGACCATCCACATAGCCGTTTTCTATCAAGTTCTGCATCGCCATTCTTGAATCATTGTCAAAGGCGACGGCAGGACCGAGTACAAATACTATATTGCCATAAGTCTTCTCGTGCTCGAGCAACTCATAAAGCTTGTCATAATCACGAGAAAATGCCGTTTCACGAGATCTTCCCGTACGAAAAACAAAGGCATCATTCAGCTTGTCATTCACAGATAAAAATCCTGAAGTATGCACATATATGCCTTCTTGACCAAGCTCGGTTCTCCCGATGACAACCCTATCTCCCTTCTTTACTCTCCGCCCCTCAACCACCTGCAGCTCTCCTTGCGTATCGAGCACCACCAGACAGTCCATCCTGCTTTCCTTGGCCAAAACCCAGCGACCATCGATCTTGAAATATTCAGGAAACATTGAAGTGCTGTGATAGTAGGCGGGAGCAACTCCATCGGCTTCGGCTTTTTGCAATACTGCATCAGGACTTGCAACAAAATGTTCGAGAGAGAAATCCGGCTCATGATAGTTAGGAAGCGTAAATGCCATACAATACCTCATTACATCGTTTTATAGTTCTCAGATTCTTCAACTATCAGATACATTGGAAGCAATGGCAAGCAAAACCTAACAAACAGCTACAAATAGAAAGCCCCTCTCAAGGCAAACCTTTTGAGGGGCGAAAATACAAGGATAGAAAGTATTATTTCTGTTCTTTTGCGCGTTTTTCCTGATATTTCTTCTTCAAGTCTTCAGAAACGCTCTGAGGAACTTTTCCGTACTTGCCGATTTCCATGGTGAACTCTCCCTTGCCTTGGGTAAGAGAGCGAAGCACTGTGGAATAGCCGAACATCTCAGAAAGAGGGACCTCTGCAATGACTGTACTCATGGCATTGTCCTCTGTGGAGCTTATAATGAGACCTCTTCTCTGGTTGACCGATGCAAAGACACTTCCTTGGAACTCATTGGGTGCAACAACCTCGACCTTCATGATGGGTTCAAGAATAACCGGTTTTGCTTTCTCAAACGCTTCACGGAAGGCTCCGAGAGCAGCAGTCTGGAATGCTTGGTCAGAAGAGTCAACCGGGTGCCAAGCACCATCGTTGACAACAGCCTTCACGCCGATGACAGGGAAGCCAAGTTGAGAACCTTTCTTGATTGCCAACTGAAAGCCTTTGTCACAGGAAGGAATATACTCGGTAGGGATCGAACCGCCCTTGACCTCGTCGATGAATTCATAATCCTTGAATTCCTCGCCTTCAACAGGATCGGGAAGAGCCTCGATATATCCGGCAACACGTGCATACTGACCTGAACCACCGGTCTGCTTCTTGTGGGTGTAGTTGAAATCAGCACGACCGGTGATCGCTTCACGATAAGCAACCTCCGGCTGACCAATCTCTACTTCAGCCTTATATTCACGCTTCATACGCTCAACGTATACCTCAAGATGCAACTCTCCCATACCCTGTATGATGGTCTGATTTGATTCAGGATCCACATAACTTCTGAACGTGGGGTCTTCCTTGGTGAAGCGGTTCAAAGCCTTACCCATATTGTCTGCAGCTTTCTTGTCCACAGGCTTGATAGCCAATGAAATGACAGGATTCGGAACAAACATGGAAGAGAGAGAATAATTGAGCTTCGGGTCACAGAAGGTATCGCCGCTGGCACAATCAATACCGAAAAGTGCAGCAATCTCTCCACAACCTGCTTCATTGAGGTCTTCCATGGTAGAAGCATGCATGCGGATCAAACGGCCTACCCTGAATTTCTTCCTGCTTCGGGTGTTATATAATTCGTCGCCCTTCTTCACCTTTCCTTGATAGATGCGAATATAGGTCAACTGGCCATACTGGCCATCCTCAAGCTTGAATGCAAGAATCACTGGAGGCATGTCGTCATCAGCCTTCAGGACTACTTCCTCTTCGTTCTTGTCAATGTCCAGAGCCTTGTTAACAACATCGGTGGGATTGGGCAAGTAGCTGACGACACCATCGAGCAAGGCTTGGATACCCTTGTTCTTATATGCCGAACCCATGAAAACCGGACAAAGTTCAAGGCGGATAGTTGCCTCACGAACAGCCTTGCGGATCAACTCTGGGGTGACACTATCTTCAAGCATAGCCTCCATGAGCTCATCGGAACATAGGGAAACACCATCAAGAAGCTCTTCCCGCTTCTGCTGTGCCTCAGCCTTCAAATGCTCAGGGATTTCGGCTTCCCGAATCTGGTCTTGATTAGGACCATCATCAAAATACAGGGCCTTCATGGTAACAAGATCAACTACTCCCTCAAGCTTATCTTCAAGCCCGATGGGAATCTGCATCATTACTGCATTCAGACCAAGCTTCTCAATCAACTGATTTTTAACTCGATATGGATTAGCACCTGTTCGGTCACACTTATTGACGAAAGCAATTCTGGGAACATGATAGCGCTTCATCTGTCTATCTACTGTAATAGACTGACTCTGTACACCGCCTACAGAACACAAAACCAAAACAGCGCCGTCAAGAACGCGTAATGAACGTTCTACTTCTATGGTAAAATCGACGTGACCCGGAGTGTCGATGACGTTAATCTCCGTTCCCTTCCAAGTTACGTTGGTTGCGGCAGAAGCGATCGTAATGCCTCTTTCACGTTCAAGCTCCATGCTATCCATGGTAGCACCAACGCCATCCTTACCACGAACTTCATGAATTTCGTGGATTTTATTGCAGTAGTAGAGGATTCGTTCGGAGAGCGTAGTCTTGCCCGAGTCGATATGGGCACTAATTCCGATGTTCCTCAAATTTTGCAAGTCAGCCATTCTTTATAACCTCTATGTATAGAATAAAAACGAGTCCACAGTATTCCCTGCAACATCCTAACTATCCTGATGAAATGCTATTACTTCCTAGCTCACATCAGGTTAACAACACAAGGGATGGAAAGGGACGACAGAGAGACAACCTTGTCCCAACGTACCTCGTGGATAATAGTATATCTCGGTTTTTTGTGCAATCCCTTTACACAAGACAATCCTTTTCCTATGCGACACTTGTGTGTTATAATAGCTCAGAGGTGTGCCATGGAAACGATTTTTACCAAGATCCGTGAAGGGAAAATACCTTCTGTAATGCTCCATAGAGATGAATTTTGTTTTGCAATTCTCGACATCAACCCAGTTAACAAGGGACACATTCTCTTGATTACCAATGAGAGTTATCCCACTCTCACTGATTGTCCGGACCATATTCTTGCTCATCTAATGAAACTGGCAAAAAAAGCAGATGCAAAGGTGCGCTCAGCCTTGGGTTGCGATGCAACAAACCTGGTCATCAACAACGGCAAAGAGAGCGGACAGGAAGTTCCTCATCTTCACCTGCATATCATTCCTAGATTCAAGGATGATAATAAAAATATCCGTCTGTCGAAAGAATCTTATCAGGACGGAGAAATGACCGAATATGGGAAAAACTTGGAGTTTTAATCATGGGCAGCTGCAATTACTGTCATACACCATTTGATCCATTGGCAAGCATCGGCTTTCATACGCATTGTCCTCACTGTGGAAAAAGTCTCCACAGTTGTTTCAATTGCCGTTTTTACAGTCCTGGTGCTTATCACGATTGCCTTGAGGGTGTTGAAGAATATATCGAAGACAAACAAGGTGCGAATTTTTGTGATGCCTTCATGCTTCAAGAGGACTCTGAGCATGAAGCAAAGAAAAAAGCAGATGCCAAGGCAAAGGCTGAAGCATTCTTCACTCTATAAATAATCAGGATTAAGCATGAACAAACGACTCCTACTGCCGGCCCTTCTCATCATCAGCATAAGCTTGATCAGTTGCCAGAACTTCTCAGCAAGAGAGGGCAAACAGCAACTCCAAATACCTGTCGAAACCCACGATTCGCTTGAAACCCGCTTCTCTGCCACCCAGGAGGAACGCCAAAAGCAAGAAGCCCTGGCATTGGAACAATCAGAAGAGCTGAAGAGGCAGCAGGAACTAGAGAGAGCGCAAAAACAAGAAGAGGCTTACAAGCAAGCCTTAGGTGAAATTGCCTCATTGCAACAAGAAAAACTCGAGCTGAAGGAGCTTGTTGCCCAACTCGAAACCCAACTTACAGACCAAACACAAAAAACAACAGATATAGAACAAACACTCTCAGAACAGATACTGTTGCTGGCAACAGAACTTTCAGAGAGCACAGAAGACGTACTCTCACTTGAGACAAAAGCCGCCATCCGAGAGCGCGAATCCCAAGAAAGAGAAGCCGCGCTGAACCAACAGCTTGATGAGGTGAGAGCCGACCTGAAGTATTACCAGCAAGCACTGAACCTAACCTCAATGACTTTGGATGAGCGGCAAACAGCGCTTGTAGAACATATCAATGCATTGGAAGCACAGCTACGCACAACACAGAAAGAGCTCTCAACAGAACAAAATGCCTTACTCGCTCACATTGAGCAACTACAAGATGACTTATCAACAGCCCAGCAGCTGAAAACTGAAACAGAGACAGCACTTATAGAACAGTCCGTTTTATTACAACAAGAGAAGGATGCCGTCTCAGTATTGCGTAGCGAACTTCAAACAACAGAAGAAGAGCGAAACAGCTTGCAACTGGCTTTTGATACGGCACAAGAAAAAATATCCGCTTTGCAACAGGAGCTTGAGAATGTTACATCAAAGTACTTGCACATTGAACGCTTGACAAAGCAGCAAGAAACCCTACTCAGCGAAGCAAGATATGCACTTTTATCGACAGAAGAAGAACGGAATTCCTTACAGCTGGCATTTGACACGGCACAAGCAAAAATATCAGCGTTGCAGCAAGAGCTGGATAATGAAAAATCTGTATTCATGCAACGAACACAGGAAATTGAACGTTTGGCAAAGCAGCAAGAAAGTCTGCTCAGTGCTACAGAGGCCGAAGCCTACCATCGATACAAGGAACTTGAAAAAACATACAAACAGATCAGCGATGCATATAGAGAGCTAGAAGCGTCATACGAGCAATTGTTTGCCGACAGCCAAACACTGCAGCAAACACTGAGTGAACAAACACTCGAGCTTGAAGCGTTGCAGGCATCGAGTATTCTGCTAGAGCAAGAAAACCAACAATTACAAGACACCTTGCAGGAAAAACTCAGTCTTGAACAACAACGAGAGAAAGAGGCTCTTTTACAACAAGAAGAACGCAGACTTGCACAACTTGCCTTACAACAACAACTGGACCTTGCTCGAGAACAGGAAATGAAACGGCAAGCGGCCTTGGAAGCCGAATGGAAACAAATCCCACCGATTGAAGAGCTCACGTTGCCCAGGAAATACCGCACAGAAGCACCCATATCCCTAGCAAAGGATACAGATCAGCTGAATGTCATGCTGCTGCCACTCAGTGACAAGAAATGGGAGCAAGAGTCCATGGCCAACACGGTTCACCAGAGTATCCAAGATTTGGCGTTCCCCGTCATCTTTGTCACAGGACATATGGAGAATGTCATTGCATTGATCAAGGAGATGCGGTTGAACGCCACTTTGGTGGAGGGCGGGGCAATCGTTACCAGTTTTCCTGTAATTGAAGAGGATATCCATGGGGTAAGGATTCAATTCAGCGAACAAAAAACATTGAGGCTTTCTCTGGCTAATCTGGTAGAACATGCTGTGTTTGAAGCCTTTTTGGCGAATGAGGATTGGCAGAAGGTCCAGCAAGAGATTCATCCACAAAGGCAAGAGATCCTTGCAAATATTCTACAGAAAGGCTCATTGACAGAGCCGACGTTGATCGGCTCAAGCTTCTATGAACCCTCTTTCCAAGACTGGAGCATATTCAGTCCGGTCTCTTATCGGCAAATTGACTACTTATGGCCTTTGTCAGCATTTATGGAAGATGCTCAATTCTTTGATGTGTATCGCATGACCCATTTTTCTTATGCCACCAACGCAGGCAACACCTATTTTACCAAGCAACTGCAGGAACGATTTGACTACATCTATAGCAGGAAGCTCCTTCCCCTGTCCAGCTCAATGCTGACAATAGGAGGAGAGTCGGCAGCAAAAGACCAAGGAAGCAGTCGCTACGGTGTAGTTGCACGCTTCCTTGTACCTTAGTTTGAGGGGCTTTCATCCACGATTTCTGCTTGTGCCTCAATGGTGGATTTGCCCAACTGCTTGTTGATTTGGCGTATGCGCAAGGACCACAACAGCATCCCCAGTCCGGCGGCTATCAGAACTACTCCGATGAGCTTGAGCAGCATTGTGCCTATGGCTTCAGGAAAAGCGAAAAGCAGGACTGCAACAAAGAGAGAGAACACCCCTTCTGTAAGCAACCCGGATACTGAGAATGATGATTTACGAAGCAGCATCGCATCCAGAAATGAAATCACTGCCGAGAAAACAAGCTCAGCGGCGATGATATACAAGAGAATTTTCCAACTGACAGTCGCGGTGGAAAGTGGGACGATGACTGCTACCAACCCAATAATGATGCTTAAAAGCGCCTGGATGAGGGTAGCCGTTTTCGAGCGGGATCCCAATTGGTATTTTTTTAGTGCAAGCAGGGAAGATACACCAGATCCTACGAGAAAAATGCCCAGAAGAGAGATAAAGAACCTTACAAACGAATCTTGCTGGAACATCAGAAAAATACCCAACAGCATGAGCAACGATCCCAGAAACAGGGAAACGATCAGATGACGTTTGAAAAAGGTGTCAGACATAGATTACTCCTTGTGCAACCAAAGCATTTTTCTTTATGGTACAGAGAAGCATGCACCAAGTAAAGGAGAACCTGTATGTACCGCCATCTTTTCTTTGACGCTGACGGAACCCTCTTTGATTTTGACCAAGCTGAACATCATGCGTTCTGGGCTATGGCCGAGGCGCTAGGTCTTTCGCTTACACAGGAACATGAGAACCTCTACAAGATGTGCAATCTTTCCTGTTGGAAAGCTTTCGAGCAAGGAACACTAACTGTAGAAACGCTGAAAACCAGACGTTTTAAGCTATTCTCCCAGGAAAGTGGCATTCTCCTTGATGCTTCTCAAGCAAGCAGACTGTATCAATACCATCTTTCCCTGCAAGGAATACTTTTTCCACCAAGCATAAATCTACTGAATACACTGAAAGATCGTGGCTATGTGCTCTATCTTGCCTCAAACGGAATTGCCGAGGTACAGCATGGAAGAATCGAGGCAGCAGCAATAGCCGGATATTTCGAACACATCTTCATCAGTGAGGAAATCGGCTTCCAAAAGCCAGACCCCCGTTTCTTTGACGCCATGCTCAAAACAGCCGGTCTACAGGAACAGAAAAACCTCTGCTTGATGATAGGAGACAGTCTTTCAAGCGATATCAAGGGAGGGAACGCAAGCAATATCGATACGCTCTACCTCAACCTACAGAACAAAACAAATAATACTGAAGTACTACCGACCTACACAGTCACTTCACTGGAAGCAATAAAGAATCTGCTGGTCTTTCCTAATTGATAGCTTTGAGTTCCACTTCCACAATCAAGAGGGAATTTGGTTCAATTGCTTGAGTCCCCTCCTTCCCATAGGCTAAGTTGGGATGAATCCAAAATCGATATTTTGCTCCTACATGCATCAACTTGACCCCTTCAATGAAACCGGGCACCATGATAGCCTGCAGCTGGAATGTAGGGCTATGCCCACGCTCAAGGCTGCTGTCGACAACCTTACCGTTGAGCAACATAATTTTATAATCAATCTCGACCATTGAGTTCTCACTTGGCCTATCACCTTCACTCTCTCTGAGAATCTGGTATTGCAATCCTGAAGAAGTAACCTGTACGTTTTCTCGAGATTTGTTGGCCTGTAAGAACTCTTCTGCATTATTCAGATTGTTCTGGGCGATGGCCTCGAGCTCCTCTTGGGCGATTCGGAGCAATTGAGTTTGTACTTCTTGCAAGGTTCTGGCCATTTCGTCCTGAGTAAAAAACCCAGAACCTCTGCCACTGTCAAGGACACCCTTGGCAAAATAGGAAGGATCAAGGTCTTCAAACCCTTGCTGTTGCACCATTGTTGAGTACAGTATGTAACCATACGTATAACTGAAACGACTCTTCAGGTCTGTTGGCCTGGACAAGTCATTGATTACATCAGTTGTTGTTACGCTAGGTTGCATCTGATTTCTTTCAACCACAGGAGAAACAGGCGGGGCTTGCACAATTATCGGCTCAGCCTTCGTACAACCCATCAAAACGAAAAGAACAAGACAGGGGGCAAAACATTGGGAAAATAGTCTTTTCACAGTTTATCCTTCCACAACCGAATATTCCTCCCTATCCACTGCTTTTCAAACACGCAGATATGAGATACTCCATCCACCCCATGATCGAGTACCTGTGCAAAGGAGGTTTGCATACAGCAAACTGTAACCCAGCTATGACAAAACGTCCAGTAAAAACCACTTATGAAGCAAAAACTGTACCTAAATTACTATCAATTGCCACAATGGCAGGAAAATGATCCACTTCCAAGGCCAATAGCGCCTCTGGACCTAGCTCGTTGAAGGCAACAGTGCGTACAGCCTTGACCGTGGTGGAATAGAGGGCTCCACACCCTCCAAAGGCCTGGAGGTAGACTGCTTTATGCTCTTTGATAGCCTGTTTCACCGCTTCTGATCGCGGACCCTTGCCGATCATGACTTTAAGTCCTTTCTCAAGCAACGGCACAGTAAAACCATCCATTCTTGCACTGGTGGTCGGACCACAGGAACCAATCAATGCTCCTTCAGGAGCGGGAGAAGGACCCATATAATATATGGCCTGCCCTTGCAGAGGAAGAGGGAGAGCTTTTTCTTCTTCTATAAGCTTGCAAAGCTGTTTGTGTACTTGGTCTCGCCCCACATACAATGTCCCAGACAAGAAAACCTGGTCATAGGCACGAAGAGAAGCAATATCCTCATTGTCCAGAGGCAATTGTAGCTCACGCATGATCGGCCTCCCAATACACTACTGCTTTCCGATCAGCCCAGCAGTTTATGGAAACAGCCAAGGGAAGACCGGCAATATGAGTTGGCTCCACTTCAACGGCAACATTCAGTGCAGTAATGTCACCCCCAAGTCCTCCACTTCCAATGTGCAACGTTTGTATGGCATCAAGCATTTGCTTCTCCAAAGCAGCATATCTTATATCGCAGTGAGGTACTCCCACCTCTCGCAACAAAGCCCTCTTACTCAGGTATGCGGCCCTATCCATACTTCCACCCAAGCCCACACCAACAAAAATCGGCGGGCAGGGTTTTGCACCAGCTAGGGCGACTATCTGCTTTACTGCGGCAACGACATCATCACTTGACGCTGTGGGGTTGAGCATTCTCACCGAACTGGTGTTTTCACTGCCGAATCCCTTGAGAAGAATATGTATGGCAAGCTTAGAGCCCTCTACTAAATTCCACCATAGAACCGAAGGTAGATTTGTCTGTGTATTCATTCTCTCAAAGAGAGGATCTTTTACAACACTACGACGAAAATACGCCTTATTGACCGCGTCCATACAGCCTTCATTGATTGCAGCTTCAATATCGCCAAGAGAAATCTTGCAATCTCGCCCGACATCGACAAAAACAAGGAACATGCCGGTATCCTGACACATCGGCAACCGTTGAGCTTTTGCTATATCCAGATTTGTTAGAATTGCATCCAGTACGGCAAGACTCGAGGGGTTTGTCTCTCTTTTTCTTGCCATGACAATCCGACTGACCACATCTTCATCAAGGCATACTACAGCTTGCTGCAAAGCTTCACTAATTTCAGTTGCAAGACTCATCTAACTCATCCTTCCAATTCGGATCATACAACCAAGGCCTTGTAGCAAAATACCCTGCCACCACCTTCAAAAGCAATTGTACAATGGCGATACCAACCACCAGACCCATAAAGTCAGCAGCAAGATCGAACCATTCCCTGCTTCGCCCAAATAGTGGTTGCAGCAATTCCACCATACCACCGAGGAAGGTTCCCACCACCAAGGTAATGATGACAGCACGCCCCGACCAAGAAGCAAGATGTAGAGTGGAATGGGGTTTTGCCTTTACTGTTCTCTTTTTTCCTGAACCGGGAATCTGTAAAACAGCCAAAAAAAAGGAAAAACCAAAAGCCGCATATGCAAGCATATGCTCTCCCTTGTCGGCAAGAGGAATTCTCGTATCTGGATACGCTTCCTTGGGTATAAACGATAATACCAAAATGGTTATGGTTACGAATACTGTCAGTAGTATTCCTACAACTCGAACTATCTTCTGCAGTGGAACTCTATCACTCATACCAAATCCCCTTGTTGCCACCCTCTTTCTTCCATCATTCTAACAACTTGCCTGATAAACTGATGCTTATCAACAAAATTTCTTGGTGCAATTCTTCTTCTCTGTGGAGTCTCACACACCAATCTCTCGATTACTATCGATGGATCAAGATGTCTGAGCATGAAAACCGTTTCTTCCACATGTCGACGGACTGAAGCTACTGTAATCTCTCCTTGTTCATACCATCCTTCCATTTGAGTATTGCGGCATATATGAAGGTTATGGATTTTTACCGCCTCACTTTTGACTCTGTTAATCATCTCTGCTGTCTTAGCGTACGATGCATATCCATCCAACGGAAGACCAAGCATTATGTGAGTACAAACACCGATACCGTGCAAATGTAACGAATCAACCCCTTTTAAATAGGAAAAAACATCATGATTGCGTCCCACCAAGTCCAAAGCAGCCTGATTCGCACTTTGCAGACCGAGCTCCACCCACACTTTTTCCACTTTGTCTGTATAGGATCCGAGCAAGGCCACAACGTCATCAGAGAGGCAGTCGGGGCGGGTTGAAATAATCAGTTCAACATAGTCTTTGCTTGACAGCGCGGCATCATACAAGGACCGCAAATGCTCAAGCGTATCAAATGTATTGGTGTAAGATTGGAAATACAAGGAAAAGGCTTCTGCCTTGTAGCGTCGGACAAGAAACCTTTTTCCACTCTCTATCTGCTTGAGAACATGATCTATCCTTTGATCAATGTTGCTAGAACACGTTTTTGCATGCATATCCTGGGGGTTTTGGTACGCTGCAAGGCTTCCGCTTTGTTCGCAGAAGGCGCACCCTCCAGACCCGTCGGCATTTCTATTAGGGCAGGAAAATTGACCATCAACACCAATTCTATATACACGCTTATGGTAAGTATCCTTCAGATGCTCAGAATAACTGCGATACACATCTTTCATCAGTACACTCCAACCGAGAAGGAAACCTTGCCCTTCAGACTTGTCCCTATCTGGGCGATAACCTCTCCGATAGGAGCCTGCATTCCCAATGCAAAGGCCATACCAACGTCCCAATCCACCATCGAGAACGGCCGACAGGATTCATAAAATGCGTCATGATATGGATCATAGCTGTCAAAAAAACCACCTCTGAGGATGAATTTTCCATAGCTGGGATAGCCGAGCACCTCAACAATTCTCTTTTGATACATCAACCCCAAGAGGGCAAGATCTCTTCTGAGCACAAGGGCACCATAGCCTGGCACACCTTCATGAGAACCAACCTCAGCATAGGAAGAGATGAGTTCTTTACTCTCACGCATAAAGGAGATCTGTAAATCATAGCCTATGCTGTCAGAAGGACCCAATGCAAACATTCTTCTCACTCCAGCACGAAAGGCATAGGTAAGCTCTTGGTCATACCCAAGGCTGAGTAGTATCTCATGCCTGCTTCCCATACGCGCAAACCGGCCTCGCAAGCTATTATAGATAGTTGTCAGTTGTATTTGGGGCTGAGCAACAAACTGTCTGTCATATCGACAGTCATTGAGAGAGTCCAGGCTATAGCTGGCTTTCAGTTCGCTTCTTCCATATTGGTGGAACGAAAACAACAGGCGTAACGCAGTAGAAAAAGAACGGTCCAAGGGGGCTGTCCGATCAGCGTTTACCACAGCATTGTACACGGACAACGATCCAACAGAATAGGACATTTCAAAGCCCACATCCAAGGCTCCTCGAGCAAAAACCGCCAAAGGATGAAAAAGACCCAGAGACATGCCCGACTTTTGCCCCAATGTTGCATGAACTTCCAAAGCTAGGTCAGTATCGAACAAGTAATCGCTCCGAGCATCCAGAAACGCATCGGCGCGGGACCAGAACAAGGAAGCCGGCAACGTGTTGGAAATTCCCATATCTGCCTGGAATCCCATACTGACAAAGGAATCCTGCTGTCCAAAGCCACGTGCATATATCGTCAATGTACCACCATCGGACATCTCATAGCTCAAGGAAGCAAGATCCAACTCGCGCTTGATCTCTCTGAGTTTCAGATGCAGCTCATGTGCTGTTTTTGTATCAAGCCGTCTTCCAAGAAACGGATAAAACCTTCTTGCGGAAACCTTGCGTACACATTCATGACCTGAGATATCCTTTACCTCAATTTGCAGAATCTTCGGGTCAGAGAGCAAGGCATACGAGCCGGTTCTCCTTGGATTTCTTTGAAGCAGCTGCCTTTGCTCTGCTACCTGTTTTGCAATATGTTGCAGTTCGATTCTTTTTTCTTCAACTGCGGCGACACCTCGATCCAAGATTACATCGTACTTGGTAAAATCGAGGGCAAAAACATCATCCAGCTTGGGAAGAAACACCAAATCCGCACTCTCATGTTGTGCAGAGGCAGCTTTCTGAGTCACCAAAATGATAGTCTGCATGGCAACTGCCGACAAGCTCATCAACTGTTGAGGATCTTCAATCTGCATCTCATTGACATCGCAGGCAATGACAATATCATATCCCAACGACCGAGCCAGCTCTATGGGAAGGTTGTCCACCACCCCGCCGTCAACAGCAAGACGACCATCGCCTTGGGGGAACGGGGTAAACACAATGGGGATGGAAATACTGCTTCGAATGGCTGAAACAAGAGAACCTTCCTGATGCACGATACGCTGTGCAGTTAGTATATCTGTTGAGACACAGCGAAAAGGGATAGGCAAGGAATCAAAATCAATTGGATTCGGGTACTTTGCGAATAAAAAACCCAGAAGCTCCAAAACCCGCTGGTCAGAGATGAGGGCGGGAACATCACCAATACCTAATTTTCCAAACCCCAGGGTAAAGAGATGCTCATAGGAGTAGACAAAAGGCCAATCATCAACTCTATGGCGATCAAGAGGAGGGCTGGAAAAAAGACCGACAAGATCGATAGTGGTCAGAAGAGTACGAATTTCCTGTGGAGTATAGCCCGCACTATATAAGCCACCAACCAAAGAGCCCATGCTGGTTCCGACTACCAAGTCAATCGGGATGCCCTCTGCTTCGAGTGCTTCAAGAACTGCAATATGGGCAATGCCTCGAGCCCCACCTCCACCAAGAACCAGAGCAATTCTCGGTCCGTCAGCATAAAGCATAGTGCTCACAACCGCGATCAGCAAAAACGCCAGGGCTCGCTTCATACCCTTATCCAAGTTGCGCTTTCATAAACGCCTGATTACCATTGAGAAAGGATCGCCAATCCATCTCCTTTCGCTTCTCCAACTGAAGACGGTCCACCCACAGCAGTCCGTCTTTTACAGCAATGCCAAGTCCTTTCTGTTTGTCCTTCGCAACGACAGTACCTACAGCAACAGATTCAGGAACAGCATCCATACCAGCCTCAGACAGCAGACCTGACACTTTGGTCAGCAACAACGTCTGCCCTTCATAGGTAGTACGAGCCTTCGGCCAAGGATGCATAGCACGAATCTGGGCATGGAGTTCTTTAGCCGTTTTTGAGAAATCGAGTACGCTCATCTGAGCAGTAATCAAACTGGTGTAGGTAGGCTCTCCGGTTTGCATCTTGAATACAGCCTCCCCTTGTGCAAGGTTGCCAAGCGCTTTTAGAGCAAGGTCTGCGGCAAGAAGGGATACTTTCTCAGTAAGTTCACCGGTCGTCTCATCCCCCTTGAGCTCAAATGAGAGAGAATCCAAGATATCCCCTGTATCCATCTCCTTTGCAATCCTCTGAATGCTTATTCCTGTTTTTTTGGCCTGGGAAAGAATCGCGCCCTGGATCGGGCTAGGCCCACGCAAAAGCGGCAACAACGAGGGGTGGATATTCAGAGCCTCTTTAGAGAACAAGGATAAAAACTTAGGCCCAAAAAGCCTTCCATAGGCAAAACAAAGCAGCGTATCACATCCGTATACAGAGACAGATGCCCTGGCCTCAGAGCCCAGATGATCGAACTGTAGAACGTCTAGCCCCAGCCTAAGTGCTTCAGTCTTCACAGCAGACGGAATAAGGGCCTTGCCTCGTGCACCAGGTTTATCGGTATTGGTCAAGACCGCACCAATTTCGAAGTGCTCAGACAGGGCCCTGAGCGTAGGAACTGCAATGTCGGCTGTCGCAGCAAACAGTATTCTCACAAAGGGCGTCTCCTCTTGTTTCGCTTCTCGTATGCCTTCACCATTTTCTCGCGTTCAATATCATCAAGACGATCTATGAACAATACTCCGTTGAGATGATCTGTCTCATGTTGTATGGCTCGAGCGAGCAACCCTTCGGCTTTCACGGTAAAGGCCTTCCCCTCAAGATCCTGAGCCTGCACGGTGACACGCAACGGTCTCTCTACATCATGCCAGACTCCGGGAATAGAAAGACATCCTTCTTCTGCTGTTTCTGTTTCAACCGAGGTCTCGATAATCTGGGGATTGATATAGGCCCGTTTTTCCGTGTTCTTGATGTGAATCACAAACAAGCGACTATTCACCCCTATCTGTGGAGCTGCAAGACCCACCCCATCGGCCTGATCCATGGTCTCGAACATCGCATCTACAAGAATCCGTAGTGCGCTGTCAAATGTAGTAACTGGTTGGCACTTCTGCTTCAGCACCTCTTCTCCAAGCGTATAAATATCTAACATAGTATGCAAACTATACCAACACAGTATCCAATGGTCAACGTTTGTCCATCCATTGCTACAAGAGTTGCAACGGGTCAAGATCCACTTCCAGATATACACAAGAGGATGAGGTATAGCAGGACAAGGCTTTTGCAACCAAATAATGAACCTTAGCGGCATCCTGTCCCGAAACGAGCAAATGATATCTGTAGTTGGAAGCAATTTTCTCCAATGGGCATTCATTGCTTGCAAGCATCTCAAGTTCGTGGTGCACATCAAGGCCTTGGATCACCGACTCAAACTTGAGTGTTTCATCCTCCACCCTCTTCTGGTTTCTTCCCCGGAACACCAGATTAACCATGCGGCTGAAAGGAGGGAATCCAGTTTGCTTGCGAATTTCCAGTTCTTGCTCATAAAACCCATCGACATCCTGCAGCAAGGCGTATTGGATCGCTGGATTTTCAGGATGATACGTCTGAATGATCACCTTCCCCTCAGCGTTGTAACGACCAGCCCTTCCCGATACCTGCACCAGCAAGCTGAACGTACGTTCCTGACTTCTAAAATCAGGTATGTTCATCCCACTGTCTGCGAGCACAATGCCCACCAACTCAACCAAAGGAAAGTTCAATCCTTTGGCTACCATCTGGGTTCCAAGCAGGATATCGATGCTGCCCGACCTGAATGCATTGAGGGTCTCTTCAACATATCCCTTCTTTTTTGCACTATCGGTATCTAGGCGGGCTATGGTGGCTTGAGGAAAGAGAGAACGGATTTCTTGTTCTACCATCTCTGTTCCAAACCCGCTATACCCAACATCCACAGACCTGCACTCTGGACAGACATGCATCACATCACGGCGGTATCCACAGTAATGACATACCATCTTATTCAGACCCTTATGATACGTAAGAGCAACAGAACAGTGAGGACAAGTAAGCTCATAGCCGCAACTACGGCAATGAAAGAAATAGGAAAAACCTCTTCGGTTGAGAAAGAGAATTACTTGACGGTTTTTGGCCAAGGTATGGATGATTTCATCCTTCAAGCGCTTGCTGATCAACGATTTTTCATACCGTAGGTTGACCACTTCAATTGCAGGCATCACCCCTTTGCCGACACGGTTGGTCAGACGCAGCTCTTTAACCCCATCCTCCTGCTTCATCAATGCATATGCTTCAAGCGAGGGGGTCGCACTTCCCATCAAGAGGACCGCACCCTCTACAGAACATCTTCTTTGGGCTATCTGTCGAGCATGATACCTTGGTGTATTGCCGCTTTTGTAACTGTTTTCATGTTCCTCATCGACAATGATCATCCCCAGATTCGTGCAGGGTGCAAAAACAGCACTTCTAGCCCCGATAATCAACTGGACCTCATTGTTGATAATCCGTTTGTACTGCTTCAACCTTTGGCTTGGTGTAAGGGAAGAGTGCAAAATTGCAACCTTGTTGAAAAACCGCGTGGTCACTTGTTTTGCAAGCTGGACGGTCAGGGTGATTTCCGGCACGAGATAGATTACACTCTTGCCTTGGGCGATGACCTGTTCTGCACACCGAAGAAATACTTCGCTCTTTCCACTTCCGGTAACACCATAGAGATAGTACATCGACTTCTCTCTCTTACAGATGGTATCAATGGCATATGCCTGCTCTTCACTGAGCGTTTGGACCGGCTCAAAACTTATATCTTCCTCAATCTCCAAAACAGGGATACTGGCATCTCTTCTTCCACCAGGAATCATGACCGAAAGAGCTTCTCCTTGGCTGCAGAGGTACAAGCGGCTCATCCAATGAGCCAGATCCAAGAGCATGGGAGTAAAAAGAGGACCGTCATCAATTACTCGTTTAATGCTCTTGACGGTATAGGAAGCGGTGAACTCATCCAAATCCTTAACGACATATCCTGTCATCTCTCGCTTGCCAAACGGAACCACGACCCGTCGGCCGAAAAGCATAGAGGGTTGCAATGCCTCAGGAACGCTGTAGGTGAAAGATTGCTTCAACGGCAGGTCAAGAAGAACCTCGACAAAACTGCTCATCAAGAAGCACCCCCTACCTGGATATTGAGAAACGCCGCCACCTTCTTCAAATCATCCCAAACCGGTCGTCTCAACTCCTGATTGCGCAACACTCCTGCCGGATGGTACGTCACCACTACAGGAATCCCCTCCCAGCGGTGAAATCTCCCTCTCATCTTGGTAACTCCGTCCTCACAATTGAGCAGGCATCTTGTAGCCACCGACCCCACCACAAGAATGATGTTCGGTTTGACCAACTGAATCTGCCGTTTCAGGTACGGCATACACGACGCAATTTCGTCTGCATGAGGATTCCTATTCTCTGGAGGACGACACTTTACTATGTTGGCAATATATACATTCTCGGTTCTGCTCATCGAAATTGCTTTCAACCAGCTATCGAGATACTTTCCGGCTTTTCCTACAAAAGCCCTTGCCGTTGCATCTTCATCAGCACCCGGTCCTTCACCGATGACCATCAAAGAGGCAGGGACCACGCCCTCTCCAAAAACAGTATGATTGCGAGTCTCACAGAGTCTGCACTTGTCACACGCATCAACCAACTGTTCAAGTTGCTTGAGATTGGTACCTTTGATGGATTGCTTGTCTACAGGAAGAGGCAAAAGGGTATCCAAGACAGCAGAAAAGTCTTCTTCAGATCTCTGTACAGGGGTGGTTTTCGTAAGCAAAGCCTCTGCCTCATCGCAGATATGGACAAAATCGGTGAGACAAGAGGATAATCTATCGCGCTTAAGCTGTATGTCATTCATACGTCGTCCTCCTCAAACCATGCGTACTCTTGTGGATCATAACTGATCTTGTATAGATACAGTCCACATGCAGCTGCTGTGCGACCACATCGATCGCGTTCTTTTGAAGCCAATATGGTAGAAAACTCTTCTTTTGTAACGTTCTTTACAGCAAACTCCATCATGGAACCTACCAAGGAACGAACCATCTTATAGAGAAATGCATTCCCGCAGATGGTGTAGGTCAACAACTGATGTGAAAAACGATCATACTCATAACTCCAATAGGATTCATATATATCGCGCCACTTGCTCAGACATATATCACCACTGGCTGTAAAGGTTGTAAAATCGTGGGTGCCCTGAATACAGGTTGCATATGCATTAAGAAGCTCTAGAGAGGGAAACTGCTTTACTTTTGCCACCAATTGATCGTCAAAGGCCGTCATATCCGCTTCCCTCTTGAAATAATACCGGTACTTCCTGGCCATCGTGGTGAATCGGGCATGAAAAGAACCGTCAACTTCATCACTTTCGAGTATCCTGATATCCTTGGGGAGCAGTCGATTCAGTGCCAAGGAAAACTTTTCAGCTCGAATGTTCGGGTTTGCTATATCCATATGACAGACTTGGGCCAGGGCATGCACACCGCTGTCGGTGCGGCCACTGCCGACGATTTCCACCTTCTCGCCTATCATCTGCTGTACACATTGCTCTATGACCTCTGCAACAGAAATGGCATTGTTTTGTTTCTGCCAACCGCTGTACCTCGACCCATGATAGGAGACTGTCATACGTATTCTTCTCAAAGAAGGGTCGAGACTCTCAAGGGCTGGCCTTCGCCAATCAGAGCGAGCCATCAGAACCTCCCTGTAGCAGTACCATCGCAACAGCGACAGGAGGATCGTGGCTGATCGATACCAACGCTTGTCGATTCCCGATCAGTTGCTTTGCCCTGCCACTGAAGCAGAGAAGGGGTTCTCCTTCACTGCCTCGAACCACCCAGATATCTTGCAGGCTGAGGTGTTTCAAGCCGGTTCCAAGGGCCTTGCCAACAGCTTCCTTGACTGCAAAACGACCAGCTAAAAATTGCCCTTGCAACGAGGGATTCAAAAGCAATGCCTCGCGCAATTCATCCGGATGAAACATCTTTTGGAGAACTGTATCTGACAACCTCTCGATTCTTTGTATATTCACTACGTCAATGCCGATTCCCATAACCATCATTCACTACTTCCTAGTCGGGAGAAGAGCACCCTGAACTGTTGAGGTTCTGCACTCAGGGCAATTCTAGCTCGATTGAAAACCTCTTGATCATAGACCAGAACCACAGCTCGAGAGGCTATGCCTTCTTGCGTGACAGAAGAGAAATCCAAACTGGCATGAATCGCCGATGGATCCACTAAATAGATGAGACTGTCATCTCCCTTGATATGAACCTTCACTGTGGTGGGAACCAGACTTTGAGCGATCAAGGAATCAGGTAAATGTACTTCCAACGGAACTGTGACCACACGGTCTGTAATGGTTGCATAGTTGATGAAACTATAGACCAACAAGGCAAAAACCAAGGAGAGCACTTTTACAGGCCAGTTGTAAAGCAGACTCTGCATTGCTTTATTCAATCTCATCGCTGCTGGCCTCCTGCACCAATTCCTCTGGAGTAATATCATGATAGCTAAAAAGAGCCAACAACATCCTCTTGATTGTGTCAGGATCAAGATCATAATAGAGGTTGGCGTTGTAGGTCATGCTGATTGCTCCAGTCTCCTCACTGACGATCAAGACTACCGCATCAGACTCCTCTGCCATGCCGAGCGCTGCCCTATGCCGGGTACCAAAACTCTTCTTGATATCAGTTTGTTCACTGAGAGGAAGATAACAGCCGGCAGCAAGAATTCGCCCACTCTGAATAATCATAGCCCCATCATGTAAAGGGGTGTCATGATCGAACACTGTTAAAATAAGGCTGGTGGAAAGATCAGCATTCAAGCGTGTTCCACTATCGATGATGTTCTTGATACCCAACCTTCTCGGAAAGACAATGAGAGCGCCGCGACGCTTGTTCACCAACACGTTGCATGCATTGAGAATGGAGTCTATCTGGTCGCTGCTGGTGGTCTGTGTCCCGATTCTAAAAAGACGGCTTCGGCCGCTCCATAACTGTGTAAAAGCACGCCTGAGCTCTGGTTGATAGACAATACAGATAAAAATTGTGGCCGGGATGGAAATATACCTGTAAAAGAAGAGCAATACTTCCAATTTCAGGATATAACTTACTGCATAGGTGCTAAACAACACCACCAGCACTTTCACAATTTGCTGGGCCTTCGTTTGCGCTATGGTGACATAGAACCTATAGAAGACCCACGCAAGAGAGGCGACCTGCAAGGCGGGGCGCAACAAAGAAAGTGCAGATTGCAAGGCATCCAGACCCATCAACAACTCCTATGGCATTTATTCTTTATCGGTACTGACCCAATCAAGAGTACGATTTACAGCCTTCTTCCAAAACAGAATTTTCTCTGTACGGACCTCTTCACTCATCTTCGGCTCCCAACGGCAATCCTCTTTCCAATAGGCAGCCAGTTCGTCAAGATCTTGCCAGAGCCCGACAGAAAGACCGGCAGCATACGCTGCTCCCAATGCAGTGGTTTCAACCACTGAAGGCCTGATTACGGGAATGCCCAGCAGGTCTGCCTGGAACTCCATCAAGGGTCGGCTGTTTGTCAATCCACCGTCAACCTTCAAAGCTGTAATGGTGATATGACTATCTTTCTCCATTCCCTTGAAAATATCATGTGCCTGAAAAGCAGTCGATTCCAAGATCGCCCTGCAAAGATGGGCCCGGGTCACATACCCGGTAAGACCTGCAATAACACCTCGCGCATCAGAGCGCCAATACGGAGCAAAGAGACCACTGAAAGCAGGAACGACGTATACTCCGCCGCAGTCTGTCACACTCTCAGCCAGTTTGTCCAGCTCTTGGGGATTCTCTACGAGTTTCAGGTTGTCGCGTGCCCATTGAACCAAGGACCCAGCCACGGCTATAGATCCTTCCAATGCATAGACAGGTCTCTGGCCCCCTAATTGATATGCTACCGTAGTCAACAAACCTTGTTCTGAGTTGACAAGCTTTTCTCCGGTATTGACCAGCAGAAAGCAACCTGTTCCGTAGGTACTCTTTCCCAATCCCTTGGTAAAGCAAGCTTGTCCGAACAGTGCTGCCTGCTGATCACCGAGAATGCCGCAGACAGGGACTTCGCTTCTAAGCGGTCCGCTTGGTGTGGTGGTCCCATAAATCATCCCTGATGAAGGGACTATCCTTGGTAAAGCAATTTTGGGAACCTTGAAGAGTTTCAGTAAATCATCATCCCACTGACAACTCTCAATATTCATGAGCATATAGCGACTGGCATTGGTGACATCAGTGACCAAGGCTTTCCCCCCGGTAAGGTTCCATACGAGCCATGTGTCTATGGTGCCGAACACGACGTTCCCTTTTTCTGCTTCATCACGGAGGCCCGAGACATGCTCAAGCAACCAAGAAATTTTGGATGCTGAAAAATAAGGGCTGAAGATCAAGCCGCTTTTTTGTTGCAGATACGATGCCTCGACCTCTGTTTTCAACGCATCAATCAGTTCAGAACCCCTCAGGTCCTGCCAAACAATCGCGTTATGCCACACTTTTCCTGTTTTAGGATTCCAGGCTATGATTGTTTCTCTCTGATTTGTTATTCCAATGGAAGAAATTTCGGACCCCTGTATTTTTGCCTTCTTCAGCGCGGCGCTGATACAATCACAACTGTTGTCCCATATTTCCCATGGGTCGTGCTCGACCCAACCCGGCTGTGGAAAAATCTGCTGGTGCTCCAACTGATGGGAAGCGACAATCTCTCCCTTTTCATTGAAAATGATGAATCGGGTACTGGTAGTCCCTTGGTCCAATGCTCCTACATATTTCACGCCAAACCTCCTGATTGAAATTAAGTATAACTTCTTGCCTGTTTTTTTGAAAGGCAAAAACAGAGAAGACCTCTGATATTCCCACTACCGCTGCAGCATCTGTCCATGATATACTGGCATTTATGAAACTTAAAGATATTATTGCATGTGTTGATGGACAACTGATCTGGGGAGAGTCCCACCTTGAGGATGAAGTGCAACGGGGCTTCGCCAGTGACTTGATGAGTGATGTGCTGACAATTCTTGAAGATGACATCCTCTTGATCACCGGCTTATCGAATAATCAGGCGATAAGAACCGCAGAAATGAGTGATATAAAGAACATCCTTCTGGTGAGAAACAAGAAACCAAGCCAAAGCATGATTGAAATGGCAAAAGAGCTGAACATATCACTATCCTACACTCCCTACTCCCTTTTCAAAGCCAGCGGCTTGCTCTATCAAAAAGGATTGGAACCGGTCTATTGAGATGAGACAAGAATACCTTGTACCATCCCAAGACTTCTCTCAGGCAGGGGTTGCCTCGAGCAGCATCAAAAAAATGCTCAAGCAACTGAATCTGAACCCTCTTTTGATTAAACGCATCATGATTGCTGTATTTGAGGCTGAAGTCAATGTCATAGCCCACTCATATGGAGGGAAGATTCTCTGCGACCTTGATGACGAGAAAATATGCATTCAGGTCATCGATACAGGACCAGGAATTCCAAATCTGGAACTGGCCATGACCGAAGGATGGTCTACAGCGACTGAAGAGGTGCGTGAGCTAGGGTACGGGGCAGGCATGGGGCTGCCCAACATAAGGAAAAATTGTGACCATCTGGACATTTACACCAAGGAAGGGGATCACACCCATCTGAGCATGACGTTTGAGCTGAGGATGCAACCATGAATACACCGACCATACACCATACCCTTACGGTCATAACACAGCTGTGCAAAGGATGTACCCATTGCATGAAGCGCTGCCCTACAGGGGCCATAAGAATACATGGTGGCAAGGCAAACATCGATGCAAAACTTTGCATCGATTGTGGCCAATGCATGGTGGTCTGTGCAAACAAGGCCATCAAGGTTGAACAAGATTCCTTATCCCAGCTTGCCCGACACACATACAATGCAGCAATCATCCCTGCTTCGTTCTTTGTCCAGTTTTCAGAAGACACCAGTCTGTCGGATGTTCTCTGGGCATTGTACGAGATTGGGTTCTCCCATCTCTATCTCGCAGAGACGGGAATAGACATCCTCTCTGTTTTACCCATTGAAGACCAAAAGACAAATCTGCCGGTCATCAGTAATTTCTGCCCGGCAGTACAACGCTTGATACAGATAAAATACCCTTTATTGGTGGGTAATTTGAGCATCATACGCCCTCCTGCCCAGATAGTCGCCATCTTTGCAAAGCTAGAATTGCAAAATCATGCCAAGCAGCTGGGTATATTTTACATAACTGCCTGTGCTGCAAAAATTTCCCAGTTCAAGACTGAGGGATCGGAAGAACACAACCTATTTACCGGCATCATCAATTTTGACACTCTGTACAACAGGGTATGCTCCCTGTTGTCAAAATCCACAGAACCTCACCAAGGATATACTTTTTCCTTCAACAGTTATACACAGAGGGCGTTGCTCTGGTCCTTGGTAAAAGGGCAGAGTGCAAATCATAACGGTCGGACGCTGGCTGTCGATGAGATGCACAATGTCATAGAGTTTCTCGAAATTCTTGAAGATGAGGAAGAGACCACCTTGGAGTTCTTGGAGCTTGATGCCTGTGCAGAAGGTTGTGTAGGAGGGGTCCTCACTGTTCGGAATCGCTTTTTAGCTTCTGAGCAATTGCGACACTGGGCTGCAAATGCTGCTACAGAACTTGACCAGCAAGGCAGGCTGAAAATCCTCAACCATAAAAAAAGTCTGATGCAACAACTCTACCTCGAACCGGTCGAACCGCTGTCTGTCTTGAGTTTGGATGAAGACCATTCAAAGGCATTGCAAAAGCTTCAGAAAGTGGAGAGCATTCTTTCCATACTTCCCGGCATTGATTGTGCCCTGTGCGGAAGCCCAAGCTGCCGCAGCCTCGCCGAGGATATCGCAAAAGGGCAAGCAAGTATTCGCCAATGCGCAGTCTTGAAATTGCGAAATGCAAAAGAACTCACCACCCTTGCAAAAATCTGGGGGGAAAGACCTACAGCGGCAGATGAATAGGTTCTTTTTCCAGCATGGGGTTTTTTTCTTTCTCGACATTGAGCAATTGCGATCCACACAGCACTACATATGCATCTTCTTTCTTTGCAAGATCCAGCAATTGGGCAGCTCCCATATTTATTTGCTCCCCCTTGATGCTCAAGAGCTGCTCACGCCGAGTCGCCCGAAATTCATCGGTAATATGGTACAACAGCCTTCTGAACCCAAGAATTGCATCCTGCATAGGGGAGAGAGGCTTAAGCTCTGAGCCTATGATGCTTATCAAGGCATTCTCAATATGCTCGGTGGGAATCGTCTTCTCTTTATATGAGCTGAGTATCTGCTTGAAATCACGATAGGTTGCTGCAATTCGAGGATCGCGGTATGAAAAGAAGACAAACATCTGTTCCATTACATCGGCATTCGCCCCGACTCCGTAAGCTCCCCCCTGGCCACGAACCACCTCCCAAAGATCATTGGTGGTTAGAATCTGTGCCAAAATCACCTGTGCAGCTTGCTCAATACTCTTCCTTTTGCTCGATCTCATAGCCCAAGCAGCATAACTGACTGTAGAAGGCAAGCGATACAGCTGTACATCGTGTAAAGAACCATTGCTTACCTCTTCATAGCAACGCTTTCTTGGTTTGATCGGTCCTGCATCAGGCCAAGAGTATACGAACTGCTCATACAGGTTGACCAAAGAAGCACTTTGTTCTTGGTCGCACGTAAGATGGCATACCAAGCGACTACGATTGGAGAGCTTCTTTTGCAACTGCACCAACTCATCTGCAAAAGAGGTCAGATCCGACTCTGTTAAAGACTGTAGAAAAAACCACTGATGCAGCCCCGAAAGCTGTTCGCCCTCATACTGGATTGAGCTGAAAGCACGAGAAGCAGCAAGAGATGCAAAACTATGGGCAGCATAGGTGACGCTGTCGGCAAAATCAGTTCGAAAGTTATTGAGAACCAGCTTGATTTGCTTGAGGTCATCAACCCTCGCCCGAAGCAAGAGATCTGCAATCAATTGCATGGACTCTTCAAAATCCTCTCTCAACATCTTCGAGCGACAAAGCATCAAGGCTATCGAATCATCTTCTGCTGAGGTTCCCAGTTCTACAAATAGGTTGAAATCCCCAGTTAGATGTTTCAGCTTGTTTGCAACCTGCGGATAGCTCATATCCCCGAGGCCTGTCATCTGGACTAGTCGGGTATAGAAAGGAAGCAAGAGCAGTTCTCTCTCATTCAGATCATCAAGACGGATTGCAAAATCTGCATACACAATCTGGTTGCAAAAAAGCGAACGAATATATAAATCCTGACCTCCGCACAAAAGATGTTCATGCGTATTTGGTTTGATTTGGCTAGGCAGATCTGCTAGATGCAGCCGGGGAATGGTTGCAAGCGCCTGTGGATTATCACCTTGCTTTTCAAACTCCATGAATCGCTGGTTTTGTTCCTCCAAGGCCTTCAACCCCTTCTTGCCGAGCTCGTTTGCTATACCTTGAGCATATTTTGCAATCGAATCGAGTTGACGCTTTTGATGCTCCGGATCAGGTTTTACTGTCACCAAACATCTGTGGTTGTTGCAAAGTAAATTCTTTTCAATCCATTGCTCAAAATATCGAGGATTCTCTTGCAATCTGAGTTCCAAAGCAGCCAAAGGTTTGGCGGTCTCGATTGTTGCACAGGGGGAAAGCTCAAACAGCCAACCCCTAAGACTGCGATTCAGAGCTCTCAGTCCGTTGGGCATCCCTCCTGGGATTTCTAGTTGCTTGAATCTTGAGCGTTTGAGCGATGAGGCGATAAGATCAGGATCAAGGCCTTCTTCCACTATCGTTGAGAGCGCATCGAGAATACATTGGCGAGCACTCTGTGCCTTATTGGGAGCGATTCCTTTGAACCCAACAAGGAAAGGCATCTGGCGAAAGTCTGCACTCATGCCACTTTCGGGGGAGATATCCAAACCCAGTTCGCTATCCAAGAGAGCCTTATACAGAGGGGCTGCAGGATTTCCCAGGAGAATATCCACCAAGGTGGAGAGTGTCAACACTTCAAGAGGGTCGGTAACCATTGTGGTGGCCCATGCGAGAACAATTGAAGCACCATCCTTGCTCTGCCCTTCTTCCATAGGACAGGTCAGCGTTATGGAACGCTCTCGATTCCAAGGAATTGAACAAGGACAGAGGCTGTTCACCTTCAGAGAACCTCTGGTGGTAAGATACTCCTTATCCAGAAAAGAGAGGTACTCACCGACTTCGAGATTTCCATAGAAAAACAGCTTGCAATTGGAAGGATGGTAGAATTGGCTGTAAAAAGAGAGAAACTGTTGATAATCGAGCCTAACAATCTGCTCAGGGTTCCCACCACTTTCAAAAGCATAGGGACTATCGGGAAAAAGGCTTCTTATACTCCCTTTGCCGACAATTGAGTCATGATCACAGCTGTCTCCGAGCATCTCATTGAATACCACACCTTCAAAATGGCACTGCTGTTCATCACAGACCAGCCTCACCCCTTCCTGCCAGAAGGTCTCCTCTCTCAAAAGTGGGGAAAAGACAGCATCGGTATAGACATGAAACAAATTCTCAAAATCCTGTTTCAAGGGACTTGCTCCGGGATAGAGCGTCTTGTCAGGGTACGTCATGGCGTTCATGAAGGTGTTTGTGCTCCCTTTGAGCAATGTCATGAACGGGTCCCTGACCGGATAGCGTTCTGAGCCTGCGAGGACGCTATGCTCCAATATATGGGCAATTCCACAATCGTTGTTGGGCAAGGTCTTGAATACATAACTGAAAAATCGCTCACTGTCGTCATTGATCAGCTGAAAGACTTCCATATTGGTCTCTATATGACGAAAGAGGTATCCTATACCCTTGTATTCAGCAAGCGGTGTGATCTGGAGCAACTCAAATCCCGAATACTCTTTTCCCACCGCCCATCGATGCTCACTCATACTTTGGCTCCTCTGTAAAGTGGACACTAGCATGAGTTGTGCTTATTGACAACCCTAGCAACAAGCTCTAGCGTAGGGACATGCACATGATAGGACCCCATGTCAGTATTGCCAAAGGCCTTGAGCAGGCTGTATTGCGCGCAAAATTACTTGATGCCAATGCTTTTGGCATGTTCACGAAGAATCAAAGGCAGTGGAAGGCAAAAGAACTGCAGAGAGAAGAGATCGCTCTCTTTAAGAGAACCATGGCGCTAAATGGTTTTACCGAGTCACAAGTATTGGTACATGCAAGCTACCTTATAAACCTCGCAAATCCTGATCCGATAAAGCGAAGCAAGAGCCTTGATGCATTCATCGATGAACTGGGACGACTAGAGGCGCTTGGCTTGAAATTCTTGAACTTCCATCCAGGATCACACCTAGGGCTGCTCGAAAGCAAGGACGCACTGAAGCTTATCGCCCAATGCATCGATGAGGCCCTCAATCAAACCAACCAGGCAATCGCAGTCATTGAGAACACCGCAGGACAAAAAAATACCCTTGGAGCATGCTTTGAAGATCTGGCAACTTTGTATGAGCTGTGCTCCAATAAGGACAGGATTGGATTTTGCCTGGATACCTGCCATGCACACGTCTATGGATACGACATGAGCAGCAGAGAATCTTTTGAGCAAGCCATGGCAAGATTTGACTCCCTGTTGGGGTACTCCTCTCTCAAGGGAATGCATCTCAATGATGCAAAGAGCGCTCTTGGCAGTCGTCTTGATCGTCATGAAAGTCTCGGCAGGGGCACCATCGGATGGCAAACCTTTGAACATATTGCTCATGACAGCCGTTTTTCCAATATCCCCTTGGTATTGGAAACCATAGACAGCTCATTGTGGAAAGAAGAAATCTTACATCTGAGGCAGGGGGAGAAACCATGAACAAGCCACTTTTATTTGGGCATAGAGGATGTCCTATAGAATATCCAGAGAACACACTCCCCAGCTTCGCAGCATGTCTGGAGTCCTCGATTGACGGTATTGAACTGGATGTCCAGCTTACAAAGGATGGACAGCTGGTCGTCTTTCATGATGATACGCTTTTGCGCATTGCAAACATCGATGAAAAAATCTCCTCTTTGGATTACCGGACCTTGAAACAAATCGATGTAGGAGACGGGCAGAAGATTCCATTGCTCGATGAGGTTTTCTCTTTGTGCAATGAAAAAATACTATATGATATTGAAATCAAGGCAAAGGATATGGCTGATCATCAGCTTGAGCAAAAACTCTATCAAACAATCATGAAATTTGGACTTTCAGAGAACTGCATCGTAAGCTCCTTCAATCCTGTAAGCCTGCTCCGGTTTAAACACGTTTGCAAAAATTCCATGAAAACAGCCGTAATTTATAGTATTGATCCATCAGTTCCAAAACCATTGAGAAAAGGTTTTGCAAGACATATTGTACGCCCAGGCTATCTTAAGCCTGAGGATGCCCAAGCTGAGAAAG
Organism: uncultured Sphaerochaeta sp.; assembly: GCA_964547185.1. GTDB lineage: Bacteria > Spirochaetota > Spirochaetia > Sphaerochaetales > Sphaerochaetaceae > Sphaerochaeta. The sequence continues at coordinate 118,956 of CAZJMG010000004.1, forward strand.
CTCTCACCTATGAGTATCCGGTTGTTGCATGGACAGTGGACACAATCGAGCGTGCTGAACAGCTTCTTACCCAAGGAGTGCGGGGCTTGATCAGCAACAACCCTAAATTGCTCAAGCCCTTATTCACCTTTTGAACAGATAGGCGCTGCTTAAGTAACTTGCCACCGATCCAAAACGCTTGAAAGCCTGCTCTCGTGCCTCCTGCAACGTAGAACCTGATCCTACTGCCTCTATGGGGAAGGTATCATTGAGCACATTTTTTGAAGGCAACGCATACAGCACTACACTGCCGTTGGCCACAACAACCCATGTTTGCTGTATCCGTTCTTGGGAAACAACCCCCACGGAACCTAAGAAAGCATACTCAGCATCCCTATGGTTTCTAGTTATCTCCTGCAACTGATCCTCAAGATCCCCTGAGCTAAGGCTGGTTCGTGTAACCCGTACTGTGTCAACAGCCATCTCATGCTCAAAAGCGACCGAGGCATCAGAACTCGTGAGCAAAGAACCATCGAGGGCGAACTCCTTGATACTCATCACAGCGATCTGATTTCTAATCGGCGAGGAAAATGAGTAAGGAAACACAATTTGGATCGATTCTACTGCCTCGCGAATAGAACGGAGACGTTGCTCTCCCATCCTCTGCTCCAAACGCTTGACCGTATCAGAGAGATCGAGCGAAAAGAAAATCTCCCCTTCTTTCAGGATTCCCATATTATAAGGGACAAACTCAAAAAAACCTTGGTTTGCTGTATTGAATTGCAAAAAGTCCGTATACTCCTTGCCTAAGGAATTGCGTGCTTTTGTAGACGCAAGAACGGGGGCATTGAGTACTTTTGGGGAGAGCAATCTACTTTTTCTGCGAACAAAAACCGTTACTCGACCTTGGCTGCTGTTAGGATTGCGCAGTGAGAAATACAAAGCTTCGATAAAGGTCTGGGCTTTATCAAGCAACGCATCCACTTCATGCCTTTTTTCCAATACCGGCCCTTCGCTTGCAATCAACGCTGCTTCAAGATACAACTTGATCGCTTGTGTGTCATCATTTGCCCTGTAAGCCCTATCGCCTTGTTGTATGAGAGATGCAATCTGCCTACCCCTCTGAAGCGTCTCATTGAAGACACTGGTGCGCTTACTGATCATGCGATCCTCACGCATTCGTGCAAGCAGATATACCTCGACGGTCCCTCGGTCTGAGTAGGTGAATTCACTTGCAATGGTCAGACCCAAATCCTCAATTGCATTGGTAGTAGTTAATTCCCGATAATAGGTGTCTCTGACATCCTCTCCTACAAACGTTGAGATTTGCGCAAGAATGTGTTCATACGAACGCAAACGGGCATTGTAAGCGAATGAGGCACTTCCTTTTCCAACATAGCTTATTTCTCCACTTCTTTGGGGAGGTGCATAAATCCATGAAGGCAAGCCTTCCACCTGTGCACGAACCAAATCTGTGAACGAGGAGCAGGAGACAAGAAAGAAACAAATGAACAGCAAGAAAAACAATCGTATTTTCTTCATAGGCTATAAGTATACGCTGTCAGAAGACTCATGAAAAACCCTCTGGCAAGGATTGTGTCATTGGTCAATGCCACTTGATTGCCCACACTGAGAGAAAACAAGAAGTTTTGCATATGGTAGGTGACTGATATTGCTCCTTGCCCACGACCATAGGCTTGTGACTTTGAGAACTGGTAGCCCAATGCAAGGCTCGCAAACGAACCGAGGCTGACGTTTCTAACAAGATGCCGACTAGATCCAAAAAATGCAGATAAAGGGAGTTTTGCTCCCAGTTGGAAAGAGAGCTCAAGAGCATCATAACCAAGGGTGCCGGCACCTAGGGAGAAGTAGAAGGGATGGGCAGGCAGGTTTCTAAAATAGGATACACAAAAGGAAGGTTCATAAAGAGCATCGAACGAAAGAGAGAGACCGACCTGAACCGATTGCTCTTTCTGCAAGGCCATGCCAAGGCCCGGCTGTTTTCCTTCAAATTGAGTCAAAAATCCTATCGTCTTGTCATCACTAATTTTAGAGACTACGGCACGACCGTGGACCGCCCCTTTTCCATCCAATACCCGATATATGGAGTTTTCTTGTACGTCTTGATCTCCTATAAAGAAACCAAACCCTGTTGGAGCATAAAAATCCAAGGAAAGAGATTCATGTTCTAGAAGCAACGCAAGCCCATCATAGGCCAAGGCAGAGAGGAGAACCCCTTCAAGATCCTCAATGTCTTGTGGAATGCTGAAACTGAGCTCCCGTTCTTCTAGTTGCAGGCTTAGATGATACTGTGCATCCTCAATCGAGTTCACCAATGTAGCGTAAAGAGTCTGTTCTTCGCTCATTCTCACAAGCATAGAACGCTCCAAGGCTCTACTGACCGCTTCTTCTACAGAAATTGGTACAGAGCCTTGGATATCCACGACAAGAGAGGCTGTATACACCTGTGCCGAACACAACAACACAGACAGCAAGAGAGCCAAGCGCCTCATTATGCTCTTGCTCCCACCTCAATAATCTTGAGAACAAGCTTTGCTGCATCTTCCATGGCAGGGAGAGCCACCCATTCATACCGTGAGTGCAGGTTATGGGCTCCTGTAAAAATGTTCGGGCAAGGAATGTTCCTCTCGTTAGCCATTCTTGCACCATCGGTCCCACCTCGAATAAGTTTTTCTACAAGTGGAAATCCCAACTCCTGACCTGCCTTGTAAAGATTATCCATGGCAAAAGGTTTATTTTTGGCAACCAAGGCCATATTGTAATACACATGCTTAGCGTCCACCGACACCTTTGAGTTGGGATAGAGGGCTTCTGTAGCAAGCGCAAGCTGCTTCAAAGCCTCTATCCTGCGATTCAATTCATCAAGATCGAAATCACGAAGATAGATGGTAAGATCTATCTCATTTGCTGTACCGTTGATGGTCTGTGCACAGTAATATCCATACCGGCCATCTGTGGCCTCAGGGCTCTCTGCCTGAGGCAGAGCATTGACAAAGAAACTTGCCATGGTAAGAGCATTCACCAGTCGGCCACGGGCCATGCCAAGATGATAACTTACACCTTTGAAGCCAACCTGTACTGTTGCAGCATTGAAACACTCACTCTCAATTTCATAGCGTTTGCCCCCATCGATGGTATAACAGTACTCACAACTCACTTTTTCATAAGGGAAGTTGTCCATTCCGGCACCTGTTTCCTCATCGCTGGTAAAGATGAACTCTACAACACCATGCTTGATTTCAGGATGTTCAAGAAGGTACTTCAACGCGCTGACGATTACGGCAACACCTGCCTTGTCATCACCGCCGAGCAAGGTATTTCCATCGGTCACTACCAGGGTCTCCCCTATATAGCCGGACAGTTCCTCGTTTTCATCAACTTTGATCGTGTACATCTCATTAAGGGGGATATCAGAGCCGTCATAGCTCTCGATCACTCTGCTCTTCACCCCATTTCCCGGGACATCGTCAGCAGTATCAACATGAGCCATGAATGCTACAGTGGGAACCTCATAGTCTATATTAGAGGGCAGTCGAGCGATAACAACGCCGTTGTCATCAATCTGAATATCTTCGACACCCATCTGCTGTATTTGCTTTGCGAGTAGCAAAAGCAACTGCATCTGGCCTTCTGTTGAGGGATGGCGAGAAGCTAGTTGAGTCTCGTCACTCATGGTATCATAAGCGACATACTCAAGAAATCTCTGAAGAATATCACGTGCTAAAGTACTAGGCATTTGTTGCTCCTTATCACATCTGAGTATCACATAAAGGATGCCAAGGAGCAACCGCTCTTCTCTGTTTCAAACAGTAAAGTTGTACTTATTGAGCATCGGTTTAACCATATCTATGACATTGTATAAGGCAAAGACACAGATGATGATCCCTGTAATCACAGGCCCACGTTTCAACGTATTTCCCATCGATATGACACTTGCTGCCAGAGCATAGGAAAGCTCCGGTTCTGTGGTGACGGTTTTCAGCCATTCATCGAAGGATTCTTCCATGCTTCCTCCAAACTGATAATACCGCCAGATGGACATGATTGTGCTGGAGACCACCCCGGCTGCGACTGCAATTGCCGTTGCAGCACTAATCTTTCCCCAGAAAATCGTCGTAGGAATACAGGAATAGACCACCCCGGCAGTAAAGAGAACCAAGGTGCGGGTGACCAATTTTTGCATATCCTTCCAAAAGGCTGCCCGTTGGGATGGGGCAAGCCCTCTTGCCAGTGCACTGCCTTGCTTGAGCAATATATCCCTGGTCTGATCCAATCTTTGGTCAAGTTCCTGACGCTGTTTTTCATCAAGCAAAGAGTGGGCAAAGGCCACAACCTGTTCAACATCCTCCTTTCCTTGTGGGTCTGCGACTGCATAACAGAACTCCAGATATGACCTGCCGTTTTCTTCCGACAAGGTGTTTTCCACTATGGTCGCACCCTTGAGGGATTCTTCCTGCAGGGTTCTTGCCACCTCACCTTGCAGGTACGGCCACACCACTTCCTTCTGCTCCTCAATTATCTGACCGACCAAGGGAAAGAGGTCCTCATCGCTGATTTTGCTTTTCTGTACAGAATCCCAACCCATCGAACATCCAGAAAGAGAGAGAATAAGCACAAGGACCAGTACGTGTGTGCCTATTTTTCTAATCATCACAAGCCTCCTTTTTTTTCAGGTCCTTCACTAGAAAGGACCAACCGACCAACAAAGAACCACGAGTCATCGGAAAATTTGAAAATCGATTTCCCAATTGTTGATATGCATCAGCGTAAATACCGTTTGGATCAGAGAATATGAGTTGGGGTTCTATGACAAAGCCACTTTTGTGTTTGTACGTCCAACCGACAGCCAGCTCATTGAGGAAATGCAGTTTTGTTTCTTCCTCTTGATAGGCATCTCGCAACAGGACTCCTGCCTGCAACAGAGATACAGTCAGAAACAGCCGATTGCGAAATGGCCGATACTCCAACAGCAGTCCACTGTGAAGCAACACAGTATCGCCCAACCCCCTCTCAAAAAACAAAGAAACAGGAACCCTGAACCCAAATTCATCATTCAACTCAACAGTACATTCAGTGCGACTAGATATAGTTTGCCCAAACAGGCTTGAGAGAGCGGACAAATCGGTGGTGACACGCACAACGTGCTGTTGGGCAGTTATAGGAGCCATGGACCAGGCAATTACCAACATTAAAACAAGCTTGCGCATCACCACCTCTCTGATACAGAACCCTAACACAGAGGATAGATGGAGAGAATTCTCCTCTGAGAGTACCAATTTTGTGGTAGAAACAGCCTGTTTCTCTCTCTTTATATAACTCATAGCCCTTATTCACAGGAGACTTCTGGATAAAAGTGCCAAAACCATGATAGGATGGGTGTACGTAATCAAGGAGACCTACTGTGAATAGAATTTGGGCTGTTTCATTAGTTATTGTCGCCTTCCTTGCTCTTGGAGCTGGTACCTACTGGTATTTTGAACTGAGGGATGAGGGTGTCCAAGTTCAAACAGAAAGTCCTGTTGTAGATGCAGAAAAACAGGAACCAACAACGATTGTTTCTGTTGAAGAACCGGTAATAGCTCCAAGGGAAATACCGAGGGAACCTGAGGCTATAATACCGACAGACAGTCCTGAACCTGTTGACACACTCATCGAAGAGGCAGCCGAGGTTGCGCTTGAAAGCGAACCTGTTGAGATTACAAAGCCCAGAATCCCCACCATGCCTCAACCTCACCCTACACTCTCATTGGTTGCTGCAGGGTTGCTCAATCTTCCAAGTCACGTTCCCTCGATACCCGTTCCGTTCGCTCCTCCGCCGAGAATTGAGGTACAAGAAGAACCTATTACAATTGAGGAACCAGAAGAGCTCGAGCCTATGGTTATCGAAGAGGTTGTTGAAGAACCCCTTGAAAGAGCACAAGAAGAAGAGCCCGCGATTGTTGAAGACCTTCAGGTAGAAGAAGTAAAACCAGTGACTCTTGTTCCTCAGGTTCCCAGCATACCGGTTATTCCTACCAGCAGGGTTGAAGTTGATCCAAGACCGCTTAGCTGGACAGTAGGGTCTTCAGTCTCCATCACCGATTTCCAATGGCCAAAGCCGGTAACCCGAGGATTTGACGTTCAGCTCTCACTCTACCGCCATACAAGCTCACAATTCCGCTATGGAGCTATTTTTGAGTTTTCCAAGCCTTTCGATGATGATGAATACCAGTTCTCCTTGTTGGCTTCTGTAATATACACGTTCAACGAGGATAAGGCTCTTCAGTTTCCAATCACCTTGGCTCTCGGGCCTACCTTGATCAGTGATGGCTCGTCATCCATGGATATTGCCCTGACCGCCAAGGCAATGGCAGGTGTTTCCTATATGCTGACTGAGCAACTAAGTATCTTCTATCAAGCAGGCTTGCAAACCAGATGGAACTTCAATAAGAGTACAATCACCTTCTCTCTTCAGCCGATGCGTGTAGGATTCAACTTCAGTTTCTAAAGGTCCTTGAATGAGGGAGCTCGAGAAGCGTCCTCTCCTATATTCGGTTCCTCTTGCCAACCAAGAGCTTTAATGAGCAGATTCTTTTCTTGTTCTGCCTTCCTATAGACAAAGGATACATTGTGCGATTCAAGGTGAAAGGTGAAGCCTTTTCGATTACCCAACACTGCTTCTACTGACACTCCTTCCAACTGCGAGATTGCTAGACTCCAGGTCATCTTGCAAGGCTCTTTCTTTGCCTTGGTTCGTTGAAAGAGCTTCAAATGCGTCTCTGTCACGATCAGGCGACCTCTCTTGAGATCTTCCTGTCCATCAAGAGGTACCATGGCGCAGAACAGAGAATAAGAAAACTTCTCATCCGTAACACGCTGTATATCCTTTTCCCCAACAAGGTAAGAGATACGGTACAGCCAACCTACCAGAAGAAAAAGAACCGGGAAAAACGAATAATATAAGGCCTTGCCGATATAGGCAGGATTGACGAATACAAGAAAAAAAGTGAGCGCCAAAAGCACTAGTTTGATGAGTATCTGCATAGCTAGAATGTATCCGCCTTTAGAAAAAATGAAAAGACGTGAAGCAAAGAGCCACTCAAGAAGCCTTCTTGGGTGGAGGCTATCATGGAAAAACGAAAATCTTGTTTTTTATGGCTTTCCATCCTGTTCATCAGCACGGCATTGTTGAGTCTGGGTGGATGCAAAGAAGAGAGTGCTAACCGTTCCACGTTGCACTTGAGCATGCAAAAGGGGGAGAGCACATCTCGCTCCCTATTGCCCAAAGACACTCCCTTGGAAGTGTCCCGCTACGTGATTGAGGGCCAGGGACCTCAAGATTCAACTTTCAGCGTCATGTCCAACACCAGCTCCATCTCCGTTGAAGGCCTATTGATCGGACAATGGAATCTCGATGCAATAGGACAGAATGAAAAAGGTGTCGATTTGGTGCATGGCAGTAAATCAATAACGCTGGCAAAAGAACCTACTGAAACGGTTATCATCCTTGACGCCCTCTCAGGAAGTGGAACTATGGACGTTACTCTTTCATGGGATTACCAGATGATAGCGAATCCATCATTGGTGGTGCAGCTCATTGACAGCGATAACAATGCAACAACCTTGACCCCGCTGATCAACAACATCTCAACAGGACAGGCAAAGTATAGTGCGCTCTATCCATCAGGTTCCTACCTTTTGCAAGCGAAACTGTACAGCGGTTCAGTAGTTGTTGCCGGTTGCGCCGAGGTCATACGGATTGTTGGGGGCAAAACCACTGAAGGCTTGATTGAACTCTCATTGGACAAGTATGCAAGCATTCCTACAACTCTTACTTTGGTGAATAATGTAGGGGTTCCGGTAGAGTGCAGCATCACAGGACTCAGTGAGGCAGTACCGGCCTTGGTACCAGTGACAACTTCTCTGGTGGCGCTCAATGAACCTGACGCAGGCTCTCTTGAGATTAGCTGGTACCTCGACGGAGAGTTGATCAGTTGTAGCAATCAATGCACCTTTATTCCTAACAGTGGGCAGCATCGCCTGGACGTGATCGCAAAAGGACCTCTCCTAGCTAGTTCTGGATCGGCCAGCATCACCTTCACCGCCATTGTTGAAGGGACCAACGGGGTTCCTGTGGCCATCAACAGAGTGGAGGACAACACCGACGGAGTCAACATCGGAATGGATGCTCGTCTGGCATTCCTTCCTGATGGGAAGTTGGTGCTGGCCAGTAATCAACATCAGACCATACAAGTCTGCAGAATCGTCCGCGATAGTTTGGAAGTCATGCATACCTACAGCTTAATCGATGGGTTCAACGCATCTGAGGTCACTGACATCTACGTCGATTACTTGACCTACCGTGTAGCCATTGCTGATGCAGCGACTCCAAGCCTTGTGATTTATCAGTACGATCTTAGCTCTTCATCATTGACTAAGCTCTTTACCCGCAATTCTGCCTACTATGAATCTGAGACATTCTCGTACTTGCATGAGCTGGCGCTGGATAAATCAACAGGCATGCTCTATGGCTTGATCCCGGACGCTCCAAGAGTAGTAGCTACCTACTTCTATGCTACAAAACAAGCAGATGTGAATCCCAATCTATATGCATGGTGGTTCAAACCCTATGAGATTTTTGATGCCTTGGCCGTCTCACCATCGGGAAAAAGAGCCGCCATTGCAGAGACGTCCACAGGCTTGATAAAATTATGCAGCAGAAACGACATGGGAGCTCTTTTTGCACTAGACAAGGATTTTAAAACACCTGACGATCCCTATCTGGACAACATCCAGTGCCTGCGCTTCATCGATGACGAGCATGTGCTGTATGCTACAGACAATGACGTAGGACAGTTTGTGTTCAACAGCGGAAACTGGACCCAAGGAGCAGTTTTCACCAGTGAATATGATTCCCTTCCTGCGATGGAGGGTGTCAAACAAATCCTACTTAACAACACAGCCAACCATGCATATGTTCTTGCCAAAGGAAGCAAAAACATCCTCACTTTCAATATCTCTTCTTCAACCAAGGAACTGAGCTATCTCTCTTCGACGGCAATCAACTCATTCGAGCCAAGAAGAATGGCAATTTCTCCGAAGGCCGATCATATAGCTCTTGTTTCCGATAGTAGTACCTCACTGATATTGTTTGCCATTCCTTGATCTTTGTATAAATGTTTTTCGGGCCTGCAGGAGCAGGCCCTTTGTTTTTATATTATTTTCTTGCGGAAAGTAATAAACAGACATACTATTACGATTATGAAAGAAGCACGAACGTTAAAAGTACGCAACTATGTTGCATATGGCCTCGGTGACCTGTATGGTGGCGGATCATTTTTTCTGATTTCAACCTTCAGCATGTATTTCCTTGTATCAATCGTTGGATTAAATCCAATCTTGGCCGGCTTGATTCCTGGGCTTGGCAAAATTTGGGATTCCATCTCAGACCCTTTGATGGGATACCTCTCAGATACAAGCAATTCCAAACGGGGAAGAAGGCGAGTTTTCTTTCTCATAGGTATCATTCCCATTGCCTTGAGTTTCACTCTGCTCTGGGTCCCTATCGGACCATCCAACCAAATTGCACAGTTTTTATACTACTTCTTTGCTTATCTCTTTTTCTATAGTTGTTCGACCATGGTCTTGGTTCCCTATTCCGCTCTTTCTGCAGAGATGACCACGAACTTCACTGAGCGCAACAAGCTCACCGGAACAAGGATGATATTTTCCATGGGGTCCACGCTGCTTGGAGGCTTGGTGGCACAACCTTTGATCCAGGCGTTCCCCACCCAAACACAGGGGCACCTTGTGATGGGCGCAGTCTTCGGACTTTTCTTTGCCATCCCGTATCTTTTTGTCTATCTGGGAACGTGGGAACTGCCTTTCGTTCATTCAGAAAAAGAAACGAGGCCCTCCGTTATTAAAAACTTTGCTTCCTTGCTAAAAAACAGGTCGTTCAAAGTGCATATGCTCATGTATATCTGCGCGTATGCTGCCATGGATGTATTGATGGCCTGGTTCAAGTTTTATGTCATCGATTATCTACAAAAACCAGGGTTTGTCACCATCGGGCTTGGAACCCTTTTAATCACCCAAATGCTAGCATTGCCTGTCTACGTCCGCATTGGCAACAAGAAAGGTCACGCAAAAGCCTATAGGATCGGGTTGGCCATTTGGGCTCTTGCCATCTTCAGCATGATTTTTCAACGACCGCAAGGAAGCAATCTCTTGTTGGTCATCAATTGCTTCTTCATCGGTCTTGGAATGTCTGCAGCAGTGGTAATTCCCTTCCAGTTGCTGCCTTTCGTTGCAGATGTAGACGAACTGATCACAGGACAAAAGCGTGCCGGCACCTATGCAGGAGCAATGACGTTGGTCAGAAAGCTCATTCAAGGGGCCTTCGTGCTTCCCTTACTGGGATTGCTGCTCACCCTCATCGGCTACAATCCTCAGGCACAAGGTATGCAATCAACACAAACGCTCCTGTCTCTGCGGCTCATCTTCACCATCGTACCCACCCTCTTCGCTGTTACGGGCTTTTTTGTAAGTTTCAAGTTCAAGATAACACCGAAAACCCATGCCATCATGCAAAAAGAGATACAGAGACTTCAAGAGGGCGGTTTGAAACAAGCAGTGGATGCAGAGACAAAAACTGTTTGTGAAACCTTAACAGGTATCGAGTATGAAAAACTGTTCCATTAGGCTAGAAATCGTAGGCAATCTGCCAAGAGGTTACCATCTCTGAAAAAACAGTTCTTTCTACATAGGGCTCGATTGAGAAGGTTTTCTCGTTTCCCCAAATGGGAAAACCTGCTGGGATGTAATCACCTCTGATTCCAACCATACCAACGACATCATGTCTTTGCAGAGCATACAACTGACGATCAAAGCCATGGTCCAATGCCATAAAATAGCCAGGAGTCTTCGGTGGCAGCCTACGCATGAGAAACCCATTGGAGCCCTGGTGGTAAGCCTTGTGTTCAAATGGTTTTATTTCCAGGTTCAGGCAACATAACTCATCTTCAATGGGCTGGGGGAAAAACGGATGAGGATACCAACTAATCGGCACAAAGGCGGAACTATGATTACAGACGGTGGTCTTTGAGAGTACCGACCTGTTCTCCAACTTGACAGTACGAATCAACTCGATGTCATAAGGGCCATACACATGGCGGGCTGTAAAGGTGATTTCCTTCTCCTGTTTTTCCACCTTCCATGGAATGAACTGCGTCACCTCATCTCGCACGAGATTGCAAATGCCGATTCCCAGAATCAAGACAGAATCATCACCCCCATTCTTGTCCCTGAGGGGGATATGGTTGAAGGTATCTGGTATTCCTTGCCCATCGAAGGTATTGAAACTCTCCGGATAGGTGGGTCCGCTGAGCAAGGGCCCTCTTTGTGCATCATGTACCTGGAAGATGTAACCGCCACAGCAGTAGCGTGTACCAAATCGATGCTGATCGCCGACAGGATCAAGCAATTCTACACGAAGATGCTTGTTGGAAAGACAATACATAAAAGCTCCCTTACTGCAGATCGGAGTTCTGCATTCTATAGATCTTGGGGGTCTGCCCAGTGTGCTTCTTAAATAGCTTGATGAAATATCCAGTGTCGGAAAAACCTACTTCATGAGCAATCTGTTCCACGGTCTTTGAAGTATGCAACAGTTTCTGCACGGCAAAGGCCATTTTTTTCTCTGTCACATAGGAAGAGAAGGAACTTCCTACCGTCTTCTTGAGTAAAGAACTGAGATGGGAATAACTGATATGGAACCGATCGGAGAGATCACGCAATGAGAACGTCTCTTCAACATGCTCGTCGATGTACGCAAGTACTTTGACAATTGTGTCGTCATATACGTTTTCCTGCATCTCTTTTCTTTGAACAAAATACAGTTCGGTCTGACTCTTCAAGAGTGTTAGCGCTGCACGGGCTGTGGTTGCTTTTTGAATCTCCTCTGTATCAAAAGCATCAGTATTTGGTTTTGGCAGCCTTAGTCGCATCTGGTTCACCTGAAGGCACTCTGACAATGCATCGATGGTATGATGGGCTTGAGAAGCGGAAATCCTATTTGTGCGCATCACGTGCAATAGCCCATCCAGAAGGGAATCCAGTGATTGGGTGTCTCCTTCATGCAGAAGACTCTGATATTCCTGCACTGATGTTTTGAGCCAATCAACAGAACTTTGCTGCGATAGATGAACACTTGCATACAATACAGATTGTTCATGCAGATAATAATAGGGAACGAGCTCTTTGGACTCCTGATAGGAGAGGTGGATATCTTCCAACTGTTTGTAGACAGACCCTACAGTAACACGAAGTCCAATTTGCTCTCCCAACCCGTTGAGACGATTGCACCCAGAGACCAAATTTTCGCAGACTGTCATGACTTTTCTCTCGTCTTGGAAGTTTGCCAAGCAAACAATACGTTTTGGCCCTTTCCTTGTGCCATACAAGAAAAGTTCTGAGTCTTGCATGTCATGCAGTACGCCGAGCAACCAATCACTGAAGCCGGAGCCAGAGGGAAGCTTCCCCTCGAGTTCATCAAAATAGGTTATGGTGATCACCGAGAAAAAGGACCCTACAAAGTTGATATCCAAATATGCTAATTTTTGCTCAACGTAGCGAGGATCGAATCTATTTTCCAATAATTCCACAAAGAAGCTTCGCTTAACGATGGAAAGGTTCTGTTGGACAAAATCCCCCAGTATGGTCAGCGTGCCTACGATGCGTTCATAGTCATCACTGCTTCTCTGACGAACTGGAGGTAAATTCAAGCCATCCAAAACCTGTTGCCCGGAACGGACAATATCTGTTATAGGCTTATAGTTGATACGGGTTACGAAATATATTATTAGAAGAGTCAGGGCAAGCATGACAACGGACAAGAGCACTATGCGATCCAGTATTTGCTTTGATCGTAGATAGAATTCACTCGTGGGCACTACAAATATGTATTGCAACTGTCCATCATCACTGAGCATTGCGGAGATTACATTTTGCCCTACTACCGAGTGGTACATCTTCCGCCCACTTATCAAGGCTTTTGCGGAAATCGTTCTCAAATCCAACTCGGCAAGTTTTTCTCCTGAACTGCTAAAGAGTGTTTCCCCTTCAGTGTTTGTTAAAAAGAAGGAGCCATTGAAGGAGTCCGCATCTATAAAACGAGAAAGGACCGTGGTGAAGAACTCTTCTTTGAGAGAGAATACAATGGCGGCTTCATGAAATCTGGCATTGCTAACATAAGGAAACATCTTCTTCCATACGATGACTTGCTTTGTCTGATGGGGTCTCAGGTAGTCTGTAATCTCACGGGAGGTATACAGCCTGTCACGACCTTCCTTCGTGTCATCTTCAAGCCAAAAGAAATTAAAATCATTGGCAATATCATCCTCACGAAGAAATTTGAACCCATAGGAAGCATTGATGAAATCCTGGGTAGGATAATAAATGGCAAGAGATGAGAGGATGTCCTTATGGTCACTATACAGAAGACGAAGGCTTTCATGAACATCCTGGATTTCCCAAAGTTCCCTACGGGGGTCGACTTCTATATGCCTGAGATACCTCCCCTGCTGGTCCAAGATAATATCCATATAGAGCGTGCGAAGGCGGGATGTCAAAAACATATCGAATACCGCTCCAATATTCGCCAAGGAAAGCTCATTCATCTTCTCCAACTCTTTTTCATACTGAGGAATGAGTATCGTATAGAATACCATGTTCAACACAATGATGATAAAGAGGAGAATCGCAGCATAGGAGATGATAAGCCGTCTGAAATGCAATCTGTTTTTCACTGGCAACCCGCACTGAGCGCTAACAAGGCCAAGCCTTGTCCATAGTAGGACATGACTGACGGTATTTCATTATACGCCTGTTCACTTTCCATTATTGGAGTTCCTCCTGAGGTGTGCAGAACCTCCCCATCGCTCTTGATGTCAGCAAGCAAGGCCTCAAGACATTGTTTGTAAACAGCTTCATACGGTTCTTGGAGCATATGATGCTCAAGACCTTTTTTCAACCCGTAGCATATACAGGACCCTATGGTGGTTTCCTTGACTGATGAAGGACTATCGAGGACTGTGTTCCAGCTTCCATCTTTTTGCATATAGGAAAGCAGGGCATCCAGATGTCTTACAAAACGTTCTACAATCGTTTCATATTCATTAGGAGGTTCTTTCATGCTCTGCAGCATCTCGATGGTGCTGATGATAGCCCATCCATTGGCTCTGCCCCAACGAACCGCTGAAAGATGGGATCGACTTTTCTCATCATAGCCATGGAACAACAGATTCGTCTTCTCATCGGTAAGATAGCGGTAATGGAGGTCCAACTGTCGCAAGGCTTCCTTGCAATACATCGTATTGTCTGTAAGCGCTCCCCATTGGGATAAGAACAAGGCTCCCATGAACAAGGTATCTGCCCATATTTGTGAGGAAAACTTCTTCCCGATCACCGTATGGGCAAGGGCTCCTCCTATAGTTCTATCAGCCTCAGCCATACAAAATCGGGCTTGCTGTTCACAAGCATCGCGATACGAGTCCTGTCCAGTTGCCTCATACAACTTCAGAACAGTCAAAAACGGGGCTGTGGTATTGATGGTGCGTTCTCCCAAGCCTTTTTGCATATGATAATCAATATACTCCTTGATAAAGTCATAGATGCGCCTGTCATGCAACCTTTCATAGGCCTTCCATAATCCATACAACCCCACACCCTGCTGCCAGTCCCAGACGAAATAGTTCATATCGGCACTCTCATAGTGCTGCTCGATAGTTTTATATGCCACTTTCTCAAGTATTTCTTCTATTCTTTGCATGGTATGCATCCTTTCAAACTAAGCAAATTGTGTTATCAAGCGGGGTTTCTGCTGTACAGAATACTGCAAATCCCTGACGATCAACATCTGCTTGTCCTCGCAACTGTGTTTCCGTATGACTAGCAAAACAAGGTCCTAAAGTGAAGCAGGCACCCCCTTTTGTATAGGTCCATTCTCCTTTTCGAGCTATGATTGAGCCTGAGTTCATATGCTTTAGCATGCAAGAGTCACTGCTCAAATCTCCACCAAGATCAAAGACACACTCCAGATTCAAGGGGACTCGGTCAGTTCCCTGCACTTGTAGGTGCATACTGATTTCGCCGCGAAGCAGTCTGTTTCGATCAAGGGTTACGGAGAAATCAAGAAATCTCTCCCCTACTGCCTTGCGTCGCCCAAAATCAATTTCTTCCCATCTTGGATACAAGCCTTTTGTATTGAAAGCTTCAATATTCGCCCAGGTCCCATGAGGCATATCAGCCCAGTCTGAGGTATCCACTGATTGTTCAAAGGGCCTGATATACCCATAGTTCACCCTCATTCGGAGAATAATCAGCTCATCTGTCTCTTCGATGCTCTGAGCCTTGAATTGTCCTCTTGAGAAGAAGGAAGCGTACAGTCTGAAATATGCACTCAAGGATCCTTTCTGGATGTGCAGAAATTGAGCATTGTCCCTGAGCAGGGTAACAGCGACGTCACTCTTCAGTACCCGAATCATTCCCATGTCCAAAAATGCGTGCACACCCTGTACAAGGGGGCTTTTCAGGCTCGGACAATCCTCTCTGAGCTGGGCATCGAGCAAGAGCGGGGTAAGAAAATCATAGGAGGGACCTTCAGTATTGAGTTCATCCAAGCACTCATTTGCAATTTTTGCAGCCATATACTGACACAGAGGATCTTTGGTTTTTCTGGCCATGTCCCGATAGACCATATAGTACTTCATCGGTTTGATCCGTGCTCCCCGATCTTGTCGAAACGAATGGGTGGTGCACAAATTACCGTCAGGTTGAACCATATGAGCAACCAGAGAGAGGTTGCGAAGAACTAATTCCAAAAAATGTGGTCTATCGAGCGTTTGGGCAATAGTAATGAGGGCTTGGTCCACTACTGCATCGTAGTTTCCAACCGATTTCTCCGTATAAGAGCCATCTGCGTGACAGTCTATGCCTTCTTTTAGATAGAGCTCTGCTTCACGCTTATACTCTTCTTGTCGAGTTTCTTGGTAGAGCAAAGAGAGGGCCGAGGCAATCACCCATCTATGATTGGGAGTATGGAACCCTCCGCTCAACAAGGCTTGTCCAGCTTTTTTACACACATCCAAGATATCATTTGCAAACTCTTCTTGACCTTTTTGGGTGCACAGCAACCGATAGGTAGTCATGAATTGGGCAATCGTGAAAGCAGCAGCAGTAGCATCATGATAGTTCGAACTTCTCAGATCCCACGTCCCGTCTTCATGTTGTCCTGCCTTGGTATGGGCAAAGAACAGTTTCGCCCTCTTCAGGACTTGAAAATCTTGGAAATACGTACTTTCCGGGCAGCAATAGAGAGCACATCCTAGTGATACACCCATGCCCGAACCCCATTTTGCAGGTTCACTATAGCCGGTTTTTGGATCAATATAACCTCCATAGTCCAGCGAATTTTGGTCAAGACATTGGAACCGGGTAAGCATCGCATAGGCTCTCTCAGAAGCTCTGCATATTTTTTTATAGGCATCAACACTCATCAGATACTCTCCTGATTTTCACCGTAACAGCCTGTGAGGCATCGGCAACTTCAAATTGCAGATAAGGTGCAGAGACACAGAGTGTCTGCTGCTCTCGTCCAATAGAAACAGAGTACGTTCCTTTTGAAGGTACAGCACAGATTACTCCACTCTTGCCTTGGTAAAAGGGAGACACAAGTTCAAAAGTAGTCTCTTGCTTCTGCTCATCCACCTGTTGCGATTCAATCATCACATCAAAGCCGGTAGTAACCTGATAGGGACGATAATAGGCGTTATAAAAGGAGGCAAGTGGCGCACTGAGTCCTGCAAAGTGGTGACACCCTTGTCCCATACCTGTTGTTCCATCAAAGAGTTCGTAGCAATTGTAGGTATCCTCTACATTTTCTTGCCATACAGAGAGTGCTGTATGGGCGATCTTCTCTGCATGCTCGAGCTGGGCATGCCCTATCATTGCCTTGAACAAGAACCACTGATGAGGAATCCACACCTTACCATTCCAATACCCATCTTTTCGGCTGTACGGGGCATCTTGAGAGACAGAGGTAATGCCGAAGGGTGTCCACATCTCACCCTCGGTCATGATGTGCCCGATCAAACGCACTTTTTGCTCTTCTGAGCAGATGGTGGTGAGCAACGGAGAGACTCCGTCCAAGCCCATATTGTACGAGCGACCATCCTTGTATCGTACCTGCTCTTTTGTATCATCAAATACATGGTTGAAATAGCCGCTTTCATCGTCCCAAGCCCATCTAAGCAAGGCTTCTGAAAGATACCCAAGATGCTCATCCACATGAGCAATATCAGCATCTTTACCGAGTTCCCGGGCCAGCAGTTTCATGATCTGTCCGGTTCTAATAGCGTGGGCTGTAGCACTGACAGTACTGACTTTTCCATACCAGCCATTCACTCCTTCTTCATGCTGCACCGGGTAGTCATCAATTCCCAAGGTGTTGTACCCTTCTGCATAGGGATTCAAGAGCCCGCTTGAGAAGACGTCGAAACGGCTAAGTGGATGCAGTCCTGCAAAGTACGCGTAATAGTTCATCGCCCTCGGATAGAAATAGGAGAGCAGGTCCTTGTCTTTGGTTTTCTTGTATATTTCCAACAGGAGATAGATATGAAGCGGCAAGGGTGATCCATGCATCACGAGAGCAACATCCTCTTGCTCAGGGTCGACCATATATTGGTTGACAATTTGAGCCGCCCTATAGGGTTCATACTCACACAAGCCAATACCATGCATGCCAGAATCCCACGTGAACAGCCCGCCCCATCGTTTTCCTGGTGTATAGGTACGAACGGCACTGCTGCCTATTTGTACAGGATAGGTGACATTGGAAAAGATATAGGCCAACAGCCGCTGCATGCCAAACTGATAGGGAGAAGCACATACCCGCTTTGAAGTCTCCTCTTCTCTTTGCATTCCGACTCTCGCAGTCTGTGGAGCTCGTTCCAAGATTGCATTAAGCTTTCGCTCTTGCTCTTTCTGGGGAAGGTTTCCACACACCAAGGCAATATACACCTCTTGAGTCTGCTTCGGTTCACATACAATGGGACCGATGTTGTACCCGACAAAATGGCCTTTCTGGTTTCCTTCTATCCTGCAATTCACATCATACCAATTGAAAAGAGAGTCATTGGAGAGTTTACGCAAGATACGCTGACCTGACAGCTCATCATGCAGGACATGCGTGATGGTGCAATCACTATAGGGATGAGGAGGCCTTGCTCTCTCTCTATCTGAGAGCATTGCACAAGAGGCAGAGGGGAATTTCGGGTACGTTATTCCTACACCCTTTTTTTCCGGACTACGGAAAACCTCGACATCAATGGGTTTGCTCTCATACAAGAACCGTTGCTGCAGCAAATTACAATCAGTCTCATTGCCCAAGAGCAGACCATCCAAAATGAAAGAAGGTCGTTCTTCCGTGCACAACACATCCTGGACGCTGATGCTCAGCGTTGGCTCTCCTTTCAGCGGCAAGAAGCAGGTGCAATATCCAAAAGAATCGCTGGTGGTTGTTTTCTCAGCCTGTGTGGGAGTAAGCGAAAGAGAAACCTGATGAGTAGAGGAGGCAATCACCAAATCCAATCGAGAGACCCCATAGAGCGCATACCTCAGACACACTGTCGTACAGTCTCCTGTTGCCGAAAGGGCATAGGTAATGGTTGTCCCTTTCTGCATCAGGAATGTTGCATTATCCGATGTAGTGCTGCCATAGGTTTTTGCAAGACAATTACCTAGGCCAAAGCCATCAACAAGAAAATCCCCGATGCATACCCCTTTACGCAAGCCATCCTTGCCCATGCCCAGCTGTGCTGTATGGCATTGCCCCTCGTAGTGCTGACCGGATACCCAAAGAGATGGACCAGGACGGTATTGCAGACTCTGATACGACTCTGCTCCGATCCATTGCTCATCATCTTTGAGACGCAATGTTGTTTTTCCTTCGCTCCTCAAAAATGACATAATGCTTGCAACATACTCTTTGCTCAAATCAGTATTGTTATGGAACACCATTTGGCACAATCGCCCATCCGGATCTTCATGGAAGAAAACCTCCACATATTCCCGGTCTTTCCAGGTAAGCTGATAACGATAGCAGATATGCTTCAGGTCATCCGTTGCTTCCCAGAGATGATAATCCGACTCATAGTTGATGTCAGGTACTATGGTTTTTCCCCTCATTCGACCGATCAAGGGGATGAAGTCCATCATCGCTTCTCTGCGTTCCTCTTCTGTGTTTACGATATAGGAAATTCCTGCATAGTGTTTAGCATAGGGTCCCCACTGCGGCAGGTCCAAATCGATGTTTTTATAGTGTATCTCAGACATACTCTTTCTCCTCAATGGTCAGATCCTTGCATTGGAGATTTCGATTTGCAGAAAACTGCAGGACCTGATCATATCCTTCTGTTCCTCGCTCGATATCCCAAAAGATTCGGACATCCTTGAAAACAACGGAATCTGTACCATGTACGTAGAGGGCTGCATGGGGTTGATCCAACAATCCAGGATCTTCTTCAGGGTTTCTGAATGCAGGTCCTAGTGCATCACATGGTCGCAAATCGAGTTTTCCGGCTTTCCATTTGGAGGTTTTTTCAACTCGTAGATTCATATCGCTGATTCGTATGTTTCTTACGTTTGATCGATTATCACTGCCTTTTATTCCATGGATAACCACCCCGTTCTCCCCACGGGCATCAATTCCATGGATTCTGACATCGCTGATAGTCCCCACTACGCCCTCTGGATTCCATTGCGGTAGTGTCTCTCCTTCGATTGAGTACCTTCTTACGGCCGTGATGTAGATAGGTTCCGCTCTTCCCCACCAATGATCTTCAAAGAGCCGTGTTTCAATGATGCAGTTCGTGATCGAAACATGAGAGATGTTGCCTTGGTCACGAAGCTGTAAGGCAATAGCCCTGCTCGAAGCATTGATGATGCAATCACTGATGACAATATCCTGAAAGTCTGCGACAGACTCTGTTCCTATCTTGATCGCCGCAGAGGTGCTTACCAAGGTGCAACCACTGACAATGATCGACTTGCATATTCCATATTGGGGGAACTCCTTGGTTGTCTTCAGTACGATGCAGTCATCTGCACAACGGATGCTGCAGCCGATGATCCGAACATCGCTGCAGCGATCAGGGTCGATGCCATCGCAGTTCGGTACCCGTAGATTGTTGTCAATGATGACATTAGAGATGGTTATACGATTGCACCCGATGGGATGAACCGTCCAATACGGACCATCCTTGAATGTAACATCCTCGATGCGGATGTCAGAACACCCGATTGGAACGAACATCCTGGGCCTGAATTGTTTCGGCTCGTAGATGTAGGTTTTATCACTGAGCATGAATTGCGTGGAACGACCGTCGATCACCCCGCCGCCACTGATGCAAAAGTATTCTGTCTCAAATGAATCTATCAACGCTTCGTATCGGGAATCTTTATACGCTTCCCTCTCCAAAGCGGCAAGGAGCCTGCTGGTGGTGGGAATTTGCAGCTCTGTATAAGACGGCATATGTATGGTGCCGATTTCAGCACCTTCAGAAGAGGTCAAGACTCTGACCGTTCCTCCTCCCGCTTCAGAACACCGAGTAAGTGCTTCTTGTAAAACAGGGGTGTTTTCACGCCAGGACTCGCCTGTCAATACTACCTCAAGATCCAAATGTTGCTTCATTGCTCCTCC